>NZ_JBIRZD010000001.1:0-151457 GCF_044390505.1 Streptomyces sp. NPDC018947
GAGACGGGGTATCAACATATCTGGCGTTGACTTTTGGCACGCTGTTGAGTTCTCAAGGAACGGACGCTTCCTTTGTACTCACCCTCTCGGGCTTTTCTCCGGGCACTTCCCTTCGGTCTTGCGTTTCCGACTCTATCAGATCTTTTCTGACCCGATTCCCGGTCGGCGGGAGTCGCCGAGGCTTTTGAGCTTTCGCCCGTCGGCCCTTTCGACATTCACTACGTTAGCCGATTTCCCTGCCGACTCATAATCGAGTCCGGTGAGTCGAAATTCGGGCATGCAAGCACACCAGAATTCGCCCCGCGAGGGGAATCGTTGTGTAGTGGGTTGGCCGCTCCGGCTGCTGGCGTTCGCCGTACCCGGTTCAGCGGCTCGGGCTACGTTACGCGCCTCGCACGGGCGGAGTCAACTTCGGCGGCGCCTCGGCACATGGGCCCGGTACGGGCTCACCGTCGGGTCGTCCGCGACCCAGTAGCGCCAGGGGTGGACGCCGCCCTCGCCGGCCACGCCGGTGCGCGGGCCGTTGCGCACCTGGCCGCGGGGTACGGAGGTGCCGCTCAGGATGCGCAGCGGGGTGCCGTCGCCGCCGCAGGCGTCCGTTCCGTTCAGGGCGCGGTCCACACCGAGGGCCGTGGCGAGACGGGCGGGGCCCTTGGCGAGTTCCTTGTCGTTGCGGGCCGAGAGCCGACGGGTGCGGGCCAGCTCGGCGCCCTCGACGATCTCGCCGGCGCGCAGGAGAACGGCGCTCGCCCTGCCCTCGGGACCGCAGACCAGGTTCATGCAGAACCACATGCCGTAGGTGAAGTAGACGTACACGTGTCCGGGGGGACCGAACATCACGTCGTTGCGGGGCGTGCGGCCCCGGTAGGCGTGGGAGCCCGGGTCGTTCTCACCGTCGTAGGCCTCGACCTCGGTCAGGCGCAGGGCGATCGGACCGTCCGGGGTGTTCCGCAGGAGGATGCGGCCCAGCAGGTCCGGGGCCACCTCGAGGATGGGGCGGTCGAAGAATTCCCTGGGCAGCGGCGTACGGTCGGGGGTCGCGATCATGCCGTCCGAGCGTAACGCAGGCGGGTCGGACGCGGGGGTGGTCAGCCGGCCGGCGCCTTGCCAGGGTGAGGCGCGGAACCGGTAACGGCCGGATCGCGTTTGTAGGGATCAAGGGTCATTTCGGAGAGCCTGGAGAGGGAGAGACATGGCGTTCAAGAAGCTGCTCGCGAGCCTGGGGGCCGGCGGAGCTTCGGTCGAGACCGTGCTGAGCGAGGTCAACGTCGTTCCGGGGGGTGTCGTCCAGGGTGAGGTGCGGATCCAGGGCGGATCCGTGGACCAGCAGATCGAGGGGTTGTCGGTCGGGCTCCAGGCCAAGGTCGAGGTCGAGAGCGGCGACCAGGAGTACAAGCAGGACATCGAGTTCATCAAGGTGCGGCTCGGCGGTGCCTTCGAGCTGAAGGCGGGCGCCGTGCACACGGTGCCGTTCGGGCTGGAGATCCCCTGGGAGACGCCGGTCACGATGATCGACGGCCAGGCGCTGCGCGGGATGAACATCGGGGTCACGACCGAGCTGGAGATCGCTCGCGCCGTGGACTCCGGTGACCTCGACCCGATCAACGTGCACCCGCTGCCGGCGCAGAAGGCGATCCTGGACGCGTTCATCCAGCTCGGCTTCCGTTTCAAGAACGCGGACATGGAGCGCGGCCACATCCGGGGCACGCGGCAGAAGCTGCCGTTCTACCAGGAGATCGAGTTCTTCCCGCCGCAGCAGTACCGGGGGCTGAACCAGGTCGAGCTGAGCTTCGTCGCCGACGAGCAGGCGATGGACGTCGTGCTGGAGATGGACAAGAAGCCGGGCCTGTTCAGCGAGGGCAGCGACACCTTCCGTTCGTTCAAGGTGGGGCTGAACGACTACCACGCCACCGACTGGGCCGCGTACCTCAACCAGTGGCTCTCCGAGGTCGGCAGCAAGCGGAACTGGTTCTAGTGGATCTAGGCTCGGTCATCTCTGCACCGAACGATCAGGAGGTACCGAGGTGACCGAGCTCAAGCGGCGTCCGCTCCCCCATGACTTCCATCCGCCCGTGCCGTCGTTCACTGTCACCAGTGACGACGTCCAGGAGGGTGCCACGCTCAAGGACGCTCAGGTCCACGCGGCCGGCAACACCTCTCCGCACCTGCGGTGGGAGGGCTTCCCCGCCGAGACCAAGAGCTTCGCCGTGACCTGCTACGACCCGGACGCCCCGACGGGCAGCGGCTTCTGGCACTGGGTGGTGTTCGACATCCCGGCGTCGGTGACCGAGCTGCCCGCGGGCGCGGGCAGCGGCGCGTTCGAGGGGCTGCCCGCGGGTGCGGTGCAGGCGCGCAACGACTACGGCGGCAAGGAGTTCGGCGGGGCCGCTCCGCCGCCCGGGGACGGCCCGCACCGCTACGTGTTCACGGTGTACGCCGTGGATCAGGAGAAGCTCGGCCCGGACGCCGGCGCCACTCCCGCCGTCGTGGGTTTCAACCTGCGGTTCCACACGATCGCCCGCGCCCAGCTCATCGGTGAGTACGAGGTACCCGCCGGCGGCTGAGCAACCGAGGGTTCATGGAACGTTTGCCCGCCTCTGGTCTTGGAAGTGATCAGAGGCGGGCATTTTTGTTGCCAGGGGGCCTGGAGGGATGCGGGGCGGCCCCCGTGATGAGCGGCGGATATTGCGTTGTCCATCCCGGCGTGCCCGGCCAGAGTTGATCCCAGCCCGCCGAGGGGTGGGCCGGTGCACACGGGAGGTGGGCTGGTATGCGGGACACGCTGGTACTGAACGCGAGCTTCGAGCCGCTGTCGACGGTGACGCTGAATCGAGCCGTCGTTCTGGTGCTCCAGGACAAGGCCGTCGTCGAGCAGGCCCACCCCGAACTGCGGATGCGCGGAGCCGCGCTCGACATACCGGCGCCCCGGGTGATCAGGCTGTGCCAGTACGTACGGGTGCCCTTCCGAAGACGTGCGCCGTGGTCGAGGCGGGGTGTGCTGGTCCGGGACCGGCACCGGTGCGCGTACTGCGGCGGGCGGGCGACGACCGTGGACCACGTGGTGCCTAGGTCCCACGGCGGGCAGGACACGTGGCTGAACACGGTGGCGTCCTGCGCGGAGGACAACCACCGCAAGGCGAACCGGACGCCGGAGCAGGCGGGGATGCCGTTACTGCGTGAGCCGTTCGAGCCGACGCCGGCCGACGCGATGCTGCTGGCGCTGGCGCGGGAGGACCTCGATGCGCTGCCGGACTGGTTGGCGCTGAACGCCGCGTAGCGCGTCCGCCGAGTTCGATCGCTCTCGGCTCACGGCCGTACGCGGCCGCTCGCACAGTTCCCCGCACCCCTGTGGTGGGTGCGGGGAACGTCGTTCCCGGGATCCGTCAGTCGATGCTCGGCTTCTCGCGCCGTTCCTGGGACGGGACCGAGCCGGTGTTGCCGCCGCCGCCCGAACCACCGCCCATCGGACCGAAGTTGCCCATGGCGCCGGACAGGCCCTTGAGGGCGTCACCGATCTCGCTGGGCACGATCCAGAGCTTGTTGGCGTCGCCTTCGGCGATCTTCGGGAGCATCTGGAGGTACTGGTAGGAGAGCAGCTTCTGGTCCGGGTCGCCGGCGTGGATCGCCTCGAAGACCGTACGGACGGCCTGGGCCTCGCCCTCGGCGCGCAGGGCGGCGGCCTTGGCCTCACCCTCGGCGCGCAGGATCTGGGACTGCTTCTCGCCCTCGGCACGCAGGATCTCGGACTGCCGGACACCCTCGGCCTGGAGGATCGCGGCGCGCTTGTCGCGGTCGGCGCGCATCTGCTTCTCCATCGAGTCCTGGATGGAGGTGGGCGGCTCGATGGCCTTCAGCTCGACGCGGTTGACGCGGATGCCCCACTTGCCGGTGGCCTCGTCGAGGACGCCGCGCAGGGCCGCGTTGATCTCCTCGCGGGAGGTCAGGGTCCGCTCCAGGTCCATGCCGCCGATGATGTTGCGCAGGGTGGTGACGGTGAGCTGCTCGATCGCCTGGATGTAGCTGGCCACTTCGTACGTCGCGGCGCGGGCGTCGGTCACCTGGTAGTAGATGACGGTGTCGATGTTGACGACCAGGTTGTCCTGGGTGATCACCGGCTGCGGCGGGAAGGGGACGACCTGTTCGCGCAGGTCGATGCGGTTGCGGATGGTGTCGATGAAGGGGACCACGATGTTGAGTCCCGCGTTCAGCGTCCGCGTGTAGCGGCCGAAGCGCTCGACGATGGCGGCGCTGGCCTGGGGGATGACCTGGATGGTCTTGATCAGGGCGATGAAGACCAACACCACCAGGATGATCAGAACGATGATGACCGGTTGCATCGTGGCTCCGCGTACCCTTCTCCGCCTGGGCGCTTCGGCGGATGTCCAAGGATCTGTCGGCCCTGTTGACCCTGATGACTGCTGATCCTACGGCTGTTGAAGATCTTGCTCGTCGAGTCTGACAGACCGTCGCATGCCCCGGGGCACGTTCGGGCCACTTGCGTCGGGCCGTCACATGACGACCGCCGTGGCCCCCTCGATGTCGACCACGTCCACTTCCTGGCCCACCTCGTAGGCACGGCCGGTGTCGAGCGCGCGTGCCGACCAGACCTCGCCTGCCAGCTTGATCCGGCCGCCGTTGCCGTCGACCCGCTCCAGCACCACGGCCTGTCTGCCCTTCAGGGCGTCGACGCCGGTGGCGAGTTGGGGTCGTTGGGAGCGGTGCCGGGCGGCGACGGGCCGCACGACGGCGATGAGGGCGACGGAGACGAGGACGAAGACGAGGACCTGGACGACGAGGCCGGCCCCGAGGCCGGAGGCCGCGGCGGCGGCGACCCCGCCGACGGCGAGCATCCCGAACTCCGGCATCGCGGTCACGACGAGCGGGATTCCGAGCGCTGCCGCGGCGACGAGCCACCACACCCATGCGTCTATGTCGTTCACGCGGTCATGGTAGGTCCGTGACCCGTGCCGGGGACAGGGCGCACGGGGGGCGGCTCAGGACAGGGGGAGCCCCTGGGCGGTCCAGCGGTCGCCGACCTGCTCGACGACGAGCGGGAGTCCGAAGCAGTGGGACAGGTTGCGGGAGGTGAGCTCCAGCTCCAGCGGGCCCGCGGCCAGGACCTTGCCCTGACGGATCATCAGGACGTGGGTGAAGCCCGGGGCGATCTCCTCGACGTGGTGCGTGACCATGATCATCGAGGGGGCGATGGGGTCGCGGGCGAGGCGGCCGAGGCGGCGTACGAGGTCCTCGCGACCGCCGAGGTCGAGGCCGGCGGCCGGCTCGTCGAGGAGCAGCAGTTCGGGGTCGGCCATCAGGGCGCGGGCGATCAGGGTGCGCTTGCGCTCGCCCTCGGAGAGGGAGCCGAACCTGCGGTCCAGGAACTCGGTCATGCCGAGGCGGTCGAGGAAGGCGCGGGCGCGCTGCTCGTCGATGTCCTCGTACTCCTCCTGCCAGCCGGCGGTCATGCCGTAGGCGGCGGTGAGCACGGTCTGCAGGACGGTCTGGCGCTTGGGCAGCTTGTCGGCCATGGCGATGCCGGCCATGCCGATGCGCGGGCGCAGCTCGAAGACGTCGGTGCCGGGCCTGCCGAGCGTCTCGCCCAGGATCGTCGCGGTGCCGGTGCTCGGGTAGAGGTAGCTGGACGCGACGTTGAGGAGGGTGGTCTTGCCGGCTCCGTTGGGGCCGAGGATGACCCAGCGCTCGCCCTCCTTGACCGACCAGGAGACCTGGTCCACCAGAGCCCGGCCCTCGCGGACCACGGATACGTCCTGAAGCTCCAGAACATCGCTCATGAGCGCAGTGTCTCCCCTTGCAGTGTGACCGGTCTCGGCTGTCTAGGCCTGTGGCTCGGGCCGCCGCGCCGGTGGGCGCAGGCCCTCCAGGAAATCTACGCCACCGGTCGGCATCGTCGTTCCATCGGTCCGGTCCTTAGGGTGGGGGCATGCTCTCGGAACCACGCTCGGGGCGCCTGGCCGCCTGGGGAAATGCCCTTATTGCCGGAATGGTCTCTCCTGATGACGCCGCGGACGCGATCGTCGGCGAGGACGCGGTGCACCGGGTGGAGGGACTGCCGGGTGAATCGGGGCCCGTCGGTCTCACGCTGGCGCTCGGCCGGCTGCGGGCGCTCGGGGCGAGGGGGCTGCGGGTGGCGCTTCCCGCGCCGGGGCATCCGCTGGGGCTGAGCGGGCCGCCGGAGTTCAACGCGCGGGCGCTGGAGGCCGAGGAGGCGGTGGTCTGCCACGGGGCCGCGCTGGGGCTGGTGCCGGAGGTGTACGAGGCGGGGCCCTCGGGCGATGTGCATGTCGAGGTGGTCTGGCACTGTCTGCCGGTGCGGGAGGCTCCGCCCGCGGACGTGCCGTCGCTCGGGGAGGCGGAACGCGAGCTGGCGGAGGCGCTGCGGGACGCGACGGAGGTGCTGACGCGGCTGGACGTGGCCGGGTCGGGGCCGGTGGCGGAGGCGGCGGTCGCGGCGTACCGGGCGCGGGCGGAGCGGGGGCGTGAGGTGTTGGCGCCGGGGTATCCGCCGCGGGCGGTGCGGGTGCTGGAGTTGGCCCAGCGGGTGGGTGCGTTGGTGGCGCTGGCGTACGAGAACGGGCACGGGGGTGCGGTGAGCGCGTCGGAGATGGCGGCTCGGGGGGCGGCGCTGCGGCCGGTGGAGCGGACGGCTCGGCGGGCGCAGGTCGCGGCGTACAACTCCGTTGTGGAGGAGCGGGAGCGGTGAGGTGCCGTTGGGGGTGAGGTGGGGAGCGTGGTCCGGGGTTTCCCGGTTGCCCGGCGTGGGTGCGGGCCGGTGGGGGCGGCCCGCGTTGGAGTGGTTGCCCGGCGTGACGTGGGCGCGAGGCTGTCGCGTGCCCGGCGTTGCGGGGTGCCGCTGCGCCCACCCGTGCCGCCCCAGCGGCACGACTGCCCGCAGCTGTGCGGCACGGTGAGGCAGCTATGCGGCACGATCGCCAGCAGGCACGTGGCACGGTGGGTGGACGCAGCTACGTGACACGACTGCCCGCAGGCACCTGGCACGGGTGGGCGTTGTTGCGTGGCGGTCCCGCCCCCGGTGTCGGGGGCGGGGGCGGCTGGGTCAGTTGTTGAGGGCCAGGTTGCCGAAGGCCGGGTTGAGGAGACCCACGACGTTGACGCTGTTGCCGACGGCGTTGACCGGGACGTGGACCGGCGCCTGGACGAGGTTGCCGGACGCGATGCCCGGGGAGCCGACGGTGTTCCCGTGGGCGTGGGAGCCGTCGGTGGCGGAGGCCATGCCCGCGCCGGCGGCGATCAGCCCGCCGGCCACCATCGTCACGGCCGCTGCCTTCTTCAGGTTCTTCACTTGCTCGACCCCTCCTGTGGATCACCGCGGCACTCGCCGCGGCACGCACTGAAGAACGGGCGGGCACGGCGAAGGATGCGCCATCCGGGTGACATTCCCACGACGGTATGAATCTCCGACCGGAGGGGAACCATCCTCAGCCGGTCACACCGTGGCGTACGGCCCACAGGGCGGCCTGGGTACGGTCCGCCAGGTCGAGTTTCATCAGGATGTTCGAGACGTGGGTCTTCACGGTCTTCTCGGACAGGACCAGCGCCCGGGCGATCTCCCGGTTGGAGCGCCCGTCCGCGATGAGGCCGAGCACCTCGCGCTCCCGCTCCGTGAGGGATCCCGCGCGCCCCTGGCCGGCGCCGCTCTCCTCCTGGGACAGCAGCGCGCCCGCGATCTCGGGCTGGAGCAGGATGTGCCCGGCGTGGACGGAGCGGATGGCGCCCGCCAGCGCGTCCGGGTCGACGTCCTTGTAGACGTAGCCCGCGGCGCCCGCCCGCAGGGCCGGGACGACCGTGCGCTGCTCGGTGAAGCTGGTGACGATCAGCACGCGCGCGCGGTTCTCCAGTTCGCGGAGCCGGCGCAGCGCGGCGACCCCGTCCATGCCCGGCATCTTGACGTCCATGAGGATCACGTCGGGCTTCAGCTCCTCGGCGCGGTCGACTCCCTCGGCGCCGTCGGCGGCCTCGCCGACCACCTCTATGTCGTCCTGCACCTCCAGGAACGTACGCAGTCCCCGGCGGACCACCTGGTGGTCGTCGACGAGCAGGACCTTGATCGCATCAGCCACCGGGAACCTCCATCTCGATCGTGGTGCCCTTGCCGGGCGCGGATTCCACGGTCAGCGCGCCGCCGGCGCCGTTCGCCCGGTCCCGCATGGAGACGAGGCCCAGGTGCCGGCCGGCGCGGCGCACCGCGTGGGGGTCGAAGCCGGTGCCGTCGTCGGTGACGCGCAGGACGGCGCCGGTGCCGCGCCGGTCCAGCGTCACGTCGACACGGGCCGCCCCGGAGTGGCGCAGCGCGTTGTGCAGCGCCTCCTGGGCGACGCGCAGGACGGCCTCCTCCTGAGCGGCGGGCAGGGCCTTCACACCGTGCCCGGTGAAGGTCACGCGCGCGGTGTGGGCACGGTCGAGGACCCGGATCTGGTCGCGGAGGGTGGCGACGAGGCCGTCCTCGTCCAGGGCGGCGGGGCGCAGCTCCACGACGGCGGCGCGCAGTTCGTCGGCGGCCTCGGCGGCGAGCGCGGCGACCTGCTGGAGTTCTCCCTTGGCGCGGGCCGGGTCGCGGTCGACCAGGGCGGCGGCGGCCTGGGCGGTCAGGCGCAGGGAGAACAGCTTCTGGCTGACCGCGTCGTGCAGTTCGTGGGCGAGGCGGGAGCGTTCCTCGGCGATGGTCAGTTCACGGCTGCGTTCGTACAGGCGGGCGTTGGTGAGGGCGATCGCGGCGTGCTGGGCGAGGATGCCGAGCAGTTCCTCGTCGTCCTCCGTGAAGCCGCAGCCGCCCTCGGGCTTGGTCGCGCAGTTCTTGTTGGCGAGGAAGAGGGCCCCGATGACCTCGTCGCCGTCGCGGATCGGCAGCCCCAGGAAGTCGGCGAGGTCCGGGTGGGCCGAGGGCCAGCCCTCGAAGCGGGGGTCCTTGCGGACGTCGGCGAGGCGCTCGGGCCCGGACCGGTGGAGCATCGCGGCGAGGATGCCGTGCTGGCGCGGCAGCGGGCCGATGGCCTTCCACTGCTCGTCGCTGACGCCGTCGACCACGAACTGGGCGAAGCCGCCGTGGTCGTCGGGGACGCCGAGGGCCGCGTACTCGGCGTCGAGCAGCTCGCGGGCCGAGGCGACGATCGTCTTGAGGACGTCGCGCACCTCCAGGTGCCTGCTCATGGCCAGCAGCGCGGAACTCACCGCGGCGAGGCCGGTCCGGGGGCCGTGACTCATGTCCTCACGGTACCGGCGGGCTCCGACGGCGGGATCGGACCTGTGGCGGCCGCGGTCTGGTGCCCCGGACCTAGGGCGGCGGGCGTAGGTCCGGCTCGCGCCGTCCCCGCGGTGGACGCTTCCGGGGACGGCGGACCGGCAGCGGCCTCCCCCGGGCGCCCGGTGGCCGGGACGCCCGGTGGCCGGGGCGCCCTGCCGGGGCTCCCCGCCCGGGGCTGCCTCCCCGGTGCGCGGGACCGAGGGCGGGGGACGCAGGTCCGCGGTCCCGGTCCGGTCCCCTCCGGCGGGCCTAGGGCGAACGGCCCCGGCGGATGCGGCCCGTGGCCGAGGCGGTGGGCTCGGGGCGGTTCCTACGTTGAGTTCACGCCGATCAGGAGGCGTCGACGACGAGGAGGCTGGTCATGCCGGTTGCGGTCATCACAGGGGCTTCGAAGGGGTTGGGCCGGGCGCTGGCCGAGGCGCTGGCGGGGCGGGGATGGGACCTGGTGGTCGACGCCAGGACGCCGGAGGTGCTCGCCGGGACGGCGGCGGCGCTGGAGTCGTACGGCACGCGGGTGGCGGCGCTGCCCGGGGACGTGACGGACGCCCGGCACCGGGCCGAGCTGGTGGCGGCGGCGCGGCGGCTGGGCGGGGTGGATCTGCTGGTCAGCAACGCGAGCGCGCTGGGCGCGGAGCCGCTGGTGCGGCTGGAGGCGCTGTCGGCGGAGGGGCTGCGCCGGGCGCTGGAGGTGAACGTGGTGGCGGCGCTGGGCCTGGTGCGGGAGGCGCTGCCGCTGCTGCGGTCGGCTCCCGCGGGCGCGGTGATCACGGTCAGCTCGGACGCCGCCGTCGAGGCCTACGAGACGTGGGGCGGTTACGGGGCGTCCAAGGCGGCGCTGGACCACCTCGCGGCGGTGCTGGCCGTGGAGGAGCCGGGGCTGCGGGTGTGGGCGGTCGATCCGGGGGACATGGCGACGGACCTGTACGCGGCGGCCGTACCGGACGACGACGGGCCGCGGCCCGATCCGGCCGCCGTCGTGCCGGCCCTGCTGCGGCTGCTGGACGAGCGGCCGGCGAGCGGACGCCGCACGGCGCCGGCGCTGCTGGAGGGGCGGCGGTGACGGCGGCGCTGCTCGTGCCCGGGGAGCTGTCGGCGCGGGTGCCCGTCGAGCAGCGGGGTCCCGGGCTGGACCGGGACGACGTACGGCTGCTCGTGTCGCGCGGGACGGACGTGTCGCACCACCGTTTCACGGAGCTGCCGCGGCTGCTGCGGGCCGGGGACGTGCTGATCGTCAACACGTCGGCCACGCTGGCGGCGGCGGTGGACGGGCAGGTCGGGCACGCGCGCGTGGTGGTGCACTTCTCCACGCGCGGTGACGACGGCCGGTGGGCGGTGGAGCTGCGGGAGCCGGACGGGCGGGGCACCACGCGCGCGCGTGCGCGAGTAGGGAGTGACCGGCGGTCCCGGGAGGGCGAACGGCCGGCCGGGACGGAGGTGCGGCTGTCGGGTGGCGGTCTGCTGGTGCTGGAGGAGCCGCTGAGCGCCCGCGGGGAGCGGCTGTGGTGGGCGCGGGTGTCCGGGGCGGAGGTGCCCGCGGTGCTGCGGGAGCACGGGCGGCCCATCCGCTACTCCTACACGGAGCGGGACCAGCCGCTGTCCGCCTACCAGACCGTCTTCGCGCTGCCGGCGGGCGACGGGGCGGGCAGCGCGGAGATGCCGAGTGCGGCGCGTCCCTTCACGGCGCGGCTGGTGACGGAGCTGGTCAGCCGGGGTGTGCGGTTCGCGCCGGTGACGCTGCACACGGGGGTGGCCTCGGCGGAGGCGCACGAGCCTCCGTATCCGGAGCGGTTCCGGGTGCCGCAGTCGTCGGCGGAGCTGGTCAACGCGGCGCGGGCGGCGGGCCGACGGGTCGTGGCGGTGGGGACGACGGCGGTGCGGGCGGTGGAGTCGGCGGCCGGCGCCGACGGGGTCGTACGGGCGCGGGAGGGGTGGACCGATCTGGTCGTCACCCCGGAGCGCGGGGTGCGGGTGGTGGACGGGCTGCTGACGGGGCTGCACGAGCCGCGGGCCTCGCATCTGCTGCTGCTGGAGGCGGTGGCGGGGCGTGCGGCGATCGACCGCGGGTACGAGGAGGCGGTGCGCGAGCGCTACCTGTGGCACGAGTTCGGAGACGTCCATCTCCTCCTGCCTCGGGAGCCGTTCCCCACCCCCCTCACGCCGCGCATTGCTCGAGCAACCGACAGTGAGACGGACGGGTCCGGGGTGTGAGCCCGCGCATAGGGTGCACGTCACGTACGAAGAGGAGTAGGAGAACGACTCGTCCGTTTTGAGCGGGGCAGACGGTCCTGTCTGCCCCGCTTTGCCGGACCCTGATCCACTACCTCGGGTCGTACGTCACACCTTTGCCTCCGGATTTTGCGGCCGCTAAGAATTGCTCTCGTCGCTCAGCGCCGTGGGTCTCCCCCGCGGCGTTTGTGCCGGAAGCACCCCTGTCCCCATCGGACGAGAGCGACCTCCGCGCTATCCGAAGAGGTCTGTCCCGCCATGCCCAAGAACATCCTCACCCGTGGTTATCGCCGTTCCCTCGACCGCGCCCAGAAGCTGAACCGCACCCACAAGGTCGCGTTCGCCGGCGTCGGCCTGGCCGGTGTCACCGCCGTCACCCTCGCCGCGTTCCCGGCCAGCGGTCAGACGACGACCACGAGCGAGGCCGCTCCCGCGGCCAAGGTGGCGTACAGCAGCAACCAGCAGATCAAGGACGTGCACGCCGGCATCGCCGACCAGCTCGCCGGTGCCAGCCAGAAGGCCGCCTACATCGAGGCGAAGCAGGAGGCGGCCGCGAAGAAGGCCGCCGCCGAGAAGGCCGCCGCCGAGCAGAAGGCCGCCGCCGCCAAGAAGGCCGCCGCGAAGAAGGCCGCCGCCGAGCGTGCGGCGAAGGAGTCCGCGAGCCGCGCCGCCGAGCGCACCACGGTGAAGCAGGTCTCCGCGAAGACCTACCCGAACAACCTCGACGGCTGGATCCGCGAGGCCCGGGCCATCATGGCCAAGCACGACATCCCGGGCAGCTACAGCGGCATCCACCGCAACATCATGCGGGAGTCCTCCGGCAACCCCCGGGCCATCAACCTCTGGGACATCAACGCCATCAACGGAATCCCGTCGAAGGGCCTGCTCCAGGTGATCCCGCCGACGTTCAAGGCCTACCACGTGCCGGGCACGTCCTGGGACATCTACGACCCGGTCGCCAACATCGCCGCGGCCTGCAACTACGCGGCCGACCGCTACGGCTCCATGGACAACGTCAACAGCGCGTACTGAGGTCGGCGCGGACCTCTTCAACGCGGCGCCGAGCCGAACGCCGAAGGGCGGCACCCTCCTGTGGGGGTGCCGCCCTTCGGGCGTCGGGGCGGGGGCTACTTGCGCATGACCTCGGGTTCGTGGCGGCGCAGGAAGCGGGCCACGAAGAAGCCGCAGACCACGCCGAGCGCGATCAGCGCGGCCATGTCCAGGCCCCAGGCGCCGACGGAGTGCTCCCACAGCGGGTCCGCCCCGGCGCCCTCCTCGGGCGGGCTGATCTTGTTGAAGTCCAGCGTGGCGCCGGCCGCGGCGACCGCCCAGCGGGACGGCATCAGGTACGAGAACTGGTTGACGCCGATCGTGCCGTTCAGGGCGAAGAGGCAGCCGGTGAAGACGACCTGGATGATCGCGAACATCACCAGCAGCGGCATGGTCTTCTCGGCGGTCTTCACCAGCGAGGAGATGATCAGGCCGAACATCATCGAGGTGAAGCCCAGCGCCATGATCGGCAGGGAGAGCTCGATGAGCGTCGCACTGCCGAGGATCAGGCCTTCCTGCGGGACTTCCCGGCTCGCGAAGCCGATCACGCCGACCAGCAGGCCCTGGAACACGGTGATCACGCCGAGCACGAACACCTTGGACATCAGGTACGCGGAGCGCGACAGGCCGGTCGCGCGCTCCCGCTCGTAGATGACCCGTTCCTTGATCAGCTCGCGGACGGAGTTCGCGGCGCCGGCGAAGCAGGCGCCGACGGCGAGGATCAGCAGGACGGTGGTGGCCGTGCCGTTGGGGACGACCCGGCCGGTCTGCGGGTGGATGTTGGGCAGCAGGCCCTTGTCCGGGTTGATCAGCAGGCTGACCGAGCCGAGGACGGCCGGCAGGATCACCATCAGGGCGAGGAAGCCCTTGTCGGAGGCGATCACCGAGACGTAGCGGCGCACCAGGGTGACGAACTGCGACATCCAGCCCTGCGGCTTCGGCGGCTTCATCGCCTGCATCGGCGGGACCTGTACGGCCTGCGGCGCGACGGCGTCTATGTCCGCGGCGTACATCTGGTAGTGCTGCGAGCCCTTCCAGCGGCCGGCCCAGTCGTAGTCGCGGTAGTTCTCGAAGGCGGAGAAGACGTCGGCCCAGGTCTCGTAGCCGAAGAAGTTCAGCGCCTCCTCGGGCGGGCCGAAGTAGGCGACCGAGCCGCCGGGCGCCATCACCAGCAGCTTGTCGCAGATCGCCAGCTCGGCCACCGAGTGGGTGACGACCAGGACGGTGCGGCCGTCGTCGGCGAGGCCGCGCAGGAGCTGCATCACGTCGCGGTCCATGCCCGGGTCGAGGCCGGAGGTCGGCTCGTCCAGGAAGATCAGCGACGGCTTGGTCAGCAGCTCCAGGGCGACGGACACGCGCTTGCGCTGTCCGCCGGACAGGGAGGTGACCTTCTTGTCCTTGTGGATGTCGAGCTTGAGCTCGCGCAGCACCTCGTCGATGCGCGCGTCGCGCTCGGCGCCGGTGGTGTCGGCCGGGAAGCGCAGCTTGGCCGCGTACTTCAGGGCCTTCTTGACGGTCAGCTCCTTGTGCAGGATGTCGTCCTGCGGGACCAGACCGATGCGCTGGCGCAGCTCGGCGAACTGCTTGTAGAGGTTCCGGTTGTCGTAGAGGACCTCGCCCTGGTCGGCGGGCCGGTAACCGGTGAGCGCCTTGAGCAGGGTCGACTTGCCGGAGCCGGACGGGCCGATGACCGCGATCAGCGACTTCTCGGGGACCCCGAAGGAGACGTCCTTGAGGATCTGCTTGCCGCCGTCGACCGTGACGGTCAGGTGGCGGGCGGAGAAGGACACCTCACCGGTGTCGACGAACTCCTCGAGCCGGTCCCCGACGATACGGAACGTCGAGTGGCCGACGCCGACGATGTCGGCCGGGCCGAGGAGCTGGGTGCCGCCCTTGGCGATCGGCTGGCCGTTGACGTACGTGCCGTTGTGGGAGCCGAGGTCGCGGATCTCCATGCGGCCGTCGGGCGTCGCGTGGAACTCGGCGTGGTTGCGGGAGACCTGGAGGTCGGAGACGACCAGGTCGTTCTCCAGCGCACGGCCGATGCGCATGACGCGGCCGAGCGAGAACTGGTGGAACGTGGTCGGGCTGCGGTCCCCGTGGACCGGTGGCGCCCCCGCCGCGCCGCCGGGTCCCTGCTGCTGGGGGAAGTGCGCCTGGGCCTGCGGCGCGGCCTGCTGAGGTGCGGCCTGCTGCGGCTGGTGCCAACCGGGCTGCTGCCCCTGGTGCTGCTGCGGGGCCTGCTGCTGCGGCTGCTGCGCGGGGGCCTGCGGTGCCCAGCCGGCGTTCGCGCCCTGCGCGGCGTACGGCTGCTGCGGCTGTGCCTGCGGCGTGCCGACGGCGGACAGGGTCAGCCGCGGTCCGTCGGTCGCGTTGCCCAGGTTCACGACCGTGCCGGCGCCGAGCTCCACGTGCTGGGTCCGCTGACCGTGCACGAACGTGCCGTTGGTGCTGCCGTGGTCCTCCAGGACCCAGCCGCGGCCGTTGAAGCTGATCGTGGCGTGGCGCCAGGAGACCCTGGCGTCGTCGAAGACGAGTTCCCCCTGCGGATCACGCCCGAGCGCGTAAGACCGGGACGGATCGAGCGTCCAGGTCCGTCCATTAGATTCGAGTACGAGTTCCGGCACTCCATGCCCCACTGAGTTGTCCCCCGAATTGCCCCCGTCGCGGGGAGTCTAGGGATGTCGAACATCAGGGGGGAACTATTCCAGGCCCGGCCCCCTGACCGAAAGTCGGGCCTTGTGAAAACCGCGTACAGGGCCCTCGGCCGGGCCCGTTGGCGGGGCGGAAACCTGCCCGGAGAGTGGTAATCCACGCGAGGGGGACATGCGAGGGCGTCGCCGCCGCGGGCGGATCGGGCTCGTCGGGGACGCTGACGGCTGCGGTCGTGGCGCTCGGCGGGGGGCGGTCGCGCCGAGCGGGGATGTGTCCGCGTTCGGCCCGTACGGTCATCGAGATCACGCCACTCGGGGGTGGGTCCGGTCGGTGCGGTGCCGCTGTCGTCCTTCTTCCCGCGGTGCCTGCGGGCTGCGGGAGTTGTGGTCTCGCCCGCCGAACTCCTCGCCCGCGCGGGCGAGGTGACGGCCCTGTTCGTGGCGGTGCCGGGCGGGCCGGCCCGGGGCGGCGCACGGCGGCTTCGTGGTCGACGGCGGCGCGCTCGGGCCCGGCGGCGTTCGGGCGGACGGGAGCGGCTACGGGGAGGGCGGCGGCGCGTCCGACGTGGCGCGGAGCACCGATGAGCGCGGCATGACGACCTGGAGTGGGCCGGGCGACGAGGGCGACGACCCGCACGGCGCTCCCCCGGGTCGTCGGTCCGCCGGAGCCGCGTCCTCCGGGCCCCGTCCCGGTGGGCGAGGATCCTCCCCACCGCCGCGTCGGCAGAGGGGCGGCCGGTGACCCGCCGCAGGCGCCTCGACGCAGTCCCGGCGGCGGCCGAGCTGCGTCGGCCCCCGGGGAGGCGCCGGGCGCCGTCGGGACGCGGCACCTCCGGCACCCGCACGCACCGTCCCTCCTGACGCCGGGCCGCCCCGCCCAGCGCCACGACGGCGCTACCGGGCACCGTCGGGAGGCGGCGCCCACCCCGCTCACCGGCACCCTTGCACCGCCCCACCACGCCCGAGCGCCGCCGGCACCCGTGTCCGTCAGTCGGACCTCGCGGGCGGAAGGCACCGGGTGCCGGATACGGTAAGAACACCATGAGCGCTACGCAGACCTCTGACGTTCCCACTCTTCTCGTCAAGATCTTCGGCAAGGACCGGCCGGGCATCACGGCGGGCCTGTTCGACACCCTCGCCGCCTACTCCGTCGACGTGGTCGACATCGAGCAGGTCGTCACCCGTGGCCGGATCGTGCTGTGCGCGCTCGTGACCGAGCCGCCCCAGGGCCTGGAGGGCGATCTGCGGGCGACCGTCCATGGCTGGGCGGAGTCGATGAAGCTGCAGGCCGAGATCATCTCCGGCATCGGCGACAACCGCCCGCGCGGCCTCGGCCGCTCCCTGGTCACCGTCCTCGGCCACCCCCTCACCGCCGAGGCGACGGCCGCCATAGCCGCCCGGATCACGGGCACCGGCAGCAACATCGACCGCATCTTCCGGCTCGCCAAGTACCCCGTGACCGCCGTCGAGTTCGCGGTGTCCGGCGTCGAGACCGGGCCGCTGCGCACCGCGCTGGCCACCGAGGCGGCGGCGCTCGGGGTGGACGTGGCCGTCGTCTCGGCCGGCCTGCACCGCAGGGCGCAGCGCCTGGTCGTCATGGACGTGGACTCCACGCTCATCCAGGACGAGGTCATCGAGCTGTTCGCCGCGCACGCGGGCTGCGAGGACAAGGTCGCCGAGGTGACGGCGGCCGCGATGCGCGGGGAGCTGGACTTCGAGCAGTCGCTGCACGCGCGCGTGGCACTGCTGGAGGGGCTGGACGCCTCGGTGGTGGACAAGGTGCGCAGCGAGGTGCGGCTGACGCCGGGCGCCCGCACCCTGATCCGTACGCTGAAGCGGCTCGGCTACCAGGTGGGGGTCGTCTCCGGCGGCTTCACCCAGGTCACCGACGATCTGAAGGAGCGGCTGGGGCTGGACTTCGCCCAGGCCAACACGCTGGAGATCGTCGACGGCCGGCTGACCGGCCGGGTCACCGGGGAGATCGTGGACCGGGCGGGCAAGGCGCGGCTGCTGCGCCGGTTCGCCGCCGAGGCGGGCGTGCCCCTGTCGCAGACCGTGGCGATCGGGGACGGCGCCAACGACCTGGACATGCTGAACGCGGCCGGCCTCGGGGTCGCCTTCAACGCCAAGCCGGTGGTGCGCGAGGCGGCGCACACCGCGGTGAACGTTCCGTTCCTGGACACGGTCCTGTATCTGCTGGGGATCACCCGCGAGGAGGTCGAGGCGGCGGACATCCTGGAGGACGTCCCCGCCGAGGGCCCCCAGCGGCACTGAACCCCCCGCGCCGCCGGGCCCGCCCCCGGGACCGGCGCGACAGGGGCCCGGACCCTCAGGGGGTGCCGGGCCCCGCCGCCGTTGGTCACGTCGGGACGGATCAGTCGGTGGGCGCCCAGTAGTCGACGAGCGACGCCACTCCGGGCTCCACGGTCTTCCAGGAGCCGGTGAAGTGCAGGACGGCGAAGGCGGCGGTCGGGAAACCGCGGCGGCTCATGCGCTTGCGGACCTCGTCCTCGGCCGAGCCGGCCAGGATCTCGGTGAGGGCCTCCATGCCGGGGTTGTGGCCGACCACCAGGACGTTCCGCAGGTCGTCGGGGGTCTCGTTGAGCAGGGCGATCAGCTCGCCGGGCGACGCCTCGTAGATCCTCTCCTCGTAGACGGTTTTCGGCCGCTGCGGGAACTCGGCGACGGCGAGTTTCCAGGTCTCGCGGGTACGCAGGGCCGTGGAGCACAGGGCTTGGTCAACGGGGATGCCGGTGTCGGCGAGCCGGCGTCCGGCCTCTGCGGCATCCATGCGGCCCCGCTCGGCGAGCGGCCGCTCGTGGTCGGACACCTGTGGCCAGTCGGCTTTCGCATGCCGGAAGAGGATGATCCTGCGGGGTTCTGCGACGCTCATGGCATCCAGCTTCGCATGAAACAGGCCACGGGGCGCAGGGAGTTGAGACGCGGGTCGGCCGCGGGACACACGGCCGCGACGAGCCCCCGGGCGGGCCCGGGGCTCAGCGGGTGATCAGGTGCTGGACGCGCTCCAGGAGCTGGGCGATCGCCGGTTCACCGGCGGCCGCGTGGGCGTCCGACGGGTTGAGCAGCAGCAGGAAGAGCGCGACGAAGGCCGTCACGGGCAGGGCCAGCGCCCACCAGGGCAGCCGGGTCTCGGCGCGGCCCCGGGCCGCCGCGTGGGGCCGGGTGCAGATTGGGGCCGACATGAGTGCCTCCGCTGGTCTTCGAGTGTCCCTGGTCCGTGCTCCGCGATCCGCCTGTCGCGGTCACGTCTCGACGCTACGGAATCCAGGGGCCCCGGCCCATCCGGAGGTCCACCCACTCGACCCTGAGCCCCGCCCCCTAGGGGACGGGGGGTTAACCCCACCCCCGGCCGGTCACGGTGAGGCGATCGTGGCGATGATGCCGATGATCACGAAGATGGCGAGGAAGCCGCCGAAGACGAGCAGCATCTTCTTCTGGCCGTGCTGAGGGTTCGGGTCCAGGACTGGCATGCGGCCAGTCTCGCATCCCGCCCACGCGCCGGGGTCAGCGGGCCGCCTCTTCCTCGACGGTGCGGTTGCGTCCCGCCAGCACGCCCACGACCATCTGCGGCACCATCAGGGCGGCCATCAGCGCGATCGGCAGGCCCCAGCCGCCGCTGTGCTGGTAGAGGACGCCGACCAGGAGCGGGCCCGGAATGGAGATCAGGTAGCCGGTGCTCTGCGCGAAGGCCGAGAGCTGGGCGACGCCCGCGCCCGTCCTGGCCCGCATGCCGACCATGGTCAGGGCGAGCGGGAAGGCGCAGTTGGAGATGCCGAGCAGCAGCGCCCAGGCCCAGGCGCCGGCGGCCGGGGCGAGGTACAGCCCGGCGTATCCGACGAGCCCGCACACGCCGAGGACCAGCACGATCGGGCCCTGCTGGGGCAGACGCGTGGCCACGCGCGGGATGACGAAGGCCAGCGGCACGCCCATGACCATGATGACGGCGAGCAGCAGTCCGGCGGTGCCGGCGGAGACGCCCGCGTCCCGGAAGATCTGCGCGGCCCAGCCCATTGTGATGTAGGCGGCGGTGGCCTGGAGGCCGAAGAAGACGGCGAGCGCCCAGGCCGTACGGCTGCGGGTGATCCGCAGGGCGGGCTGCCCGGCCGGCGCGTCCGCCTCGGCCGAGGACGCCTCGGCGGCGGCCGGCTCGGCGGGGGTCTCCTGGGCGGAGGGGGCCTTGCGGTCCCGTACGAACGGGAGCCACGGCAGGACGGCCGCCGCCGCCACCACGGCCCACACGGCGAGGCCGGGCTGCCAGTCGCCGCCCAGCGCGTTGGTGAGCGGCACGGTCGCGGCGGCGGCGGTCGAGGTGCCGAAGGCGAGGGCCATCGAGTACAGGCCGGTCATGCTGCCGACCCGGTCGGGGAAGTAGCGCTTGACGATGACCGGCATCAGGACGTTGCTGACCGCGATGCCCATGAGCGCGAGGGCACTGGCGGCCAGGAAGCCGGCCGTGTTGCCGGCGAAGGGGCGTACGACCAGGCCGGCGGCGATGGCGGCCATGCCCGCGCACACCACCGCGCCGGGTCCGAAGCGGCGGGCGAGGCGGGGGGCGGTGACACCGAAGACGGCGAAGCACAGCGGCGGGACGGAGGTGAGCAGTCCGGCCACGCTGCCGCTCATGCCGAGCCCGTCGCGGACCTCCTCCAGGAGCGCGCCGAGGCTGGTGATGGCCGGGCGGAGGTTGAGCGCGGCCAGGACGATGCCGAGGACGAGCAGGCGTGTCGTCCACGGCGTCCACGCACGCGTGCCGGGCCCTCCAGGTGCCCCGGGCCCCCGGGCGTCGCGTGCCCCGCCGACGGTGGTGGTGTTCAGCGTCCGGGTTTCCTCACTAGCCATGGGAGCCATCATAGAATCATGGGATGATTGGTTGTCCACCCGCGGTGTCCGCCGTGGGCTCCGTGTGCGAAGGTGAGCCATGCCCCTGAGCCATCCCCGTCGTTCGGCACTGTCCGAGCAGGTCATCACGGCGTTGCGGCAGCAGATCGCCTCGGGCGAGTGGCCGGTCGGCTCCCGTATCCCGACCGAGCCGGAGCTGGTCGAGCAGCTCGGCGTGGCGCGGAACACGGTCCGTGAGGCGGTCCGCGCCCTGGCGCACAACGGGCTGCTGGACATCCGCCAGGGATCCGGCACGTATGTCGTGGCGACCAGCGAGCTGGCGGGCGTGATGCAGCGCCGCTTCGCCGACGCCGACCCCCGGCACATCGCCGAGCTGCGCTCCACGCTGGAGTCGGCCGCCGCGCGGCTCGCGGCCGGCCGGCGCACGGAGAAGGACCTCAAGCAGCTCGACGCACTGCTGGTGCGCCGGGAGGAGGCGTGGGAGTCGGGCGACACGGAGACGTTCGTGACGGCGGACGCGACCTTCCACCTGGCCGTCGTGGCGGCCTCGCACAACGACGTGATGACCGCGATGTACGCGGATCTGGGCGAGGTGATGCTGGACTGGCTGCGCGAGGACGTGGGCAGCGAGCTGACCCCCGAGACGCACATGGACCACACGCGGCTGGTCGACGCGATCCGCGCGGGAGACGCGGCGACGGCCGGCCAGGAGGCGGCGGGCTATCCGTTCCTGTGCCGTCCCGGACGCACCGGCGCGCCCGACGCCGGCCTCAATCCACCCGCTGGTGACTGACCCAGGCCGCGCCCACCTCCTTCCAGCACCGTCCGTCCAGGCGCACGGTCTGCGCGGGCCCGGCCTCGGCGGGCGGGCCGTCGCTGTCGAGGTCCCACCACCGGACGCACTCGACGTGCAGGCGCACGCTGTCGGGATCCGGGTACGGGTTGTGGCAGTGGGCGGTCACGGTGGAGCCGTCGACGCGGACCAGGCACTCCGCGCCGAACGGCCGCGCCGGCTCGGTGTCCCCGGCGGGCGGGCGCCCGTGGGACGCGGCTTCGTGCGGCAGGAAGATCACGCCGACGAGGGCGAGGACCCCCGGGGCCAGTCGGTGGAGCAGGCGCACCGGACTACCTCCTCGGCCGTGCTGGGGAGGGAAAGCGCGTGGTGACTCGTGCTTCAGCGTGCGCCGCGTGCCCGGCGGCCGCCCGGCCGGCTGAGCCGAACGGGTGACATGCGAAGGGCCCGCGCCCGGTGGGACGCGGGCCCCGGCGGGGCGTCGGGTCAGGCGCCGATGGCGTGCAGACCGCCGTCGACGTGGATGATCTCGCCCGTGGTCTTCGGGAACCAGTCGCTCAGCAGCGCGACGATGCCGCGGCCGGCCGGCTCGGGGTCCTTCAGGTCCCACTCCAGCGGTGCGCGGCTGTCCCACACGGAGGCCAGCTCGCCGAAGCCCGGGATGGACTTGGCGGCCATGGAGCCGATGGGGCCCGCGGAGACCAGGTTGCAGCGGATGTTCTGCTTGCCCAGGTCACGCGCCATGTAGCGGCTGGTGGCCTCCAGGGCGGCCTTGGCCGGGCCCATCCAGTCGTACTGCGGCCAGGCGTACTGCGCGTCGAAGGTGAGGCCGACGACGGAGCCGCCGTTCTGCATCAGCGGCAGGCAGGCCATGGTCAGCGACTTCAGGGAGTACGCCGAGACGTGCATGGCCGTGGCGACGGACTCGAACGGTGTGTTGAGGAAGTTGCCGCCGAGCGCGTCCTGCGGCGCGAAGCCGATGGAGTGCACGACGCCGTCGAGGCCGCCCAGCTCCTCGCCGACGATGTCGGCCAGACGGTTCAGGTGCTCGTCGTTGGTGACGTCGAGTTCGATGACCTTGGTGGGCTTCGGCAGCTTCCTGGCGATGCGCTCGGTCAGCGTGGGCCGCGGGAACGCGGTCAGGATGATCTCGGCGCCCTGCTCCTGGGCCAGCTTGGCGGCGTGGAAGGCGATGGAGGACTCCATCAGCACACCGGTGATCAGGACGCGCTTGCCCTCGAGGATTCCGCTCATGGTGTTCAGTGACCCATTCCCAGTCCGCCGTCAACGGGGATGACGGCTCCAGTGATGTACGAGGCGTCGTCCGAGGCGAGGAACCGCACGGTCGCGGCGATCTCCTCGGGCTGCGCGTACCGGCCGAGCGGCACCTGCGACACGATGCCGGCCCGCTGCTCGTCGGTGAGCACCTTGGTCATGTCGGTGTCGACGAAGCCGGGCGCGACGACGTTGAAGGTGATGTTGCGCGAGCCCAGCTCACGGGCGAGGGAGCGCGCGAAGCCGACCAGCGCGGCCTTGGACGCCGCGTAGTTCGCCTGCCCCGCGGAGCCGAGCAGCCCGACCACCGACGAGATGAGCACGACGCGGCCCTTCTTGGCCCGCAGCATGCCGCGGTTGGCGCGCTTGACGACGCGGAAGGTGCCGGTGAGGTTGGTGTCGACGACGGAGGTGAAGTCCTCCTCGGACATGCGCATCAGGAGCTGGTCCTTGGTGACGCCGGCGTTGGCGACCAGGACCTCGACGGGACCGTGCGCTTCCTCGATCTCCTTGTAGGCCTGCTCCACCTGCTCGCTGTCGGTGATGTCGCACTTGACGGCGAGGAAGCCGGCGGGCGGCTCACCCGAGCGGTACGTGATCGCGACCTTGTCGCCGGCGTCGGCGAAAGCGCGGGCGATGGCGAGGCCGATGCCCCGGTTGCCTCCGGTGACGAGAACCGAGCGGCTCAACGGATCACCCTTTCCATTGCGGTCTGTTCTCCGCCCGCACACCCGTGGGACGGGCGGCGATGACAGGCGGCTTCCTCGAAAACCTATCGGTCCGCACCCGTCCACGGGGAATCGGGCACCCACAGTGGCGTCCGCAGCCTCCTGTCGGGTTCCTACAGTCCAGTCTCGCGTCAGTCCGTATGCGGAGTGCCTGAGCCGCTACTGCGCGCGGTGTCGACCGACTCGGCAAGCTCTGCGATGTCCGCGGCCAGTTTCCGCCAAGGACGTGAGAGGTCGACGATGTGTCGCCAGATTCTCAGCCGCCCCTCCCCCACCGGCACCTCCACGACTCCGGCCTTGCCTGAGGCGTAGACGAGATGCCCCTCGGTGAGGCCGAGGCGTACGCAGTAGGCGGTCATCTGGTAGAGGTCGTCCCGCTGGGGCTTGGTCTTGAACTTGGCGTCGAGGACGACGGCCTGGCGCATCGCCCCGTCGCGCGGCGACGGCAGGTAGTGCACCAAGTCGGGCTTGAGGACATGTCGGCCCGCGATGTCCAGGGAGAAGTTCCGGTCCTGCGCCTCGGGTCTGCCCCCGATGCGCAGACGCAGGGCCTCGCCGACGGCACGGGCCAGATAAGCCTCGAAGAGGCGCCACATGGTCACGAGCATCCCGTCGACGGCGATCTCACGGCCATCGCCGAGTTCGTAGGAGGCGCCGCGCAGGACGAGTTCGGCGAGGACGAGGGCGTGGGCGTAGCGGGCGTTGCGCCGGTCGGGGGTCCAGTGGGGCGCCGGGGTGCCGGCGGGCAGGAGCCTGACTCCGTCGAGCCGGGCGGTGAGACGCTGGAGGGCGGAGCGCGGCGCCGGGTCGAGGCCGGGCACGCGCAGCAGACGGCGGGCGGCAGCCAGGAGGAGACGGTTCTCCGGTATGTCGGGGGTGTGGTCGTCGTAGACGACCTCCAGGGGTGCGGGGACGCCCGGTCTGCGGCGGAGCTGGTCGGCGTGGCGGATGCGGCCCCGGACGACGGGCAGCGTGTCGTACGTCTCCCGGTAGTCGTGGAGGACGCCGTGCAGCAGGGCGCGTTCGGCGGCGGAGACGAAGGCGTGCGCGAGGGCGGGGAGGAGGTCCGGGCGGGCGTCGGCGGTAACCGGGCGCGGATCGAAGTCGACGCGTTCGGGGGCGTAGGAGACGAGGTGGAGGAGGCGGTCGACCGGGACCTTGGGGGTGATCGTCAGCTGAAGGGCGCCGTCGCCCCTGCCGAGGCGGACGGAACCCACACGGTCTCTGGCCTTCACGCGCCAGCGCGTGGCGGTCTCGGGGTGCAGGTGGACGAGGGCGTCGTGGGTGGCGAGCGTCGCGACCTGGGCGGGGGTGAGGTCCCAGGTGGTCCAGCCACCGCCCTCCGCGAGCCGGATGCGCGCGGCGGTGTCACGGCAGTCCCGCGGCCCGGTGGGGCGGGGGCTCACGAGTCCTCGGAGCCGGAGGTCCCACTTGAGGGCGGCAAGATGCCGAGCCGCTCCCGCAGCGTGTCCAGCCCGTAGGTGAACTCCACGTCGGTGCCGTCGCCCCAATGGTGCTCGGTGAGGAGCGGGATGATCTGGGTCTTCCACAGCCGTTCGAGGGCGCCGTCACCCGTGTGCGCGAGGTCCTGCATGAAGTACGAGGGGCCGACGCGAAAGGAGCGGTCCCCGGGGCTGCCGTCGGCGAGGAGGCGGTTGATCTCGTCGAGGAGGCGGGCATGGGAGTCGTCGTACGCGTCCGGGTCCTCGTCCCGTTCCTCCGCCCGCCTGCGCAGCCAGGAGTCCAGCAGTCCGGCGACCGGCGGGGTGTCGGGGTGCAGTTCCATGAAGGAGAAGCGGCGGCGCATGGCCGCGTCCATGTACGCCACCGAGCGGTCGACGGTGTTCATGGTGCCGAGGATGTAGAGGTTGGGCGGGAGGCGGAAACCCCGGCCGTCGTCGGAGCCGTACAGCAGGTGGACGCGCTCGTTGCGGTACTCCAGGAGGAAATACAGCTCGCCGAAGATCTTCGCGAGGTGGCCTCGGTTTATCTCGTCGACGACCAAGACGAACACCTCGGCCGGGCGCCGCTCCGCCTCGTCGGCGAGCTTGCGCAGCGGGCCCCGGACGAGGTCGTAGGCGAGCCCGCCGCCCGTGTCGCCGTCCTGGCCGGCGCCCAGGCGCGGGCGGATGCCCTCGAAGAAGTCCTCGTAGGAGTAGGCGGGGTGGAACTGGACGAGGCGTACGTTCGTGGCACTGGAGGCGCCGGCCAGGTGGCGGGCGAGGGCGAGCGCCGTGTACGTCTTCCCGGTGCCGGGCGGCCCGTGGAAAATCAGCTGCGGGGTGGCGCGGAGGAGTTCGACGCAGTCCTGGAGCCACGTCGTGTCGGGCATGTGGAGCGCCTCGGCCAGCTCGGCGGTGGCGTCGGGCAGGACGGCCGGGCCCGTGGGCAGCGGAGCGGTGCGCGGCATGTCGCCGATCAGGGCGAGAACGGTCTCGGCGTACTCGGTGGCCTCCAGGACCTGGGAGTCCGCGTCCTGGACCACACTGGACAGTCCGGAGGGCAGGTCCTTGAGGAAGTCCAGGGGCTTGTTCAGGTTGCGCCAGTCGACGGGGCGCTCCAGCCGTTCCGCGCTGTGGGCGGCCGGGCCGTCAACCACTCCCACATACGTCTCGAAGCCGTCGGTGGACAGCACAATGTCGCCCTTGCGCATGCGGTTGAGGAAGGCGTCGAGTTCCCGGGCGACGGCTTCTCGACGGGCCGGTGCGGTGGCGGGGAGGGCGGTTTCCACGGCCCTGCGGACACTGTCCAGGTCCCGGGCCGCCGCGGTCGGGGGTAGGAAGCCCGTGTCGAGGGTGACCTTCGATTCGTCGCGCCATGGTCCCCGGACGAGGGGCACGCCGGTGGTGCCGTCCACGCCCCGGATGATCCAGAGCTGGCGCGGAGTCTCCTCGTCGGCCGCCGTCTCTTCGAGTGACTGCTTGGCGGCTGCCAGCGCCTCCCAGACGGGCAGTCGCCGGTGGGGTAAGGCACGGACAGTGTCCAGGCTGCTGCGGCCGACATCCAAGACGCCTTCCTCGTCGAGGAAGGAGCGCCACTGATCGCGCTCGTGGGGCAGCAGCGGCAACCCCGCTCCCGCCTGCCCGTCTTCGCCGAGTGCCAGATACCAGCCTCGCGGACGCATGCCGCGCAGTACCTGCCCGAGGACCCCGGGTTCGGGCCCGAACACCTCGGCCACCTCGTCGAGCTCGACCCAGTGTCCCTCGTCGGGTAGCTGTTCCAGCGCGGTCACCGCGACGGAGACGAGGTGCTGCTGTCGCTCCCACTGCCGGTAACGCCGGCACGCCTCCAGGTAGAAGTCGACGGCGTCAGGGGTGCGATCGAGCGCGTCGGCGCCGATCCCGGTGAGCTGCCAGCAGCGTCCGCCCCGGTACAGCCATCCGGCCCTGACGAGATTGCTCGCCGAGCGGTTCACGTAGTCCTTGAAGGGCGTGTTGTTCTCCCTGGGGGACTCATGCAGCGCCTGTGCCCAGTCCGCCTCCAGACCGGGATTCCTCGCCAGCACCCGGCCCCACAGCTCTCCGTAGACCAGGCCGTCCTGGAGGGCTTCCTCCCGCAGGATGACGGCAGCGCTGTGCAGGGATCGGGCGACGACTGTCGTGATGCTGGGCACGGCGTCCCTTCTTCGCGGGGTGCAGGGGGTGACGGCCGCGGCCGGGCTCAGTCCAGGCCGACCGGGGTGATCGGGGTGACCGGGCTGTCGTCGGGGCCGTTCGTCTGGACGAGCAGGAGGTCACCGACCGTGGCGTCACGCCCGAGACCGAGGCGGGAGACCGGGACCGCGCCCGGGGCCTGTGCCGTGCCGACGGGCTGGAGACGCAGCTCGCTCTCCGCGCCCTGGAAGGCAAGGACCGCCCAGACCTCGTCGTGACCGATGCGGGAGACCACGCTGCTCAGCCGGTCGGTGAGGACCGCGCACACGACGGTGAGTCGCTGCTGCTCCGTCCTGGGCACGGGAATCGCCGCGACGCGCTCCAGGACACCGGGTAGCGCCAGCGTGCCCTCCAGCAGCCGCTGGACGGTCTCCCGCTCCTCGTCCCGGCCGTCCCCGGTCTCGGCGGCGGCGAAGTGCACCAGGGGAAGGCCGTCGTCCAGGGTGCGCTGCCACTTGGGCAGCAGGAAGTCGATGGTCAGGGCCTCTTCGCGGGTGGGTGGGTGGACGTCGTCACCTTCGCCGAACTGGGCGAGCCAGGCGTTGACGTCTCCCCAGCGCCACACCGGCGAGCGTCCGGTGATCCCCTCGGGGTCCGGGAAGGGCAGCTTGTCCTGCCGCCGCTCGCCGCTCACCCACTGCTGGACGTTCTGCCGGGAACGGTCGACACGCTCGGCGATGTCGGAGACGCCGACGAGGTCGGGGTCGGTACGCAGCAGCCTCAGGGTGGGCAGGGATTTGCGCAGCCGTACGACGATGCGGTGGGCCGCGTCGATCGCGTTGACCCCGCTCTCGGAGACGTCAAGGAAGTGCCTGCCTCGGTGACGGGTCAGGACCCCGTCGAAGGTGTCGTGGACGATCTCGACGGCCTTGTCGTCGTCCACGTCGATCCCGTCCACGACGAAGTGAAACTCATACTCCATGACGCCCCAGTCCCCCATGCGTATGCCGACTCGCTCTTCCTGGTTCCGGTATCCGCGGCCTCTCACTGAAAGGGGATCCATCACGGACATGGATCCGTCACGGTCCCAAGCTTCGCGGAGCCCGACAGTGTTGTCAATTGCCAACGCCGCCGCGGAGGGCTGCACGCGGGTCGTCCGGAGGCAGGGGGCACAACTTCGCCCTGCGGGCTATTCGACGGGCCTCCTGACCGGGGTTCTTCGGAGTGCCGCCCACGCGGATCACCGTGCAGTGACTGTCGGAGCACGGGCAGTACAGCGTGCCCCAGTGAGCCTCCGACGCGAGCGTCCACCCATCGGCGACGAGCCGCTTGAGGACCGCCCTGACCTCCTTGCTCGGATGGTCCGCCGCAGCAATCTCGCGTCCGACCACGTACGCCTCCACAAGCTTTCACCCGTCGCAGAGCTGACCGTCAACTCGGGCAGGCCGACAACCCTACCCGGCCCTACTGACATTGACCGAAGTCACAACTCAGCACGCGTAGCGGTGCGTTGCGGAAGATGATCGTCAACTACAGCCGAACCGGACGCGGGTCGCCCGGGACGTGGACCGCGCACTCGGCCCACACGGTCTTGCCCGGCCCCGTCCTTCCGTTCACGCCCCAGCGGTCGGCGACGGCTTCCACCAGGAGCAGGCCTCTCCCGCCGTCGGTGTCCGCGGGCGGCCGGCCCGCCGATTCGGGAATCTCCGGCTGCCCCGTGTGGGTGTCGGACACCTCGACGCGGACGAGGCCCGCGGTCCGGTCGTACGTGAGCCGCAGCTCGAAGTCGCGTCCCGGGACGTGGCCGTGGAGCGCCGCGTTGGAGGCGAGTTCGGCCACGACGAGGGTGACGGTGTCGGACGCCGGGCTGCCGTAGGGCAGGTGCCACAGGTCGAGCCGGTGGGTGGCGAGCCTGCGGGCGAGGCGTGCGCCGCGGCGGGTGGCGGAGAAGCGCTGGGCGAACACACTTACGGTTGCGGCCTCTTGGGCCCGTGGTGCTGGCATGCGGTCAGCGTTCCGGGTCGCTCCCGGCCCCCAACAGGGACGACACCCATACAGGCGCGGCTGTATCGGTGCACACTCTGGACTGGGTGGGTCACTCCCCGAGACCCTGGGCGGGCCGGGCGGGGTTGAGCGACGTGAAAGCGGGCTGCATCGGGCTCTGCGGAAGATTCGCCAGGATTTCAGGCGGGGACACGGGAGGCACGCGGCGATGAGGGCGGACCACGGCGGCGCGAACGGCACGGAGGCGGAACTCTCCGACAGTCTGAAAACCTTCGGCGCGGTCCTCAAGGCCCTGCGCGAGGAATCCGGCCTGACGCAGGAAGAGTTCGCGTCGCGGGTGCGGTACTCGGCCGCGTACGTCGCCAAGATCGAGCAGGGGAAGCGGTTCCCGCCGGCGGACCTGCCGGGGCGGGCGGAGGAGGTGTTGGGGCCGGTAGCGGTCAAGGTCCTCACGGCGGCGGCGAAGAGCTTGACGCGGAGGGCGGGGCTGGCGTCGTGGTTCCGGCAGTGGGCGGGGATCGAGGAGGAGGCAATCTCCTTGTATGCGTATGAGTGCCGGGCGGTTCCTGGGTTGTTGCAGCCCGAGGGGTACGCACGGGCGGTGTTTGAGCGCAATCTTCCGCCGCTCTCGCAGGAGCAGATCGAGCGGCAGGTATGCGCGAGGCTGGAGAGGCAGGAGCTCCTGACATCGCGGCCGAACACCGCCTTTAGCTTCGTCATCGAGCAAGGCATTCTGGAGCGGTGCGTTGGGGGAACCACCGTCGCCCACGAAGTCATCGACCACCTTCTGCACGTTGGGCAACGGCACAACGTGGAGATCCAAGTCATGTCGCTTCGGCAAGAGGAGCACTGTGGCGTCGAGGGGCAGATGTACCTTGCCGAGACACCAACTCACCAGTGGATCGGCTACACCGAGGGGCAGCGATCAAGCAATTTACTCACTGCTCCGAACGACCTGAGTGTCCTCCTCCAGCGCTATGGCAAACTGCGTGCCCAGGCCCTGGACTGCCGGGCTACCGTGAGCCTGTTGGAACAGATGCGAGGAGCACTATGAGCACCACTGATCAGCTGCGCTGGTTCAAGAGCAGCTACAGCGGGGGCGAGGGTGACAACTGCGTCGAGGTCGCCGTTCGCCCCGAGGCCGTCCACATCCGCGACTCCAAGGACAAGAGCATCCGTCCTCTCGTCGTCACGCCGAAGGCCTGGGCGGCGTTCGCAGCACTCGCGGCCGACGCCTCTCTGGACGACTAAGGTCGCGTAGTACGTGACGCCAGCGGGCGGGTATGGGAAAGGTTCCCGTACCCGCCCGCTGGTCTGCGCCCGCGTCTTCTACTTCTGCTCGTCCTCACCGAACAGGTTGAGCATGTCGAGCTGTATGTCGCCGCCCTCCACCTCGTCCAGGCCGAACAGCCCTCCGCCCAGTTGGTCGGGGGCGGACTTACCCCGACGCTTCTTCTTGGTTGCCTGCGCGGTCGGACGCTTCGGTGGACCTCCAGCCGGAATGACGCGGGTCAGCGGGCTGGTGCCCGGGGGGTGGCGCGGGCTCTGAGCGGGGGGCGGGGTGAGCGAGGGGTGGGTGAAGGGCCGGCCCTCGGCCATCGCCTCATAGACGCGGACGATCTCGTCCTTCGTGTCCTGGAAGACGGCGGGCTGCTTGTTCTTGAACGCCCGGAAGCTGTCCAAGACCAGATCCACGTCTGCTCGCGCGATTCCGTATAGGTGGAAGTACGCGGCATCCAACTCTGCCCGCATAAGGAAACGACGCCTCTCATCCCAGACGAAAGGCGCACCGTCGTCGCCGAGGTACTTCGCCCAGGGTGCCATCTCATAGGAGGTGTAGGTGAGTTCCAGGACTCGGGGGCGAATCCAGTCTGCGAGGGAAGCTTCTTGGGTCCAAGGGGCTGAGAGAGCATAAACGGTAGGTGCAAGGACGGGTAGCTGCTCCAGATACGTGTAAGTCAGGTGTGATCCCTGCAGTTTCTGGCGAGCAGCAAAGTCCAGGGCGAAGGATGAGAGGTTTGCCAGCAGGCCATCAACCGGAAGCGCCACCGACTGGGGCAACATGAAGGGCATAGTGTGCCCAACTGCCGTTCTCGGCAGTACAGCGGGAATCATCGTGCGCTGGTTGGCTCCCGGCGCGACATCTCTCCAGCCCATCAGCCAGCCATGGATCCACGCGGGGCGGGCCCTGCTTCGGTCCTCGGCAAGCTTCTCTTCTACTTCCCCCTCTTCGACCCAGTGGCGTGGCAGGGGGAGAGTTGAAGGAGAGCGATGCGCCTCATCATCCAACCTCGGGAGCGTTCCCTTGTTGATCTGAGCCTGCGTGGCGTTTTCGTACGTGCTGAAGCGAGCATCGAAGTGGTGGACGAACTTCGCTTCGTAGAGGGGCAGAAATCTCCGCTCCTCCTTACTGAAGACATTCGCTTCTTGAACCCACCCTTGCTGTGCAAGGTATTCCGCAGATTCAAAACGTCCAGAATCATCCGCCATATGAAACATACGCAGTAGCTTCAGTTGCCACGTATTGCGTTCGCGCTGGCCATCCCGCGCTTGGGTCCAGAGCACCTCGCGCGCGCCATCATGGAGATCCCGCAGCACCCGAAGATGATGACGACTCTCACACACAGGAGCCGTCCGCGTATTCGGATTGATCCGCTTGAACCCCTCCTCGTCCAGCGTGAACTCCCGCGCATCCAGCTGATCCGGCCGCCGTGCCCGGAAGGCAAGTCGCACGACTGAGTAATGCTTGCTGAGATCGCGGCCCGCCATCGTGAACAGACTGAACCGGTACTGGTTGTGGACCGCCGGGAACAGCTTCTCCTCGTTCTCCATATCCAGCACAGCCACCATCTGCCGCGTCTCCACCAGATCCGAGAAGAACGCCGCCGTCGTCTTGTCCGTGGCGATCCCCGTCGGCAGGACCAGCCCCGCCATCCCCTCCGGGCCGATCAGCTGCCGCGCCTTCTCCGCGAAGACGGCATACGTGTTCACGTCACCGAAGCCGGTCTTCGGGAACAGCCCCGACTTCCGGTACATGGTGACCTGGCCCTTGGACTCCCGCTGGTCGAACTGGTACTCCACGTACAGCCGGCGGTCGCCCTCGTTCGGGCGGCCCTCCTCGTCCACGCTGTTCGCCAGCGCCTCGATCATGCGGTCGCGGATGTTGGCCGTGGCCGCCGCGGCGATCTTCTCGTCCCGCGCCGCGAACCACTCCTTCTTCTGGATCTTGACCCGCTCCCACGGCGGGTTGCCCAGCACCGCGTCGAAGCCGCCCTGCCAGCCGGTCTCCGGGTTGACGTCGTCGGCCTCGGACTCCTCCACCCGGAAGACGCGCGGGAACTCCAGGTGCCAGTGGAAGAACTGGTTGCGGCGGACGATGTCCCGCAGCATCGCCTCCGCGCCCTCGTCCTCCAGCGGCCCGTCGTCCACGTCCTTCTCCACGGCCCGCAGCACGTTCGTCGTGACGGGCGCGGGGGCGCCCTTGTGCTTGGGCCATAGGAAGGACGCGCACCACACGTCCGCGACCCGCTTCAGGTGCCGCAGTTCGGGCCGCTTCTCGAACTCCTTGTGAGCGCGGGCGTGCTGACGTACCTCGGCGAGGCTGTGGTCGCCGATCCTCGCGACCTTCTCCGCCTCCAGCCGCACCGTCGCCGTACTCGTCCGCACGACCCGCTCGGCGAACGGGAGGTGCTCCGCGCCCTTGCGCTCCCGGTCGTTCTGCTGACGCAGCTCGGTGACGACCCGCTGTTCGTCGCCCTCCAGCTTCTCGAAGGCGCCGTCCGGGATGCCCTTCTCCAGGACGGCCGGGGTCGCCCCCAGCAGGGCGTTGCCCGTCTTGATCCGGTCGTCGAGGTAGGCGAGGGGCTCACCGGGGGTCAGCGACTCCAGCCACAGCGAGACCTTGGCCAGTTCGGCGGCGAGCGGGTTGATGTCGACGCCGTGGACGCAGTGCCGTACGACCTTGGCCATCGCCTCGCGGACCAGCTCGGGGGCCGGCTGGCTCTCGCCGTGCTGCATCCGCGCGTACCGCAGGGCGATGCGCCGGGCCCCCGCGACGAGGAAGTGGCCGGAGCCACAGGACGGGTCGACGAAGTTGATCTTCAGGATGTGGTCCGGGACGCCGGAGGCGGCGTACCGCTCTATGACCGGGTCGAGGGCGGTGTCGAGGAGCTTCTCGATGAGGGAGGACGGGGTGTAGTAGGAGCCCGTCAGCTTGCGCTTGTTGCCCGCGACGAGGTCCTTGAGCTCGAACAGCTCGTTCTCCGGCTCGCGGGCGGGGACGAGCTCCAGCAGGGACTCGTAGACGCTGCCCAGTTCCTCGGCGCCCAGGTGCCGGTAGTCGACGCGGGTGGTGCGGGCCTTGTCCTTGATGCGGGAGAGCAGGCGCACGGCCTCCAGCAGGCGCTCGTTGGGGAGCTTCGCGGCCCTCAGCGGTTCCGGGCTGCCCGGGAGGCGGGTGGACTGGGCCTCCTGGTCGATCTCGTCGGGCTCGGGGAGGTAGTAGAGGCCGCCGAGTTCGGGCAGCGCCAGCGCGGGTTCCCCGCCGATGGTGCCGAGGGCGTTGAGGACGCGGACGAGGCCCTGCCACAGGTCGGTGTGGTGGTCGCCCTTCCTGCGGGAGGCGATCCGGCGCAGGCGGGCGGTGGAGAAGTACAGGTTGTAGCGCTCGCGGGCCGCCTGGTTCGCCTTGATCTCCGCCTTGGTGGCCCTGCGGCCGGGGTAGGTGAGCAGTGCGTCGCGGTCCTCGGCGACGAAGAGGAAGATGAGCTGGTAGGCGAGGCGGAGCAGTTCGTGGTGAAAGTCGTCGAGGGCGCGGCGGCCTCCGGCCGTGATCGCCTCGGCCAGGTGGGGGTTGTTCTGGAGGAAGCCCGTGCCGAGGACGTTCAGCGCCTTGGCGACCTGGTCGCGCAGGAGGTTGCGGGAGCGGATGCCGGTCTCGACGGCGAAGTCGCGCCACCACTCCAGGCGGCAGTCCGCGGGGGTCAGCGGAAGCTCGTCGGGGACGGCGAGGCCGTCGCCCTCCTCCTCGTCGCCCTCCTCCTCGTCTTCCGCCACCGCTGCCGCCGCACCCCGGCGCTTCTTCTCGGGCTTGGGCACCAGTTCCAGGCGGGAGGCGTGCAGCAGCGCGTACATCAGCAGGAAGTCGGAGAAGTCCCCGCCGCCGAAGATCGCTTCGAGGTCGAACTCGACGTAGGCGGAGCCGACGAGGGCCGTGGAGTCGCGCAGCAGGCGCAGCACCCTGCCGTTGGAGAGGATGCCCCACAGATACTCCGGGGAGGCGTTGAGCAGCTCCTGCATCATCGACTGGGGGACGCGGGCGCTGCCCGCCGACCAGCGGTCGAGGGGCGTGGTCCAGCCGAGGAGGTGGACGGGGAGGTGGTCCATCCACTGGTGGCTGACCTGGTACGGGTCGCGTCCGGGCAGCTGGATGCCGCCGCGCCGGGGGGCGAGGCGGCCGTAGCCGAGTTCCTCCAGGAGGGTGAGGAGCCAGACGCGGGTCGCCTTGGTGGGGTCGGCCTTGCCGTCGAGTTCCCTCAGCTCCTCCTGGAGCGAGGTGTAGGCGGCGCGCAGCGCGTTCCACTTGCGGCTCGCGGCGTCCTCGATGCGTACGCCGCGGCCGAGCCCGTAGTCGGCGGGGGCGCTGCCGGGCAGTTCGGGGTCGCCGGCGCGGATCTTGGTGAGGAGGTCCGCGGAGAGCAGGCCGCCCTCGACGCGTACGGCGGCGGAAGCGGGGAGGCGGTCGGGGGCGAGGGTGGTCACCGGTCTCCTCCGGAGGCGGGCCGCTGGGCGGCCGGGGCGCTGAGGTACACGTACACGCCGAGCAGGTCCGGGTCGCCGGACGGCTGGACGTCGATGCGGCGGACGGCGGCGGCGCCGCGTTCACGGCCGCGCTGGCCGGCGGCCTCGCGGACCCGCTGGTGGGCCTCGCGGAGCCGGTCCGCCAGGAGCTGTCCGCGGGCCTTCAGGTGATCATTGACCTCGTCGTCGTCGAGCTCCGCGGCGGCGCGGGCGGCCTGCTGGTCGCGGAGGGCGGGCAGGGTGTTGAGATCGGGAGTGGCGGTGAGCAGGGCGGCGGTCTCCTCGTCGGACAGCCAGACGCGACCGCCGTCGTCGCCGGTGCGCCAGGCGAGGACCTGGGCGTCGTCGGCGACCAGGACGCGCGGTTCGTCGCTCGCCGTGCGGCCGGGCAGGGTGAGGCGGAAGCGGTAGCGGGCGAGCAGCAGGACCGTGCGGCGGTCGACGGCACGGGTGCGGATCACGCCGAGGCGGCGGGCCGGGCGTTCCTCGGGAGGCAGGCCGGTGTCGACGGCCGCGTCGAGGAGATAGCGGGCGAGGGCGCGCACCGCGGGGTCGGTGCGGGACAGTGCGTGCTCGCCGCGTGCGACGGGGAAGTCCTCGCGGAAGACGAGGTCGCGGGCGGCCGCCTTGGCGCGGCCCTTGGTCTTCGCCTTGGCCGCTCCACCGGGCGCGGCGGTCTGGTCGGCGTCCTCGTAGAAGCCGAGGGCGTGTTTGAGGCCGGTGGGCAGCGGGTCCACGGGGGCCTTGAAGCCCCGGTCGCGGGCGTCGCCGATCGGCTGGGCGCCCAGCTGGGCCAGGGACTCACGGGTGAAGGTGGCGATGTCGCCGGGGTCGCCCAGCGCCTGGCGCAGCGCGTCCAGTTCGGCCTCCACCTCCTCGGGGCGCAGACCGATGTGGGCGAACTTGGTGAGGACCTTCGACTCGCGCTCGGCGGCCGACTCCCACTCCTTGTGGAGGGCCTCGCGGGCCCGGCCGAAGTCGGGGTCGTCCTCGAAGTCGAGGGTGAGCTGGCCCTCGGGCTGCTCACCCCGCAGCAGCAGGGCGCTGGCGAGGGCCTCCAGAACGCCCCGGCCCTGGTCGGGGACGAGCACGGCCACACCGGTCTGGTCGGCGATGTCCTTGTGCTTCTGGATGAGGACCTTCAGGACGAGTCCGTCGATACCTGTGTCGGTGTCGTAGACGGTGATCTCGCGGACGCGGCGGCGGGGCTGGCCGAACCGGTCGACGCGGCCTGCTCGCTGGAGGTGACGGGTGGGGTTCCAGGACAGGTCGTAGTGGATGACGGCGCCGAAGTGCTCCTGGAGGTTGACGCCCTCGGAGAGGCAGTCGGTGGCGACCAGGACGTGCCGGCCGCGCCGGGCGGTCAGCTCGTCGACGCGGGCCTGCCGGGCGTCGGGGTGCAGGGTGCCGGTGACCGCCTCCACGCTGGCGCTGCGGCCCAGTTCCTCCTTGAGGTGCCGGGCCACGTACTCGGCAGTCGGGATGTAGTGGCAGAAGACGATCGGGTCGTAGCCGTCGACCAGCTGCCGCTTGACCCGGTCGACGAGGGTGCGCAGCTTGGCGTCCGTCGCGGGGCCGGCGAGGGCGTCCGCCCGGCGGGCGAAGTCGGCGAGGGCCTCGGCCTCGTCCTTGCGTCCCTCACGGGGTGTCTCCGGGGTGGCGGCGTCTTCGTCCGGGAGGGGCGGGAGGGAGCCGGGCACCACGTCCATGCCCTCGGCGGTCTCGTCGTCGGCGAGTTCGAAGGCGGCGGCCCGGCCCAGTCTGTCGGCCTCGGCCAGGGTGCGGGTGGCGGCGATCAGGGAGCGGGCGCGCAGGGTCGCGGCGGCCGCGGCCGGCGAGGACAGGACGCAGCGCAGCAGGGTGAGCGCCGTCCACCAGGACATGCGCTGGTGGTGCTCGCCGCCGGGGCCGCGCACCTGCTGGCGGGTGTGGGCGAGGATGTCGGCGACGAAGCGCGCGTAGTCGGCGTCGAGCCGGTAGAGGGCGTCCTGGGTGTCCCGGTCCTCGGGGAAGGGCGTGTCCTGGTCGAGGTACCGCTTGATGTCGTGGCGGCGTCGCTGCACGAAGTGGCGGGCCAGCTTGTCACGGTCGGCGGACCGGGTGGTGTCCAGGGTGCGCAGGGACGGATCGAGCAGACCGGTGAGCTTCGCGAACGCCTGCGGGTCGCCGCTGTGCGGGGTGGCCGTGACGAGGATGAGGTGGCGGTCGCGCTCGGTGCGGTCGGCGAGCGCGGACAGCAGTTCGTACCGTTTCTGCTGCTCGTTGCCGCCGGTGCCCACGCAGGTGTGCGCCTCGTCGACGATCAGCACGTCGGGGCAGTGGCGGCGGAAGGCGTCACGGCGCTCGTCCTGCTTGATGAAGTCGGTGGAGACGACCGTGACCGGGTAGTGGTCGAAGATCGACCGGTGGGGGTCGTCGATCGCCTTCTGCAGCCGTGCGGCCGTGGAGGGCAGGACCAGCTCGGGTTCCATGCCGAACTTGTCGCGCAGTTCGCGCTGCCACTGTTCGGCGAGCGAGGGCGAGCAGAGGACGGTCATGTTGCGGGCGGAGCCCTGCTCCATGAGTTCCTTGGCGATCAGCGCGGACTCGACCGTCTTTCCGATGCCGACGTCGTCGCCGATCAGGAGGCGTACGGGGTCCATACGCAGCGCCATCATCAGCGGCACCAGCTGGTAGCGGCGGGGTTCGACGGCGACCGCGTTCAGGGAACGGAAGGGGCCGGCGCCCGCCGTGGAGGCGATGCGCAGGGCGGTGCGCAGGAGGGAGGCGGACGCGAAGTCGCCGGCCTCGCCGGGCAGGGCCTGCGGGCGGCCGAAGCCCGGTTCGCGGACCTCGTCCGGGAAGAGGGCGGCGACGAACTCCCGGTCGCCGTCCAAAGGCTGGGCGAGGACCAGGTCCTCGGTGCTGCCCGGGAGGACGACCCAGTCGCGGTCCCGGGCGCGTACGAGGGTGCCGGGCGCCCGGTCGGACCTGGCGCTCATCGGTCGCCTCCCCTGTGGTCGCGGCCGACGCCGAAGACGTCCGGGTATGCGCGCACGGTGTCCTTCCAATCGGGTTCGGCTCCGGCCCTGATCACCAGCCAGCCGTCGTCCATCATGCGGTACTCGTCCTGCTCGCCGAGCCGGCGTGCGCCGTCGTACTCCAGGAACACGGCGACCTCGGCGCCGGGGAGGTGGAAGACCGCGTCCGCGACGTCGGTGGCCGTCGCGTCGGGGAGCCGGTGACCGCCGTCGGCGAGGAGGCGCACGAACGCCTCGACGGGGGTGTCCGGTGCCGGCTCCGGGCGCGGGGCGGGTGCCGTCGAAGGCCGCGGACGCTCCGGGCGTGACTCGTCCCTGGTGACGGAGTGGGCCAGTGCCACCAGCCACGGCGCGGCGCGGTGCCGGTCGATGCGGCGGTGGAAGCCCTGGTTGGAGTACGACAGCAGGCAGTCGTAGCAGCCGAGTTCACAGCGCTCGGCAGCGCCGTCGGCCCGGTCGAGGTCTTTGCCGTCCTCGTCGTAGTGGATGATCCGGAGGGCTTCCTTCGCCACCAGGGCGAGGGCGTTCTCGTCGTCGTACAGGCGGCGCAGCACGCCAGCTCCGCCTTCGGCACTCTCGACGAAGAGGGTCCGGCCGTGCCGCTCGGCGTCGGGCAGGTCCTCGCTCTCCAGCTCGGAGTCCTCCAGCTGGAAGTGCGCCTCGATGCCGCGCTCCAGCGCGTAGCGCAGGGAGACGGCGGTGAGGTCGTCGACCGGCTCGGCCAGCCGCACCACGGCGATGTTCTTGGTGTCCTGCGCGTAGGGGATGACCTGGAGGGTGCGCTGCGCGCGGTCGAAGGACGCCAGCGACTCCTCCTCCGCGGACTCCTCCTGGGCGAGACGAGCCGCCTTGCCCTCCGAGAGCCACCTGCCGCTGACGGGGTCCAGCCAGAAGCCCTGCCCCGAGCGGTCCTGGGCGTCGCGCTTGCGGTAGCCGAGGTTGAGGACGCGGACGCTCGCCGAGTCGCCGTAGGAGACCTCCGCGAGAGGCGCCCCGTCCGCGCCGCGCACCTGTGCCCGGTGCACGCCACCAGGCGCGTACCGGTACACGGTCCGCAGGTCGAACCCCCGCTTGAGGCGCTCCTCCTCGTCGGAGGAGATGCGGCGGCGGGGCTCGGCGTGCACCTGCGTGAGCTGCATCAGTTTCGGCAGGGTGCGGTGGAGCGGGACGGCGCAGTTCTCGCAGCGGTCAGCCCCGTCGACGCGGTCGTGCCAGTAGCCGCAGGCCTCGCAGAGCCTTATGTCGCTGGTCGCCACCTGTCCGGGACGGTCGCCCATCGGAACGGTCACGCGGTCGATGGTGTAGCGGTTGCCCTCGTGGTAGATCAGCGCGCCGGGGCCGAACTCGCCGATCGCGATGAAGCGGGGGCGCTGGATGTAGGCGCCGTTGCGCTGCCCGTACATCCCGGCCGACCGCTCGCCGGGCACGTAGGCGGCCAGGGGGAGGCGGGGGAAGGAGTAGCCGGGCAGGAAGCCTTCGGAGGCGAAGTAGCGGTAGGTGTAGAAGTCCGTGTACGACCCGCTGTCGGCCTCGTTGCGCAGCAGCTTCAGCTGGTTCTCGGCCTCGGCCCGCCGCCCCGCGGCCAGGTCGCGGTCCCTGCGGCTGAGGGAGAGGTCGTTGGCCCGGCGGTGCTGCTGTTCCACCTCGCTCCGCGCAGTGCGGTAGAGGCGGCGCCAGCGCTCGCACGCCTCGTCGAGGCTGCCGAGCGCCTGGCGGACGGTGCGCTCGACCCAGCCCTCGTGCCACCAGGAGGAGCCCGAGAGTTCGTCGTGGAGGGGGGCGAGGACCTCGGTGGCCCTGCCGATGGCGCGCAGCCGGGCGGTCTCGCTGTCCAGGTCGGCGCGTACCCGTGGCAGCAGGTCCAGCGGCCAGCGGCCTTCGGCGTCCCCGGTCCCCGCGTTCTCCGCGTCGAGCACGTCGGTGAGGCGACTGCCGAGGTGGACGCCCGTCTCGGCGAGCCAGACCGCGTGGACGTGGGAGCGGATCAGCTCCTCGTTGGCCAGGTCGAGCCGGGGCGGGGTGACGCTGCCGGACACCATGAGACCCGGACGGCGGAAGTAGTACTGGTCGTGGGGGGAGCCGGTCGAGCAGTAGGTGGTGACGAGGGCGGGCTGGCCACCGCGGCCGGCGCGTCCGGAGCGCTGGGCGTAGTTGGCCGGGGTCGGGGGGACGTTGCGCATCCCGACCGCGTTCAGCTCGGCGATGTCCACGCCCAGCTCCATCGTCGGCGAGCAGTAGAGGATCTCCAGGTCCCCTTCGCGGAACGCGTCCTCACGGACACGGCGGGTCGTCGCGTCTACCTGCGCGGTGTGCTCGTGCGCCCTTATGCCGGTGAGTCCGGCGGTCCCGGCGCGGTAGAGGTCGCGGAAGTACGGGTTGACACGGACATCGGCCTCCACGTCGGTCACCTTGCGCACCGGGTCCGGTTCGGGCCTCGTGCCCTCGCCGGGGAACCAGCGCAGGGCGGAGGCGCGCAGTTGATGGCCGTAGGAGCCGTCACGCTCCTCCTGGACGACGGCGAGCAGTCCGCACTCGCGCAGCACCCGCATCAGGTCGCGGATGACCGCGTCGGCGTCGGCGACCGGGATGCGCCTGCCCGCCTGGCCGGGGACGGCGGCGAACTGGCCGACGCGGCGCAGGTAGCGGCCGTAGCCGCCGAGGCCGCTGAGATGCACGGTGTCGGCCGCCGCACCGGTACGGCCGGGGCCCGCGTAGGCCAGGCGGGCACGGACGCGTGGCTCGCGCGGGGAGAGGGCCCAGGGAGCCACGAGATGCGCCTGGCTGATGCTGCCGAGCCGGTCGAAGCCCTCCTGGGTGAGGCAGTCCACCTCCACCGCGAGGGAGCGCCGGAGTTCGTCGAGGAGATCACGGGCCAGCTGCTCGCGGTGGGCGGGCGTGTCACCGGTGAGAAGGGGGTGGCAGCCCTCCCAGCTCTCGGTGTCGCCAGCGATCTCGGTGAGGGACGTGTAGTCGAAACGCAGCAGGCCGGTCTGGGAGAGATTGGGCATTGTGACGCGCCAGCCGCGCTCCAGGTCGGCGTAGACGCGGTAGGCGAGGATCTCGCGCAGGGCCGAGTGGGCGAGGTCGCGCTGGTGGAACTTGGCGGTCGGCGCCTTGGCGTACGTCTCCAGCGGGAGGGCGAGGGTGTCGAACACCGCTTGGGGCAGCCGGTCGTGGGTCAGACCCTGCTCCCCCGCCGTTTCCAGGGCCCGGTACAGGGCACCACGTACTTGGCTGACCAGGGCGAAGTCGTTGAAGTGGCCGGCCTGGAGGCTGGCGTCCTGCCGATTGTCGACGAAGGTGAGCAGTTTGCGCGCCCTCTTCGTCAGGTCCGGCTGGTCACGCAGGGAGCGCACGACGCGGGAACTGATCAGGGAGACGGCGGAGCTGCGGCCTTCCGCGGAGAAGGTGCCCAGCTTGGCGAGGTCCTTGAGCCGCAGCTGCTCGTACGAGGTGCGGCAGTGCAGGCAGAAGCGGAACGGAGCGGCGATCCACCAGGCGCGCAGGCCCGTGCCGGGCTCGGTGGCCCGGCCGTCCGGACCGACCCACACCTCCTCGGGAAGGTCTCCGGACCGGGCCTTCAGGACCGTCGACCGGCCGTCGTCGTCCGTCTCGACCCAGCTCGCCGGGAGGCGCCGGAACACGGCGTCCTCGTCCTGCGCGTCGGGCCAGGGCCGGTCGTCGCTGACGTAGAGGAAACCGTCGCCGTCGGCAGCCGGGGCGTCCGGGTCCTCCCGGGCCTCGAACACCGCGCCCTCGTGCTCGGCGGGGCGGGTGACCACCAGGTACTCCTTGCCGCAGTCGCGGCAGAAGTGCAGGGGGACGAGCGGCTTCTCGCGGTGGTCGGGGACCCGGGTCTGGTACTGGCTGGTGAGGTGGCGGCGGCCGGGTGGCTCGAAACTGACGTAGACGGTGTCGCCCTTGGACAGGAATTGGTGCAGTCGGAAGGCGAACAGGGGCTTTTCCAGCTCTGGGTGCACGGCCTTCGCACCGACACGCAGTACGGTTTCGATGGCCCGGTGACATACGTCGGCGGGCTCTCCGCTCGCGTCGGCGAGCAGCGCGGACGCCTGCGGGATCGTCAGCGGTGGGCGGCGGACGAGCCGACCGCTGGGCTCCTCGACGGCCAGCCCCACGGTGTCCTCGACCCAGACCGCGAGGGGGTCCCGGCTCAGCGCCTCGTAGCCGGACGGAAGCGCGTGGGGTGTGGCGGCGGCGCGGCGGACGGCGTCGGCGAGGGGTTCGCGGGGGTGGACTCCGGGTACGGCGTCGGGGCCCGGGTCGGTCGAACGCTCCAGGGTCTCGCCGATGACGCGCTTCGGTTCGATCTTCGTGCCGAACAGGCGGGTGGCGACGTCGGCGATGTCCTTCCGGGCCTCGGCGAAGGTAACGCCGGTCGCCATCGTGGCCGAGGTGCCGATGCACTGGAGGGCGGGTGCCTCGCAGGCGTCCCTCAGCCGGCGGACGAGAAGGGCGACGTCGGCTCCCTGGCGGCCCCGGTAGGTGTGCAGCTCGTCGAGGGCGAGGAAGCGCAGGCCGCGAGCGGCGCCGATCAGCTCCCGCCGTTCGTCGGGGCGGGTGAGGAGGTACTCCAGCATCACGTAGTTGGTGAGCAGGATGTCCGGCTTGTTTCGGAGGACCTGGAGTTTCTGCTCGGAGTCCTCCTGGCCGGTGTATCGCGCGAAGGTCACCTTGCGGCGGTCCTCGGGGACGCCCCACGTGAGGTACTTCTCCAGCTCGTGAAGCTGGCTGTTGGCCAGCGCGTTCATGGGATAGACGACGATCGCCGAGATCCCGTCGGGATTCGGGTGCCGCAGCACCTTGTCGACGATCGGCACGATGTAGGTCAGGCTCTTGCCCGAGCCGGTCCCCGTGGTCAGCACGTACGAGTCTCCGCGGTCGGCCACGGCGATGGCCTCGCGCTGGTGCCGGTGGAGGGAGAGGGTGCGGCTGCCGGGGTCGTTCGGATGCTTCTTGTGCCGGAAGTACTCCCGACACATCGGGTGCAGCAGACCGTCGTCGCACAGTGAGGCGACCGTTCCGCCGCTGCGGAAGGTGGGATTCAGCGCGAGCTTGGGGTCAGGCCAGCGGGTCTTGCGCTCGCGCTCGCCGGCGAGGTGACGCTCGATATCCGGGTCCCGCACGGCGACGAGGGAGCTGGTGAACGCCTCGTACTCGGCGATGAGGTCGTGATGGACACCGAAGACGTCCATGGGTCGGTCGGCCCCCTCGATAATCTGCGCCCACTTGGTCGCGTAACAGCAGTCGCCCTACGCAACTGATTCACCCTACTGCTCCGCCCCCCCTCCCCTGGCCGGGGGTTCCCCCTCTCCGGCCCGCTTTCCAGGAGCCCCGGGCAGTGGGCATGGTTCACTGCCTCCGATGGCCGCCAGGCAAGCCTCCGAAGGGATCTCCACCCGTGCCCCATGAAGTCGATCAGTCGTTCCTGGCACTCCCCCTACGCGCCCTCGCCGACGCCGCGCTCGCACGCGCGCGTGCGCTCGGCGCCGAGCACGCCGACTTCCGGCTGGAGCGGGTGCGCAGCGCCTCCCTGCGGCTGCGGGACGCGAGGCCCGCGGGATCGTCGGACACCACCGACCTCGGGTACGCGGTGCGCGTGGTGCACGGCGGGACCTGGGGCTTCGCGTCCGGTGTGGACCTGACGATGGACGCCGCCGCGAAGGTCGCCTCGCAGGCGGTGGCGATGGCGAAGCTGTCCGCGCGGGTGATCGAGGCCGCCGGGTCCGACGAGCGGGTGGAGCTGGCCGGCGAGCCCGTGCACGCCGACCGGACGTGGGTGTCGTCGTACGAGATCGATCCCTTCACCGTGCCCGACCGTGAGAAGGCGGACCTGCTCGCCGACTTCAGCGCGCGGCTGCTCGCGGCCGACGGGGTCGACCACGTGGACGCCTCGCTGCTCACCGTGCACGAGAACAAGTTCTACGCCGACACCGCGGGCACCGTGACCACGCAGCAGCGGGTCCGGCTGCACCCGGTGCTCACGGCCGTGTCGGTGGACGACTCCAGCGGCGAGTTCGACTCGATGCGCACCCTCGCGCCGCCCGTCGGACGCGGCTGGGAGTACCTGACCGGCACCGGCTGGGACTGGGACGCCGAGCTGGCCGAGATCCCGGAGCTGCTGGCCGGGAAGATGCGCGCGCCGAGCGTGGATCCGGGCCTGTACGACCTGGTCGTCGACCCGTCCAACCTGTGGCTGACCATCCACGAGTCCATCGGGCACGCCACCGAGCTGGACCGCGCCCTCGGCTACGAGGCCGCCTACGCCGGCACCTCCTTCGCCACGTTCGACCAGCTCGGCACGTTGCGCTACGGCTCGGAGCTGATGAACGTCACCGGCGACCGCACCGCCGAGCACGGGCTCGCCACGATCGGGTACGACGACGAGGGCGTCGAGTGCCAGTCCTGGGACCTGGTGAAGGACGGCACGCTGGTCGGCTACCAGCTCGACCGGCGCATCGCGAAGCTCACCGGCTTCGAGCGGTCCAACGGCTGCGCCTACGCCGACTCCCCCGCCCATGTGCCCGTGCAGCGCATGGCCAACGTGTCGCTGCGGCCGGATCCCGGCGGGCTGTCGACACAGGACCTGATCGGCGGGGTGGACCGGGGCATCTACGTCGTCGGGGACCGGTCCTGGTCCATCGACATGCAGCGCTACAACTTCCAGTTCACCGGGCAGCGGTTCTTCCGGATCGAGAACGGCCGACTCGCCGGGCAGGTGCGGGACGTGGCCTACCAGGCGACGACCACCGACTTCTGGGGTTCCATGGCGGCCGTCGGCGGCCCGCAGACGTACGTCCTCGGCGGGGCGTTCAACTGCGGCAAGGCCCAGCCGGGGCAGGTCGCGGCGGTCTCCCACGGCTGTCCCTCCGCCCTCTTCAAGGGCGTCAACATCCTCAACACCACGCAGGAGGCCGGCCGATGAGCGCGCGCACGAACAAGCCGCACGAGATCGTCGAGCGGGCGCTGGAACTGTCCCGGGCCGACGGGTGCGTGGTCATCGCCGACGAGGAGTCCACCGCCAATCTGCGCTGGGCCGGCAACGCGCTCACCACCAACGGCGTCACGCGCGGGCGCACGCTCACCGTCGTCGCCACCGTGGACGGGCAGGAGGGCACCGCGTCCGGTGTCGTCTCGCGCTCGGCGGTGACCGCGGACGAGCTGGAGCCCCTGGTGCGCGCCGCCGAGGCCGCGGCGCGCGGCGCGGGTCCCGCCGAGGACGCGCAGCCGCTGGTCACCGGGGTGCCGGCGTCGCCCGACTTCACCGAAGCGCCCGCCGAGACGTCGTCGGCCGTGTTCGCCGACTTCGCGCCGGCCCTCGGGGAGGCGTTCGCACGCGCGCGTGCGGGCGGCCGGGAGCTGTACGGCTTCGCCCGGCACGAGCTGACGTCGACGTACGTGGGGACGTCCACGGGGCTGCGGCTGCGGCACGACCAGCCCACCGGGACGCTGGAGCTGAACGCCAAGTCGCCCGACCGTGCCCGCTCGGCGTGGGCGGGGCGCTCCACGCGGGACTTCAAGGACGTCGACCCGGCGGCGCTCGACGCCGAGCTGGCCGTACGGCTCGGCTGGGCCGAGCGGCGCGTCGAGCTGCCGGCGGGCCGGTACGAGACGCTGCTTCCGCCGACCGCGGTCGCCGACCTGCTGATCTACCAGCTCTGGTCGGCCTCCGGGCGGGACGCGGTCGAGGGGCGCACGGTGTTCTCCGAGCCGGGCGGCGGCACGCGCCTCGGCGACCGGCTCGGCGAGCTGCCGCTGACGCTGCGCAGCGACCCGCACGAGCCGGGGCTGGAGAGCGCGCCCTTCGTGATCGCGCACTCCTCCGGCGGCGACGAGTCGGTGTTCGACAACGGGCTGCCGGTGGCGGCGACCGACTGGATCCGCGAGGGCGTGCTGAACCGGCTGACCACCACCCGGCACAGCGCCGGGCTGACCGGGCTGCCCGTGGCCCCGGCGGCCGACAACCTCGTCCTGGAGGGCGGCGGCGACCGCTCCCTGGAGGAGATGGTCGCCGGCACCGGGCGGGGGCTGCTGCTTACCTGCCTGTGGTACATCCGCGAGGTCGATCCGGCGACGCTGCTGCTGACCGGCCTGACCCGCGACGGCGTCTACCTGGTGGAGGACGGCGAGGTCGTCGGCGAGGTGAACAACTTCCGGTTCAACGAGTCGCCGGTCTCCCTGCTGGGCCGGGCCACGGAGGCCGGGCGCACGGAGAAGACGCTGCCCAGGGAGTGGGGCGACTGGTTCACCAGGGCCGCGATGCCCCCGCTGCGCGTCCCCGATTTCCACATGAGCTCTGTCAGCCAGGGCGTATAACCTCGTAGTCGGCTGTCACCCGACCGCCTGAAGATCATGAACATGTGGGAGACACGAGAACCGTGACGGACATCGTCGACGAGCTGCAGTGGCGCGGGCTGTTCGCCCAGTCCACCGACGAGGACGCCTTGCGCAAGGCGCTCGCGGACGGTCCCGTCACGTTCTATTGCGGTTTCGACCCGACCGCGCCGTCCCTGCACGTCGGGCACCTGGTGCAGGTGCTCACCGTGCGCCGGCTCCAGCAGGCCGGGCACCGGCCGCTGGCACTGGTCGGCGGCGCCACGGGCCAGATCGGCGACCCGAGGCCGACCGCGGAGCGCACGCTGAACTCGCCGGAGACCGTCGCGGGCTGGGTGGAGCGGCTGCGCGGCCAGATCGAGCCGTTCCTGTCCTTCGAGGGCGAGAACGCGGCCGTGATGGTCAACAACCTCGACTGGACGGCGAACCTGTCCGCGATCGAGTTCCTGCGGGACATCGGCAAGCACTTCCGCGTCAACAAGATGCTGACCAAGGACTCCGTCGCCCGGCGCCTGGAGTCCTCCGAGGGCATCAGCTACACGGAGTTCAGCTACCAGCTCCTCCAGGCGATGGACTTCCTCCAGCTCTACCGGCGCTACGGCTGCACGATGCAGCAGGGCGGCAGCGACCAGTGGGGCAACCTGACGGCGGGCCTCGACCTGCTGCACCGGCTGGAGCCGGACGCGACCGTCCACGCCTACGCGACGCCGCTGATGACCAAGGCGGACGGCACCAAGTTCGGCAAGACCGAGGGCGGCGCCGTCTGGCTCGACCCGGAGATGACGACGCCGTACGCGTTCTACCAGTTCTGGCTGAACGTGGACGACCGGGACATCTCGCGCTACATGCGCATCCTGTCCTTCAGGTCCCGTGCGGAGCTGGAGGAGCTGGAGCGGCAGACCGAGGAGCGTCCTCAGGCCCGCGCGGCTCAGCGCGCGCTCGCCGAGGAGCTGACGACGCTGGTGCACGGCGCCGGCCAGACGGCCGCCGTGATCGCCGCGTCCAAGGCCCTCTTCGGCCAGGGCGACCTGGCCGAGCTGGACGAGAGGACGCTGGCCGCGGCCCTGTCCGAGGTGCCCCACGTCCGGGTGGCCGAGCTGGGCCCGGTGGTGGACCTGTTCGCCGAGGTCGGCCTGGTGGCCAGCAAGTCCGCCGCGCGCCGCACGGTCAAGGAGGGCGGCGCCTACGTGAACAACGCCAAGGTCGCCGGCGAGGACGCGGTCCCCGCCCGGGAGGACCTGCTGCACGGGCGCTGGCTGGTGCTGCGCCGCGGCAAGAAGAACCTGGCCGCGGTGGAGGTCACGGGCGCCTGAGCGCACGCACGAGGGGCGGTTCCCGGTGTCCGGGGGCCGCCCCTTCGCCGTACCGGCCCTCAGGCGCGTTCGCGCCGCCTGTTGCCGCGCACCGCCATGTAGGCCGCGTCGCCGACGGCGACGATGATGATCGCCGCGACGAGCTGGAACAGGTGCCGCCACCAGTCGATGCCGCTGGTCGCCTCGACGCCGGCCGCGCGGGCGACCGCGTTGCCGGCGATGGCGCCGAGCATGCCGAAGATGGTGGTCAGCCACAGGGGGCTGTGCTGCTTGCCCGGAATGATCGCCTTGGCGATCAGACCGAGCACGAATCCGACGATGATCGCCCACAACCAGCCCATGGCTGCCTCCCTCGTACGGCTCCGCGTGAGCACTGCCGCCAGTCTTCGGCCGTACCGCGAACGGCGCATCCGGGGTACGGCCGAACGGGGCCGCCGTCTGCGCGCCGAAGTGCGCGCCGGACGCCCGGACCAGGGGCGACCCGGTCTCGTGGCGGGCGTGGACGCGGCGTAACGTGGAGACGTCCGGGACCGTCGTCCCCGAGCGGCCGCGGACGGGAACGGGGCGGGGAGAGACCGATGCGGGCGGTTGGTGGAACGTGATGCGGAAGCTGGGCGCTGGACACGGGACCGAGGTGTTCCGGATCACCGGAGCGCGTGCGGGGCTCCAGGAGGACGTGCGCGGGCGGCAGCGACGCTATGTCATCTCGATGTCGATCCGCACGGTTTCGGTCATCCTCGCCGCCTGCCTGTGGAACGTGGAGCGGCACGTGGCGATCGTGGCGCTGGTGCTCGGGGCGGTGCTGCCCTACATCGCGGTCGTGATCGCGAACGCGGGACGGGAGAACGCGCCGTCGCTGCCGTCGACCTTCGTGACGGTGCCGCCTCCCCCGATGATCACTGCTCCGCGCGCCGAGGACGACGCGGCGGAACCCGTTGCGGAAGGCGTCGCGCCGGATCCCGCGCAGGGTGCGGCGGGTGAGCCGCGCGGCAGGTCGTGACCGCGGAGCCGTGCCGGACACGGCGGCGGGACGGGCCCGGGCGGGTGTCGATTCCACGCCAAGGCTCAAGAAAAGCTCAGATCGATCGTGTAGTTCCGTTGCCGGGCGACGGGTGACCCGTGACATACTTCGTACGCGCTCCGCATCCCCCGTCGGAGCGACGGACCGACGCCGGGCAGCTCCCCCCGTGGCTGCTCGGCGTCGCCTTTTTCCGTGAGTTGTGAGACGAACCCGTGAGTGACGAACCGACCCCGATCTGCTCCGCCAAGGGCTGCCGCGACGCCGCCGTGTGGGTGCTGGCGTGGAACAACCCGAAGGTGCACACGCCGGAGCGCCGCAAGACCTGGCTCGCCTGCGAGGAGCACCGGGAGCACCTGTCCCAGTTCCTCGGGGTGCGCGGGTTCCTGAAGGACGTCGTCAGGTTCGAGGACTGGCGGGCGGCCGGGAACACCTGAGGCCCGGCCCCGCCGGACGACGTCGCGCGCCGGCGTCAGCCGCCGATCGCGGACATCGGCCGGTCGGGCTGGACGAACGACGGGTCGTCCAGACCCGCGCCCGCCTTCTTGCCCCACATGGCCTGCCTCCAGATGCGGGCGATCTCCTCGTCCGGGGCGCCGGAGCGCAGGGCGGCGCGCAGGTCGGTCTCCTCGGTGGCGAACAGGCAGGTGCGCACCTGGCCGTCGGCGGTCAGGCGGGTGCGGTCGCAGGCCGAGCAGAACGGGCGGGTGACGGAGGCGATGACGCCGACGCGGTGCGGTCCGCCGTCCACGAGCCAGCGCTCGGCGGGGGCGGAGCCGCGCTCCTTCGAGCCCTCGGCGGTCAGCTCGAAGCGGGTGCGCAGCGCGGCCAGGATGTCACCGGCGGTGACCATGCCCTCGCGCTTCCAGCCGTGCTGGGCGTCCAGCGGCATCTGCTCGATGAACCGCAGCTCGTAGTCGTGCTCGACGGCCCAGGCCAGCAGGTCGGGGGCCTCGTCGTCGTTGAGGCCGGGCATCAGGACCGAGTTCACCTTCACCGGGGTCAGGTCCGCCTCGCGGGCGGCCGCGAGGCCCTCCAGGACGTCCTTGTGGCGGTCCCTGCGGGTGAGGGTCTTGAAGACGTCCGGGCGCAGCGTGTCCAGGGAGACGTTGACCCGGTCCAGGCCCGCGGCCTTCAGGGCCGTCGCGGTGCGCTTGAGGCCGATACCGTTGGTGGTGAGGGACATCTGGGGGCGCGGTTCCAGCGCGGCGACGCGCTCGACGATGCCCACCAGGCCGGGGCGCAGCAGCGGCTCGCCGCCGGTGAAGCGGACCTCCTCGATGCCGAGGGAGGTGACCGCGATGCCGATGAGGCGGACGATCTCGTCGTCGGTGAGCAGGTCCGGCTTGGCCAGCCACTGCAGCCCCTCCTCGGGCATGCAGTACGTGCAACGCAGGTTGCAGCGGTCGGTCAGCGAGACCCTCAGGTCGGTGGCCACTCGGCCGTAGGTGTCGATGAGCACGTGGGCCCCCTCCCTCGACGCGGATCGGCGGCTTCTTTCCTCCGACACCTGCGAGCCTACGTGACATGGCCGACGACGACAGCGGCCCGATCCCTACGACGTACGGCGCGGCCCCGTCGTAGGGATCTACGACGGGGCCGGGTCCGGGACGGGGTCAGTGGGCGCCCGTGCCGGTCAGGGACCTGACCTCCAGCTCCGCGTACTTGCCCTTGTCGGGCTCCTCCTTGGACAGGACCGTGCCGAGCCAGCCCATGAGGAAGCCGAACGGGATGGAGATGAGGCCCGGGTTCTTGAGCGGGAACCAGGCGAAGTCGACGTCCGGGAACATCGCCTTCGGGTCGCCCGAGACGACGGGCGAGAACAGCACCAGGCCGACGGCGACGATCAGACCGCCGTAGATGGACCAGAGGGCGCCCTGGGTGGTGAACCGCTTCCAGAACAGGCTGTAGAGGATCGTCGGCAGGTTGGCGGAGGCGGCGACCGCGAAGGCGAGGGCGACCAGGCCGGCCACGTTCAGGTCGCGGGCGAGGGCGCCGAGGGCGATGGAGACGACGCCGATGAAGACGGTCGCCCAGCGGGCGGCCCGCATCTCCTCCTTCTCGGTGGCCTGGCCCTTGCGGATGACGTTGGCGTAGATGTCGTGCGCGAAGGACGAGGACGAGGCGAGGGTGAGGCCGGCGACCACGGCGAGGATGGTGGCGAAGGCGACCGCCGAGATCGTGGCGAGCAGGATCGCGCCCCAGGCCGAGTCGACGCCGCCGACGTGCAGGGCGAGCAGGGGTGCCGCCGTGTTGCCGGACGGGTTGGACGCGATGATCTCGTCCTGGCCGATGAGCGCGGCGGCGCCGAAGCCGAGCGCGATGGTCATCAGGTAGAAGGCGCCGATGATGCCGATCGCCCAGTTCACGGACTTACGGGCGGCCTTGGCGTTGGGCACGGTGTAGAAGCGGATCAGGATGTGCGGCAGGCCCGCGGTGCCGAGGACCAGGGCGATGCCGAGGGAGATGAAGTCCAGCTTGGAGGTGCCGGTCGCGCCGTACTGGAGGCCGGGCTCCAGGAAGGCGGCGCCCTTGCCGCTGTTCTCGGCGGCCTTGCCGAGCAGGTCGGAGATGTTGAAGTCGAACTTCAGCAGCACCAGGAAGGTGATCAGGAGGGTGCCGCCGATCAGCAGCACGGCCTTGACCATCTGGACCCAGGTGGTGCCCTTCATGCCGCCGATGGTGACGTACACGATCATCAGGACGCCGACGAGGGCGACGATGAGGACCTTGCCGGCGTCGGAGGTGATGCCGAGCAGCAGTGAGACGAGGACGCCGGCGCCGGCCATCTGGGCCAGCAGGTAGAAGATCGACACGACGATCGTGGACGTGCCGGCGGCGGTGCGCACGGGGCGCTGGCGCATCCGGTAGGCGAGGACGTCGCCCATCGTGTAGCGGCCGGAGTTGCGCAGCGGCTCGGCGACCAGCAGCAGGGCCACCAGCCAGGCGACCAGGAAGCCGATGGAGTACAGGAAGCCGTCGTAGCCGAAGAGGGCGATGGCGCCGGCGATGCCGAGGAAGGACGCGGCCGACATGTAGTCGCCGGAGACGGCGAGTCCGTTCTGGAAGGCGCTGAACTGGCGGCCGCCCGCGTAGAAGTCGGCGGCGTCCTTGGTCTGCCGGCCCGCCCAGACGGTGATGAAGAGGGTGGCGACGACGAACACGGAGAACAGCGTGATGATCAGCGGCCGGTGCTCGCCCGCCTCGTTGGCGGCCAGCTCGGCGGCGAGAACGGTCTGTGCGGGGCTCATGCGCCGCCCTCCATCCGGGACTTGATGGCCTCGGCCTTGGGGTCGAGCTTCGCGGCGGCGTGCCGCGAGTACCACCAGGCGATGAGGAACGTGGTGACGAACTGGGCGATGCCGAGGACGAACGCGACGTTGATGTTGCCGAACAGCTTGGTGCCCATGAAGCCGCCCGCGTAGTTCGACAGCAGCACGTACAGCAGGTACCAGGCGACGAAGGCGATCGTCAGGGGGAAGGCGAAGGAGCGGAAGGAGCGGCGCAGTTCGGCGAACTCCGCGCTCTGCTGCACCTCGGAGAACTCCTCGGTGGAGGGGAGTCGGTGTTCCTCTTTCGAGGGGGGCGGTGCGTCGGTGGCCACGGAGTCTCCTCGTACGACGGACAGGACGGCTGGGAACCTCGGGGTTCTCGCGGGGCCCGATGCTGCTCGGGCTCCCTGTCCAACGACACGGGGCCCCATCGGGCCCGGTTCAACTCGCGGGGCACTTTCCCAAGTCACTTGTGGCAAATCATTGCTGGCCAGCGGCTCCGGGAGATAGCTTCGCCCTGCACCACTGCGTCATGTACCTGCCCGGACACCATCTGTGTCTCCGGGCCGGTCCCTTTTCCGGATGATGTGGAGACCCCATGAGTCATCTGCGTTCCAGACGGCGGCTCGCTCTCGCCGTCCCGGTCGTGCTCTCGCTGACCGCGTCGCTCGGCTTCCTGCCGGCGGCCGCGTCGGCCGCCCCGCGGACGGAGGCCGCCGTACGGGCCGACGGGGCGTCCGACGCCTCCGCCCTGGCGTACGTCGTCAACACGCGGACGGACGACCGCACGATCGCCTCGGTGAAGCGGGCCGCAGCCAAGGCAGGCGGCAGCGTGGTCGCCGCGTACGACAGGATCGGCGTGCTCGTCGTCCACTCGGCGAACCCCGCGTTCGGCGAGGAGATGCGCAAGGTGCCCGGGGTGCAGTCGGCGGGCGCGACCCGCACCGCGCCCCTGAAGGCCGCCGGCACGACGGACGAGGGCGCGGCGGAGATGCTCTCCGCCGAGCAGGCCGCCCGGATCGCGAAGGCGTCCGAGGCCGCCGGCGCCGGCGAGCCGCTCGAGGCGGACCAGTGGGACCTGCGCGCGATAGGCGCCGACCGGGCCGCGGAGATCAACCCGGGCAGTCCGCGGGTCACCGTCGCCGTGATCGACACCGGCGTCGACGACACCCACCCCGACCTCGCCCCGAACTTCTCCCGCTCCCAGTCCGCCAACTGCGTGGGCGGCAAGGCGGACACCAGCGAGGGCGCCTGGCGCCCCTACACCGCCGACGACTACCACGGCACCCATGTCGCCGGTGAGATAGCCGCCGCCCGCAACGGCATCGGCGTCGCCGGTGTCGCCCCGGGCGTGAAGGTCTCCGGCATCAAGGTGAGCGACCCCGACGACGGCCTGTTCTACCCCGAGAACGTGGTCTGCGCCTTCGTGTTCGCCGCCGACCACGGCGTGGAGATCACGAACAACAGCTACTACGTGGACCCCTGGCTCTACAACTGCATGGACGACCCCGACCAGCGCGCCATCGTCGACGCGGTCGGTCGCGCCCAGCGGTACGCCCAGAAGAAGGGCACCCTCAGCCTCGCCTCGGCGGGCAACTCCAACCACGACCTGGACTCCGACGCCATCGTCGACGACTCCAGCCCCGACGACTCCACGCCGGTGACGCGGACGATCGACCCGCACGTCTGCCTCGACGTGCCCACCCAGCTTCCGGGCGTCGTCACGGTGAGCGCGACGGGCGTGAAGTCCGAGAAGTCGTACTACTCCTCGTACGGCAACGGCGTCGTGGACGTCGCCGCGCCGGGCGGTGACCGGCGCTACCAGATCCCGGACACCCCGTCGAAGGACGGCCGGATCCTGTCGACGATGCCCAACAACGGGTACGGCTTCCTCCAGGGCACCTCGATGGCCTCCCCGCACGCCGCGGGCGTCGCCGCGCTGCTGAAGTCGAGGTACCCGGGCGCCACTCCGGACCAGTTGCAGGAGCTGCTGAAGGCACAGGCGGACAACCCGGGCTGCCCGGCCTCCTACGACCAGGACGGCGACGGCACCCAGGACGCCACCTGCGAGGGCGGCGAGCGCGTCAACGGCTTCTACGGTTTCGGCATCGTCAACGCGCTGCGCGCGGTCGAGTGACCTGCCCCCAGGCTCTTCCGTCCCCTTCCGTCACGAACTGGAGACCTCGTACATGACTGCGTCCCACTCCCGTCGCCGCCGTGCCGTCGCGATCCCGGCCGGCATGGCCCTGGCCACCGCCCTTGCCTTCCTGCCCAACATCCAGGCCACCGCCGCCGAGGCCGCCCCGGCCGCCGGCGCCGAGGCGACCTCGCTCAGCTACGTCGTCAACCTCCACCCCGGGCAGGGGCTGTCGGGGCACGTCAAGCGGGAGATCTCCAAGGCCGGCGGCACGATCGTGACGTCGTACGACCGGATCGGCGTGGTGGTCGTCCACTCCTCGAACCCGGACTTCGCGCAGACCGTGCGCCAGGTGCGCGGCGTGGCCTCGGCCGGTGCCACCCGCACCGCGCCGCTGCCGTCGGCCGCGACGACCGACGTGGGCACGCCGAAGGTGCTCAGCGCCCAGGAGGCCGCGTCCGCCGAGGCCGTCGCCGGCAAGGACCCGCTGGAGTCCCTCCAGTGGGACCTGCCCGCCATCAAGGCCGACCGGGCGCACGAGAAGTCGCTCGGCAGCAGCAAGGTGACCGTCGCGGTGATCGACACCGGCGTCGACGACACCCACCCGGACATCGCGCCGAACTTCGACCGGCAGGCGTCCGTCAACTGCGTCTCCGGCATGCCGGACACGAGCGACGGCGCCTGGCGGCCGAGCGCGGCGGAGAGCCCGCACGGCACGCACGTGGCCGGTGAGATCGCGGCCGCCAAGAACGGCATCGGCATGACGGGTGTCGCGCCCGGCGTGAAGGTGTCCGGCATCAAGGTGTCCAACCCGGACGGCTTCTTCTACACGGAGGCCGTGGTCTGCGGCTTCATGTGGGCGGCCGAGCACGGCGTCGACGTGACCAACAACAGCTACTACACCGACCCGTGGTACTTCAACTGCAAGAACGACCCGGACCAGAAGGCCCTCGTCGAGGCCGTCTCGCGGGCCTCGCGGTACGCGGAGAAGAAGGGCGCGGTCAACGTCGCCGCGGCCGGCAACGAGAACTACGACCTCGCGTCCGACGAGATACTCGACCCGTCCTCCCCCAACGACACCACGCCCGGTGACCGGGTGATCGACCCGTCCGAGTGCCTGGACATCCCGACCCAGCTCCCGGGTGTCGTCACGGTCGCGGCGACCGGTGCGAAGGGCCTGAAGTCGTCCTTCTCCAACTACGGCCGGGGCATCATCGACATCGCCGCGCCCGGCGGCGACTCGACGAAGTACCAGACCCCGGCGCCGCCCGCCACCAGCGGCCTGATCCTGGGCACGCTGCCCGGCGGCAAGTGGGGCTACATGGCCGGTACGTCGATGGCCTCGCCGCACGTCGCGGGCGTCGCCGCCCTGATCAAGTCGACGCACCCGCACGCCTCCGCGGCGCAGGTCAAGGCGCTGCTGTACGCCCAGGCCGACGCCACGGCGTGCACCGAGCCGTACGACATCGACGGCGACGGCAAGGTCGACGCGGTCTGCGAGGGCCCGAAGAACCGCAACGGCTTCTACGGCCACGGCATGGCCGACGCGCTGGACGCCGTGACCCGCTGACCGGCACGCACGCGTGACGGGGCCCGGCAGCCGCGGACCGGCTGCCGGGCCCGCCCTTTCGCGCAGGTCCCTCGCCGCCCCGCCGCGTCGCCCCACGGGCTCTTCTCGTGAACTTGCCCGTTTCCGGGGGGACTGGTGAAGATCCCGAGGTGACCTCGATACGACCTTCGCCCCGGGCCACCGACACCGGACGGCACGCGCGGCCCTCCGGAACCGGCCGGACCGCGGCCGTCCTCGTGCTGGTGGCGCTGGCCGCGCTGATACCCGTGTTCGGCCCGGCCCCCGCCCTGCGCGGCACCGGGGAGGCGGAGGCCCCCGGCACCGGAGGCATCGCCCTGCTGCGCACGGTGCTGTTCGCGGCGCTGAGCGTCCCGCTGGGCGAACTGTTCGTCAACCGGCTCGCCCGTTCCCTGCCGGGCGCGCCCCCGGGCCGGCCCCGGAGCTGGGCCCCGTACGCCGACGCCGCCGCGTTCGCCGCCGCGCTGGGGCTCGCCTCGGTCGTGGCCACCGGCAATCTGGTGCCGTCGAGCGTGGCCGAGATCGACGTGGGCGGCATGTACGCGTCGCGCGACGGCAAGCTCGCGCTCCTGGAGGTCAACGCGTTCCTCGTGGCCGGACTGTGCGCCGTCTCGGGCCGGCCCGGCACCCAGGTCTGGCCGCTGGCCGCCGTCGTCGTCGCGGAGGCCCTGCGCGCCCACCCCACCACGGAGCACAGCCCGCTGATCGGCTCGGGCCTGACCCTCGTCCACCTGACCTGCTCGTCGCTGTGGGCCGGCGGCCTGCTGTACGCGCTGCGCACCTTGCGCCTGTGGCGCGGCACCGGGGCCGGGCCCGCCCTGCTGGGTCTCTACGCGCGCGTGGCGGCCGTACTGCTCGCCGTCATCACGGCGACGGGCGTGTGCAGTTCACTGCGCCGGATGCCGGCGGACACGATCCTGGACCAGGTGACGGACACGGCGTACGGGAGGGTGCTGCTCGCCAAGGTGGTCCTGGTCGCGGCCGTCGCCGCCCTCGCCCTGTGGGCCCGGGTCCGGCTGGGCCGCGCGGCCGACCCGCTGACCGCCTGCACGCCCGCGCGCGCGGAGGTCGCCCTGCTGGGCCTGGCGGTCGCGGTGTCGGGGCTGCTGACGGCGCTTCCGGTGCCGATCCGCTGGTGAACCCGTCCCCGCCGCGAGGGCTCGGCGGGGCGGAGGTCGCCCGGGTCGCGTGGGGTGCGTCACACGAGGAGGACGCGGTCCGGTGTGCGGGAGGCTCCTCACCCGTGCTCCGCTGCCCTGTCGGCGTCGGTCGCCGCCGCAACGCCACGCCCGCCGACCGGTCTTGACGCGGCAACGGTCCGCGGGCGTGGCGGGGCACCTGCCGGGGGTGGCTGTCGGTCGCGGCCCGTATCCTCATGGACCATGCTCGAAGACCGCACGACCGCAGCGTCGTCCGCCACCGCGTGGCCGGCCGCGTATCCGCAGGGGTACGCGGTCGTCGACGTGGAGACCACCGGCCTGGCCCGCGACGACCGCATCATCTCCGCGGCCGTCTACCGGCTGGACGCGCGCGGGGAGGTCGAGGACCACTGGTACACGCTGGTCAATCCCGAGCGGGACCCAGGCCCGGTGTGGATACACGGGCTGACGAGCGACGTCCTCGCCGCGGCGCCCCTGTTCCGGGACGTCGCCGCGGAGTTCGCCGCCCGGCTGGAGGGCCGGGTGCTGGTCGCGCACAACGCCGTCTTCGACTGGCAGATGATCGCCCGGGAGTACGCGCGGGCCGAGAGCGCGGCCCCGGTGCGCCAACGGCTGTGCACCATCGCGCTCTCCAAGGAGCTGGGGCTGCCGCTGCCCAATCACAAGCTGGAGTCGCTGGCCGCGCACTTCGGCGTCGTACAGCAGCGTGCGCACCACGCGCTGGACGACGCGCGGGTGCTGGCGGAGGCGTTCCGGCCGAGCCTCAGGGCCGCGGCGGCCGGCGGACTGCGGCTGCCGCTGCACGAGTGCCGACCGCTGACGGAGTGGTCGGACCGGCCCGCGCCGCGGATCGGTCAGCAGGCGGGCTACGGCGGCTCCCGGCAGAGCAGTTGGCGCCCCTCCCGCAAAAGGCCCGCATGCCCCTATCCCAACCCGGGCCGGTACGAAGCGGGCAAAAGACTCAAGCAGGGCATGCGGGTCGCCTTCTCGGGTGACACCTCGATCGAGCGGGACCTGCTGGAGGACCGCGCGACCGAGGCGGGGCTGCACGTCGCCACCAGCCTGTCCCGGCTGACCAGCCTGCTGGTCACCAACGACCCGGACTCCGGCACCTCGAAGGTGGTCAAGGCCCGGCAGTACGGCACGCCCGTGGTGGACGAGGCGGCCTTCGGGCAACTGCTGCGGGACGTGGAGCCGGCGGACGGCTGAGCGGCGCGCGAGCCGTACGGACGGGTGATTGCCGGGCGACTCGCCCGGCGCCCGCTCGCCCGTGCCGTGGCGACGGCCCACCCTGTGGCGCATGGCGACATGCGAAGTCTGCGGCAACAACTACGGAATGACCTTCGAGGTCCACGCCCAGGGGGCGGTGCACGTCTTCGACTGCTTCTCCTGCGCGATCCACCGGATGGCCCCCATCTGCGAGCACTGCCGGGTGCAGATCATCGGCCAGGGCGTCGACGTCGACGGCCACTGGTACTGCGGCGCCCACTGCGCCCGCGCGGAGGGGAGGGCGGGGATCGTCGACAAGGTCTGAGCGGGGCCCGAGCCCCCACCCCCCGCATCGCACCCCACGACCGAGTTGTACCGTCGTGGGGTGTACCGCTTCCTGTTGTCCCGCCAGTGGGTGATCCTCACCCTGGTCGCCGTGCTGCTCATCCCCACGATGATCCGGCTGGGCTTCTGGCAGATGCACCGCTACGACGAGCGCACCGCGCGGAACGACCTGGTCGCCGAGGCGCTCGGCGCGAAGCCGGTGCCCGTGGAGTCGCTGACCGCCCCCGGCAAGAAGATCACCCCGCGTGAGCGGTACCGCACCGTGACCGCCAAGGGCCGCTTCGACACGGAGAACGAGGTCGTCGTCCGCCGCCGCACCAACTCCGACGACAAGATCGGCTACCACGTACTGACCCCGTTCGTCCTCGACGACGGCAAGGTGCTGCTGGTCAACCGGGGCTGGATCCCCGCGGACGGCCCCAGCCAGACCGACTACCCCGAGGTCCCCGCGCCTCCCCGCGGCGAGATCACCGTCACCGGCCGGATGATGCCCGACGAGACAACCGCCGCGAGCGGCATCAAGGACCTCGAGGGCCTGCCGGACCGGCAGATCATGCTCATCGACAGCGAGCGGGAGGCCGCGCGCCTCGGCGCCCGGGTACTCGGCGGCTACGCCGTACTGACCTCCCCCGAACCCGAGAACAACACCCCCGAGCTGATCGGCAGGCCCGGCAACGAGGACGCCGCGCTGAACTTCGCGTACGCCGTCCAGTGGTGGCTGTTCGCCGCCGCCGTCCCGGTCGGCTGGTGGTTCCTGGTCCGCCGTGAGAAGCGCGAACGGGAGACCGCCGAGGACGTCGGGACGGCCCCGGCGGAACCCGCGCCGGTGTAGAACAGGCGGCGGCGCGGCCCCGATTGCCCCGTCACGGGCAGGGAAGACGGAAGTCCGTGCACCCCCGCATCGAGGACTACGCGCTCATCGGCGACCAGCAGACCGCGGCCCTGGTCTCCACGGACGGCTCCGTGGACTGGCTGTGCCTGCCACGCTTCGACTCCGCCGCCTGCTTCGCCAAGCTGCTCGGCGACGAGGACAACGGCCACTGGCGCATCGCCCCCGTGGGCGCCGAACGCTGCACCCGCCGCGCCTACCGCCGCGACACCCTCGTCCTGGACACCGAGTGGGAGACCGGGGACGGCGCCGTCCGGGTCACCGACTTCATGCCCCAGCGCGACCGCGCCCCCGACCTGGTGCGCGTCGTGGAGGGCCTGCGCGGCGAGGTCACCGTGCACAGCGCGCTGCGGCTGCGCTTCGACTACGGCTCGATCGTGCCGTGGGTGCGCCGGTCCGACGGTCACCGGGTGGCCGTCGCGGGACCGGACTCCGCGTGGCTGCGCAGCGAGCCGGAGGTGCGGAGCTGGGGCGAGGACTTCGGCACGCACGCGCAGTTCACGGTCGCCGAGGGCGAGAAGGTCGCGTTCGTCCTCACCTGGCACCCCTCGCACGAGCCGCGCCCGCCGCTGATCGACCCGTACGAGGCGCTGGAGCACAGCGTCGAGGACTGGAGGGCCTGGGCCGCCCACTGCCGTTACGACGGCCCGCACCGGGACGCCGTGGTCCGGTCCCTGATCACGCTGAAGGCGCTCACCTACCGGCCCACGGGCGGCATCGTGGCCGCCGCCACCACCTCGCTGCCCGAGGAGCCGGGCGGCGTCCGCAACTGGGACTACCGCTTCTGCTGGCTGCGCGACTCCACGCTCACCCTGGGCGCCCTGCTGTCCGCCGGGTATCTGCAGGAGGCCGAGGCCTGGCGCGACTGGCTGCTGCGCGCGGTCGCGGGCGACCCGGCCGACCTGCAGATCATGTACGGCCTGGCGGGCGAGCGGCGGCTCGGGGAGTTCGAGCTGCCGTGGCTGTCCGGCTTCGCCGGCGCGAGCCCCGTACGGGTCGGGAACGACGCCGTGAATCAGCTTCAGCTCGACGTGTACGGCGAGGTGATGGACTCCCTGTCGCTGGCCCGGCTGGCCGGCATGCGCCCGCAGCCGCAGATGTGGGAGCTGCAGTGCGCGCTGATGGACTTCCTCGCCGGCGCGTGGCGGCAGCCGGACGAGGGCCTGTGGGAGGTGCGCGGCGGGCGCCGGCAGTTCGTGCACTCGAAGGTGATGACCTGGGTTGCCGCCGACCGCGCGGTGCGCACGGTGGAGGAGCACCCGGAGCTGGGCGGGGACGTGGACACCTGGCGCGCGCTGCGCGAGGAGGTGCACCGCGAGGTCTGCGAGAAGGGCTACGACCCGGTGCGCAACACCTTCACCCAGTCCTACGGTTCGGCGGAACTGGACGCGTCGCTGCTGCTCATCCCCCGGGTGGGTTTCCTGCCCGCGGACGATCCGCGCGTCGTCGGCACGGTCGACGCCGTCGGCGAGGAACTGACCCGCGACGGCCTGGTACGCCGCTACAGCACCGAGGGCACGCCGGTGGACGGGCTGCCGGGCGGCGAGGGCACGTTCCTGGTCTGCTCGTTCTGGTACGCCGACGCGCTCCACGCGACCGGGCGGACACGCCGGGCCCGGGAGCTGTTCGAGCGGCTGACGGGGCTCGCGAACGACGTCGGGCTGCTGGCCGAGGAGTACGACCCGGTGGCCGGCCGTCAGCTCGGGAACTTCCCGCAGGCGTTCAGCCACATCGGTCTGGTGAACACCGCCCTCGCCCTGTACGGCGGCGTGGGGGCAGGATAGGGACCATGGATCTTGGACTGAAGGACCGGGTGTACGTCGTCACCGGAGCCACCCGCGGGCTGGGCAACGCCGCCGCGCGCGAGCTGGTCGCCGACGGGGCGAAGCTCGTCGTCACCGGGCGGGACGCGCAGAGCGCCGCGGACGCCGCGTCCGCGCTGGGCCCGGACGTGGTGGGCGTGGCCGCCGACAACGCCGACCCCGAGGCCGCCGGCCGGCTGGTGGCGACCGCGCGTGAGCGGTTCGGGCGCTTCGACGGCGTGCTGATCAGCGTGGGCGGGCCGCCGCCCGGGTTCGTCGCCGACAACACCGACGAGCAGTGGCGGGGCGCCTTCGAGTCGGTGTTCCTGGGCGCGGTGCGGCTGGCCCGCACGGCCGCCGCCGAGCTGGACGCCGGGGGCGTCGTCGGCTTCGTGCTGTCGGGTTCGGTGTACGAGCCGATCCCGGGCCTGACCATCTCCAACGGCCTGCGGCCGGGCCTGGCGGGCTTCGCCAAGTCCCTCGCCGACGAGCTGGGCCCGCGCGGCATCCGCGTCGTCGGCCTGCTGCCGGGCCGCATCGACACCGACCGGGTGCGGGAGCTGGACGGCCTGTCCGCCGACCCGGAGGCGACCAGGGCGGCGGCCGAGTCCCGCATCCCGCTGCGCCGCTACGGCACCCCGGAGGAGTTCGGCCGTGCGGCGGCCTTCCTGCTCTCCCCGGCCGCGTCCTACGTCACGGGCGTGATGCTCCCGGTGGACGGCGGAGTACGCCACGGTTTCTGACCCCGAGGAGCGGTCCGGTGGCGCGGGGGGCAGCCGGGGCGCGAGTGCACCGGCCGCCTACGAGGCCGGGCCCCGGCCCGGCTGCCCCCCGCCGACGGCCGACGCGGGGCCCGGCCGAGAGGCGGAGCGAGCCAAGGAAGCCGGGCCGGGTACCGCCCCGGTCAGCTCACCCGTTCCGCGTGGTGCTTGACGGCGCGGAGCTGGACCTCCGCGGGGAGGGCGGGGAGGGCCGCCGAGTGGCGGGCGTGGGTGAGGGCGCGGGTGGTGAGGTCGTCCAGGGCCGTGCCGGGGTCCACGTGCGGGGCGAGCAGCAGGCGGACACGGGCCCGCGGGGCGTCGCGCCGGCCGGTGAGGCGCACCCTGGCCCGCTCGACCCCGTCCACCCGGTCCGCCTCCTGGGCGAGGACGTGCTCCAGGGCCCGGCCGCGCAGCACCGCGCCCTCGCCGTCGCCCGTGTCGACGAGCACCTCGGAGAGCCGGCGGCGGCGCAGTACCGCCACCAGCCACCACAGGGCGAGCAGCAGCAGGACGGCGAGCGCGGCGATGACGGCCGGCCACCACCAGCCGGCGTCCCGCCAGCGGGTCCGCTCGGCGTCGCTGAGCAGGACGTCGTGCGGCCCCTGGTGCACCCACCAGGACGGCGGCGACACGCCGAACCCCACCGCGAGCACCACGCCGCCCACGGCGAGCAGGATCAGGCCCACGAGGCCGAGCAGCACACGGTCGACGGTCCTGAGCACAACGCTCACCCCTTCCGTCCGGGCCGCGCCACGCTGACCGACACGGAGGGCGGCCGGGCCAGCCCGAGCCCGCGCACCGTGTCGTCGAGCACGCCGTCCAGATCGGCTCGTACGTCGTCCAGTTCCCGGAAGTGCGAGAGCGCGCGCACCCGGACCTTCCGGCGGCGCACCCTCACGCGCGCCGACTGCACTCCGGCGATCTCCACGGCCCGGTCGCGCAGCACCGCCGAGGCGGCGTCCCGGTGCAGTCCCGCGCGGACGTCCGGGCGGCGCCGCATCGGCAGCACCTTGCGCAGGCCGGGCGTGAGCGCCAGCACGAGCAGCCACAGCCCGAGGGCGGCGGCCACGCCGGCGCCGACCCGCACCCAGATGTCGTCCAGGGGCCGTTCGGCGAGCTGCCGGGCCAGTTCCCGGCGCCAGCCGAGGGCGGACCGGCCGGCGCGGACGGCGACGACGTCGTAGAGGAAGGCGCCCGCCGCGATCAGGAGGAGCAGGGCGACGATGCCGGCGGGGACACGGCGCGCCGACCAGAAGCGGCCGCGCGGCCCGTGCCCGTCCTCGGCCCGGTCCGGCGGCGGGGACCCGGCGCCGGAGGTCTTCTCCATGACGGGCAGGCGCTCCGTGGCGCCCTCGGGGCGCTGGGGCTCGCTCATCGCGTCCTTCCCTGTTTCGCGCCGTACTCGGCGGCCAGGTGCAGCCGCTCCACCTGTACGGCGACTTCCGGCACCGCCATGCCCGCGAGCCCCCGTACCCGCTGGAAGACCTGGTGGCGCACCTGCCCGCAGCGGGCCCCGATGTCGCAGGGGTAGTCGAGTTCGACATGGACACGCACACGGGCGATGTCGTGGTGGACGACGACGCTGGCGTGCGGGCGCTCGGCGGCGGGATGGAGCACGCCGACCGCCTCGCGCGCCGCCTGGGCGGCGATCTTGGCGACGACCCGGTCGGCGATCCGCGTGGCCCCGCGTTCGCGCGCGGGGACCACGCCCAGTGCCTCACGGACGTCACCGGCCCCCTCGCTCACGCCGGTCACCGCCGCCTGTCGTCACGGGCACGGAACAGGTCGCCGAGGTCCATGTCCCCCTCCAGGAACCGGCCGACGACGAACCCGACGGCCCCCAGGGCCGCCACCAGCACGAAGGCCCCGAACCCGCCGAAGTACCCGGCGAAGCCCAGCGCCATCCCGGCGATCATGCCGACCACCGCCATGTTCATGGTGCGCTCCCCTCAGTCCACGTCGCCGTCACCTGATCCGCGGCTCTTCCGGCTCCTCGTCCTCCTCGTCGGGCAGCTTCACGTCGCTGACCGCGATGTTGACCTCGACGACCTCCAGTCCGGTCATCCGCTCCACCGCCGCCACCACGTTCTCCCGCACGTCACGGGCCACGTCGCTGATCGACACGCCGTACTCGACGACGATCTCCAGATCGAGCGCGGTCTGCTTCTCGCCGACCTCCGCCTTCACGCCGCGGGTCACCGACCTGGAGCCGCCGGGCACCCGTTCGCGCATGGCGCCGAAGGTGCGGGCCATTCCGCTGCCCATGGCGTGCACACCCGCGACGTCGCGTGCCGCCATTCCGGTGATCTTCTCCACCACGCCGTCGGCGATGGTGGTCCGGCCGCGGGTTCCGGGGTCGCCGCCTCCGCGCCGTACCGCCTGCGCCCTCCCGGTCTCCGGCGTGTCCTTCTCCGTCAAGTCGCTCATGGCCGCACGTCCCTTCGGTCGTCGTTCTCCCACCACCGTAAGCACGGTTGCGCGTATGCGCGCCGGGGATGCGGCAGGCTGAAGGAATGACGACGGCTGATCGGTGGACGCGGACGGTACGGGAGCAGCTCGGACTGGGCAGGCTGCTGCCGCTGGGCGGTCCGCGGGACGGGGCGTGGGTGGCCGAACGCGCGGTGCGCGAGGTGCTGCTGGCCGCGGGCCGGGAGGTGCCGGGGGTGCGCCCGGGACGGCTGCGCATCGGACCCGCGGGTCCGGAGGAGGCCCGGGAACCGGTGGTGCCGGCGCCGCCGAGCGCGCTGCCGCCGGGTCCGCTGAGGGTGACGGCCGACTTCGCGGCGTCGGCGGCGGAGCCCCTGCCGGCCGCGGCGGACCGACTGCGCGCCGCGCTGGCCGATGCGGCGACGCGCCGGATCGGGCTGACGGTGACGGAGGTCGACCTGCGGGCGACGGACCTGCTGGAGGCGGAGGCCGAGCCGCCCGGGCCCGGCTCACCGGAGCCGGAGGCCGGGCACGCGGGCCGTCCCGCGGCCCGGGGCGGCCCCGAGGACACGGACGAGGGCCGTGCCGCGGCCGCCGCGCTGGCGGTTCCCGGCGTGAGCGGCCTGACGGACGTCCTGGGCCGCCCGGTGCACATCACGCGGCCCGACCCCGGGCAGCGGGCGACCCTGCCCCGCCGCCATGTCCGGGTGGAGCTGTCGGTCCACGCGGACAGCGTCGCCGCCGAGGTGGCCCGCCGGGTCCGCGCGGCGGTGACGGAGTCCCTGCCGGACCACCCCACGGTGGCGGTGCTGGTGACGGCGATCGGCTGAGCGGGGGCGGTTACTCCCCCAGCCCGGCCAGGTCGCGCAGGCGGCGGCCCTGGGCGGCTCGTTCCGCGGCGCGCTGGGCCTCGTAGTCGCGGTCGCGGGCGCCCTGGAGCAGCGCCTTGGTCTCGATGACGGCGTCGCGCGGGGCGGCCAGGACCGCGGACGCCAGGTCGTGGACGGCGCCGTCGAGCTGGTCCGCGGGCACGGCGAGGTTCGCCAGGCCGGTGTTCACGGCTTCCTCGGCCATGACGAAGCGCCCGGTCGCGCAGATCTCCAGCGCGCGGGCGTATCCGACGAGGCCCACCAGCGGGTGGGTGCCCGTCAGGTCGGGCACGAGGCCGAGGCTGGTCTCGCGCATGGCGAACTGCACGTCGTCCGCGACGACCCGCAGGTCGCAGGCGAGGGCCAGTTGGAAGCCGGCCCCGATGGCGTGGCCCTGGACGGCGGCGATCGACAGGATGTCGCTGCGCCGCCACCAGGTGAACGCCTCCTGGTACTCGGCGATGGTCGCGTCCAGTTCGGCGTCGCCGCCCCGGGCGAGGTCGATGAACGACGGTTCGCCGTCGAAGCCCTCGGGCGTGAACGCCTGCCGGTCGAGCCCCGCCGAGAACGACTTGCCCTCGGCGCGCAGCACGACGATCCTGACGGAGCCCGGCAGCAGCCGGCCGGCCTCGGTGAGCGCGCGCCACAGAGCGGGGCTCTGCGCGTTGCGCTTGGCCGGGTTGGTCAGCGTCACCGTGGCGATCGCGTCGTCGACGGTGAGCCGCACGCCGTCCTTGTCGAGTGCGGGACCGGGGTCGTGGGCGGGCGAAGCCATGGGGCGCCTCCGAGGGGTGCGGTCGTCGTCCCTGCCGTGCGCCGGCTGTCTCGCCGTACCACGACAGAGCTAAGTGACTGCACAGTAACCACCCGGCCGGCCGGACGACCGACCGGGTGGCCACCATCGGAGTCGAGGGGCCACCCGGGGTGGGTCAGGCCGAGGCGGCCTTCTTGCCCCGGGTCGCCCCGCCACGCCCTCGGAGCGTGACGCCCGACTCGCTGAGCATGCGGTGCACGAAGCCATACGAGCGGCCGGTCTCCTCGGCCAACGCCCGAATGCTCGCACCGGCGTCGTACTTCTTCTTCAGGTCTGCCGCGAGCTTGTCGCGCGCGGCGCCGGTCACCCGGCTGCCCTTCTTCAGAGTCTCGGCCACCCGTGCCTCCTCATGGGAAGTGCGCTCTGGTCTCCTCATGATCACCCCTCATGGGCCTCATGGCCACCCATTCGGCAAGGTCGATGAGTCAAGGTTGTGACGACAGGAGCGAGTCCCCACATACGGAATACGTAATTCCTGAAGAGTGAAGCCCTTACCGCCGAACGGGTTCCCTGGCGAAGTTCCAGGTCAGAAAGGCGACGCGGCCGGGGCCTCCACAATGGAGGCCCCGGCCGCGAAATCGTTGTAGGACACACCTCATGATGAGGAGATCTCACACAGATGGCGGATCACTCGTCGGCCGAATGATCCATACCCAGTGGATCACCCATTCGGTCAAGCGAGGGCGACGAGGTCCGCGTAGTCGGCGCCCCACAGGTCCTCGACGCCGTCCGGGAGCAGGATGATCCGCTCCGGCTGGAGCGCCTCGACCGCGCCCTCGTCGTGGGTGACGAGGACGACCGCGCCCTTGTAGGTGCGCAGCGCGCCGAGGATCTCCTCGCGGCTGGCCGGGTCGAGGTTGTTGGTCGGCTCGTCGAGCAGCAGCACGTTGGCCGAGGACACCACGAGGGTGGCCAGGGCGAGACGCGTCTTCTCCCCGCCGGAGAGGACCCCGGCCGGCTTGTCGACGTCGTCGCCGGAGAACAGGAACGAGCCGAGCACCTTGCGGACCTCCACGAGGTCCATGTCGGGCGCGGCGGAGCGCATGTTCTCCAGGACGGTGCGGTCGGGGTCGAGGGTCTCGTGCTCCTGGGCGTAGTACCCGAGCTTGAGGCCGTGGCCCTCGATGACCTCGCCGGTGTCGGGCTGCTCCACGCCGCCGAGCAGGCGCAGCAGGGTGGTCTTGCCGGCGCCGTTGAGGCCGAGGATCACGACGCGGGAGCCCTTGTCGATGGCCAGGTCGACGTCGGTGAAGATCTCCAGGGACCCGTACGACTTGGACAGGCCCTCGGCGGTCAGCGGGGTCCTGCCGCAGGGCGCGGGCTCGGGGAAGCGGAGCTTGGCGACCTTGTCGGACTGGCGGACGGCCTCCAGGCCGGACAGCAGTTTGTCGGCGCGGCGGGCCATGTTCTGCGCGGCGACCGTCTTGGTGGCCTTGGCGCGCATCTTGTCGGCCTGCGCGTTGAGGGCCGCGGCCTTCTTCTCGGCGTTGGCGCGCTCGCGCTTGCGGCGCTTCTCGTCGGCCTCGCGCTGCTGCTGGTAGAGCTTCCAGCCCATGTTGTAGACGTCGATCTGGGCGCGGTTGGCGTCCAGGTAGAACACCTTGTTGACGACCGTCTCGACCAGGTCGACGTCGTGGGAGATGACGATGAAGCCGCCGCGGTAGGTCTTCAGGTAGTCCCGCAGCCAGACGATGGAGTCGGCGTCGAGGTGGTTGGTCGGCTCGTCGAGCAGCAGCGTGTCCGCGTCGGAGAACAGGATGCGGGCCAGCTCGATGCGGCGGCGCTGACCGCCGGAGAGCGTGTGCAGGGGCTGGCCCAGCACGCGGTCGGGGAGGTTGAGCGCGGCGGCGATGGTGGCGGCCTCGGCCTCGGCGGCGTACCCGCCCTTGGTGAGGAACTCCGTCTCCTGGCGCTCGTACTGCTTGAGGGCCTTCTCGCGGGTGGCGCCCTGGCCGTTGGCGATGCGCTGCTCGTTCTCGCGCATCTTGCGGATCAGCACGTCCAGGCCGCGCGCCGAGAGGATGCGGTCGCGGGCGAGCACGTCGAGGTCGCCGGTACGCGGGTCCTGCGGGAGGTAGCCGACCTCGCCGGAGCGGGTGACGGTGCCGGCGGCGGGGATGCCGTCGCCGGCGAGGACCTTGGTGAGGGTCGTCTTCCCGGCGCCGTTGCGGCCGACCAGGCCGATGCGGTCGCCCTTGGCGACGCGGAAGGTGGCGCTTTCGATGAGCACGCGGGCACCGGCGCGCAGCTCGATGCCGGAGGCGGAGATCACGGACAGACTCCAGGGCGGGTGATGGGGCGGGACGGGCGGCTGAGGACGTTTCCCGCCGTCTAATGCGCGAGGAGAATGGCCATGGGGCCAGTCTAACGGGGCCGCGCAACCGGTTTTCCCGGGCCGCGCTCCCCGCGTCCGCCTGTTCGGGGCTCCCTTGTTCGGCGGCGCACCTCCCGTGCGGTGCCGGCGGGCGGTGCCAGACTGGGCGCCCGGGCGGATTCCGGGATATTCCGGCATCCGGCCACCGGCACCGGCTCACGAGGGAGTGATCGGCATGGCAGGCATGGACGGCGCTCGTCCCAGCGTCTACCCGACGCTGCTGTACGCGGACGCCAAGGCGGCGGTGCGCCAGCTCACGCAGGCCTTCGGCTTCAGGGAACTGGCCGTGTACGAGGGCGAGGACGGCACGGTCGCCCACGCCGAGCTGGCCCAGGGCAACGGCGCGGTCATGCTCGGCTCGAAGGGCATGGGCAGCCCGTTCGACGAGGCGATGAGGCACGCCGGCGCGACCGGGGTGTACGTCGTGGTGGACGACGTCGACGCCCACCACCGGCGGGCCGCGGAGCACGGCGCGGAGATCCTGATGCCCCCGACGGACCAGGACTACGGGGCGAGGAACTACATGGCCCGGGACCTGGAGGGCAACGTCTGGAGCTTCGGGACGTACGCGCCGGAGATCCGGGGCTGAGCGGCCCCGTCGGCCCGGGGACCGCGGCCGTGGCCCTTCCGGCGCCGGGACCGCGGCCCCGGCGCCCGTGCGGCGGGCGGCGCCCCGGTCAGTCGCCGCCGGTGTGCACCTGGAAGGCGGCCCGGCGCACGGCCTTGGCGAGGGCCGGGTCGGGGTGGGCGGCGGCCAGGGCGACCAGCACCTGCACCGTGCGCGGGTGCCCGACGGCGCGGACCTCGTCGAGGAGGGCCGGCACGGTCGGCTGCACCGCGGACTCCAGATGCCTGACCAGCAGCGGGGCCTCCCCGTGGTCGGCGACGGCGGCGGCGGTGTCGACCCACAGCCACGTGGCCTCCTGGCGGGTGAGGACGTGGTGGGCGTCCTCGGGGTCGGCGCCGTCGTGCTCGGCCAGCCACAGCAGGGCGTACGGGCGCAGCGTGGGCTCGTCGAGGACCGCGCGGACGTCGGGCTCGGCGGGGGCGCCGACGACGCGCAGCGCCTCGAAGGCGAGGCCGCGCAGCAGGGCGTCCTCGCCGCGGGCGGCGGCGAGCAGCTCGGTGACCGCGCTGCCGACGGGCCGGGCCGCGAGCCAGGCGCGGTACTCGGCGCGGGCCGCGTTGGGGCGGAGCCGGGCGCAGCCGCGGAGCATGTCCTCGGCGGACTGCTCGATGTTGCCGGCGGGGCTCTGCGCGGCCACGCAGATCTGCTCCAGCTTGACCCAGACCGCCCAGCTTCCCAGCGGGGTCAGCGTGGCCTGGCCGTCGCCGCAGGTGAGGGCGCCGACGGAGGCCAGGGCGTGCAGGGCCCAGTCGAGGAGCGGGGCCAGCGGGGCGTCGGCGCCGGCCGGGGCCTGCTGGGGCTGCGGGGCGTCCGGCGTCCCCGGTTCGAGCCGGGGGCCGTAGGGGACCTCGCAGCGCTCGGTGCGCAGTTCGGTGACGCGCTGCTCCAGCAGGTCCAGGAGCTGCGCCACGGGGACGGGCCCGGCGGAGAGCTGGAGGAAGGAGAGCACCTGGGGCATCGCGGAGACCAGCTCGGCGACGGCGGCGGGCTCGTGGCCGTCGGGCTCGGGGTGGGCGAGCGACCAGGCGTCGAAGAGGGCGACCCAGCCGCGCAGCACGGCGCTGTCGTCGCGGTCCCAGGCGCGCAGCCGCCAGCCGGGGCGGGCGGTGCCGCGGTGCACCTCGACCAGCCCGGCGAGGCGGGCGGTGTCCCAGTCGGCGCGGACCTGTGCCGGGGTGAGCCCGAGGGCGCGGGCCGCCTGTTCGGCGGTCGCGTCGGAGAGGGTGGCCTTGCCGTCGGCGGTCGCGCCGCCGCGGCCGGGGCCGAGGGCGGCGTCGGCCCAGCGGGCGACACGGGCCGCGTCGGCCAGGCCGGAGCGCGCCATTCGGGCCAGTTCCGACCGGGCCGGTGTGCCCTCCGGGGGGCGCGGTGCGGCGCGGCGCGGGCGCCGCTGGGTCATCGCTCTGGGGGCGGCGGCCAGGGGTCGCGGGCGGACGAGTCGAAGCCTGGAGTCGCGCGGGATACGGGACGTCACGAGTGCAGTCTTCCGGTTGACGGTCGGAAAACCCAAACGGAACGCCACGGGCCGCGGCGGGGACGGCCGGCCGGCGGCCCGAGCGGGTGGCCGGGGCACGTGAACCGGCCAGTGGTACGGCGCTGAACGGAACCTCGGCGGGGCGGGGGCGGCGCGGTCAGACCAGGGGGGTCAGGAAGCGGCGCAGGGTCTCCTGGTAGGTGTCGGGGTCGGCGTTCCACATGGCGGCGTGCGGGGCGCCGCGGACGGTGTGGAGGGAGACCAGGCGCGGGTGGGCGTCGGCGAAGCGCCGGGTCAGCCGCCAGGGGGCGACGGTGTCGTCCGGGCCGTGGAAGACGAGGGTCGGCACGGTGACGGACTCGGGGGCGTCCGGGTCGGCGGCGTGGTCGGTGTGCAGGTGGGCGCGGCCCTGCGCGGCGCGGACCGCGAGCGGCAGGAGGACGCCCGGGGTGCGGCGGGCTGCGGCCAGGGCGCGCAGCGTGGTCTCCCAGCTCAGCACCGGGGAGTCCAGGACGAGTCCGGCGATGCGGTCGCGGGCGTCGGAGAGCGCGGCGGTGCGCAGGGCCATGGTGGCGCCGGTGGACCAGCCGAGCAGGACGACCTGGCGGGCGCCGTGGTCGAGGGCGTAGTGGACGGCCGCGTCCACGTCGCGCCACTCGGTCTGGCCGAAGTGGTGCAGGCCGTCGGGCGAGGGCGGGGCGCCGGCATCGCCGCGGTGGGTGAGGGCGAGCACCGGTACGTGCCGTTCGTGCAGCGGCGCGATGAGGTTGAGGGCGTGTTCTCGGGTGGCGGCCAGACCGTGCACGGCGATGACCCAGGTGGGGCGGGCGCCGGGCAGGAACCAGGCGGGGAGCGGTCCGAGTTCGCCGGGGACGTCGACGTCGCTGTAGTCGAGGCCGAGGGCGGTGCCCGGGTTTCCGACGTGCAGGTTCGGGGTGAGCCAGGCGCGGTCCCCGGCCCGGAAGGTGCCGTGGGTGACGCGTTCGAGGCGGCGTACGACGGTGTCGGCGCCGTGCTCGGCGGTGGCGAGGACCGGGCCGACGACGGCGTGGGAGCCGTCGCCGGCGAGGCCGTAGCGGCCGGGGCGCAGCGCGGCCAGGTCCCGGGTGAGGGTGATCTGCCCGGCGGCGGTCCCGTGCACGGTGAGGCGGGGTTCGGTGGGCAGGGGGCGGCCGGGGGGCGCCTTGAGCGCGGCGTCGCTGGCGAGTCGTCCGGCGGCGACGCTCGCCGCACCGGCCGCCAGGGCTGCGGTGACGGCGGCCGCCGTTGCTGTGACAGTGCGCATGGGGCCAGTCTCCCGGTGGAGTCCGCGGGCGGCCAGCGGGCGGACGACGGGGGGTGACGACGTCCGGCCGGGCCGGGGCCATGGGTCGGCTGGACTGCCGGTACCCCCGGATCGGCCGGGTAAGCGCCGGCGTGCCCGTCCCGTCAGGTGGGCTGGCCGTAGCCGCGCAGGCGCCGGGCGGCCTCGTCGAGCTGGGCGGGGGTGAGCAGGGCCGGGGTGCGGCCCGGGACCGAGGAGGCGGTCAGCCACAGGCGGCACATCCACTCGAGCTGGGCGGTGCGGTCGTATGCCTGGTCGAGGGTGGCGCCGTAGGTGATCGTGCCGTGGTTGCGCAGGAGGCAGCCGGTGCGGCCGGCGAGGGCGTCGAGCATGCCGCGGGCGAGTTCGGCGCTGCCGTAGGCGGCGTACGGGGCGACCCGGACGGGGCCGCCGAGCGCGGCGGTCATGTAGTGGACCGGCGGGAGTTCGGTGAGGAGCAGCGAGAGGGCCGTGGCGTGCACGGCGTGCGTGTGGACGACGGCGCGGGCGTCGGGGTCGGCGCGGTACACGGCGAGGTGCATCGGCAGTTCGCTGGTGGGGACCAGCGTGCCGAGGACCTGGCGGCCGTCGAGGCCGACGCCGGTGACGTCGCGCGGGGCGAGCCGGTCGTAGGGCACGCCCGAGGGGGTGACGAGGACCGTGTCGCCGACGCGCACGGAGACGTTGCCGGAGGTGCCGACGACCAGTCCGTCGGACACCGTCCGCCGGGCCGTCGCGACGAGTTCCTCCCAGGCGGCGGCCTCGTCCTCACGCACCTGTCCGATCCGCGATCCGGTCACAGTCCACGCCTCCCGTCGGGCGTCCGCACGCCCTGCTCGCGCCGCTCGGCGGCGGCCTCGCGGCGATCCTGCCAGGCACGTCTCCGGAGAGCACCGGGGCGGGCACGCTGCGCAGGCGTTCGCGGAGGTCACGGCGCCGTTTCCGGTCACCATGAAGCCCGGTCCAGTTCATCTTCCGTTCACCCTGGTTACCTACGTTCGTCCAGCCAATGACCTCGAACGATTGCCTGGGTAAATGGAAAGCTTCTCGCTGATCCTCGCGATTGTGGTGGTAACCGCACTCGCGTTCGATTTCACGAACGGTTTCCACGACACCGCGAACGCGATGGCAACGACCATTTCGACCGGTGCTCTCAAACCCAAGGTCGCGGTGGCCATGTCCGCCGTGCTGAACCTTGTGGGCGCCTTCCTCTCGGTGGAGGTCGCCAACACGATCTCCAAGGGTCTCGTGGACGAGACCGGTATCCGTCCCGAGGTCATCTTCGCCGCCCTGGTCGGCGCGATCCTCTGGAACCTGCTGACCTGGCTGGTCGGGCTCCCGTCCAGCTCCTCCCACGCCCTGATGGGCGGTCTGATCGGCGCCGCCGTCGCGTCGGCGGGCGTCGGCGCCGTCCACGGCGACGTGCTCGTCACCAAGGTGCTGCTGCCGGCCGTCGCCGCCCCGATCGTGGCGGGCGTCGCCGCGATGCTGGCCTCCCGGCTGACGTACTCGCTCGGCCGCAAGGCCGACGGCGAGGCCGCCGCCAAGGGCTACCGCGCCGGGCAGATCGCCTCGGCCGGCCTGGTCTCGCTCGCCCACGGCACCAACGACGCCCAGAAGACGATGGGCATCATCACCCTCGCCCTGATCGCCGGCGGCTCCCTCGCCCCCGACTCGGACCCGCCGCTGTGGGTCATCCTCTCCGCGGGCATCGCCATCGCGCTCGGCACCTACCTCGGCGGCTGGCGCATCATCCGCACCATGGGCAAGGGCCTGACCGACCTCCAGCCGCAGCAGGGCTTCGCCGCCCAGACCAGCGCCGCCACGGTCATCCTGGCCTCCTCCCACCTCGGCTTCTCCCTGTCCACCACGCACTCGGTCTCCGGCGCCGTGATGGGCGCGGGCCTCGGCCGCAAGGGCGGCGTGGTGCGCTGGTCCACGGCCACCCGGATGTTCGTCGCCTGGGGCCTGACGCTGCCGGCCGCCGCGCTGGTCGCCGCGCTCGCCGAGTGGGTCTGCCGCCTCGGCGACTGGGGCACGGCCCTCGTGGCCCTCTTCCTGGTCGGCTCCAGCTTCGCGATCTGGCGCATCTCCCGGCGCGAGGTCGTCGACCACACCAACGTCAACGACGCCGACGAGCCGCGGCCCGAGACGCCCGGTGTGGTCACCCAGGCCATGGCCGCCGTCACCCCGCCGCCCGCCGGCGCCGTGGCCGACGACCTCTCGGCCTCCTTCCCGGACCAGGCCACCACCGACTCCAAGGCCCCCTCGGCCGCCACCACCGTCTGAGCCCGCGTCCCGGGTACGAAGGAAGCGAACCGCCATGACAATCGACTGGGCAGCCCTCGGCTCCGTCTTCGGCGTCTCTCTCGTGGTCACCGTGGCCCTGGTGGCCCTGTTCACCCTCGGCATCGCCGGCCTCTCCCGCCAGGAGCGGGCCGCCGCCCGGGGCGGCTCCGCCGCCCTTGCCGTCACCGGCGCCTACGCCTGCTTCGCGGCCTGCGCGGCCGCCGTGGCCTACGGCATCTACCTGATCGTCGCCTGACCCACCGGGCGGCTTCACCGGCGCATCCCCGAGCGGGGTGCGGGGCGCGCACCCGCGTCCCGCACCCCGCTCGGCGCGCGTCGGCGCACACCGCCCGCGTGTGGGCCTCCGCACACTCCCCCCTCGCAGGTCAACAGCAAGTTGACGGGTGTTCGCGGGGCGTGGTGGACTGCCGGAGCCATTACGGCGGCAGGAGAGGAAGCCGGTGCGATTCCGGCGCGGTCCCGCCACTGTCACCGGGGAGGTACCCACGTACCGCCCCGGGAGCCAGGAACTCTCACCGCCGATCTCGTCGAACCAGGGCGTGGACACCCTGAGTGAGGACATATCGCCATGCGCGGCTGCCGTACCGGGCTCACCAGCGACGTACTTCCGCTTCCCCTTCCCGCGGCCGGCTGAGCCGTGCGCGCCGAACGCGTCTTCGCGTACGGCGCCGCCGCCGGCCTCCTCGGCGACCTCCTCCTCGGCGATCCGCGCCGCGGACACCCGGTCGCCGTGTTCGGCCGTGCCGCCGGCGCCGTGGAACGGGTGCTGTGGCGTGACCACCGGGGCTGGGGCGCGCTGCACACCGCCGTGTGCGCGGGTGGCACCGTCGCCGCCGCGGCCGCCGCGGCGCACGCCGTACGCCGCTCCCCCGCCGCCTCCGTCACGCTGACCGCCGCCGCCACCTGGGCCGTCGTCGGCGGGACCTCGCTGGCCCGCGAGGCCCGCGCGATCGGGCGGGCGCTGGACGCCGGGGACGTCGAGGCGGCCCGGGCCCGGCTGCCCCACCTGTGCGGGCGGGACCCGCAGGCGCTGGACGCCGACGGGATCGCCCGGGCCGTGGTGGAGTCCGTCGCCGAGAACACCTCCGACGCGGTCGTGGGCGCGCTGGTGTGGGGCGCGCTCGGCGGAGTGCCGGGGCTGGTCGGCTTCCGGGCCGTGAACACCCTCGACGCCATGGTGGGCCACAAGTCGCCCCGGCACCGGCGCTACGGCTGGGCCTCGGCCCGCCTCGACGACCTCGCGGGCTGGCCGGGAGCCCGGCTCACCGCCGTACTGGCCGCGGCGTCGGGCGGCGACCCGCGCGGTGCCGTACGGGCCTGGCGCGCCGACGCCCGCCGGCACCCGAGCCCCAACGCCGGGCCCGTCGAGGCGTCCTTCGCCGGCGCCCTCGGCGTGCGGCTGGGCGGCACGCTCTCCTACGGCGGCCGGGTCGAGCAGCGGCCGGTGCTCAACGGCGCGGCCGGACGCCCCATGCGGGCCGGGAACGGCGACATCGAACGGGCCGTACGGCTCTCCCGGCGCGTGGGCTGGCTCGCGCTGGGCGTGTGCGCGGGCGCGCGGCTGCTCGTCCGCCCCGTCACCAGGAAGGGACATACCTCGTGAACGGTGGTCTTCTCGTCGCCGGCACCACCTCCGACGCCGGCAAGAGCGTCGTGACCGCCGGGATCTGCCGGTGGCTGGCGCGCCAGGGCGTGAAGGTGGCGCCCTTCAAGGCGCAGAACATGTCGCTGAACTCGTTCGTGACCCGCGAGGGCGCCGAGATCGGCCGCGCGCAGGCCATGCAGGCCCAGGCGTGCCGCGTCGAGCCGACCGCGCTGATGAACCCGGTGCTGCTCAAGCCGGGCGGCGAGCAGAGCAGCCAGGTCGTGCTGCTCGGGAAACCCGTCGGCGAGATGAGCGCCCGCGGCTACCACGGCGGGCGCCAGCAGCGGCTGCTCGGCACGGTGCTCGACTGCCTGGCCGAACTGCGGGGCTCCTACGACGCGGTGATCTGCGAGGGTGCGGGCAGCCCGGCCGAGATCAATCTGCGCCGCACCGACATCGTGAACATGGGGATCGCCCGGGGCGCCGGGCTGCCCGTCCTCGTCGTCGGCGACATCGACCGCGGGGGCGTCTTCGCGTCCCTCTTCGGCACGGTGGCGCTGCTGTCGTCCGAGGACCAGGCGCTGGTCGCCGGTTTCCTCGTCAACAAGTTCCGCGGCGACGTGTCGCTGCTGGAGCCGGGCCTCGACATGCTCCACGGCCTCACCGGGCGGCGGACGTACGGCGTGCTGCCCTTCCGGCACGGGCTCGGCATCGACGAGGAGGACGGGATGGGGGTCCCCCCGCGCGGCACGGTCCGGGAGTCGGCCGTCGCACAGCCGGTCGGCGAGGACGTGCTGCGGGTCGCCGTGTGCGCGGTCCCGCTGATGTCCAACTTCACGGACGTGGACGCGCTGGCCGCCGAACCCGGCGTCGTGGTGCGGTTCGTGGACCGTCCCGAGGAACTGGCGGACGCCGACCTCGTGGTCCTGCCGGGGACGCGCGGCACCGTACGGGCCCTTCGGTGGCTGCGGGAGCGGGGACTCGCGGACGCGATCGCGCGCCGGGCGGCCGAGGGACGGCCGGTCCTCGGCATCTGCGGCGGCTTCCAGGCGCTCGGCGAGCACATCGAGGACGACGTCGAGTCCCGCGCCGGGCACGTCGACGGCCTCGGACTGCTGCCCGTACGGGTGCGGTTCGCCCGCGAGAAGACCCTCACCCGGCCCGTCGGCGAGGCCCTCGGCGAACGCGTCGAGGGGTACGAGATCCATCACGGGGTCGCCGAGGTGACCGGCGGGGAGCCCTTCCTGGACGGCTGCCGGGTCGGCCACACCTGGGGCACGCACTGGCACGGCTCTCTGGAGTCCGACGGCTTCCGGCGGGCGTTCCTGCGCGAGGTGGCCGCCGCCGCGGGCCGCCGCTTCGTGCCGGCCCCCGGCACCTCGTTCGCCGCGCTGCGCGAGGAGCAGCTCGACCGGCTCGGCGACCTGATCGAACAGCACGCGGACACGGACGCGCTGTGGCGGCTCATCGAGTCCGGCGCGCCACAAGGACTGCCCTTCATTCCACCGGGAGCGCCCGCATGAGCACAGTGTTGTTGTTGTCGACCGCCGACACGGACCTGCTGGCGGCCCGCGCGTCGGACGCCGCCTACCGGATCGGCAACCCGACCCGGGTCGACGTCCGGGAGGAGTTGCCCGCGCTGGTCGAGGGCGCCGACATCGCCGTCGTCCGCCTGCTGGGCGGCAAGCGGGCCTGGGAGGACGGGCTCGCCGCGCTGCGGGCGTCGGGGATCCCGACCGTGCTGCTCGGCGGGGAGTCCGTGCCGGACGCCGAGCTGATGGCCGAGTCGTCCGTGCCGGCCGGGGTGGTCGCGGAGGCCCTGCGCTACCTCGTCGAGGGCGGCCCCGGCAACCTCACCCAGCTCGCCCGGTTCCTGTCGGACACGGTGCTGCTGACCGGCGAGGGCTTCGACGCGCCGCACGCCATGCCGGAGTACGGCGTCCACGGCGAACGCCCCTTCGTGGAGGGCCGCCCGACGGTCGGCGTGCTCTTCTACCGCGCCCACGAGCTGAGCGGCAACACCGCCTTCGTCGACACCCTGTGCGACGCGATCGAGGCGCGCGGCGCCAACGCCCTGCCCGTGTACTGCGGTTCGCTGCGCGGCGCGGACGCCGGGCTGTACGGGCTGCTGGGCCGGGCCGACGCCCTGGTCGCCACGGTCCTCGCGGCGGGCGGCACGCACGCCTCGCAGGCGTCGGCGGGCGGCGACGAGGAGGCCTGGGACATCGGCGCGCTGGCCGACCTGGACGTGCCGGTGCTGCAGGGGCTCTGCCTCACCTCCTCGCGCGCCGCCTGGGACGGGTCGGACGCCGCGCTGTCCCCGATGGACGCGGCGATGCAGGTCGCCATCCCGGAGTTCGACGGGCGGCTCGTCACGGTGCCGTTCTCCTTCAAGGAGCAGGGCCCCGACGACGTACCGGTGTACGTGGCCGACCCCGAGCGGGCCGCGCGAGTCGCCGGGATCGCCGTGCGGCACGCGGCGCTCGGGCACAAGCCGAACGCCGACAAGAAGCTGGCGCTGGTCTTCACCGCCTACCCAACCAAGCACTCGCGCGTCGGCAACGCCGTCGGCCTGGACACCCCGGCGTCCGCCGTGCGGGTCCTGGACGCGCTGCGGGAGGCGGGGTACTCGCTCACCGACTACCCGTCCGGCGGCGACGAGCTGATCCACCGGCTGATCGAGGCGGGCGGCCACGACGTGGAGTGGCTGACGGAGGACCAGCTCGCCGCGGCGCCCGCGCGGGTGCCGCTGGCCGACTACCGGGCGTGGTTCGAGAAGCTGGACCCCGGGCTGCGGGACGCCATGACCGAGGCGTGGGGCGAGCCGCCGGGCTCGCTGTACGTCGACGGGGACGACATCGTGCTGGCGTCGCTCCGGTTCGGGAACGTCGTCGTCATGATCCAGCCGCCGCGCGGCTTCGGCGAGAACCCCATCGCGATCTACCACGACCCCGACATGCCGCCGTCCCACCACTACCTGGCGGCCTACCGGTGGCTGGAGAACAGCTTCGGCGCCGACGCGATCGTGCACATGGGCAAGCACGGCACGATGGAGTGGCTGCCGGGCAAGGGCCTCGGGCTCGGCGCCGGCTGCGCGCCGGACGCGGTCCTCGGCGACCTGCCGCTGATCTACCCGTTCATCGTCAACGACCCCGGCGAGGGCACCCAGGCCAAGCGGCGCGGCCACGCGACGGTGGTCGACCACCTCGTGCCGCCGATGGCCCGTGCCGACACCTACGGCGATCTGGCCAAGCTGGAGCAGTTGCTCGACGAGTACGCGCTCGTCTCCGACCTGGACCCGGCGAAGGCTCCGGCGGTGCGCGCGCAGATCTGGACCCTGGTCAAGGCGGCCGAGCTCCACCACGACCTGCATGTGGACGACCAGCCGGACGACGACGAGTTCGACGAGTTCGTCATGCACATCGACGGCTACCTCTGCGAGATCAAGGACGTGCAGATCCGTGACGGCCTGCACGTGCTGGGCGGCGGCCCGGTCGGCGAGCCGCGCGTCAACCTGGTGCTGGCCGTGCTGCGCGCCTCGCAGGTGTGGGGCGGGCGGGCGAACGCGCTGCCGGGTCTGCGGGCGTCGCTGGCGGCGCACTTCGGGCTGGTGGAGAAGGAGCTGCTGGCCGAGCCGGGCGCCGCGGTGAAGGTGCCGGCCGAGCTGACCGGCCTGGTGGACGGCCCGGCGCGGTCGGCCGCCGACGCGATCGACCTGCTGGAGCAGTTGTGCCGGCGCCTCGCGGAGGGCATGGAGGCGCGGGACTGGGACTCCGCGGCCGTGCCGGGCCTGGTGCGGCAGGTGCTCGGCGACGAACTCCCCGACGCCGTCGCCGTGCTGGAGTTCGCCTGCGCGGAGGTCGTGCCGCGGCTCGCCCGGACGACGGACGAGATCGGGCACATCCTGCGGGCCCTGGACGGCGGTTACGTCCCGGCCGGGCCGTCCGGCTCGCCGACCCGCGGCCTGGTCAACGTGCTGCCGACCGGCCGGAACTTCTACTCCGTCGACCCCAAGGCGATCCCGTCCCGGCTGAGCTGGGAGGTCGGCCAGTCCCTCGCGGACTCCCTGGTCCAGCGCTACCTCGCCGACACCGGTGAGTACCCGAAGTCCGTCGGCCTCACCGTCTGGGGCACGTCCGCGATGCGCACCCAGGGCGACGACATCGCCGAGATCCTGGCGCTGCTGGGCTGCCGGCCCGTCTGGGACGACGCCTCGCGCCGGGTGACCGGCTTCGAGATCGTGCCGCCGGAGGAGCTGGGCCGGCCGCGCGTCGATGTGACGGTGCGCATCTCCGGGTTCTTCCGGGACGCGTTCCCGCACGTCGTCGGGCTGATCGACGACGCGGTGCGGGCGGTGGCGGAACTGGACGAGCCCGCCGAGTCCAACTACGTGCGGGCGCACGCCGACGAGGACACCGCCGGGCACGGCGACCGGCGCCGGGCCACGGCCCGCATCTTCGGCTCCAAGCCGGGCGCGTACGGCGCCGGCCTGCTGCCGCTGATCGACGCGCGGAACTGGCGCTCCGACGCGGACCTCGCCGAGGTGTACGCGGTGTGGGGCGGCTACGCCTACGGACGCGGGCTCGACGGGCGCGCGGCGCGCGGCGACATGGAGACGGCGTTCCGGCGGATCGCGGTGGCGGCGAAGAACGTGGACACGAGGGAGCACGACCTCGTGGACGCCGACGACTACTTCCAGTACCACGGCGGCATGGTCGCCATGGTGCGGCACCTGACGGGGGCCTCGCCCGAGGCGTACGTCGGTGACTCCGCCACCCCCGACCAGGTGAAGACCCGCACGCTCGGCGAGGAGACCCACCGCGTCTTCCGGGCCCGGGTGGTCAACCCGCGCTGGATGGCGGCGATGCGCAGGCACGGTTACAAGGGCGCCTTCGAGATGGCGGCCACCGTGGACTACCTGTTCGGGTACGACGCCACGGCCGGGGTCGTGGACGACTGGATGTACGAGAAGCTCAGCGCCGAGTACGTGTTCTCGCCGGAGAACCAGGAGTTCATGCGGAAGTCGAACCCCTGGGCGCTGCGCGGCATCACCGAGCGGCTGCTGGAGGCCGCGGACCGGGGACTGTGGGCGGAGCCGGACGCGCAGACCCTGGAGCGGCTGCGCGCCACCTATCTGGAGCTCGAAGGCGACTTGGAGGGCGACGACAAGTGAGTACCCCGTTCCCGTTCACGGCGGTCGTCGGGCAGGACGACCTGCGGCTCGCGCTGCTCCTGAACGCCGTGTCCCCGGCGGTCGGCGGAGTGCTGGTGCGCGGGGAGAAGGGCACCGCCAAGTCGACGGCCGTGCGTGCCCTGGCCGCGCTGATGCCCGAGGTGGACGTCGTCCCCGGGTGCCGGTTCTCCTGCGCCCCCGCCTCCCCCGACCCCGCGTGCCCGGACGGGCCGCACGGGGCGGGGGCCGGCGAGCCGCGGCCGGCGCGGATGGTGGAGCTGCCCGTCGGTGCCTCCGAGGACCGGCTCGTCGGCGCGCTGGACATCGAGCGGGCGCTGTCGGAGGGCGTGAAGGCGTTCGAGCCCGGGCTGCTCGCCGACGCGCACCGCGGGATCCTCTACGTCGACGAGGTCAACCTCCTCCACGACCACCTCGTGGACCTCCTGCTGGACGCCGCCGCGATGGGCGCCTCGTACGTGGAGCGCGAGGGGGTGTCGGTGCGGCACGCCTCGAAGTTCCTGCTGGTCGGCACGATGAACCCCGAGGAGGGCGAGCTGCGGCCGCAGTTGCTCGACCGGTTCGGCCTCACCGTCGAGGTCGCCGCCTCCCGCGAGCCCGACGAGCGCGTGGAGGTCGTCAGGCGGCGCCTGGCCTACGAGGACGGCCCCGAGGAGTTCGCCGCCCGCTGGGCCGACGAGGAGGCCGCCGTACGCCGGCGCATCGCCGCGGCACGGGAGCTGCTGCCGCAGGTGCGGCTCGGCGACGGGGCGCTGCGGCAGATCGCGGCGACCTGCGCCGCCTTCGAGGTGGACGGCATGCGTGCCGACATCGTGATGGCGCGTACGGCGACCGCGCTGGCGGCGTGGGCCGGGCGGACCGACGTGCTGGCGGAGGACGTGCGGCAGGCCGCGCTGCTGGCCCTCCCGCACCGGCGGCGGCGCAACCCCTTCGACGCGCCGGGGCTGGACGAGGACAAGCTCGACGAGACGCTGGAGGAGTTCGGCGGGCAGGACCAGGGCGACGGTGACGGCGACGACGATCCGGACCCGGGTCCCGGCGGCGGTCCCGGCGGCCGGCCGGAGCCCGACGACGCGCCCCGGGGGGACGGTGACACCGCCGCGCGGCCCGAGGCCGGGGAGGACGGGGAGCCGCGGCCCTCGGGCGGCGCCGGCGAGCAGTCCCCCGTGCGGGCCGCCGAGCCGTTCCGCACGAAGGTGCTGAGCGTGCCCGGGCTGGGCGACGGTGCCGCCGGGCGGCGTTCGCGGGCGCGGACCGAGCACGGGCGGACCACCGGGGCGCGCCGCCCCCAGGGGGCGCTGGGCAGGCTGCACCTGGCGGCGACCGTGCGGGCCGCGGCCCCGCACCAGCGGGCGCGGGGGCGGTCCGGGCCGGGGCTGGTGGTCCGACGCGACGATCTGCGGCAGGCGACGCGCGAGGGCCGCGAGGGCAATCTCGTGCTGTTCGTCGTCGACGCCTCCGGGTCGATGGCCGCGCGGCAGCGGATGAGCGCCGTGAAGGGTGCCGTGCTGTCGCTGCTGCTGGACGCCTACCAGCGGCGGGACAAGGTGGGGCTGGTGACCTTCCGGGGGTCGGCGGCCGAGGTGGCGCTGCCGCCGACGTCCTCGGTGGACGCGGCCGCCGCCCGGCTGGACTCGCTGCCGACCGGTGGCCGTACGCCGCTGGCGGCCGGGCTGCTGAAGGCGCACGAGGTGCTGCGGGTGGAGCGGCTGCGGGATCCGGCGCGCCGTCCGCTGCTCGTGGTGGTCACGGACGGGCGGGCGACGGGCGGCCCCGAGCCGGTCGCGCTCGCGGGGCGTGCCGCGCGGCTGTTCGCGGGCGAGGGCGTCGCCTCCGTGGTCGTGGACTGCGAGTCGGGGCCGGTGCGGCTCGGGCTCGCCGGGCAGCTAGCCGCCGGCCTGGGCGGTACGGCGGTGACGCTGGACGAGTTGCGGGCGGACTCGATCGCCGGACTGGTGAAGGACGTACAGAACGACAGGAGGGCCGCGTAATGCCTCAGGGACAGCCGAGCGTCGTGCCGGACGACGGTCTGACGACCCGTCAGCGCCGCAACCGTCCGCTGGTCGTCGTGCACACCGGCATCGGCAAGGGCAAGTCGACGGCCGCCTTCGGGCTGGCGCTGCGCGCCTGGAACCAGGGGTGGCCGATCGGGGTGTTCCAGTTCGTGAAGTCGGCCAAGTGGAAGGTCGGCGAGGAGAACGCGCTGCGGGTCCTCGGCGCCTCCGGTGAGGGCGGCAGCGTCGACTGGCACAAGATGGGCGAGGGCTGGTCCTGGGTCCAGCGCGACGCGCAGATGGACAACGAGGAGAAGGCCCGCGAGGGCTGGGAGCAGGTCAAGCGCGACCTGGCCGCCGAGACGTACCGGCTGTACGTGCTGGACGAGTTCGCGTACCCCATGCACTGGGGCTGGGTGGACACCGACGAGGTGATCGACGTGCTGCGCGGGCGGCCCGGCACCCAGCACGTGGTGATCACCGGACGGAACGCGCCCGGGAAGCTGGTGGACTTCGCCGACCTCGTCACCGACATGTCCAAGGTCAAGCACCCGATGGACGCCGGGCAGAAGGGGCAGAGGGGCATCGAGTGGTGATGTCCGTTCCCCGGCTGGTCGTCGCCGCTCCCTCGTCGGGGAGCGGCAAGACCACCGTCGCCACGGGGCTGATGGCCGCGCTCGCCTCGCGGGGGCTCGCCGTGTCCCCGCACAAGGTCGGGCCCGACTACATCGACCCCGGGTACCACGCGCTCGCCACCGGGCGCACGGGACGGAACCTCGACGCCTTCCTGTGCGGGCCGGAGCTGATCGGGCCGCTGTTCCTGCACGGGGCGCGCGGCTGCGACATCGCCGTGGTCGAAGGGGTGATGGGGCTGTACGACGGTGCGGCGGGCGAGGGGGAACTCGCGTCCACCGCGCAGGTCGCCAAGCTGCTGCGGGCGCCGGTGGTGCTCGTCGTGGACGCGTCGTCGCAGTCCCGGTCGGTGGCGGCGCTGGTGCACGGGTTCGTGTCCTTCGACCCGGAGGTCCGGATCGGGGGCGTGATCCTCAACAAGGTCGGTTCCGACCGGCACGAGGCGTTGCTGCGGGAGGCGCTGGACTCCGTGGGGGTGCCGGTGCTGGGGGTGCTGCGGCGGGCCTCGCGGGTGGAGACGCCGTCGCGGCACCTGGGGCTGGTGCCGGTCGCCGAACGGGGTCCGGAGGCCATCGAGGCCGTCGCGGCGATGGCCTCGATGGTGTCCGAGGGGTGTGATCTGGAGGCCCTGCTGGCGCTGGCGCGGGGTGCCGGTGTGCTCCCCGGCGCGGCCTGGGACGCGGGCGAGGCCCTGGTGTCCCCGGCCCCGCCGCCCCTTGCCGGCCCGGCCCCGGCGGCTGCCGTCCCCGGACCCCCGCCGCGGCCCGGCCGGCCTCGTCCTCGAACGCCGGACGGGCCGCGGCGCGTCGCCGTCGCCGGCGGGGCCGCGTTCACGTTCTCCTACGCCGAGCACGCCGAGCTGCTCGCGGCCGCCGGGGCCGAGGTCGTCACGTTCGATCCGCTGCGGGACGAGGAGCTGCCCGAGGGGACCGCCGGGCTGGTGATCGGCGGCGGGTTCCCGGAGGTGTACGCCGGTGAGCTGTCGGCCAACGAGGCGTTGCGCGGGGCCGTCTCCGAACTCGCCCTGAGCGGTGCTCCCGTGGCCGCCGAGTGCGCCGGGCTGCTGTATCTGTGCCGGGAGCTGGACGGGCTGCCGATGTGCGGGGTGCTGGACGCCTCGGCGCGGATGTCGGAGCGGCTCACCCTGGGTTACCGGGACGCCGTGGCCGTGAGCGACAGCGCGCTGGCCGCGGCGGGGACGCGGATGCGGGGGCACGAGTTCCACCGGACGGTCGTGGAACCGGGGGCCGGGGCCGCGCCGGCCTGGGGGGTGCGGGCGCCCGAACGGCGCGTCGAGGGATTTGTGGAGCGCGGTGTGCACGCGAGTTATCTGCACACGCACTGGGCGTCCGAGCCCGGTGTCGCCCGTCGGTTCGTGGAGAGGTGCCGGACGTCATGAGCAGCAGGCTGATCGGAGTCGGGGTGGGTCCCGGGGACCCGGAGCTGGTGACCGTCAAGGGCGTGGGCGCCCTGCGCGCCGCCGACGTGGTGGTCGTGCCCGTGATGGACACCGGTGAGCGGGGCCGTGCCGAGGCGACCGTGCTGCACTACGTGGACGCCGCGAAGGTCGTACGGGTCGTGTTCGCGCTGAACGAGCGCACCGACCGGGCGCGGCGCGAGGCGGCGTGGGACGCGGCCGGGGAGCGGGTGGCCGCGCTGCTGCGGGACCACGGCAGCGTCGCGTTCGCCACCATCGGCGACCCCAACGTGTACTCCACGTTCACCTATCTCGCGCAGACCGTCGGCGAGCTGGTGCCGGGCACCGTCGTGGAGACCGTGCCGGGCATCACCGCGATGCAGGACCTGGCGGCGCGGTCGGGTGCCGTGCTGACGGAGGGCACCGAGCCGCTGACGCTGGTGCCGGTGACCGCCGGGTCGGCCGTGCTGAAGGACGCGTTGAACGGGCCGGGCACGGTCGTCGCGTACAAGTTCGGGCGGCAGGCGGCCGAGGTCGCCGAGGTGCTGCGGGAGACCGGGCGGCTCGGCGACGCCGTGTGGGGATCGGCGCTGGGGCTGCCGGAGGAGTCCGTGCGTCCGGCCGCCGAGCTGGACGGGGAGCCGCTGCCGTATCTGTCGACGCTCATCGCGCCGGCCCGGCGCGAGGGCGGGCGGGGCGGGAAACTGTGACCGCGCGGGCGTCACTCGGCGATGCCGACCACCAGCCAGATGAACACCGCGCCGGCGACCGTGCACAGCGCGGTCGAGCGGGCGGGGTGCGTGTGGTGGGCCTCGGGCAGGATCTCGGCGGCGGCCAGATAGAGCAGGGCGCCGCCGAAGAAGCCGAGATAGGCGCCGAGCGCCGGCTCGGGGATGGTGAACAGCAGCGTGGAGGCCGCCCCGGCCACGGGTGCGACGGCGTCCGCGACCAGCATGGCGACGGCGCGGCGGCGGGCGTTGCCGTACAGGGTCGTGAGGGTGAAGGTGTTGAAGCCGTCCGCGAAGTCGTGGGCGATGACGGCGAGCGCGACGGCGAGGCCCATGCCGTGGCCGACCTGGAAGGCGGCACCGATGGCGACGCCGTCCATGGCGCTGTGGCCGACCATCGCGGCGGCGGCGGTGAGTCCCACCTCGGGCGTCCTGCCGTCGTGGTCCTCGGCGCCGTGCGCCGCCTGACGGGCCGCCAGCAGACGTTCCACCAGATGGGCCGTGAGGAAGCCGGCCACGAACAGCAGCAGGGCGGCCGGCACGCCGTGCACCTCGGTGCCCGCCGCCTCCAGCGCCTCGGGCAGCAGGTCCATGCCGACCACGCCCAGCATCAGGCCGCCGGCCAGGCCCAGCACCAGGTGGCGGCGGTCGGTCACCCGCTGTGCCGTCCAGCCGCCCGCCAGCGTCATCAGGAACGCGCCGAGCGCGACGAAGACCGCCATGTGCCCTTGCTATCCGATCAGCACCGGGTCGCGCACGTGCGACCCGGCCCGCGTTGACATTCCGTACGAGAGGAACCCGACCCATGGCCGACACCCCCGCCGGCAAGGTGACCTTCGTCGGTGCCGGCCCCGGCGCCGCCGATCTGCTGACGTTCCGCGCCGCCCGCGCCATCGCCGAGGCCGACGTCGTGATCTGGGCGGCGAGCCTCGTGCAGGCCGAGGTGCTCCAGCACGCCCGTGAGGACGCGGAGGTCCTGGACTCGGCGACGATGTCGCTGGAGGACGTCGTCGCCGTCTACCGGCGGGCCCGGCAGGACGGCCTGAAGGTGGCCCGCATCCACTCCGGCGACCCGGCGCTGTGGGGCGGCACGCAGGAGCAGCTCGACCGGTGCGCGGAGATCGGCATCGCGACCGAGGTCGTGCCCGGCGTCTCCGCGTTCTCGGCGGTCGCGGCGCTCGCGCAGCGGGAGCTGACGATCCCCGAGGTGGCGCAGTCGGTGGTGCTCACCCGGCTCGGCGGCGGCAAGACGCCGATGCCGCCCGGGGAGGAGGTCCGCGAGTTCGCCAGGCACGGCACGACCATGGCGGTCTTCCTGTCGGCGGCGCGCAGCGGCCAGCTCGTGCGGGAGCTGCTGGAGGGCGGCTACCCGACCGAGACCCCGGTCGTCGTCGCCTACCAGGCGACCTGGCCGGAGGAGCTGGTCGTCAGGTGCACGATCGGCACGCTGGAGGAGACCGTCAAGGAGCACAAGCTCTGGAAGCACACCCTGTTCCTGGTCGGCCCGGCGCTCGACGCGCACGGCACCCGCTCGCACCTGTACCACCCGGGGCACTTCCACGGGTACCGCAAGGCCGACCCCGAGGCCCGCAGGGAGCTGCGCGCGCGGGGTGCGAGCACGTGATCACGGTGGTCGGGGCGGGGACCGGTTCCCCGCTGCCCGAGGACGTGGCCGACGGCGCCGGGCTGGTCGTGGGCGGGCGGCGCCACCTGGACGCCGTACGGCTGCCGAAGGGCGCCGAGCGGGTCGTCCTCGGGGCGCTGGCGCCCGCGCTGGACACGGTCGCGCGGTACGTCGCCGAGGGGCGGCCGGTGCTGGTGCTGGCCTCCGGGGATCCGGGGTTCTTCGGGATCGTGCGGGCCCTGGCCGAGCGGTTCGGGCCCGGGCTTCTCGACGTGCGGCCCGGTGTGTCGTCCGTCGCCGCCGCGTTCGCGCGGGCCGGGCTGCCGTGGGACGACGCCGTGGTGGCCAGCGCTCACGGGCGGGAGCTGCGCACGGCCGTGAACCTGTGCCGGGCGCATCCGAAGGTGGCGGTGCTGACCGGGCCGGGGGCGGGTCCGGCGGAGCTGGGTGCCGCCCTCGCGGGCGACGCCCGCGTGCTGGTCGTCGCCTCCGCGCTGGGCTGCGCCGCGGAGCGGGTGGAGCGGGTGACGCCCGCCGAGGCCGCCGCGCGGGACTGGGGCACGGCGGTGAGCGTGGTGCTGTGCCTGGACGAGGCGCGGGCGCTGGGCCCGGTGCGCTCGGTGGCCGGTCCGCGGCCGGGACCCGCCGGGTGGGCGCTGGACGAGGCCGCGTTCGCCCACCGCGACTCGATGATCACCAAGTTCGAGGTGCGGGCCCTGGCGCTGGCCCGCCTCGGCCCGCGCCCCGGCGACCTCGTGTGGGACGTCGGCGCGGGCTCCGGGTCCGTGGCCGTGGAATGCGCGCGGCTCGGTGCCGCCGTCACCGCCGTGGAGAGGACGCCGGACGGGGCCGGGCGCGTCCGCGCCAACGCCGCCGCGCACGGCGTCGACGTGCGGGTGGTGCACGGGGCGGCCCCCGCGGCGCTGTCCGGGCTCGACGACCCCGACGCCGTGTTCGTGGGCGGCGGCGGGCGCGAGCTGCCGGAGATCGTCTCGGCCTGCGCGCGGCGTGCCCGGCGCACCGTGGTCGTCGCCATGGCCGCGCTGGACCGGGTTCCGGCGGCCCGCGAGGCGCTGCTCGGCGCCGGGCTGGAGTGCGAAGGGGTGCTGCTCCAGTCGTCCCGGCTTGCGCCGCTGCCCGGGGACGTGACGCGGCTCGCGGCGACCAATCCCGTTTTCCTGCTGTGGGGCGTGAGGCCCGGCAGCCGTACCGAAGAAGGAGGGGCCCTGTGATCGGCCTCATTTCCGCCACCGCGGCGGGGGCCGCGGCGCGGGACCGGCTGGCCGCGGCGTGGCCGGACCGCACCCGCGTGTACGGGGGTCCCGTCGCGGACGCCGTACGGACCGCGTTCGCCGAGTGCGGGCAGCTCGTGTGCTTCCTGGCCACGGGTGCCGTGGTCCGGCTCGTGGCCCCGCTGCTGGACGACAAGCGGACCGACCCCGGTGTGGTGTGCGTCGACGAGGGCGGGCGGTTCGCCGTGTCGCTGGTCGGCGGGCACGGCGGCGGCGCCAACGACCTGGCCCGCGCCGTGGGCGAGGTGCTGGGCGCCGAGCCGGTGGTGACGACGGCGACGGACGCCGTGGACCTGCCGGGACTGGACACCCTGGGGATGCCCGTCGAGGGCGATGTGGCCGGGGTCTCCCGGGCCCTGCTGGACGGCGAGCCGGTGGCGCTGCGGGCCGAGGTGGCCTGGCCGCTGCCGCCGCTGCCGCTGGCCGCCGAGGGGGCGTACGCGGTCCGGGTGACGGACCGTCTGGTGGAGCCGGCCGAGCGTGAGGCCGTGCTGCGTCCGCCGTCCCTGGTCGTCGGTGTCGGGGCCTCGAAGGGCGCCCCGGCCGAGGAGGTGCTGGGGCTGGTGGAGGCGGCCCTGCGGGACGCCGGTCTGTCGAAGGCGTCGCTCGCCGAGCTGGCCACCGTGGACGCCAAGGCCGGGGAGCCCGGCATCGTCGGGGCGGCCGAGCGGCTGGGCGTGCCGCTGGTGACGTACTCCGCCGGCCGGCTGGCGGGCGTCGAGGTGCCGAACCCGTCCGAAGCGCCGCTCGCCGCCGTCGGCACCCCGTCGGTCGCGGAGGCCGCCGCGCTGGCGGGCGGCGGTGAACTGCTCGTACCGAAGCGGAAGTCGGAGCGTGCGGACGGCTCCCCCGCCATGGCCACGTGTGCCGTCGTACGGCGGCCGGGGCGCGGGCGGCTCGCGGTGGTCGGGCTCGGGCCTGGCGCCCGGGACCTGCTGACGCCGCGTGCGCTGGCGGAGCTGCGGCGGGCGTCCGTGCTGGTCGGGCTGGACCAGTACGTCGACCAGATCCGCGATCTGCTGCGCCCGGGCACCCGGGTCCTGGAGTCGGGGCTCGGCGCCGAGGAGGAGCGGGCCCGCACGGCGGTGGCCGAGGCGCGGCGCGGGCAGGCGGTCGCGCTGATCGGCAGCGGCGACGCGGGTGTGTACGCCATGGCGTCGCCCGCGCTGGCCGAGGCGTCCGACGACATCGACGTGGTCGGGGTGCCCGGAATCACCGCCGCGCTGGCGGCCGGGGCGATCCTGGGCGCGCCGCTGGGCCACGACCACGTGTCGATCAGCCTGTCCGACCTGCACACGCCGTGGGAGGTCATCGAGCGGCGGGTACGGGCGGCGGCCGAGGCGGACCTCGTCGTCACCTTCTACAACCCGCGCTCCCGGGGCCGGGACTGGCAGTTGCCGAAGGCACTGGCGATCCTCGCCGGGCACCGGGAGCCGGCGACGCCGGTCGGTGTGGTGCGCAACGCCTCCCGCCCGGACGAGTCCAGCCGGCTGACCACGCTCGGCGGCCTGGATCCGGCGACGGTCGACATGATGACGGTCGTGACCGTGGGCAACACCGCGACCCGTGAGATCGCGGGGCGCATGGTGACCCCGCGCGGCTACCGCTGGCAGACGGCGCGGGAGGACGCCCGGTGAACCGTGTCGTCCACCCCATCGAGGAGGAGTCCTACCGGCGGCTGCGCGCCCGCCTGGACACCTCGCACCTCCCGCCGCTGACCCGGGCGGTGGTGGAGCGGGTCGTCCACTCCGCCGCCGACCTGGAGTACGCGACCGATCTCGTCATGGCCGAGGGCGAGCTGGAGACGGCGCACGCGGCGCTGCACGCCGGGGCGCCCGTCGTCGTGGACGTCGAGATGGTCGGCGCGGGCATCACCCGGCGCGAGACCGTCTGCCGGCTGCGGGACGCCGTCGCCGGGCCGGGGCTGACCCGCTCGGCGCACGGCATACGGCTGGCCTACGAGCAGGTCGGCCCGGGCGCCCTCTGGGTGATCGGCAACGCGCCGACCGCGCTGGAGGAGCTTTTGACGCTGGACGCCTCCCCCGCGCTCGTCATCGGGCTGCCCGTCGGTTTCGTCGGCGCGGTCGAGTCCAAGGAGGCGCTGCGCGAGAGCGGGCTGCCCGCCGTGAGCAACGTGTCCGAGAAGGGCGGGTCGGCGGTCGCGTCCGCCGCGCTCAACGCCCTGCTGTACCACCCCGTCTCGTCCGAGGCGGCGAAGAAGACCGAGGAGACCCTGTGACCACCCCGCCCGCCCTGCTCATCGCCGGCCACGGCACCCGGGACGAGGCCGGAGCCGAGGCGTTCCGCGACTTCGTGCGCGAGCTGGGCCGCCGCCACCCCGAACTGCCCGTCGCGGGCGGCTTCATCGAGCTGTCCCCGCCGCCGCTGGGCGAGGCGGTCGCCGAGCTGGTGGAGCGCGGTGTGCGGCGGTTCGCCGCGGTGCCGCTGATGCTGGTGTCGGCCGGGCACGCCAAGGGCGACATCCCGGCGGCGCTGTCCCGCGAGAAGGAGCGGCACCCCGGCATCTCGTACACGTACGGGCGTCCGCTGGGCCCGCACCCGTCGCTGCTGCGGGTGCTGGAGCGGCGGCTGGCCGAGGCGGTCGACCCCTCGTGGGACCCGTCCGAGGTGACCGTGCTGCTGGTGGGGCGCGGTTCGACGGACCCGGACGCCAACGCGGAGGTGTTCAAGGCGGCGCGGCTGCTGTGGGAGGGCCGCGGGTACGCGGGCGTGGAGACGGCGTTCGTGTCGCTGGCGCGGCCCGACGTGCCGGGGGGCCTGGACCGGTGCGCGCGGCTGGGCGCCGGGCGGATCGTCGTCCTGCCGTACTTCCTGTTCACCGGCATCCTCCCGGACCGGGTCCGGCACCAGACCGAGGAGTGGGCCGCCGCGCACCCGGAGACCGAGGTGCGGTCGGCGGACGTCATCGGGCCCGAGCCGGAGCTGCTGGACCTGGTGTGGGAGCGGTACGAGGAGGCCGTCGAGGGCGACCTGCGGATGAACTGCGACTCCTGCGTGTACCGGATCGCGCTGCCCGGGTTCGAGGACAAGGTGGGGCTGCCGCAGCAGCCGCACTTCCACCCCGACGACGACGGCTCCCACCACCACGGGCACCATCACGGGCATGGACACGCACACTCCCATGCGCACTGAGGGCGGGCACGATCTGCGGCACCACGGGGACGCCGAGGTCCGGGACGACGGCTCGGCGCTGGTGGACCTCGCGGTGAACGTCCGCGCGGACACGCCCCCGGCCTGGCTGCGCGAGCGCCTCGCCGCGTCGCTGGGCTCCCTCGCGGCCTACCCGGACGGGCGGGCCGCGCGGGCGGCGGTGGCGGCGCGGCACGGGCTGCCGGTGGAGCGGGTGCTGCTGACCGCGGGCGCCGCGGAGGCGTTCGTCCTGCTGGCGCGGGCGATGCGGGTGCGCAGGCCGGTGGTGGTGCACCCCCAGTTCACGGAGCCCGAGGCGGCGCTGCGGGACGCGGGGCACACGGTCGGCCGGGTGCTGCTGCGGGAGGAGGACGGCTTCCGGCTCGACCCGGCGGCCGTCCCGGACGAAGCCGACCTGGTCGTGATCGGCAATCCGACGAACCCGACGTCGGTGCTGCACCCGGCGGACGTGATCGCCGGGCTCGCCCGGCCCGGGCGGACGCTGGTCGTGGACGAGGCGTTCATGGACGCGGTGCCGGGCGAACGGGAGGCGCTGGCCGGGCGGACGGACGTGCCGGGACTGGTCGTGCTGCGCAGCCTCACCAAGACGTGGGGGCTGGCGGGACTGCGTATCGGGTACGTGCTGGCGGACCCGGAGACGGTCGCCGGCCTGGAGCGTGCCCAGCCGTTGTGGCCGGTGTCCACGCCGGCGCTGGCGGCGGCCGAGGCGTGCGTGGCGCCGCGCGCGCTGGCGGAGGCGTCCCACGCCGCCCACCGCATCGCCGCGGACCGGGCCCGCCTCGTCACCGGTCTGCGCCGCCTCGCCCCGGCGGGCCTGCGGGTCGCCGGACCGGCCGAGGGCCCCTTCGTCCTCGTCCGCGTCCCGGACGCCACCGCCGTACGCCACCGCCTGCGCGCCCTCGGGTACGCGGTCCGCAGGGGGGACACGTTCCCCGGTCTGGACGGGCGGTGGCTGCGGCTCGCGGTCAGGGACCGGGCGACGACGGACGCCTTCCTCGACGCGCTGGGCCGGGCGGTGTCGGAGGCGGTGACGGCGCCCCGCGCCTGAGGCACCGGGCGCGCCCCGGCCGATCCCGGCCCCTCAGGCCGTCGGCCGGGCCCGGCACCGTCGCCCCGGGCGGGTGTCCTCCCCCGGGCGCCCGCCCGGCGGGCTCCCCCGTCGGGCGGGCGCGGCGGTCAGGAGCGCTTGCGGCGGGTGAGGACCAGGGCACCGCCTCCGGCCAGGACGAGGGCCGCCGCGCCGGCCGCGATGTACGGGGTGGCCGAGCTGCCGCCGGTCTCGGCCAGGTCGGGCTCGGTGCGGGTGCCCTGGGGCTCGACGGCCTGTTCGACGGGCGGCTTCTCGGCCTCGGCCTTCGGGGGCGCCGGGGACTCGCAGGTGGCCTGCGCGAGCGTCACGGTGCCGTCCACCTCGGCCACATTGAGGTCGAGCGGGTTGACGGACACCTTGAGCTCCAGGGCCGTGGCGGCGGCCGTGCGCGTGGTGGTCTGCGCCTTCGACAGGTCGAGCCGCACCTCCCCGACGCCGGGCACCTTCACGTCCGTCGTGCCGCCGGCGGTCAGCGTGACCTTCTTGCCGAGGACCGTGACGGAGCCGAGCAGGTTGGAGGAGGCGACCGGCTTCTTCCCCGCCTCGCAGGTCGCCCGCGCGGTGACCTGCTCGACCTCGATGACGGACAGCAGCGGCAGGCCGGGCACGTGGACCTTGGCGTGGGCCAGCTCGGTGCGGCCCTCCGCCTTGTCCGCGGTCGCCGTCGCCTCGGCGTCGGCCACGTCGGCGCTCAGGACGGTGAAGGGCTTGCCGCCGTCGACGCCGTCGAGCCGGGCGCTCAGCGCGGTCTCGCGGGCGCTGTCGGGCGCCTGCACCTCGTTCAGGCTGACCGCGAGCGGGACGTTCACGGTCTTGTTGAGCAGGGACACGTTAAGGCCGGTGCGCAGGACGGTGGCGCTCGCGCGGCCGTGGTCGCCGGTCGCGTGAGCGGTGCCCGCACCGGCCAGGACCGCGGGGCCGGCGGCCAGGGCCGTGGCCGCCGTGACGGTGACGAGGCGGCGTGCGGGCGTGCGGAAGGTGTTGCCGTTCAAAATGGTGGGACCCCCAGTAAGGCATGCGTGAGCGACACGCATGAGCGACGTGCTCGGGACCCCGAAAGGATGTCGCCGCCCGCGCCGCGCCGTCGGCGATCCCGGGTCACTTCACTCGTTCGGGAAGTTTTCGCGAGTGCTTTCGAATCTCAGGGCACGTGCGTCTCCCGGGTGCCACCGGCACCGGCCCCCTGTCACCGGCGTCGGCTAACCGACGACCCGCCCGTTCAGCACCACCCGGCGCGGGGAGGCGAGCACACGCACGTCCGCGCGCGGGTCCTGGTCGTACACCACCAGGTCCGCGGGCGCGCCCTCGTCCAGGCCGGGGCGGCCCAGCCAGCGCCGGGCGGCCCAGGTGGTCGCGGCGAGGGCCTCCACGGGCGGGATGCCGGCGCGGACCAGTTCGGCGACCTCCGCCGCCGCGAGGCCGTGGGCGAGGGATCCGCCCGCGTCGGTGCCGACGAAGACCGGGATCCCGGCGTCGTGGGCGTTGCGGACGGTGTCGTAGCGGCGGGCGTGCAGCCGGCGCATGTGGGCCGACCAGCGCGGGTACCTCCCCTCGCCGCCGTCGGCCAGCGCGGGGAACGTGGCGATGTTGACCAGGGTGGGCACGATGGCGACCCCGCGCTCGGCGAAGAGCGGGATCGTGTCGTCCGTCAGGCCGGTCGCGTGCTCGACGCAGTCGATGCCGGCCTCGACCAGGTCGCGCAGCGAGTCCTCGGCGAAGCAGTGCGCGGTGACGCGGGCGCCCAGCCGGTGGGCCTCGGCGATCGCGGCCTCGACGGCGCCGCGCGGCCAGCAGGCGGACAGGTCGCCGAGGTCGCGGTCGATCCAGTCGCCGACCAGCTTCACCCAGCCGTCGCCGCGCCGGGCCTCCTGGGCGACGTACGCGACGAGGTCCTCCGGCTCGACCTCCCAGGCGTAGTTGCGGATGTAGCGGCGTGTGCGGGCGATGTGCCGCCCCGCGCGGATGATCTTCGGGAGGTCCTCGCGGTCGTCGACCCAGCGGGTGTCGGAGGGCGAGCCCGCGTCGCGGATGAGGAGGGTGCCGGCGTCGCGGTCGGTCAGCGCCTGCTTCTCGGCGACGTCCGCCGGGACGGCGCCGTGCTGGTCGAGGCCGACGTGGCAGTGGGCGTCGACCAGGCCGGGCAGCGCCCAGCCCTCGACGGTGCGGATGTCGCCGGCCCCGGCGGGACGGTCGTACGAGATCCGGCCGTCGATCACCCACAGCTCGTCGCGGACGTCCTCGTCCCGCGGTCCGACGAGCACCCGCCCCTTCACGTGCAGCACCGTGCGATCGCTCATGCCCCGCACCTTAGACGGGGCCGCCCGGTCCGCGGCAGCCCGCCCCGTGGGCGCCCGCGCGGGCCCCCGGCTCCTCGGCGCCCCCCACCCGGAAGGATCTCTTCCGCCCGTGCCGGTATCGCAACGGACCGCCTCCGCCCGCGGGGCGGCGCGGGGCTGGGGCTACTCTCGATCTCGAACGTCCGTCCCCCGCAGTGAGCGAAGAGAGCACCGCCGTGACCCATCCCTTCCTGGACCTCGCCCCGCTGACCGCGGGCCGTTTCGCCGCCATCGAGGACCGCGTGGCACGCCTCCTCGGCACCGGCCAGGACGTCCTGATCACGCAGGGCGAGGCGCTGCTGCCGCTGGAGGGCGCGATCCGCGGGTGCGCGGGGCCGGACACGGTCGCGCTGAACATCGTCACCGGGCCGTACGGGCAGACGTTCGGCGACTGGCTGCGGGACTGCGGAGCCACCGTCCACGACCTCTCCGTGCCGTTCCACACCGCCGTGTCCGCCGAGCAGGTCCGCGAGGCGTTCGCCGAGCACCCCGGGATCGACTTCGTGTCCCTGGTGCACGCGGAGGCGGCGACCGGGAACACCAACCCGGTCGCGGAGATCGGCGAGGTGGTGCGGGAGCACGGCGCGCTGTTCTACCTGGACGCGGTCGCGTCCGTGGGCGCCGAGCCCGTGCTGCCGGACGCGTGGGGCGTGGACCTGTGCGTGATCGGCGCGCAGAAGGCGATGGGCGGCCCCGCCGGGGTCTCCGCGGTGTCGGTGAGCGAGCGGGCCTGGAAGCGGATGGCGGCCAACCCGGGGGCACCGCGCCGGTCGTACCTCTCCCTGCTGGACTGGAAGGAGCGCTGGATCGACGGCGGCCGCAAGACGCTGCTGCACGCGCCGGCGCAGCTCGAGATGCTGGCGCTGGAGGCGTGCGTCGAGCGCATCGAGGCGGAGGGCCTCGAGACGGTGATGGCGCGGCACGCGTCGGCCGCGGCGGCCACCCGCGCCGGGGCGCTCGCGCTGGGCGGCCTGGAGCCGTACGTCCACGAGGCCCGCGAGGCGGCGCCGGTGGCGACGACCCTGCGCGTCCCCTCGGACCTGAACGCCTCGGAGCTGGTGGCGCGGGCGCTGGAGTCGGACCCGGCGCTGCCGCTGGCCGCGGGCGGGGGCGCGCTGGCCGGGGAGATGATCCGCGTCAACCACTACGGGCCGGACGCGACGCCCGGCGCGGTGCAGGGCTGCCTCGCGGCGCTGGGCTCCGCGCTGGCGCAGAAGGGACGCAAGACCGACCCGGAGGCTGCCCGGCGGGCCGCCGAGAACGCCTGGCGGCGACCGGAACCGAGCCTTCCGAAGGCGTGAATTCGGGGGCAATTCCCGGGTTTCTGACAATCGGAATTCCTGAATTTCCAGAGAGCAGCTTCCCGTATTCTTCTGCCCGCTTTCCTTCGGGCTAAACACTCTGATTTCACGAACCTCGGCCAACGCGATCCGGGCACGTGTCAGGCGGGTTACACGATTGTGACCCGTTACACACGCTGCCCGTTTTGCGGCTTTCTACCGGGCCAAATCGCCCTAATCTTCCGCCCTCTCGCGCGGAAGCACGCGCCCGCGTGATAACACAGGGCGCGCCCATGCGTAACCCCGTCCGGCGATGCAATTTCCAATTTCCCTGGGTAAATTCAATTTGCATGACTGCCGTGCAAGCAGACCTGCAAATCGACCGTCCGAGAGTGGCCGACGGGGCCGCTCTGTGGCGGATAGCGAAGGATTCGAAGGTTCTGGACCTGAACTCGTCCTACAGCTATCTGCTGTGGTGCCGCGACTTCGCGGCCACGTCGGCCGTCGCCCGCGACGAGCGCGGTGAGCCGGTCGGCTTCGTCACCGGCTACGTACGCCCGGACCGCCCGGACACCCTGCTCGTGTGGCAGGTGGCGGTGGACGAGGCCTACCGCGGGCGCCGACTGGCCGCCTCGATGCTGGACGGGCTGACCGCCCGGACCGTCGCGGATCTCGGGCTGACCACCCTGGAGACCACCATCTCACCCGACAACACCGCCTCCCAGCGGCTGTTCACCTCGTTCGCCGAGCGCCGCGGCGCCCGCCTGGAGCGCGAGGTCCTGTTCGAGACGGACCACTTCCCCGACGGGCCGCACGAGCCGGAGGTCCTGTACCGCATCGGCCCCCTGACCCCCGCCGGCAGCTGACCGGCCGGCCCCCGGCGGCCGGGCACCCCGCCCCCGGCCGTCCGGCCCCCTGAGACTTCCCGGCCGGAGCCGCACCGGTTCCGCCGGATCCGTACGACCTTCCTCTCCCACCTCACCCCACGAGGAGCGATTCGTCGTGACCATCACCCAGCCCGACCTCAGCGTCTTCGAGACCGTCGAGTCCGAGGTGCGCAGCTACTGCCGCGGCTGGCCCACCGTCTTCGACCGCGCGCACGGCAGCCGGATGTACGACGAGGACGGCCACGAGTACCTCGACTTCTTCGCCGGAGCGGGCTCGCTCAACTACGGGCACAACAACCCGGTCCTGAAACGGGCGCTGATCGACTACCTGGAGCGGGACGGCGTCACGCACGGGCTCGACATGTCGACCACCGCCAAGCGCCGCTTCCTGGAGACCTTCCAGAACACCGTCCTGCGCCCGCGCGACCTGCCGTACAAGGTCATGTTCCCGGGCCCGACGGGCACCAACGCCGTGGAGTCCGCGCTGAAGCTGGCGCGCAAGGTGAAGGGACGCGAGTCGATCGTGTCGTTCACCAACGCCTTCCACGGCATGTCGCTGGGCTCGCTCGCCGTGACCGGCAACGCCTTCAAGCGGGCCGGGGCGGGCATCCCGCTGGTGCACGGCACGCCGATGCCGTTCGACAACTACTTCGACGGCACCGTCGAGGACTTCCTGTGGTTCGAGCGGCTGCTGGAGGACCAGGGCTCCGGCCTGAACAAGCCGGCCGCCGTGATCGTGGAGACCGTGCAGGGCGAGGGCGGCATCAACGTCGCCCGGCCCGAGTGGCTGCGGGCCCTGGCCGAGCTGTGCGAGCGCCAGGACATGCTGCTCATCGTCGACGACATCCAGATGGGCTGCGGCCGTACCGGCGCCTTCTTCTCCTTCGAGGAGGCGGGCATCACCCCGGACATCGTCACCGTCTCCAAGTCGATCAGCGGCTACGGCCTGCCGATGGCGCTGACCCTGTTCAAGCCCGAGCTGGACGTCTGGGAGCCGGGCGAGCACAACGGCACCTTCCGCGGCAACAACCCGGCGTTCGTCACGGCGACCGCCACGCTGGAGGCGTACTGGGCGGACGGGTCGGCGATGGAGAAGCAGACCCGCACCCGCGGCGAGCAGGTCGAGCAGCACCTGATCGCCATCACCGAGGAGAACCTCGCCGACGTCAAGGAGTACCGCGGCCGCGGCCTGGTGTGGGGCCTGGAGTTCCACGACAGGGACCGCGCGGGGCGCGTCGCCCGGCGCGCCTTCGAGCTGGGGCTGCTCATCGAGACCTCCGGCCCGGAGAGCGAGGTCGTCAAGCTGCTGCCGGCGCTCACCGTCTCGCCCGACGAGGTGGACGAGGGCATGAAGACCCTCGCCCGCGCCGTGCGCGAGACCGCCTGAGCCGGATCCACCCCCTCCGGCGCTCCCGGCCCGCGCGGCCGGGGCGCCGGGACCCTTGCACACCCTTCACCTAGGAGGCATCGCACCACCGTGATCGTCCGTTCGTTCAAGGAGATCGAAGGCACCGACCGGCACGTGAAATCGGCGTCCGGCACCTGGGAGAGCAAGCGCATCGTCCTCGCCAAGGAGAAGGTCGGCTTCTCCGTCCACGAGACGATCCTGTACGCGGGTACGGAGACGTCGATGTGGTACGCGAACCACATCGAGGCCGTCGTCTGCACCAAGGGCGACGCCGAGCTGACCGACCGCGAGACCGGGAAGACGTACCACATCACCCCCGGCACCATGTACCTCCTGGACGGCCACGAGCGGCACACGCTCAAGGTCAAGGAGGACTTCCACTGCATCTGTGTCTTCAACCCGCCCGTGACCGGACGGGAGGACCACGACGAGAACGGCGTCTACCCGCTGCTCACCGAGGAGGTGTGAGTCACCGTGACCACGACCGCGAACGTCACCGACCTCTACCCGACCCGCGGTGCCACCGAGGTGGCCACGCCCCGGCAGGACCCGGTGGTCTGGTGTTCCCCGGACACGCCCGGCCCCGTCTCGGCCGGTGACCTCCAGTCCCTGGACCGCGACGGGTTCCTCACCGTCGACCAGCTCATCGGGCCGGACGAGGTGGCCGTCTACCGGCGCGAGCTGGAGCGGCTCGTCGACGACCCGGAGATCCGCGCGGACGAGCGCTCGATCGTCGAGCCGAAGTCCAAGGAGATCCGGTCCGTCTTCGAGGTGCACAGGATCAGCGAGGTGTTCGCGAACCTGGTGCGCGACGAGCGGGTCGTCGGCCGGGCCCGGCAGATCCTCGGCTCGGACGTCTACGTCCACCAGTCCCGGATCAACGTCAAGCCGGGCTTCGGGGCCAGCGGTTTCTACTGGCACTCGGACTTCGAGACCTGGCACGCCGAGGACGGCCTGCCCCACATGCGCACGATCTCGGTGTCGATCGCGCTGACCGAGAACTACGACACCAACGGCGGTCTCATGATCATGCCGGGGTCGCACAAGACGTTCCTCGGGTGCGCGGGGGCCACGCCGAAGGACAACTACAAGAAGTCCCTGCAGATGCAGGACGCGGGGACGCCGTCCGACGAGGCGCTGACGAAGATGGCCTCGGAGTACGGCATCAGGCTGTTCACCGGCAAGGCCGGTTCGGCGACCTGGTTCGACTGCAACTGCATGCACGGGTCGGGCGACAACATCACGCCGTTCCCGCGCAGCAACGTGTTCATCGTGTTCAACAGCGTGGAGAACACGGCGGTCGAACCCTTCGCGGCGCCGATCCGGCGCCCGGAGTTCATCGGGGCGCGGGACTTCACGCCCGTGAAGTGAGGACACGGCGCGCGTGACCGCGCGCACGGCCACCGGGCCGGAGCCTTGTCGTGTGGGACGGGAGGCTCCGGCCCGGTACGCGTCCGGCGGGGCGGGTCAGCCGGACAGCACGTCCAGCAGCCGGTCGACGTCGGCCTCGGTGTTGTACAGGTGGAACGCGGCCCGCAGATTGCCGGCCCGGTCGGAGACCTGCACCCCGGCCCGGCCCAGGTCGCCCTGGCGGTGGCCGAGTCCGGGCACGGACACGATGGCGGATCCCGGCGCGAACACCGGCTCGTGGCCCAGGGAGCCGAGGCCCTCGCGGAACCGGACGGCGAGGGCGGTGTCGTGGGCGTGCACGGCCTCGACACCGAGTTCCTCGATCAGCGCCAGGGAGTGCCGGGCGCCCGTGTAGGAGAACAGAGCGGGACTCTCGTCGAACCGCCGTGCGGAGTGGGCGAGTTCCTCCACGGGTCCGTAGCAGCTCTCCCAGGGGTGCTCGCCCGAGGCCCAGCCGGCGAACAGCGGGGTCAGCCCGCCCAGGTCCGGTGGGACGACGAGGAAGGCGACGCCGCGCGGGCACAGCACCCACTTGTAGCCGACGGCGGTCACGAAGTCGAAGTCCCCGGCGGACAGCGGCAGCCACCCGTTCGACTGGGACGCGTCGACGAGGGTCCGCGCGCCGTGAGCCCGGGCGGCGTCGCGCAGCGCGGCGAGGTCGGCGACCCGCCCGTCGGCGGACTGCACGGAACTGACCGCGACCAGCGCGGTGTCCGGCCTCACCGACTCGGCGATCCGCTCCAGCGGCACGCTGCGCACCTTCAGGTCGCCGCGCATGTGCAGCGGGTTCACCAGGGAGCTGAAGTCGGCCTCCGCGGTGAGGACTTCGGCGCCGGGGGGCAGCGAGGCGGCGACCAGCCCGCTGAAGGTGGCGACCGACGAACCGGTCGCCACCCGGGACGCGGGGACGCCGAGGAGCCGGGCGAAGGCGGCCCGGCTCGCCTCGACGTCGGCGAACATGTCGAGTGGCTGCCCGGCCGCCGCGGACTCGGCGACCTCACGCAGCGCGGCGAGGGTGCGGGCGGGCAGCAGACCGGTGCTGGCGGTGTTCAGATACGTGGTCTTCGGGTCGAACTCGGCACGGACGAGGGTCTCGAAGCTCTCCATGGCACCACTGTGCGGCCACGGGACCTCCCCGTCCATTGCGTATTTCTGCGCGATGCACCCAAGCTCTGCTTATGCGTGGGCCGCCACCTGCGACGTTCAGCCCTGCGGCACCGCGCAGCCGGCCGGTCCGCACGCCTCCGCCTCGGTGGCGCCGCCGTCGACGAGCTTCAGCGGGGCCCGCTCGCCCCACGCCCGCGTCAGCGCCTGGGCGAACACGTCGACGGGCTGGGCGCCGGAGACGCCGTAGGCCCGGTCGAGCACGAAGAAGGGGACGCCCGTGGCACCGAGCTGCGCGGCCTCGCGCTCGTCGGCGCGCACCTCGTCGGCGTGGGCGGTGGGGTCGGCCAGCACCGCGCGCACGGTCCGCTCGTCCAGCCCGGCGCCGACGGCCAGCTCCACCAGCCGCTCGTCGTCGTTGAACACGGAGCGCTCCTCGGCGAAGTTGGCCCGGTAGAAGGCGTCCAGCAGCGCTTCCTGCCGACCGTCCTTCCTGGCGAGGTGCAGCAGCCGGTGCATGTCGAAGGTGCTGCCGTGGTCGCGGTCCCGGGTGCGGTACTCCAGCCCCTCGGCGGCGGCCTGCGCACCGAGGTTGTCCTCACCGGCCTGCGCCTGCGCCTCGCTCATGCCGTACTTCGCGGTGAGCATCGTCAGCACGGGCTGGACGTCGTCCTTGGCGCGCCCGGGGTCCAGCTCGAAGGACCGGTGGACCACCTCGACGCCGTCCCGGTGCGGGAAGGCCGCGAGCGCCTTCTCGAAGCGGGCCTTGCCCACGTAGCACCACGGGCAGGCGATGTCGCTCCAGATCTCGACGCGCATGTGCTCGGCTCATCTCCAGGTCGTACGGGGCGGAGGCCTCCCCTCCGCCACGTACGTGAACGTTCAACCGACCGGTCCCATTCCCGGAGCCCTGAAGACGGGCCGACCGGACGCGCCCCGCAGGGGAACTACCGTTCGAGCACCCCGTTGAAGCGGCGCGGAAGCCCCAGCGGGTTGTCGTCCCGGAGCTCGGGGGGAAGCAGCGCCTCCGGCACCCCCTGGTACGCCACCGGCCGCAGCCACCGCTCGATGGCCGTACCGCCCACCGACGTGGACGTCGAGGTCGTCGCCGGGTAAGGACCCCCGTGATGCTGGGCCGGGGCGACCGCGACCCCCGTCGGCCAGCCGTTGACCAGCACGCGCCCGGCGAGCGGCGTCAGCTCGGCGAGGATCTCCGCCCCGCACCCCCGCCCGGCCGCCTCCTCGGCGGAGAGCTGCACGGTCGCCGTGAGGTTGCCCGGCAGCCGGGACAGCACGGCCCGCACCTCGGACTCGTCGTCGTAGCGGGCGACCACGGTCACCGGTCCGAAGCACTCCTCCAGCAGCAGGTCGTACGCGCCCCCGGCGGCCAGCCGTCCGGCCGGCACGGTCAGGAACCCGGCGCTGACGGTGTGCTCGCCGCCCGGACCCGGGGGCACCGGGGCCGACACGCCGGGCAGGGCCGCGCGCTCGGCGACACCGGCGACGAAGTTGCCCCGCATGCGGTGGTCGAGCAGCACCCCCTCGCCGGTGCCGGCGAGGGCGTCCGCGAGGGTCTTGACCAGGCCGTCGCCGGCGTCACCGGCCGGCACCAGGACGAGGCCCGGCTTGACGCAGAACTGGCCGACGCCCAGCGTCATCGACCCGGCGAGCCCGGCGCCGATGGCCTCGCCCCGCTCGGCCGCCGCGGCCTCGGTGACGACGACCGGGTTGAGGGAGCCCAGTTCGCCGTGGAAGGGGATCGGGACGGGCCGGGCCGCCGCCGCGTCGAACAGGGCCCGGCCACCGCGTACGGATCCGGTGAAGCCGGCCGCGGCGACCAGGGGGTGCCGGATCAGCGAGAGGCCGGCGTCGAAGCCGTGCACCAGGCCGACGACGCCCTCGGGGATGCCGTGCCGGGCGGCGGCGCGGCGCAGGACCCCGGCGACCCGCTCGGACAGCGCCGGGTGGTCGGGGTGGGCCTTGACGACCACCGGGCAGCCGGCCGCGAGGGCGCTCGCGGTGTCGCCGCCGGGTACGGAGAAGGCGAAGGGGAAGTTGGAGGCCGCGTAGACGGCGACGACGCCGAGCGGCACCTTGTGGCGGCGCAGGTCGGGCACCGGCGGGGTGGCGGTGTCGTCGGGGTGGTCGATGACGACGCCCAGGAACTCGCCCTCGTCGACGATGCCGGCGAAGGCACGCAACTGGTAGCAGGTGCGGGCGAGTTCGCCGGTGAGCCGGGCCGGGCCGAGTGCGGTCTCCGCGTCGGCCGTCTCCACCAGGGTGCTCCCGGCCCCCTCCAGTTCGTCGGCGGCGGTGCGCAGGAACGCCGCGCGGACGGTGCGGTCCGCCAGGGCCTGGCGGGCGGCGTGCGCGGCGCGGACGGCGGCGTCCACCTCCTCGGCCGTGGCCTCCGTCGCGGCCTGCTCACGCTGCTTCCCGGTACGGGGGTCGACACTCCAGACTGGTGCTGCTGCCACCGCGGGCCCTCCACGTGCTCTGCGTCTCCGCATCGGCTCGTTCGATATACTGAACGCCGTCTCCGATGATGAATACGGCGGACACTATTTCGCGGCGAACGAAGGGGTCAAGGGCGATGCCGGCTGGCGAGGCGGGGGGCGGGGCGCAGGTCAAGTCCGCCGTGCGGACGGTGGAATTGCTCGAGTACTTCGCCGGACGCCCCGGCATGCACACCCTCGCGTCGGTCCAGGAAGCCGTCGGCTACCCCAAGTCGAGCCTGTACATGCTGCTGCGCACGCTGGTCGAACTGGGCTGGGTGGAGACGGACGCGACGGGCACCCGGTACGGCATCGGCGTCCGGGCGCTGCTGGTCGGCACGTCGTACATCGACGGCGACGAGGTGGTCGCGGCGGCCCGGCCGGCACTCGACCGGCTCTCCGACGACACCGCGGAGACCATCCACCTCGCCCGCCTGGACGGCATCACCGTCGTCTACCTGGCCACCCGTCAGTCACAGCACTTCCTGCGGCCGTTCACCCGGGTCGGGCGCCGGCTGCCCGCGCACTCGACATCGCTGGGCAAGGCGCTGCTGAGCACGTACAGCGACGAACAGGTCCGCAAGATGCTGCCGGAGACCCTGCCGGCACTCACCGAGCACACCATCACCGACCGGGAGAGGCTCATCGAGGAGCTGCACCAGGTGCGGGAGCAGGGCTTCGCCGTGGACCGCGAGGAGAACACGCTGGGGCTGCGCTGCTTCGGCGTGGCCCTTCCCTACCGCACCCCCGCGCGGGACGCGGTAAGTTGCTCGGTGCCGGTGGCGCGGCTGACGCCCGCGCACGAACAGACGGTGAAGGACGCGCTGTTCGACGCCCGCGACCGGTTGATCCTGGCGACCCGGAGGCTGTGAAGCATGCACGTCGCGCTGCGCGAGGTCCACGACAGCGATCTGCCCGTCTTCTTCCGGCAGATGAACGATCCCGAGGCCCTGCGGATGGCGGCCTTCACCTTCGAGGACCCCGCCGACCGGGACGCCTTCGAGGCCCACTGGAAGAGGATCCGGGCCTCGTCCGCCGTGGTGCGGACCATCCTGGGCGACGGTGACGTCATCGGCAGCGCCGCGGTCTACGGCGAGCCGGGCGAGCGCGAGGTGACGTACTGGGTGGACCGGGCGTACTGGGGCCGGGGCGTGGCGACCGCAGCCCTGCGCGCGCTGCTGGCCGAGGTGCCGGACCGCCCGCTGTACGCGCGCGCGGCGGCGGACAACGCCGGGTCGCGGCGCGTGCTGGAGAAGTGCGGATTCGTCACGAGCGCCCTGGAGCGGGGGTTCGCGCAGGCGCGGGGCGAGGAGATCGACGAGGTCGTCCTCCACCTCATGGGCTGACGCCCTCCGCTCGGGGGGTGACGCGTCCTCCGCCGTGCGGCGGAGGCGGATCGTCGCCGCGCAGGACGTGCCCGGGGTGCCCGGGAGGGAGCGTGGAGGCATGACGCAGACGCTCGCCGCCGCACCGGCCGCCTCGCCGGCCGCACCCCTCACCCGGACCCGCCGGCTGCTGCGCGCCGCCGCCGTCCTCGCCTGCCTTCCGTACGTCGGTCTGAAGGTCGCCTGGATGGCCGGGAGCCGGGTCGGCGTCCCCGAGGGCAGTCCCCTGCTGGACCACCCGGTCACCATGGCCGTGGCCAACGGGATCACCCTGCTGATGGACTGCTGTGTGATCGTGCTGGCGCTGATGCTGACCCGGCCCTGGGGACGGCGGGTGCCCGCGTGGCTGCCGGCCTTCCCGGTGTGGGTGGCCACGGGACTGCTCGCGCCGATCACGGCCGGGTTCCCGCTGCTGCTCCTCACCCGGGTGTTCACCGGCGGCGGCGCGGGGTCCGGCCCGGAGGAGCCGTTCCTGGACGAGTGGGTGTTCGGGCTCGTCTACACGGGGTTCATCGTGCAGGGCATCGCCCTCGGCGCCCTGTTCGTGCTCTACGCCCGGGAGCGCTGGGGCCACCTGTGGCGGGGGCGGATGTGGGACCTGCCGGTCCGCTCCCTCGGCACGGCCCCGCGGGTCGTCGCGGTCGTGGGCGGCGTCCTCGCGCTGTTCCCGGCCGCCGTCCGGCTGTACTGGGCCTGCGGGGGCACGGGCGGGCTCAGCGAGGGCCGCGTGGCGGACCGCACCAGCGACTTCTACGTCCTGGAGGCGATGTACGTCGTCTTCCTCGTCGCGGCCGTCACTGGCAGCGTGCTGCTCGCCTTCCGCCGCGCGCGGGTCCTGCCGGTCGCCGTGCCCCTCGCGCTCGTGTGGGTGTGCGCGGGTGCCGTGGCCTGCTGGGGCGGCTGGATGATCTTCGGCGCGCTGTCCGGGACGGACGATCCCGCGGACCGCGCCACGCCGATGATGCTCCTCACCTACTCTGCCCAGATGATCATCGGCTTCCTCCTCGCCTCCGTCGGCGCCCACTTCCTCGCCCGGCGGTCCGCCACCACCCCCCGGCCGTCATGACGGAACCGGGCCGGACCCTGTTCGGGCGGCGGGCGCGCCTGCGGTGGATCCATCTGATCCTCGGCGGCGCGCTCGCCATGCCCTACGTGCTGGCCGGCTCGGTCCTCGTCGTCCCGTTCACCGGGGTCGACGACGTCTTCGCCTCGCTGCCCCTGCAACTGGGCTCGTTCGCGCTGGGGTTGCCGATCGCCGCCCTCACCTCCCTGTTCCCGCCCACCCGGCCGCTGGAGGCGGGGGTGGTGCGCTGGCTGTGCGGTGTCGAGGCCGACCGGCTCGCCTACGGACCCGCACGGACGAAGGGCGAGAAGGGGCGTACGGCGGCCTGGTTCACGCTGCACCTGGGGGCCGGCGGGATCATCGCGGGGATGTCGCTGGCGGTACCGCCGTTCGCGGCCGCGCTGGTCCTGATGCCGTTCGTCCCGGCGCTGCACGACAACCGGCTGGGGCTGCACTCCCCCTTCGACCAGGCGTGGGGGCTCGCGCTCGCGCCGGTGGCGGGCGTCGCCATGCTCCTCGCGCTCGCCGGGTGCGCGGCCGGGTGCGGTGCGCTGCTGGCCCGTTGGGCGCCCGCGCTGCTCGGCCCGTCCCCCGAGGCCCGGGTCGCGGCGGCCGAGGCACGGGCCGCCGATCTCGCCGTGCGCAACCGGCTCGCCCGCGAACTGCACGACTCCGTCGGCCACGCGCTGAGCGCGGTGGGGCTCCAGGCGAGCGCGGCCCGGCGGGTCCTGGACACGGACCCGGAGTTCGCCCGCGAGGCACTCGCCGCGATCGAGGACACCGTCCGGCGCACCGTCGGCGAACTCGACGCCGTGCTCGGCGTGCTGCGGGAGTGCGACGCGCCGGGCGACGCGCCGGCCCCCACGCTCGCCGCCGACCTCGACGGCCTGCTGCGCCGCACCCGCGCGGGCGGGGCGCGGGTGACGGCCTCCGTCGCCGCCGAGCCCGAGGCGCTGCCGCCGCCGGTCTCCCGCGAGGCGTACCGCATCGTGCAGGAGGGGCTGAGCAACGCCCTGCGGCACGGGGGCGCGGCGGTCGCCGTGGCGCTGCGGATCGACGTGGTGGACGATCAGCTGCGCATCACCGTCGAGAACCCCTTGGGCGCGGCCCGCGGACCGCGGCCCGGCGGCGGTCACGGTCTGCGCGGCATCGCGGACCGGGCCCGGCTGCTGGGCGGCGCCGCCGAGGCGGGCGGCGCCGACGGGGTGTGGCGCCTGCACGCACGCCTGCCGTTGAAGGGACCCGCATGACACGAGCACCGATCAGGATCGTCCTCGCGGACGACGAGCGCATGGTGCGCACCGCCCTGCGCGCCATCCTCTCCGCCGAGACGGACCTGGAGGTCGCCGGTGAGGCGGCCACCGGGGCCGAGGCCGTGTCCGTGGTGCGCGACACCCGGCCGGACGTGGTCCTCATGGACGTCCGGATGCCCGAGGTGGACGGCATCCGCGCCACCGAGCGGATCCTCGCCACGCTCGACGAACCTCCGCGCGTCGTGGTCCTGACCACGTTCGAGAACGACTCCTACGTGTACGACGCCCTGCGCGCCGGGGCCGCCGGCTTCCTGCTCAAGCGGGCCGACGCCGACACGCTCGTGCAGGCCGTGCGGCTGGTGGCGCGCAGCGACACGCTGCTGTTCCCGTCGGCCGTACGGGCGCTCGCGGCCGAGCACACCCGCCCGGCCCCCGCCCCGCCGGCCTGGGTGGCGCGGCTGACGGAGCGGGAGGGCGAGGTGCTGCGGCTGCTGGCGACCGGGCTGACGAACGCCGAGATCGCCCGGCGGATGGGGGTGGGGCCGGCCACGGTGAAGACACACGTGGCGTCGGTACTCGCCAAGACCGGCACCCGCGACCGCACCCAGGCGGCACTGCGGGCCTACGAGGCCGGGTTCGCGAAGCCCGTTTCATGAACGGACGATGAGAAAACGGGGCGCATGGGAACGATTCGCTCCCGGCCGTTCGTCCTGTGGGCGGGATGAACAAGACGATCAGGCGCGCATCGGTCTTCACGCTGCTCCTGGTGTTCGCTCTGCTGGTCAGGGCGACCTGGGTGCAGTTCTACGAGGGCCGGGCACTCGCGGACGACAAGGACAACCGGCGCAACGCGATAGAGACGTACGCGGAGCCGCTCGGCAACATCATCGTGGCCGGGCGGTCCGTCACGGGCTCCGCGAGGACGCAGGGAGGTGACCTCGCCTACAAACGGACGTACACGAACGGGGAGCTGTACGCGGCGGTGACGGGCTACGCCTCGCAGGCGTACGCGCCGACGCAGCTCGAGGGCGTCTACCAGGACCTTCTCAACGGCACCGACCCGCGACTGAAGTCCGCCATGGACACGGTCACCGGCCGGCGGGCCGATCCGGGCAACGTGATCACGACGATCGACCCGGACGTGCAGAAGGCCGGGTACGAGGCGCTGGGCGACAAGAAGGGCGCCGCCGTCGCGATCGACCCGAAGACGGGCCGCATCCTCGGGATCGTGTCCACCCCGTCGTACGACCCGTCGTCGCTGACCGACGCCAACACCGCCGGTGAGGCGTGGAAGAAGCTCACGGCAGACCCGGACAAGCCGCTGACCAACCGGGCGCTGCGCCAGCCGCTGCCGCCCGGCTCGACGTTCAAGCTCGTGGTCGCGGCGGCCGCGCTGGAGGACGGGCTGTACGGCTCGGTGGACGAGCCGACCGACAGCCCGGACCCGTACCGGCTGCCGGACACCCTGACCGACCTGACGAACGAGAACCCGAACGCGCCCTGCGAGAACGCCACGATCCGCACCGCGCTGCGCTACTCGTGCAACAACGTCTTCGCCAAGATGGCGGTCGACCTGGGCCAGGACAAGGTGCGGGCGACGGCGGAGAAGTTCGGGTTCAACGACGAGACGCAGGACGTGCCCGTGCGGGCGTACCCGAGCGTGTACCCGAAGGACATGAACCGGTCGTCTACGGCGCTGACGGGCATCGGCCAGTTCGACGTGACGGCGACCCCGCTGCAGATGGCCATGGTGTCGGCGGCCATCGCCAACGGCGGCGAACTGGTCTCGCCGCACATGGTGGCGCAGATCACCGGCGGGGACGGCGACGTGCTGGAGGACCTGGACGGCGCGGCCCGGACGAAGCGGATCGTCAGCGCCTCCACCGCCGACCAACTGGCCTCGGCCATGCGGACGGTGGTCGAGCAGGGCACCGGGTCGAACGCGCGGATCCCCGGCGCGACCGTGGGCGGCAAGACGGGCACGGCCCAGCACGGCGAGAACAACAGCAAGACGCCGTACGCCTGGTTCACCTCGTACGCCGCCTCGGACTCGTCGGACCGGGAGGTCGCCGTGGCGGTCCTGGTCGAGCAGTCCGACGCGGCCCGCTCCGAGGTCAGCGGCAACGGGCTCGCGGCCCCGGTGGCCAAGGCGATGATGGAGGCGGCGCTCGAGGGCTAGAGGCGGGCGGGCCGCCGGCGTGCGTAGGCTGGCGGCGTGGACACCGAGGCAGTGCGCACGTTCGTCCGGGCGGCCGAGCTGGGTCAGCTCCGGCACGCGGCCGACGAACTGGGCGTGACGCAGCAGGCCGTCTCGAAGCGGATCGCCGCCCTGGAACGCGAGCTGGAGGTCCGCCTGTTCACCCGGACCGCCCGAGGGGTGGAGCTGACCCTCGACGGCCAGGCGTTCCTCCCGCACGCGCGGAGCGTCGTCGCCGGTGCGGACCGCGGGGTCGCCGCCGTACGGCCCGGCTCGCGGCCCTGCGGATCGACGTCCTCGGCTTCCGCAGCGCGCAGGCCGTCGTGCTGCACGACTACTGGCGGTCGGACCCCGGCGTGGACCTCGACCTGGTGACGCTCAGGGTCGACGACCCCCGGCTGGCGGCGGCCGCCGTCCGGGCGGGCGACGTCGACGCCTCGTTCCGCACCGTCACCGACCCGGCCGCGCTGCCGCGCGAGGTGCGCATGGTCCACGCCTTCGACTCCCCGCTGGAACTCCTCGTCGGCCCCCGCCATCCGCTGGCCCCGGCGCGCACGGTGACGCCGGCGCGGCTGCGCGGGCTGCGGATCTGGGTGCCGGGCATCGCGCCGGGAAGCGAGTGGGCGGACTTCTACGACCGGCTCGCCGCCGAGTTCGGTCTGAGCGTCGACGCTGCGGGCCCGCACTTCGGCGACGAGGTGCTGCTCGACACCCTCGCGGACTCCGCCGACCTGGCCACCCTCGTCGGCGCACGCGACCGGTACGTCTGGCCGGCCCGTCACGACCTGCGCCGCATCCCGATCGTGGACCCGGCGCTCGCCTACCCGCTCTCCCTCATGTTCCCCCGGACCGGTCCGCACCCCGGGCTCCGGGCGGTCCTCGCCCACCTGGCGGGCCTGCCCCCGCTTCCCGAGCCGGCGTGGCGCCCGTCCTGGGCACCGCCGCGCCGGTGACGGGCCGGCACACCGCTGCCGGCCCGTCACCGGCGTCCTACGCGGGCCCCGGCCAGCCCGGGTGGCGTCCGCTGAGGCCCACCGCCCGGTCCAGCAGCGGGGCGTCGGCGGGGACGGCGACGACCGGACCGAACATGCCGGTGTCCCGGTCGGCCTCCTCGGCGGCGGCGGACAGGAGGCCGTAGGCCACCTGGAGGGCGGCGGGGTCGGGGCGGTACTCCTGGCCGGTCGCGCGGGCCAGGTCCCAGCCGTGGATCACCAGTTCGTCGGCGACCACCGCGCCGGCGGCCTCACCGGGCAGGTCGAAACCGCCGGCCCGTGTCATGCCGGTCCAGGCCTCCGGGGCGCGCCACGCCTCGGCGAGTTCGCCGAGCACCTTCGTGAGCTCCTCGCGCCAGCCGGGGCCGATGTCCGGCACGGTCGTGCCGGGGCCGGTGTCGGTGGTGACGCCCAGATCCTTGCGGGCGGCGTCCCGGAACGCCACGGCCAGGCCGGTCAGGTGGCCGAGCAGGTTGCGGACCGCCATGTCCGGGCACGGTGTCGGGTCGGCGAGCCGCGCGTCGCTCACGCCCTCCGCGAGGCGGACCAGGATCCGGGTCTGGGGTCCGAGATCCAGGGTGGCGGGGTCGGGGGTCATGGGCTGCTCCTCGGGGAGGACGGTCGGTGCTGTCGGGAAGAAGACCGATCCCGGCGGTGGGACTCATCGGCCCGCGGGCCAACGTTTCTGAGGCATCTGCCCGATGCCGGCGCCCGTGCCTCAGACCGATGATGACCAGGCATGACGGCGAAGAAGACGCATACGAGGAAGAAGACGACGCGCGGGGCGTGGCCGGTGGCCCGGGTCCTGCGCGACCGCGACGCGGGCCTGTATCTCGCGGGGGTGGTGGTGTCCGGCTTCGGCACCTCGGCGCTGTGGCTGGCCTCCGGGGTGTGGGTGAAGGACCTCACCGGCTCGGACGGACTGGCGGCCCTGTGCATGCTGGCGATGTGGGCGCCCACCCTGGCCGGCCCGGCGCTGGGCACCCTCGCGGACCGGGTCCGCCGCAAGCCGCTGCTGATCGCCACGAGCCTGCTCATGGCCGGGCTCCTGCTCTCCCTCTTCGCCGTCGACTCGCCCGCCACGCTGTGGCTGCTGTTCGCGGTGCTGTTCGTGTACGGCGCGGCGGGCGTCGTCCACGAGGCGGCCGAGTCGGCGCTCGTCGCGGCGGCCGTCGACGCGCGGCTGCTCGGCGACTTCAACGGACTGCGCATGACCGCGAACGAGGGCATGAAGCTCGTGGCGCCCCTGGCGGGCGCGGGTCTCTACGCGGCGTACGGGGGCGCGGGCGTGGCCCTGCTGGACGCGGCGACCTTCGTCCTGGCCGCGGGGGTGTACGCGGCGCTTCGGGTGCGGGAGACGAGGCCCGGGCGGCCCGCGGCGGACTGGCGGCGGCGGACGGCCGAGGGCGCCCGGTATCTGTGGGGGCACGCACGGCTGCGCCCGCTGGTCCTCGCGGGCGGCGTGATGATGCTGTGCGCGGGCGTCAACGGCGCCACCGCCTACGCCGTCGTCGACGCCCTCGGGCACTCCCCCGCGTACGCCGGTGCGCTGTACGCCGTCCAGGGCGCCGGGTCGGTGGCGGTGGGGCTGCTGGCCGGGCCCGCCCTGCGGCGGCTGGGCGGGCGGCGGTTCGCGGCGTCCGGGATCGCGCTGCTGGCGGCCGCGGTGGCGGTCCGGGCCGTCCCGCACGACGCCGTGGCCCTGGTGGCCGGCGCGGCGATCGGCGCGGGGATGCCCGCGGCGCTGATCGCCGCCCTGACCGCCGTCCAGCGCGAGACGCCGGGGCCGCTGCTGGGCCGGGTCACGGCGACGGCCAACTCCCTGATCTTCGTACCGAACGTGTTCGGACTGGCCGTGGGCGCGGCCCTGGTGGAGCTGACCGCCCTGTGGGTGCTGCTGCCCGTCCTGGGCACCGTCCTGCTGGCGACGGCCGCGGCACTCGCCCGCCGCCCGCGGGACACGGGTGCCGCCGTCCCCGGGGCCCGCGACCCGATTGGCCGTCGGGTAAGGGAACGGTAAAACGGCCTCGCTCGTTCACCCGGCATGACAGCTATGACCCCCGGCTCGAACATCCCCCTCTCCGCCGCCCGCGTGACGGTGGACGTCGCCGCGCCCGCGCGGCTCGACGTATCGGGCCTGCTGCTCACCGCCGACGGCAAGGTGCGCTCCGACGACGACTTCATCTTCTACAACCAGCCCACCGGCCCGGGCGTGACCTACCGTTCCGGCGGCGGCACCGCCCCGGACGCGATCACGGTCGACACCTCCGCCGTCCCGCCGGGCATCGAGAAGATCGTCGTCACCGCCAGCCCGGACGCCGCCGGCCAGACCTTCCAGGGCATCGAGCCGACGGCCACCATCCGCAACGCGGACGACAACTCCGTCCTCGCCACCTTCACGCCCCCGCAGCTCGGCACCGAGACGGCCCTGGTGATCGTCGAGGTCTACCTGCGCAACGGCGCCTGGAAGGCCCGCGCGGTCGGCCAGGGCTACGCGAACGGCCTGGCCGGCATCGCCACCGACTTCGGCGTCACGGTCGAGGAACCGGCGGCCCCCGCCCAGCCCGCCCCGCCCCGGGCGGTCACCCCGCCGCCGGCCCCGCCCGCCGCCGCGCCCACCATGCCGGCCGCTCCCCCCGCCCCGCCGGCCGCGCCGCCCGCCCCCGCGCCGGGCGCCGGGAAGATCAACCTGGACAAGGGCCGGGTCAGCCTCCAGAAGAACCAGACCGTCTCCCTGGTCAAGGGCGGCCGTCCGGTGCTCTCCCAGGTCCGGATGGGCCTGGGCTGGGAGCCCGCGTACCGCGGCAAGGACATCGACCTGGACGCGTCGGTCATCGCGTACGGCCCGCAGCGCAACCACATCGACAGTTGCTACTTCGGCAAGCTCCAGATCCTCCAGGGCGCCGTCCGGCACTCCGGTGACAATCTCACCGGCGAGGGCGGCGGCGACGACGAGGTGATCACGGTGGACCTCGGCCGGCTCCCGCAGGAGGTCAGCGGCCTGGTCTTCACGGTCAACTCCTTCTCCGGGCAGAAGTTCACGGAGGTCGCCAAGGCCTACTGCCGGCTGATGGACGCCGCGACCGGCGAGGAGCTGGTCCGCTTCGACCTGACCAGCGCCGAGCCGCAGACCGGCGTGATGATGGCGAAGCTGATCCGCCAGTACTCCGGCGAGTGGGAGATGACCGCCATGGGCGACTTCGTCAAGTCCCGCACGGTGCGGGGCATGGTCAAGCCCGCGGCCCAGGCGCTGTAGGCGGACGCCGAGGCGGGGGCGCCCGGCCCGGCCGCGCGCCCCTACGTCCGCGCCAGTCCCTCCATGAGCAGCGACAGGTACCGGCGTACGGCCGTCCCGTCCACCTCACCGGCGGCCTCGGAGGCGGTCACGATCCCGTGCACCAGCCGCAGCACGTCGATCGGCTCGACGTCCCGCCGCAGGGCGCCCGCTTCCTGGGCCGCCCCCACCAGCCGTGCCGCCGCGCCGCGCACGCAGTCGCCGCACGCCGGTCCGCCGCCGGTGACGGCCGTGCCCAGCAGCGCCTTCAGCCCGCGCACCTGGAGCATTCCGACGGCGAGTTCGTCGAGCCAGGCCAGAAGCGCGTCGCCCGCCGGGCGCCCGGCCGCGATCGCGTCGGCCCTTGCCGCGATGGCCTCGATCCGCTCCAGATAGGCGGCCTCCAGCAGTGCCTGCCGGGTGGGGAAGTGCCGGTAGAGGGTGCCGACGCCGACGCCCGCGCGCCGGGCGATCTCGTCCAGCGACGCGCCCTCCCCGTGTTCCGCGAACGCCTCGGCCGCCGCCGCGAGCAACCGCTCGCGGTTGCGCCGGGCGTCCGCACGCATGGGCCTGACCTGCGCCATCGCCCTACTCCCTGCCCGCCGGAGAACCTTCGGGCAGCCTACCGCGCGCCGCCCGCACGCCCCGGCGGTGCGCCGGGACGGCTAGAACAGCGCGCTGTAGGCGTTCAGCGCCGGCTGTCCGCCGAGGTGGGCGTAGAGGACGGTGGCGTCGCGTGCGATCTCGCCGCGGGAGACCAGGTCCACCATGCCCGCCATCGACTTCCCCTCGTACACGGGGTCGGTGACCATGCCCTCGGTGCGGGCGGCGAGCCGCATCGCGTCGAGCGTGGTGTCGTCGGGGATGCCGTAGGTGCCCGCGTGGTACCGCTCGTCCAGTTCGACGTCCGCCTCCGTGATGGCGGCCCTCACGCCGATGAGCTGTCCGGTGCGGTGGGCGATGCGGGCGATCTGCTCCTTCGTGCGGGCGGGTTCCGCGGAGGCGTCGATGCCGATGACCCGGCGGGGGCGTCCGCCCGCCTCCTCCAGGGCGCGGAACCCGGCGACCATGCCGGCCTGGGTGGATCCGGTCACCGAGCAGACGACGACGGTGTCGAAGAAGACGCCCAGCTCCCGTTCCTGTTCGGCGACCTCGTACGCCCAGCCGGCGAAGCCCAGGCCGCCGAGCGGGTGGTCGGACGCGCCGGCGGGGATGGCGTAGGGCTTGCCGCCCGCGTCCTCGACCTCCTTGAGGGCCAGTTCCCAGCTCTCCTTGAAGCCGATGCCGAACCCTGCCCTGACGAGGCGCACGTCGGCGCCCGCCAGCCGGGAGATCAGAATGTTGCCGACCTTGTCGTACACGGCGTCGGGCCAGTCGACCCAGCTCTCCTGGACGAGCACGCACCTGAGGCCGGCGCGGGCGGCGACGGCGGCGACCTGGCGGGTGTGGTTGGACTGCACGCCGCCGATGGAGACGAGGGTGTCGCAGCCCTGGGCCAGGGCGTCGGCGACCAGGTACTCCAGCTTGCGGGTCTTGTTGCCGCCGTAGGCGATGCCGGAGTTCAGGTCCTCCCGCTTGGCCCACAGCGCGGCCCCGCCGAGGTGCTCGGTGAGGCGTTCCAGCCGGTGCACCGGCGAGGGCCCGAGGAGCAGCGGGTAACGCTCGTACGAGGAAAGGGACATGGGTCCTCCCGGTTCAGTCGGGGTCGGCGAGTTCTTCCAGGCCCCGCCAGATGTCCGCCGTGACCCGGAGCGCCGCTTCGGTGTCACCGGCCGCGCAGGCCTCGATCAGCCGGTCGTGCAGCCCGGCCGAACGGCAGGTGCCGCCCTCGCCGAAGCGGCGGCGTTCCAGCCGGCGGATGAGCGGGGTGTAGCGGGCGACGGTGGCCGCGGCGGCGCGGTTCCCGGCGGCGCGGACGAGCACGTGGTGCAGTTCGTCGTCGGCGCGCAGGGCGCCGTCGACGTCGCCGGAGCGGACGGCCGCGGCGAACCGCCCGTTGGCGGCGCGCATCTCGTCCAGGTCCCCGGCGCCCAGGCGGGGCACGGCGACGCGGGTGACCAGTTCGTGCATGGCGCCGACCACGGCCGCGGCGTCCCGCACGTCGGCGGCCACGACCGGGGTGACCCGCGTGTAGCTCTGCGGCTTGCTCTCCAGCAGCCCCTCGTCCACGAGCCGGGAGAACGCCTCGCGCACCGGCGCCCGGGACAGGCCCAGCCGCTCGGCGAGGTCGGCGTCGCGCACCACAGCGCCGGGCTCGATCTCCCCGGTCACGATGGCGTCCCGGATCGCCTCGTAGGCGCGGTCCCTGAGGAGGGTTCGGGACACGGGTCGGATGGCATCCACGACTGAAATGTTAGATACCAGCGATCGACCGCACAAGGGTGAGGCACGACGCGGCGCGGCCCGCGCCCCGCTGTGCGGGGTGCGGGCCGCTCGGACGGCGGGGCCTCAGGCCGCCCAGGGCCAGTCGGCGTCCCGTGCCGCCTCCAGCAGCGGGACCATCCGGAACGCGGCGTCGGACAGACCGCCGAAGGTGTGCCGGCCGGCCTTGCCCGACGGGCCGTGGCCCGCGCGGTACCCGGCGAGGTTCCAGGTGTAGACCGGCACGTGCGCCGGGACCTGCTCGGTCGGGTCGCCGTGGTGGCTGTACGCGTACTGCTCGTCGGTGACGATCAGCACCCGGTCGTGCTTCTTGTAGTGCCGCCGCACCGCCGTGATCGTGTCGGTGCCGCCCAGGTTGCCGAAGCGGCCGAGGACCTTCAGCACCGACTCGCTCCGGCGGAACCTCACGCGGTTGCTGGTCGAGCCGAACTCGACGAGGTCCGCGTCCGCCGCCCGCAGCGCGACCGCCGTGCCGAAGACCGCCGCCGCGTCGGCCCGGGTGAGCCGGGAGCGGTCCGAGAGCCGGTCGTAGAACATCGAGCCCGAGCGGTCCACGAGGACCAGGGTCCGGCCGGGCAGCGCGGGCACGTTGGCCAGCGAGTGGCCGAGCGCCCGCTCCAGCGCGTACGACCAGCGCAGCGACGGCGCGTGCTGATGGGCGGCGAGGTAGCGGAAGGGGAACTGCCGCGAGCGCGCCACCTCGTCCGGGTCGCTGATCCGCGCCGCGACCTCGGCGGCGACCTCGTCGCAGACCCCGGCCTCGTCGAAGTTGCGCAGGTTGCGGATGAGGGCCATCGTCCCCATGGACGGGATCACCGCCTCCCAGGCCGCCCTGTCCATCGGCCCCTGGAGCCAGCCGGCCAGCATCTCCCAGGTGACGCCCGCCGCCGCCAGCCGCCGCGCCCCGTCCGGCGCCGTGACGACCGCCCGCCGCTCCTCGACGGGCAGTTCCATCAGCTCGCGGTGGGCGACCAGGACGCCGCTCGACGCGGGCGGGACGGCGGTGTCCGGGTTGTGCCGGCGGTCCAGCGCGTACTGGAACAGCTCGCCCTGCCACGGCTTGTCCGGGTCCGGCGCCGCGTGCACCAGGTTGAGGATGTCACCGAAGCGGTACCCCTTGGACGCGGTGTCGTACTTCAGCAGCGACTTGCCGTGGTAGAGCCGCCGTACGGCGTCGGCGACGCCCCGCTTCACCGGCTTGGGCAGGGCGCGGCCGTACGTCGCCGTCCAGTACGCGAGCAGCTCGCCGGGCTCGTCGGGCCGCTGGAGGACGGAGGCGACGACCTGCCGGTTGGCGGGGCCGTCGGTGGCCCCGGCGTCGAGGCGGGCCTTGACGTACTCGGCGGCGCCCACGATCGAGGCGGTGCGCAGGTTGCCCTCGCCGCGCAGCCAGCCGAGCAGGCCGGCCGTCCAGGACGGGTCGGTGACGGCGAGTTCGCGCACGAGCCGCGCGAAGCGGTCGTCGCGCTCGGCGCCGCTCTCGTAGAAGCTCTGCTGGGACACGAAGTTGGCGACCGCCAGAAGGAAGAGCTCGGAGCGGGCGTCGCGCTCGTGGCCCCGGCCGCCCTGGTGGGTGGTGAGGGCCCGGCCCGTGGTCGTCACGGGCGAGGCGGGCCGCGCCTTCGCGCCCCTGGCGTTGAACCGTGCCATGGTGAATTCCCCCCGAATTCCTGGTGGAGGAGGGCACGGCAGAAGGAGGGGCCCGAGTTCGGGATCGGTGGCGGGAACTGTCCGGATGCTCTGTCCCTTGAGCTACACCGGCCCGAAGCCGGTGACGGGGATTCGAACCCCGCAGCGTTCCGGTCAAGGAAGTATCCGCCGCCTGCGCACCGGGCACCCTGCCCTCTGCTGCGCCTCCCGAGATCATATGGGCCGCGGCATCGGTTTCTCGGAGAAAAGAAGTAGCCGCGGCCCGCGCACCGGGAGGTGCGTGGAGTGTGTGTCCAGAGTTCAGGTCGGCGGAACCGACAAGGTGCTCTGCCTCTGAGCTACACCGGCGTGTGGTGCCGGAGACGGGACTCGAACCCGTGGCCGCCCCATTATGAGTGGAAGTAGGTCCTGCCTTCGCACCTGGACGTTCATCACTCTAAAAGGGCGGCCGTCGCCCGGGCGAGCGAATTAACTCCCGCGCTTCTGCCGCTTCCAGGGCCCGGTGATGGCGAGCATGATGCCGGGCGTCTGGATGTTGGCGTACAGGGTCCGGCCGTCGGGCGAGAAGGTGACGCCGGTGAACTCGCTGTACTCGGGCTCCTCCTCGGTGCCGATGTTCAGCTCGTTGCGGGCGATGGGGTAGGTGCGTCCGCTGTCGGTGGCGCCGAACAGGTGCTGGACGCCGTCGCCGTCCTCGGCGATGACGAGGCCGCCGTAGGGGGACACGGTGATGTTGTCGGGGCCGTCGAAGTCGCCGTCCGCGGAGGGGTCGGGGTTGACGCCGAGGAGGACCTTCAGGGTCAGGGTGCGGCGCCGCGGGTCGTAGAACCAGACCTGGCCGTCGTGCGGGCGGCCGGGGCTCTCGTCACGGGCGAAGGAGGAGACGACGTAGGCGCCGCCGTCCGCCCACCACATGCCCTCCAGCTTGCGGGCGCGGGTGACCTGGCCGGTGGTGAACTGCTTGCGCACGGAGGTGGTGCGGGCATCGCGGTCGGGGACCTCGACCCAGTCGACGCCGTAGACGGTGCCGGTCGTGGTGGCGCGGGAGAGGTCGTCCACGAACCGGCCGCCGGAGTCGAAGCACTTGAACGCCTCGAGGACACCGGCGTCGTCGGCGAGGGTGCGCAGCCGGCCGCGGCCGTGCCGGAAGTCCTCCGGCGGGGTCCAGCGGTAGAACAGGCCGTTGGGGCCGGAGGCGTCCTCGGTGAGGTAGAGGTGTCCGCGCTTGGGGTCGACGACGACGGCCTCGTGGGCGTAGCGACCGAGCGCCTTGACCGGCTTGGGGTCGCGGTTGGCGCGGTGGTCGGCGGGGTCGACCTCGAAGACGTAGCCGTGGTCCTTGGTCATGCCGTTCCTGCCGGCCTTGTCCTCGGTCTCCTCGCAGGTCAGCCAGGTGCCCCACGGGGTGCTGCCGCCCGCGCAGTTCGTGGCGGTGCCGGCGATGCCGACCCACTCCGCGACATGGCCTCCGCGGCGGACCTCGACGACCGTGCAGCCGCCGGCGGCGGCCGGGTCGTAGACGAGGCCCTCGGTGAGCGGGACGGGGTGGTCCCACTTGGTGCGGGGGCCGCCGAGTTCGTGGTTGTTCACGAGGAGGGTGCTGCCGCGGGGGCCCTCGAAGGCGGCGGTCCCGTCGTGGTGGGAGGGGGTGTACTCGCCCGTCTCCAGGGTGGTCCGGCCGCTGTACGTGACGACCTCGTACCGGAACCCGGCGGGCAGGGCGAGGATGCCGTCCGGGTCGGGGACGAGCGGCCCGTAGCCGGCCCCGCCGTGGTCCTGCCCCTGTCCCTCCGCCTCCTCCGCGCTCTCGGTGTCCGTGGAGGCCAGGGCCTGCGGAGCGGTGGCGAGGGCGCCGACGCTGCCCGCCAGCACGACTCCGGCCCCGGTGAGCGCGGATCGGCTGGCGAAGTCTCTGCGGGTGAGCGACATGGGTGTTCTCCTGTGGCGATGAGGACCGCGGGCGATGGCGGCCGGCCCCACCAAGCTCCCGCGCACCCCTGAACACCGTCTGAACCGAGCCCTACGTCCCCCTGCCCACTTGCGTGAACCCGCAGGGACCGGCCGCACCGCGCCGCGGCCCCGGACAGTCGCGCCAAGGGGAGCCGCACCGGCCCACCCCGAGCACCCCGCGACTCAACCCCCGTGCTGCGAGCGGGCCTTGAACGCCGCCTTGCGCGCTTCCTTCGCCACCTTCTTGTCCGGATGCAGCCGCCCCATCGCCTCCAGCACGTCCGCCGTCGCCGGATGCCCGACCCGCCACGCCGTGTCGAAGAATCCCCGGTGCTGCCTGGCCAGCCCCTCCACCAGGGCCCGCAGTTCCTCGGAGTTCCCCTCGGCGGCCAACTGCGCGGCCACCGTGTCGATGGTCAGCCAGAACACCATCGCCTCCGGCGGCGCCGGCACGTCACCCGCACCGTGCTCGGTCAGCCACACCCGGGCCAGCCCGCCCAGCTCCGGGTCGTCGAGGACCTCCCGCAGCGCGGGCTCGGCCTCCCCGCCGACCAGCGACAGCGCCTGCTGGCACCGCAGGCGCCGCAACGGCGCCCCCGCGTCGGTGCCCCGCGCGGCCGACAGCAGTTCGCGCGCCGCGGCCAGCGGCTCCCGGCCGGCCAGCCACCGCTCGGTCTCCGCGTGCGCCGCGCCCGGCGGGAAGTGCGCGGTCCCGTCGAGCAGCGCGTTGGCGTCCTTGCCCGCGAGATCACCCACGGCGGGCACCGCGAAACCGGCCTCCAGCAGCCGCGCCCGCAGCCCGTACAGACCGAGGGGGGTCAGCCGCACCATGCCGTAGCGCGCCACGTCGGTCTCGTCGACGGGCGCCGCGGGCTCCTCCTCCGCGTCGGCCATCAGCGCCTCGTCCACCGGCCGGTACGCGACCAGTCCGATGGGCTCGAGCATCCGGAACTGGTCGTCCAGCCGCATCATCGCGTCGGAGACCTGCTCCAGCATGTCGTTGGTGGGCTCGCCCATGTCGCTGGGCACGATCACGGACGCGGCCAGCGCCGGCAGCGGCACCGAGGCGTCCTCGGCGCCGCCCTCGCCGACGGTCAGCAGGTACAGGTTGCCGAGCACACCGTCGAGCAGCTCGGCCTCGGCCTCCGGGTCCCAGCCCAGGGCCGCCAGGTCCACCTCGCCGCCCTCGGCCATCGCGTCGACCACGTCGTCCAGGTCGGGCACGCTCGCGTCGGCGAGCACCGTCTCCAGCGCCGTCAGCCACAGGCCGAGCACGTCCTGCGGGGAGCCGCCGGTCAGCAGGGCGAGGCTCTCGCCCGCCGCGACGGTGCCCTCCTCCTCGTCGGTGATCTCCACGAGCCCCGTGTCCACGGCGATCCGCCAGGCCTCGCTCGCGTACGCCGCGGCGTCGTCCCCGCTCAGCCCGAGCACCTCGGCCGCCGCCGGAAGCTGCTCCTCGACGAGCCCGCCCCCGGCGTCGACGCGGGTCGCGGGGCCCGCCCAGCGGGCGAGCCCGGCGGCCCGGGAGAGCACCGGCGTGGACAGCGCGTCGCGGGCCAGCTCCGCTTCGGGGTGCAGCCGCGCGGGCGGCAGGGTGGAGCTGTCTGACATCTGCTGTTTCTCCTCGCGCGCCTTGACCGCCGTACGGCCGGCCTCACTGCCGTACGGCTCAGCCGCTCAGCCTAGACGGGTTTCGACCCATGCCGCCCGGTTCATCTCCCCGTCGGGTTCCGTACATGGCCGAAACCTTGACAACCGCCCTGGGCAGGCAGGAGATTGACGCGCGTAGAAAGCGGGGGGACAACTGTTCACCCAGGACCTGTCCAGGGTCTTGTCCACTCAGGACGGCAACGGTCCTGCGAGTGCCCTGCGGCCCCTCGCGTCAGCCCTCGTCCCGGCGCTCTGTCACGTCCCCGGAGGGATCCCGTTGGCCAGCAAGTCCTCCGCGCGCCTCGCCGCGCTCACCGTCGCCGCCGTCTGCTCGGCCGCGTCCACCGTCGTCCTCACCTCGCCCGCGCACGCCGACTCGGTGCGCATCCACGACATCCAGGGCACCACGCGGCTGTCGCCCTACGCGGGCAAGCAGGTCGCGGACGTGGCCGGAATAGTCACCGGCGTCCGCGGCTACGGCTCCTCCAGAGGTTTCTGGATGCAGGATCCGCGGCCGGACGCCGACCCGGCCACCAGCGAAGGCGTCTTCGTCTTCACCGGTTCCACGCCGAAGGTCGCCGTCGGTGACGCGGTCACCGTCTCCGGCACGGTCTCGGAGTTCGTCCCGGGCGGCACCTCGTCCGGCAACCAGTCGCTGACCGAGATCACCCGCCCGACGGTCACCGTCGTCTCCGGCGGCAACCCGGTCCCCGCCGCGACGACCGTCTCCGCCGGCTCCGTGCCCGACGCCTACACCCCCGAGGGCGACCCGGTCGCCAACGGCTCCGTCAACGCCCTGCCGCTGCGCCCCGACCGGTACGCCCTGGACCACTACGAGTCCCTGGAGGGCATGAACGTCCAGGTGCTCGACGCCCGCGTGGTCGGCGCCTCGGACCCGTACACCGAGCTGTGGGTCACGGTGAAGCCGTCCGAGAACGCGAGCGGTCGCGGCGGCACGGTCTACGGCTCCTACGACGCGCAGAACACCGGCCGGCTCCAGATCCAGTCCCTGGGCAAGCCCGCCGACTTCCCCCGGGCGACCGTGGGCGACACGCTCACCGGCACGACCGCGGGCCCGCTGGACTACAACCAGTTCGGCGGCTACACGCTGGTCGCGGGTGAGATCGGCGCGCTGCGGAGCGGCGGCACCGAGCGCGAGACGACGCGTGCGCAGGGCGAGCGCGAGCTGGCGGTGGCCACGTACAACGTCGAGAACCTCGACCCGTCCGACGGCACGTTCGCGGCGCACGCCGAGGCGATCGTGCGGCACCTGCAGTCGCCCGACATCGTGTCCCTGGAGGAGATCCAGGACAACAGCGGCGCGAAGGACGACGGCACGGTGGCCGCCGACGTCACGGTCGGCAAGCTGATCGACGCCATCGTCGCTGCGGGCGGCCCGCGCTACGAGTGGCGCGGCATCGACCCGGTCGACGGCACCGACGGCGGGCAGCCCGGCGGCAACATCCGCCAGGCGTTCCTGTTCAACCCGGAGCGGGTCTCCTTCACCGACCGCGCGGCGGGCGACGCGACCACCGCGACCGGGGTGGCGAAGGTGCGTGGCAGGGCGGTGCTCACGCACTCCCCCGGCCGCGTCGACCCGGCGGCCCCGGCGTGGGAGGACAGCCGCAAGCCGCTGGCCGGCGAGTTCGTCTTCCGCGGCCGGACGGTCTTCGTCATCGCCAACCACTTCAGCTCCAAGGGCGGCGACCAGGGTCTGACCTCGCAGTACCAGCCCCCGGCGCGCGTCTCGGAGACCCAGCGCCACCTCCAGGCGACGGCGGTGAACACCTTCGTCAAGGAGATCCTCGCCGCCCAGAAGGACGCGGACGTCATCGCCCTCGGCGACATCAACGACTTCGAGTTCTCCGGGACGGCGCGCCTCCTCGAGGACGGCGGCGCCCTGTGGTCGGCGGTCAAGTCGCTGCCCCGCGAGGAGCGTTACTCGTACGTCTACCAGGGCAACAGCCAGGTCCTCGACCAGATCCTGGTCAGCCCGTCGATCCGGCGCAGCGGGCACCTGTCCTACGACAGCGTGCACATCAACGCCGAGTTCCCGGACCAGATCAGCGACCACGACCCGCAGGTCCTGCGCTTCCGTCCGTGACCCGCGGCCGGTGGGGGCGGGGTCAGCGGGGCACGAGGCCGAGGGCGTGGTCGTACCGCTCGACCGTGCTGGTCTTCAGGCCCGGCCAGTTCTGGACCCGCTTCCACCGGTCGGTCGCCGAGCCGACGCCGTCGCCGGGTGCGGCGAGGGCGTCGATGTGGGCGCGGGCGCTCTCCCACTCGGCGTAGTTGAGGACGCGGGTGCCGTCGGTGCTGAGGTGGAAGTGGGCGGAGATGCCGCCGGGGGCCGGCTCCGGTTCGCCCGCCAGGGCGTCGAGGACGGCGTCGACCCAGGCGCGCCGCCGGTCGGGGCCGGAGCCCTCGAACTCGACGTCCACGACGACGACGCAGCCCGGCACGGGCGCGGTCCCGTCCTCACGGGTGGCGCTGCGGTAGCGCCGGTAGCGGCCGAGTCCCAGCCGCTCGATACCGGGTACGGCGGTGTCGATCTCGTCGACCCGCTCCTGCCGCCGGGTCTTCGCGAAGGCCTCGTACGCCTGCTCGCTCGTCCACTGCGAGTGGTGCAGGAGCGTGCTGCCGTCGTGGCCCGTGTAGACGTGGTAGCCCAGCAGGTCGGCGGAGGGCCACGGGCGGCGCTCCCAGGCGCGGGCGATCGCCTCGACGGTCTGCCGCTGCCGCTCGGGGGTGCCGACGCGCCAGGTGCTGAAGAACGGCGCCTGGACGTCGGGGCGTACGAGGTCGGGGTGGGCGTCGGTGCGGCGGGTCATGCCGGCCTCCACGGGGTGTCGTTCGTCGGGTGCACGCACCACCCTCCGACCTCGACCAAGGTTGAGGTCAAGCGCCCGTCCGGCGGCACCGCACAGAGCGGCGAGGGACCCCGCCGCCGGAGCCCCTCGTCGTGCCGCCCGCGGGCGTATTCAGCAGTGCCCGTGGCGCCGGCGGCGCAGCACGCCCGCCGCGACGACCGCGCCCGCCGCCGCCCCGGCGACGAGCACCGGGCGCGGATGCCGCTTCCCGGCCGCCACCGCGCCGCGCACCCGGTCCGGCATCCGCTGCCGGGCGGTGCGGCCGGCCGGGTCCGCGTCGCCCGGCGCGGTGCGCCCGGCGCGGTGCGCCCTGTCCTGCACGGTGTGCCCGGCGTGCCGGGCGGAGCTGCGGAGCTGCACGGTCATGGCTCCGGCCTTGTCCTTGAGGTCGGCGGCCCGGGCCTTGGCGCGGCCCTTCACGTCCGCCTTCTCCGCCAGTTCCTCCACGGTGTCGCCGAGCTGACTGCGGGTCTGCTCGATCTGCCGCCGCAGTTCGTCGGGGCCCTTGGCCCCGCCGGCCGGCTGCGCGGTGGACCCGGTCCTCGTGCCGTCCCCGCTCCTCGCGTCGGTCATCGATGCGCCCTTTCCCTGATCACGTCCACGTCGGCCCTGACGCTGCCGATGGTCCTCTCGGGCGTGGGCGGTACGGCGCGGCGGAGCTGGGCGCGGCCGGTCATGGCCAGCACGCCCGCGATCACGAACAGCGCGCCCGCCACGATGAGCGCCGAGGCCCAGACGGGCAGTACCAGCGAGAGCGCGGCGGCGGCCGCGCCGGCCAGGGCGAACAGCCCGACGTAGGCGATGGCGCCCGCGGCGCCCAGCATCCCGCCGCCCCGTCCGGCCCGCTTGCCCTTCTCGGCCAGCTCCATCTTGGCGAGGGCCACTTCCTGGCGCACGAGCCGGGAAAGCTGTTCGGTGGCCTGAGAGACGAGTTCGCCCACGGAGTGCTCGTCGCGCACGGGCCTGGTGTGCATGGTCCCGGTCACGGTGTTCCGCCTCCTCTCGGTTCGGAGGACCCCGGGTACCCCCGCTCACCGAGCCTTACCCCCACCCCCATCTCTCAGCAGGCCTTACGCGTACCTCGTAGCAGATTTAAGTAGAGCTTCACGATCTGTCTGCCGACACTGCTTCCATGACGACAGACGACCGCACCTCCCTCACGCCCCGCCCCTTCGGCAGCGCCCTGTGCGCGATGGTCACGCCCTTCACCGAGGCGGGCGCCCTCGACCTGGACGGCGCCCAGCGGCTCGCCGACCGGCTGGTCTCGCGGGGCTGCGACGGCCTGGTGCTGTCCGGCACGACGGGTGAGTCGCCGACCACGACGGACGCGGAGAAGGCGGCACTGGTCACGGCGGTCCGGGAAGCGGTCGGTGACCGGGCCGCACTGGTCGCCGGGGTGGGCACCGCCGACACCCGGCACACGGTGGAACTGGCGCTGGCCGCGGAGAAGGCGGGCGCCGACGGCCTGCTGGTGGCCGCGCCGTACTACAGCCGGCCCCCGCAGGACGCCCTGGAGGCCCACTTCCGTGAGGTCGCCGACGCGAGCGGACTGCCCCTGATGCTGTACGACATCCCGGGCCGCACCGGAACCCGCATCGAGCCGGACACGCTCGTCCGACTGGCCGGGCATCCGCGCGTCGTGGCCGTCAAGGACTGCTCCTACGACCTCCTCGGCATCCAGAAGGTGCTGGCCCGCACGGACCTGGCCTGCTACGCGGGGTGCGACGAGCAGATCCTCGCCCTGTACGCGCTCGGCGCGGCCGGCTGCGTCAGCACGGTCGCCAACGTCGCACCGGAGGCGTTCCGGGCCCTCCTGGACACCTTCGACGCGGGCGACACCCGCGAGGCGGCACGGCTGCAGCGCCGGACGATCCCGCTCACCGAGCTGATGATGGCGTCGGGACTGCCCGGCACCGTCACGGCCAAGGCCCTCCTCAACGCCCTGGACCTGCCTGCGGGCCCGGTCCGCGCACCCCTGCGCCCGGCGTCCCCGGAGACGACCGCCGGCCTCCTGGCGGCCCACGGCACCCTGACCGCGGCATCCGCCCCGGCGCGGGCCTAGGGCTAGGGCGTGGAGTCCCGCTTCCAGTCCTGGACGAGGAGCCCGAGCAGCACCTCGTCCAGGAACTCGCCCAGCACCCAGGCCGAGGAGCGCAGCAGGCCCTCGCGGACGAAGCCGTTGCGCTCGGCGGCGCGCAGCATCCCGAAGTTGTCCGCCAGCGTCTCGATCTGCAGCCGCTGGAGGCCGCGCACGACGAAGCCGTAGTGGCACAGCACCGCGACGACATCGGTGCCGTAGCCCTTGCCGCGGGCGTCCGGCAGCAGCCCCAGTCCGATGTGGGCGGACCGGTTGTGGTCGTCGATGCCCCACAGCGTGGCGGTGCCGACGAGCGTGCCGCCGGCCAGTTCCACCACGGAGAACGGGACGCTCCCCTGCCTCGTCTCGTCCACCACGAGCCGCGGATCCTTCGAGCCGGGCGAGATCGGCCGCCACGGCCCGCCTTCGGCCCGCGAGGCGTTGACCACGTCGTCGTAGAGCTCGGCCCGCAGGACCGGGATGTCCTCCTCGTGCCGAGCCCTGAGCCCGACCGTACTGCCTGTCAGCATGCGAGCTTCCTATCCGCCCCGACCTCCCGACGGCAAACCATTAACGGAACCACCGCCCGACGTCGGCCACTTCGGGTCTCCGGAGCACGCGAAAGCGCCCTCCCCGCCCGGTCTCGGGCCACGGAAGGGCGCTCACGGGTCCCTGGCCCCGGCAACTCCCGCCACCTCGGCGACAGGTCGGGGCGCCGACCAGGACGGCGACCGCAAGTCACCGCTCGCCACGGTCAGTTGTGGCTGTTCTGATCGCGGTGCAGGTCAGGGGGTCAGCTTGCCCCAGGGGCCGTTTCGGGGCCGTCCTCGGTGCTGTCCGGGCCGCGGAAGACCCGGTCGACGGCGGACCGGGTGCGCGCCTCGCTGTTCGGCATCAGGTGCGTGTACGTGCGCAGGGTGAAGCTCGGGTCGTGGTGGCCCAGGTACTCGCTCAGGGCCTTGATGCTCTCCCCCGCGTCCAGGAGGACCGAGGCGTAGAAGTGGCGGAGGGCGTGCATGCCGTTTTCGCGGCCGAGGGGGATGCCGGCGGATTCGAGAGCCGGTCGCCACACGTACTGGTTGAAGCGATTCCGGTGCAGAGCCAGAGCCTTGTTCCGAGCGCTGGCGAACAGCAGCGAGGCCGAGACGGGCGGGCCGTCCAGGGTCTTCCAGGGCAGCGTGACCTCCATCGGCTCATGCCTCGTGATGTGATCGGCCAGCGCGAAGGCCACCGTCTCGGGCAAGGGCACATGCCGTTCCTTGCCGCCCTTGGGCGGGCCGAAGACCAACTGCGTGCCTCGCAGGAGCTTGACCTGCCGGACAATGTGGACCGTGCCCCCGAGGAAGTCGACGTCTTCGAGCGCCAGGCCGAAGATCTCGCCTTGCCGAAGGCCGCACCCCGCCCCGAGGGACACCATCTCTTGATAGGCGTCCGGCAGGGCCTCGTGTACTGCCATCACGCGCTCGAAGGTCCAGGGCTTGACCTTGCGCCCGTCGAGGGACGGTGCCCGGACGGAGCGAGCGCGGCACGGGTTCTCGGCGATGATCCGGTCTTCCACGGCGGCGGTGAACACGGCGGACACGTTGGCGAAGATTGACCGCCGATAGGACGCCGCGCGTCCCGTGGCTTCCAGCTCTCGCATCCATATGCGCAGATGGGAGGGACGGAAGGAGGCCATCGGCCGGTCACCGAAGTACGGAAGGGCGTGGACTCGAAGACGGATTTCGACGCTCTCACGGGTCACCGGGTCGATGGTGAGCGCGGCCATCCACTTCTTGGCGTACTCGCCGAAGGTCACCGAGCCCGCGGCCGGGTCGATGTACCTCCCCTGCGACATGTCCGCTTCGATGTTGGCGAGCCACTGATCCGCCTTGCGTTTCTGCTTGTCCGGGAAGCTCTTGGACTTCTCGGAGCCGTCCGGCGCGATGTACCGGGCGCGGTAGCGGTGGCCGATGCCGTAGCGGTCGGTCTTGACCCGGACGGCCTTGCCGTCGGGGCCGGGAACGTTCTTGTACCAGCGGTCTTGGACGTGTCCGGCCATTACGCGGCAGCTCCTTCTTCCATGCGGGACTTCACCCAGGCGCGGACGTCTTCGGGGTCGAAGCGGAGATGCCGGCCGACGCGGAAGCCGCGGGGGCCAATGCGCTTGCGGCGCCACTGGTAGACCGTCTCGACGCTGGGCAGCTCGAACAGCTCCACCAGGTCCTCGGGCGTCAGGTACCGGTGGGGCAGACGCGTCGCCACGATCACCACTCCCCTTCGTGAGTCATTTGGTCGCGTAGGGCTTCGCGGGCGGTCTCACGGTTGGTCTGGATGTCGCGGGCGATGGTGGCGGCGAGGACGGATTCACCGGGAGTGTGGCCGTGGCCGGCGTACTGCCAGTCGGCCAGGACGAGGACGGTGTCCGGCTCGGCGTCGTCCAGGCCGAGGGCGGCGTGTTCCTGTGCGGCGCGGTAGTCGGCGCGTGCCTGGCGCAGTGCGCCGAGGGTGGTGGAGTAGCGGCGGGACTTGGAGGAGAAGTGGCCACGGAAGCCGAGCATGTGCGCCCAGGCCCACAGCCGCCGGTCCGGGTACAGCGGGTCGAGGAGCTTGCAGGCTGCGACGAGGCGGCGGGTGTGGTCGGGGACGCCGTGGCGGTCGAGTTCGGACAGCTCACCGATCCGCCGGTCGAGGGTGCCCGTGTTCTCGGCGGCTTTGGTGGCGTACTTCGCGACGTAGGAGGCCACTGCCTGTTCCGTGATTTCGGAGCCGTCCCCGAACGCCTTGATGGGCCGTACGTCGAGCTGGGTGCCCCAGCGGAAGGTGCGGGCGGGTTGCTCGTCGGCGGCCGGGATGGAGACCGAGGTGTAGGAGTGCGCGGCGGCGGCTCGGATAGCGTCGGTGAGGAGATCGAGGGTGGCCCAGACCGGGGGCGGGGTGTCGGGGCCGTCCGGTCCGTCGAGGCGGATCACGGCGTGGAAGTGCACCGCGCCCCGCTTCTGGAACTCGGCGACCTTGCCGTACGACAGTCGGGCGCACTCCTTCAGCTCCCGTTGCGTGATGCCAGCGCAGGCTGCGACCTCCCGGCGGAGGCGGTTGGTGAAGCGCCGCCAGAGCTGTCCGGCGTGGTTGTTGAACAGCACGGCGCCCGCGTAGTCGTACGTTGCCGGGTCGAGGGCGGTGCCCAGCTTCGGAGCGTCGGGCGCGTGGTGGGTGCCGCAGCGGCAGGCCCCGCGGTCGGGACGGTTGTGGACCGGGCCGAACGAGGGGGCGGTGAGGGTGGCGAAAACGCGGGGATGGTCGCGGACGGTGGCGGGAACGTCGCGGCGGTCGTCCCCGGCGAGGCCAGCGCGGATGAGGTGGTAGGTGTCGCCCGCGTACGTCCAGGCGCAGGACGGGCAGCGAGAGGCGCGGCGGTTGCCGCAGGCGAGGCGGAGCCGTCCGCCCGGCTCGTCCTCGGTCGAGTAGTGGTGCAGGGTCTCGCCGGTCGTCTTGTCCTTGTGGAGCACCCAGCCGCGCAGGTGGATCGGGTCGGCGCAGCCGCCGGTACGGCGAATCTGCTCGTGCCAGCGGTGGTAGTCGACGGCCGAAGCCACCCTCAGCAGGTCGCCGAGGGTGGCACGGTCGAGCAGTGCGTCAGGCACGGGCGCCCTCCCGGACGCGGCGGGCGGGGGCGGTGCCGGTGCCGTGGCAGGCCGGGCAGTGGGCGGTGATGGTGCGCAGGTGGCCGCGGGCATTCCGGCCGCCGAGGGTGACGGCGACGGAGGCGAAGCCGTCGCAGGCCGGGCAGATCCTCGGCGGGGGCGGGGTGCGGTGCGCCATGATGGTGGTTCCTTTCGATTGCGGTTGGAAGGAACGGCCCCGGGTGGCGGCGTGCTTGGCGGCTTGTGCGCCACCCGGCGGCCGGTCAGTGAGAGGTGCGCGAGCCACGGCGGCCACGGCCCTTGGCCGCGTACATGGCCGCATCGGCGGCGGCGAGGGCATCGGGCAAGGTGCGCACCGGCAGCTCGGCGGCCGGGCAGGTGCCCACCGAAGCGGCCAGCGGCAGTGCCGTGCCGTTGTAGGGCAGGGGCCGGTGAAGCGCGGCGGTGAGCGCGTCGAGGTCGGCGGCGGCCAGGTCGCGGACGACGGCCACGAACTCATCGCCACCCAGGCGTCCGGCGGTCCCGTTGCGTCCGCACCAGGTGCGGAGCCGGTCGGCGGTGGCGACGAGGGCGGCGTCTCCTGCGGCGTGGCCGTGGGTGTCGTTGAGGGTCTTGAAGTGGTCGAGGTCGACCAGGAGCACGGCCGCGGTGGGGTGCCGACGGATGCAGTGTTCGGCGCGGGCGGTCCATCCGGCGCGGGTGTGCAGGCCGGTGAGCGGGTCGCGTCGGGCGGTGGCGAGACGGCGGGCGAGGATGCCACCGTGCACGGCCCAGCCGAGTAACGGCACGAGGGTCGCGGCGATCTGCGCTTCCATGGCGTTTCTCCTTGGCGATGGCGGTTGGGTGAGCGGAACGGCCTGCCCGGCGGCGGCGGCGTGCTTGGCGGCTTGTGCGTCGCCCCGGCGGTCCGTTCAGCGACGCTGCTGGGAGGTGAGGACCGAGCGGACGACCAGGGCGCAGACGGCGACCGAGGCGGCGGTGATGGCGACAGCCAGGAGCATGGAGACCAGGACGGCGCCGACGACCAGGACCACGGCGGTGCCGCCGCCGACGAGGGCGAGCGCGGTACCCGGGGTGAGCTGGATCGTGGGCCGGGCCGAGGCCGGGGCCGAAGGCGGGGCAATCGGGGCCGGCGGTGTGGCCGGGGTGCCCGGGGTGATGGTCGTGGGCTCGCTGACGGCAGGCGGGGTGACGATGCCAGTGGGCTGGGGCATGGCCGGGAGCTTGGGCCGGAACATGAGCGGATCTCCTTACTTGACGGCGGTGTCGATGACCGGGGCGAAGAGGCTGTCGGCGAGGAGGTAGCCACCCAGCAGAAGTACGGCGATGAGCCACCAGGGCGGGCGGATGAGCTTGACGCCGAGAACTCCGACGATCAGCAGGGCGAACCAGAGCGGGACGTCCACGGGTGACCTCCTAGCGGACCTTGCAGCGGTGGGTGCGGGCGGCGAGCTGGGCGGCGGACTGGCTGGTGTAGTCGGCGGACCAGCCGCATCCGTCGTTGCCGCACACCGCGGCGTGCTTGGTCTGGCCGTGCCGGTCACGGTGGGTACCGATCTGCACCGGGCCGATCCGCATCACGGAGTGGAAGAAGTCACGAGCAGGCATGACGAGGGTTCTCCTCTCGGGTCAGACGAGCTGGGCAGCGATGGCGTCGGCCAGGTGCGGCGGGACGCCGAGGCGAGCACGGAGGGTGTCGGCGTCGATCCGGGAGCCGGTGCGGTGCTCGTGGTCGGCGGCGACCTTCCGGGCGTGATCGACCAGCGCGGCCGGGACCGGAACCGTCGGCGGCGAAGCCGGGGCCGGATCAGCGACCGGCAGAGCCGGGGTTTCCTCGCGGTCCGGGAGGGCCACGGGCTCCAGGTCCGGTTCGGGCACGGGCTCCGGTTCGCGCGCGGCTTCGGGCGCCGGGTCCTGAGCAGCGAGTGCCGACGCATCCGGGGTGTGGGCGAGGAGGGTGCCACCGAGGAAGGCGAGGGCGGGCCATCCGGCGACGAGGATGCGCAGCCAGGCCGGGACGTCGCTCAGGTCGAGGAGTCCGGCGGTGGCGACGTTCGCGCCGAGCGAGGCGACCAGAGCGATCAGGAACCAGCACCAGGCCAGCCGGGACGGCCCGTCGGTGCGCAGCCGTCGCCAGGCGGCGACGAAAAGCAGGTCCACCGAGATCGGGTAGGCCCATGCCTTCCAGCCGTCCTGTCCCGCGGCGGCGGCCAGGTCGTGCAGATGGGCGAAGGACAGGGCACCGGCGATCACGGCCTGTACGAGAACGGCGTCCGGGCGAAGTGCGGTGCGCATCGCGGTGTCCTCCTTTCCGGGGTCAGGCGGCGGTCGGGGCCGACTCGACGGCCGGGGCCGGAACCGGGGCGAGGGTGTTGAGGGCGGGCCGGAACGGCGCGAGGGCAGGCAGGTCCGGGGTGAGGTCGGCGTGCCGGTTGCAGACGTTCACCGCATGTCGCAGCGAGGTGTGCGGGGCGCGGATGCGAGCCCAGCCGCCGGCCGAGTCACCCGTGATGGCGACGCCGGGGGTGTCGGTGGGGATCTGAATGGCGGCAAGGACGGCGTCCGGGGCGATGTCGCCGAAGGCCATGTTCGCGCTGGCCTCGTCGTTGACGCGGTGGGCGGTGCGGCCGGTGAGCTGGGCACGGAGCATCGTGATGCCCTTACCGAGTTCAGAGCCGAAACGCTGCCCGCAGACCTCCAGATAGATACCGGCGGCACGGCCGAGCTGGGCCAGCCGAGCCAGGGCGGTGATGATCCGGTCCCTGCGCTTCTCGTCCTCCTTGGTCGCGAAGAGGGCGAGTTCGGCGACCTCATCGACCAAGACCACGATCGGCACCGGCCGCAGGTCCTCGGGCAGGTCCCAGATGTCGGCGGCGATCTCCGCATCCGGCACATCAGCCGTGATCCGCTGCTCGGCGCGAATGAGCTGATAGACGTCCTGCATGTGGGACACCAGGGCGTCGAGGAGTTCGGCAGCGGTGTCGGGGTTGTCGGCGAGCGCGGAGAACCGGCGGGCCAGCGGGAACAGCTCGACGCCCTGTTTGCAGTCGATGCCGACCAGGGCGACCCGCTGCGGCGCGAGCGCGGCCACCAGATTGCGCTGGTAGACGGACTTGCCGGACTCGGTGGCGCCGATGACCAGCCCGTGCGGCACGGCGCGGTAGTCGCGGTAGTGCACGGCTCCGTCCTCGCGCAGGGCGACCGGCACCCGCATCGGCCGGGTCTCGGCAAGGGCGGGCATCTGTACGCGCTTGAGGACGTCGTAGCCGGTCATCCGCAGCTCCACCACACCCGAGCGCAGCTCACGCGAGGTGACGCCATACATGGCGAACGAGTGCCGCAGCCGGTCACACGACGCGGCCACGTCGAAGGCGTCCTGACCGGGACGGAGCTTGAGCCGCAACACCAGGCCGGTGCGGGTGACGCGGAGCCGCAGGATGCGCGGGGCCCGAGGACCGGGAACGGGCCGGTTGGTCATCCGGGCGAGGGTCAGGCGCCATCGCGGGGCCGGGACGGTGAGGCCGCAGGCGTCCATGACCGAGCCGTAGCGGATCAGAACCCGCAGCGCGGCGAGGGTGACCCCGAAGGTCAGCCAGTACCAGGCGGGGCGCCGCCACCGCAGGAGACCCGCAGCGGCGACGACCAGCACGAGAGCGACCGTGAAGCCGGTCATGGTCAGGCCGCCTTCGCGGTTGTGGCGGTGTCGACCAGGGAGGTCACGGCAACGGCGCGGAAGGCGATGCCGTGTCGCTTCTGCCCGTTGAAGTCGTTCTCCCACGGCCGGGCGATCAGCCCCGTGAGCGCAACCGGGGTGCCCATGGTCAGCTCACCGGAGATGCCCGTCTCCGGGACGGTGACGGCGAGGATCTCGACCTCGTCGTTCGCGGCGAACATGACGTCCACGACCATCAGCTTCGCGCCGGTGTCGGCGTCGGTGGCGATCTCGCCGGTACGGCGGTCACGGACCTTGGGCTGGGGGTTCTTGGCAACCATCACGGTCGCGGCGGAGGTGTCCACGGGGATCTGACGCATCGTCTTGTCTCCTGTGCGGTTGAGGCTTTGACCGACATCCCGTCGGTGACATCAGGAGACCGCGAGGAGGGGTGGACGCATCACGGTCCGTATGGACGTTTAGGGACGTCTGAGGTACCGTCAAAACGTCCCTACGGGTCCCCTGAGGAAGGACACGTCATGGCGAACGAGCGTCTGCGCGCGGCGATTTCAGCGAAGGGCGAGACGATTCAGTCCGTTGCCGAACACGTCGGAGTGGACCCCAAGAGCGTCGAGCGTTGGATCACCACCAACCGGACTCCACACCGGGGACACCGTTGGAAGGCCGCGAGCTTCCTCGGGGCCGACGAGGTCTATCTCTGGCCGTCAGCCGAGAAGCAGGCCGAGAAGGCGAGCGCGTCCGAGCTGATCACGTACTACCCGCACCGCGGTGCTGTCCCTGCCCCGCTGTGGTCGTCGCTGATCGAGAAGGCGACGGACCAGGTCGACATCCTGGTGTACGCGGGACTGTTCCTCTTCGACAGCCACCCGGACCTGCCTGACCAGTTGGCCGAGAAGGCGAAGGCCGGCGCACAGGTCCGCATCCTGCTGGGCGACCCGGAGTCCGAGGCTGTCCGCCAGCGCGGTGAAGAGGAGGGCATCGGCGACGACCTCGCGGCGCGAGCCCGGATCACGCGCCGGTACCTGCAACCTGCCATGTCGACGCCTGGCGTCGAAGTCCGCCTGCACGACACGATCCTCTACAACTCGATCTATCGGTTCGACGACGACGTGTTGGTGAACCCTCATGTGCTCGGAGCTCCCGCCGGGCAGAACCCGGTAATGCACTTCAAGTACCTGCCGGGAGCGCGGACGTTCCGGCACTACATGCGGAGCTTCGACTACGCATGGGAGCAGGGCCGGACGGCATAGCAAGCCCCGGACGTGCAACGCTGAACCCATGGCACGAGTCGACTACTTCAACGATCCGAACGCCCCGAAGGCGAACAGCCTCGTCCCCTCCGTGACCGCAGTGGCCCGCAACGAGGCCGGAGAAGTCCTGCTGATCCACAAGACCGACAACGACCTGTGGGCACTGCCCGGAGGCGGCATCGACCTGGGCGAGTCAGCCCCCGACGCGGCGGTACGCGAGACCAAGGAAGAGACCGGGTTCGACGTGGAGGTGACCGGCCTGGTCGGGATCTACACGAACCCCGGACACGTCATGGCGTACAACGACGGCGAGGTCCGCCAGCAGTTCTCCATCTGCTTCCACGCTCGCATCGTCGGCGGCCAGCTGCGCACGAGCAGCGAGAGCAAGGAAGTCGCGTTCGTAGACCCGAGCAAGTTGGACGAGCTGAGCATCCACCCGTCGATGCGGATGCGGATCGAGCACGGTTTGGCCGGCCGAACCGAGCCCTATATCGGCTGAGCGGCGAGGCGGTCGCGGGTCCGCTCCACGGCGCCCTGAAGGTACGGACGCGCTTTGCTGATCGCGTTGTGTACTTCACTGCCCGGCTCGTAGCGGACCAGGATCTCATCGATCCGGACGTCAAAGTTGAAGGACTGCCCGGCGGGACCGGTCGTCATGTCGGCGAAGATCAGCGCGTCGAGAACCGGGGAGTCCTCCCGCTCGTAGACGGCCAGCTCTGCCGAGAGCCCGCGTTGCTCGGCCTCGTACACGGCCCCAGAGTGATGGGCGACAAGTCGCACCAACCGCGCCGGCGCACCCAACGCCTGCAGATGGCGCGCTCCGTCCAGGGGATGGAACCCCGTGTCCCGCAGTTCGGGGGCGTACCCGATGTCATGCAGCCACGCTGCGGCGACGAGGAGGTCGCGATCAGCCTCAGGCACGGCCGCGGCAGCCTCCTGAGCACGGGCGGCCACCGCCTGAGTGTGCAGCCAGCGGTTCCCGAGCTGAGGAAGCAGGGACTCGGCGAGTGCAGACGCCCCCTGGGGCGTGTCCAATGCAGAAGGCATACCTGGAACGGTATCCGAGACGTGCGCTGAGCCGACAGGGCCACGATCGAGCGATGCCGATCATGGGTGCGGTACAACTTTCCCTACTTCATCAAGGCCCGCGCACGGCGCGGGCGCGCGCCGCCTCTGCGGCGCGGCCTGCCTCCTGCCTGCGCCCCGGCTGGCCGCGCCCGGCGGCGCGCTCGGCGGCTGCGGGCATGGCGTGGGGAGAAACCCTCTGTGGCTGGGGCGGTCGGCTCCACGGCTTTAGGCAGCCACTTTGGGGCGAGCCTCTAAGATCATGGCCCCAACGTCGTGCTTTACCGGGCAGGTCCACAGACTGCCCGACGCGCCGGAAGCTTACGGGGCCATGATCACTCGCCCCAAAGCAGCTCCAGCCCAAAGCCGCTCCGCCGACCTAGTGCGTCAACGTGACAGCAAGTTCGTGCATCTCACAAATGTTCACGCCAATCCTTCACCGGAAGCACCCTTGCGCAGACTCTCGATACGACGAGAGATCCAACGATCCAATCGCCCAGTACTATTTTCCGCTGCAACATATTCACCTGTTGGCAGAATTGCCAATTGACATTTCTTCGTGATGAGTCTTAGATCCCGCCCAGAGGAGGCGACAAGGCGAGTTTCCAGCAGACGATTTAGCACGTCATTCAGTTGAACCCCGCGAGACTCTAGCCAAGAAAGCATTTTAGGGTCATCGAAACACACTTCTCTCCCTTGACACAACCGCGTTAGCAGGACAAATTCCTCCTCTCCGACGAATTCTGGACTCCACTGCTCTGCCACCGGAATCCCGTTCAGCGCTTCATCATCAGCCTGGTGCACCCTTACTTGCCAACCAGCTCTTCCGTCAACACGTCCCGCACGAAAGCTCAATAGAGCCCTTCCGACCTCCATCTCAAGATCTTCCCCCCAGAAAGCATGTCCAAGTCCATACATTTCATCCAGCCGAGTCCACATGAACTCCAAGAGCAACCTCAGCGGATTCTCCGGCGTAGAGAAATAAAACGGCCACCACCCATCGACCAAAGGCGCCATAAATGGACGCCCATTGGTCTTCACTAGAGAATAGCCACCCGAAATGATCAATTGAGGGAAAGATGTCGGACCGAATCCATTGTTGCCAATATTCCGCTCAAGGTAGTCGATCATTGACGATCGGAATGCCAGCTCGCTCTTGAATCCGTGCATCCCCAGAATGACTCGAATTGCAGAAACCTGCTCCAAGAGAAGCGCATGAAACACAGCCTCCTCTTCGAACGGAAGAGCAGTGAACCCTTCCGCATCCCAAGCAATCCGTCCCGTCATCTCGGCGAACGTTCGAGCAGACGGAGTCATATCGCGATCAGGGTCGTCCAGCTCTTCATCTCCACTTTGATAATAAGAGTGCTCGATCTCGCCTACCGTCTTGAGGTGGGCGAACGCATCACGGAGCTCGGCCGAGTGGAGAGTCTTCTTAACTTCGACGACGGCGATGATGTCTTTTACATGCCACACATACGATTCTGTGTATGGCAGCTTCTCCCCTTCGCCCCTCACCACCATGCAGTCGAGTTGACCAGATAGGTGCCCCTGACCATCGCGGGCAAATCCGGATACTACCCGCAGTCCCAACCCGTCAGGAAGGGCGCGACTCAATAGCTCGGAAGACAAGCCCTCGTACATGTCTCCGATGGTTGGAGCATGCTTTACGGGGGCATTGTCGAGTTTCGGCAACTCGTCTCGGAGAATCCCTGAAAGAAGGTCGGCAACCGTGCGAATCACTAGACCTCGCTCACAATTCTATCGACCCATCGCCAGTAGTACAGGGTAAAGAGGGGGAGGGCTATTCACCCACGCGCTCTTCCTCCGCAAATCCCCGTTAAAGCTGGGCAGCATGGCCCGCACCTTGTCGGTGTCCGCAAGCAAGAACTCGCGCAGGATCAATCGACCCGCCCCTCACTACACTTGGGATGGAATGATATAGCCGCCCTACCTGGCATCGAGGGTCTTCGGAGGTTTTGGGTCCCGCTTCTGGCCTGGTACTACAGGCAGCACACCGAGCCGAGGGGCAACTCACTCCAGAACCAAAGCGCCCTCCCGGGCCGTCTGGGGGCCGTGGAAGGGCGCTCAGCGATGACCAGCGTCGACAACCGTCGACAGCTCAACAGCAGGTCAGGACGTTGAACAACGAGACGGCCGCAGGTCACGGCCGCCCGTGATCAGTTGTGGCTGTGCAGCACCTCGTTGAGTCCGCCCCAGACCGCGTTGTTCGGGCGGGCCTCGACCGCGCCCGTGACCGAGTTGCGGCGGAAGAGGATGTTGGAGGCGCCGGAGAGTTCGCGGGCCTTGACGACCTGGCCGTCGGGCAGGGTGACCCGGGTGCCGGCGGTGACGTACAGACCGGCCTCGACCACGCACTCGTCACCGAGGGCGATGCCGACACCCGCCTCGGCACCGACCAGGCAGCGCTCGCCGATGGAGATGATCACGTTGCCGCCGCCGGACAGCGTGCCCATGGTGGACGCGCCGCCGCCGATGTCCGAGCCGTCGCCGACCACGACGCCCGCGGAGATGCGGCCCTCGACCATGGAGGTGCCGAGCGTGCCCGCGTTGAAGTTGACGAAGCCCTCGTGCATGACCGTGGTGCCCTCGGAGAGGTGGGCGCCCAGCCGCACCCGGTCGGCGTCGGCGATGCGCACGCCCTTGGGGGCGACGTAGTCCGTCATGCGCGGGAACTTGTCGATCGAGGTCACCTGGAGGTGCAGGCCCTCGGCGCGGGCGTTGAGGCGGACCTTCTCGATGTCGTCGACGGCGACCGGGCCGAGCGAGGTCCAGGCGACGTTGGCGAGGTGGCCGAAGATGCCCTCCAGGTTCTGGCCGTGCGGCTTGACCAGGCGGTGCGAGAGCAGGTGCAGACGCAGGTAGACGTCGTGGGCGTCGATCGGCTTGTCGTCGAGCGAGGCGATGACCGTGCGGACCGCGACCACGTCCACGCCGCGGCGGGCGTCGGGACCGACCGCCGCGGTCGCGCCGCCGCCCAGCAGCTCGGCGGCCCGCTCGGCGGAGAGCCGCTCGGTGCCGGCCGGGCCGGGCTCGGCGACGAGTTCGGGGGCGGGGAACCAGGTGTCGAGAACGGTGCCGTCGGCGGCGATCGTGGCGAGGCCGGCGGCCACGGCGCCGGTGGTGCGAGGAGCAGTCGTGTCGGTCATGAGGGCAACCTAACCGGCCACCACCGGTGGAAGCGAGCCGAGCCCGCGCCCGTCTCGCGTGCCGGGCGGTACGCGAGCGGCCGAGGGCGGTGGGACGCGCCCGGACTCCTTCACCGGGCGCCGGCCGGGCCCCCTTCACCGCCCTGCGTCGATCACCCGCCCCAGCACCTCCCGCGCGTACTCCTCGTCGTACTGCGCTCCCGTCAGCAGGACCTGGAGGCAGATCCCGTCCATCAGGGCCACCAGGGCCCGGGCCGTCACCGGATCCGTGCGGCGGGAGAGCAGCGCGGCGACGCCCTCGGCCCATTCCGCCGCGACCGGGCGCAACGGAGGCCGGCGCAGGGCGGCCAGGTACAGCTCGTACTCCAGCTCCACGCCCTCGCCGCCGAGCCACTCGCCGAGCACGCGGGCGAGTGCCCCGGCGAGGTCGGCGGCGGGGTCCGACAGCGGCGGGTGGGCCGCGAGGACCTCGGCGAAGCCCTCGTTGGCCTGGCGCAGCGCGGCGACCATCAGCTCGTCGAGGGACGCGAAGTGGTACGTGGTGGAGCCGAGCGGCACATCGGCCTCGGCGGCGACGGAACGGTGGCTGAGCCCGGCGATGCCCTTCGCGCCGACGACCCGGATCGCCGCGTCGATGATCCGCTGCCGCCGGCCGGGGTCGTGGCGCCGGGCCATCAGTGTGCGCCGCCCAGGTTCAGCACCACCACGCCGACGATGATCAGCGCGATCCCGGCCGCCTTGGTGAGGGTCATCCCCTCCCCCATGAACGCCACCCCGATCGTGGCGATGGCCGCGGTGCCCACGCCGGACCAGATGGCGTAGGCCGTGCCCACGGAGAGGGTCCTGAGGGTCTGGGCGAGCAGCGCGAACGAGATCAGGTACCCGAGAGCGGTCAGGAGGGACGGCCCCAGCCGGCTGAAGCCCTCGCTGTACTTCATGGCGGTCGTACCGGCGACCTCTGCGGCGATGGCTCCGGCGAGGAGCAGATATCCCATGTGTACGAGCGTACATAACGGGCTCCGCCCGGGGTCCGGGCGACGGCGGCACGCACACGGGAGCGGCCGCGGGGAAACGGGAACGGCGGCACCCCGAGGGGGTGCCGCCGTTTTGCGGGAGTCTGCGTCTCAGACGTTGAACCCGAGCGCCCTGAGCTGCTCGCGGCCGTCGTCGGTGATCTTGTCCGGGCCCCACGGCGGCATCCAGACCCAGTTGATGCGCAGCTCGCTGACGAGGCCGTCCGTGGCGGACTTGGCCTGGTCCTCGATCACGTCCGTCAGCGGACAGGCCGCCGACGTCAGGGTCATGTCGACGGTGGCGATGTTCGCGTCGTCGACGTGGATGCCGTAGATCAGGCCGAGGTTGACGACGTCGATGCCCAGCTCGGGGTCGACGACGTCCATCAGGGCCTCACGGAGCTCCTCCTCCGAGGCCGGCTTCATCTCCACGGTCTCGCTCATGCCGTCGTCTCCTTCTCGGCGTCGGCGTCCAGCGCCTGAGCCGTCGCGTCCTTCCAGGCCATCCAGCTCAGCAGGGCGCACTTGACCCGGGCCGGGTACTTCGACACCCCGGCGAACGCGACCGCGTCCTCCAGGACGTCCTCCATGGCGTCGTCGGGCTCGATCCTGCCCTTGGACTGCATCAGCTCCAGGAAGGTCTCCTGGATCCTCCGCGCCTGGGCGAGGTCCTTGCCGACGAGCAGCTCGTTCAGTACGGAGGCGGAGGCCTGGCTGATCGAGCAGCCCTGCCCCTCGTAGGAGACGTCGCTGATCGTCGTGCCGTCGTACTTCACGCGCAGCGTGATCTCGTCGCCGCACGTCGGATTGACGTGGTGCACCTCGGCGTCGCCATCCCTCAGACCACGCCCGTGCGGGTTCTTGTAGTGGTCCAGGATGACTTCCTGGTACATGGAGTCCAGCTTCATGCGATTCGCTCGTCCCGTCAGCCGAAGAAGTTCCGTACGTGCTCCAGGCCGTCGACCAGCGCGTCGATCTCGGCCGGCGTGGAGTACAGATAGAACGACGCTCGCGTGGTCGCAGGAATTCCGTACCGCAGGCAGACCGGCCGCGCGCAGTGGTGGCCGACCCGGACGGCGATGCCCTGCTCGTCGAGGACCTGGCCCACGTCGTGCGGGTGGATGTCGCCCAGTGTGAAGGAGATCGCGGCGCCGCGCTCCTCGGCCGTGGTGGGGCCGATGATGCGCAGGTCGGGGACCTCCAGCAGGCGCTTGACCGCGTACTCGGTCAGCGCGTGCTCATGGGCGAGGATCTTGTCCATGCCGATCGAGTTGAGGTAGTCGATCGCCGCGCCGAGACCGACCGCCTGCGCGATCGGCGGCGTGCCCGCCTCGAACTTGTGCGGTGCCGGGGCGTACGTGGAGGAGTGCATCGAGACCGTCTCGATCATCTCGCCGCCGCCGAGGAACGGCGGGAGGTCCTCCAGCAGCTCCTGGCGGCCCCACAGCACGCCGATGCCGGTCGGGCCGCACATCTTGTGGCCGGTGAAGGCCACGAAGTCGGCCTGGAGGGCCTGTACGTCCAGCGGCATGTGCGGCGCGGCCTGGGAGGCGTCGACGCACACGAGGGCGCCGACCTCCTGGGCGCGGCGCACGATCGCCTCGACGGGGTTCTGGGTGCCCAGGATGTTGGAGACCAGCACGAAGGAGACGATCTTCGTCTTCTCGGTGATGACCTCGTCGATGTTGGACAGGTCCAGGCGGCCGTCGTCGGTCAGGCCGAACCAGCGGAGCTTCGCGCCGGTGCGCTGCGCGAGCAACTGCCACGGCACGATGTTGGAGTGGTGCTCCATCTCCGTGATGACGATCTCGGTCTCGTGGTCCACCCGGTAGGGCTCGTCGGCCCAGCCGAGCATGTTGGCCACGAGGTTGAGGGACTCCGAGGCGTTCTTGGTGAAGATCACCTCGTCACGGGACGGCGCGTTGATGAACTCCGCGACCTTGTCCCGCGCGCCCTCGTACAGTGCCGTGGCCTCCTCGGCGAGGACGTGCACGCCACGGTGGACGTTGGCGTTGTGCTGCTCGTAGTACTCGTCGAGGACGTCGATGACCTGGCGCGGGGTCTGCGAGGTCGCGGCGTTGTCGAGGTAGACGAGCTTCTTCCCGTCGTGGAGCACTCGGTCCAGGATGGGGAAGTCCTTGCGGATCGCCTCGGTGTCGAGGAGGCCCGGCAGCTGTGTCACGCGGATGCGCCGCCCTTCGTGTATGCCTCGTAGCCCTCTTCCTCCAGCTTGTCGGCGAGTTCGGCGCCGCCGGACTCCACGATGCGGCCGGCCGAGAAGACGTGGACGTGGTCGGGCTTGATGTAGCGCAGGATGCGCGTGTAGTGCGTGATCAGCAGGGTGCCGACCTCGCCGGTCTCGCGGACGCGGTTGACGCCCTCGGAGACGACGCGCAGGGCGTCGACGTCCAGGCCGGAGTCGGTCTCGTCGAGGATCGCGACCTTCGGCTTGAGCAGCTCGAGCTGGAGGATCTCGTGGCGCTTCTTCTCACCGCCGGAGAAGCCCTCGTTGACGTTGCGCTCGGCGAAGGCGGGGTCCATGTTGAGGCGCTCCATGGCCTCCTTGACCTCCTTCACCCAGGTGCGCAGCTTGGGGGCCTCGCCGCGGACGGCGGTGGCGGAGGTGCGCAGGAAGTTGGAGACCGAGACGCCGGGGACCTCGACCGGGTACTGCATGGCGAGGAACAGGCCGGCGCGGGCGCGCTCGTCGACGGACATCTCCAGGACGTCCTCGCCGTCGAGGGTGACGGTGCCGCCGGTGATCGTGTACTTGGGGTGACCCGCGAGCGAGTAGGCGAGGGTCGACTTGCCCGAGCCGTTGGGGCCCATGATGGCGTGCGTCTCGCCCTGCTTCACGGTGAGGTCGACGCCCTTGAGGATTTCCTTCGTGGCGTTGTCGGCCTCGACGGTGACGTGCAGGTCTCGGATTTCAAGCGTTGCCATGGGTGCCTCAGGACTCCTGGGTGAGGGAGACGAGCACGTCGTCCCCTTCGATCTTTACGGGGTATACGGGGACGGGGCGCGTCGCCGGAAGACTGTCGGGCTTGCCCGAGCGGAGGTCGAAGCGCGAGCCGTGCAGCCAGCACTCGATGTGGCAGTCGTCGACCTCGCCCTCGGACAGCGAGACGTTCGCGTGCGAGCAGATGTCGTGGATCGCGAAGACCTCGCCCTCGGTCCGCACGACGGAGATCGGCGTGCCGTCGAGTTCCACCCGCTTCGGGGTGTCCTCCTCCAGCTCGTCCGCTCCACAGACGCGTACGAAGGTCATGCGACCGACGCCTCCAGCTCCTCTTCGATCTTGGCGAGGAGGCGCTCCTCGATGTCCGGGACACCGATCTGCTGGACCAGCTCGGCGAAGAAGCCGCGGACCACCAGGCGGCGGGCGTCGATCTCGGGGATGCCGCGCGCCATCAGGTAGAAGAGCTGCTCGTCGTCGAAGCGGCCGGTCGCGGAGGCGTGGCCGGCGCCGACGATCTCGCCGGTCTCGATCTCCAGGTTGGGCACGGAGTCGACCCGCGCGCCGTCGGTGAGGACGAGGTTGCGGTTCATCTCGTAGGTGTCGGTGCCCTCGGCCTTGGCCTCGATGAGCACGTCGCCGATCCAGACCGCGTGCGCGTCGTCGCCCTGCAGGGCGCCCTTGTAGACGACGTTCGACTTGCAGTGCGGGACGTTGTGGTCGACCAGGAGGCGGTGCTCCTGGTGCTGGCCCTTGTCGGTGAAGTACAGGCCGAACAGCTCGGCCTCGCCACCGGGTCCGGCGTACCGCACGCGCGGGTGCAGGCGGACCAGGTCGCCGCCGAAGGTGACGACGACGGACTTGAAGGAGGCGTCGCGGCCGATCAGGGTGTTGTGCTGGCCGACGTGCACGGCCTCGGCGTCCCAGTCCTGGACGGAGACGACGGTCAGCTTGGCGCCGTCGCCGAGCACGAAGTCGACGTTGGCGGCGAGCACCGCGTCACCGGTGTGGTCGATGACCACGACGGCCTCGGCGAAGGCACCGAGCTCGACGACCTGGTGGCCGTAGGCGACACCGCCCTCGCCGTGCACGGCGATGCGGATCGGCTCGGTGAGCACCGTCTCCTTGGGGACGGTGACCACGCCGGCCTGCTCGAAGTCGGAGTACGCCTGGGCGGCGACGCGGTCCACCGGGGCGCCCGCCCGGCCGATCCGGGCGTCGTCGCGCCCGACGGTCTCGACGGTGACGCCCTCCGGCGCCTCGACGGTGACCTTGACGCCCTCGCCGGTGACGGTGGCGGTGCCGTCGTGCAGGCCGCGCAGCCGCTCCAGCGGGGTGAACCGCCACTCCTCCTCGCGGCCGTGCGGGACCGGGAAGTCCGCCACGTCGAAGGACGGGGGCGCGCTCATGCGCGTGGCGACGGTCGAGTCGGCCTCGGCGGCCACCGCGATCGCACCGGCGGTGGTGGAGCCCACCGGGATGTTCTGAGCCTCAGCCATGGCTGTCGTAGTGCTCGCTTTCCGTTACGTAAGGGGCTGGACGGTCAGGACCGGGGGCGGGTCAGCCCACCGCGCCTTCCATCTGGAGCTCGATCAGCCGGTTGAGCTCGAGGGCGTACTCCATCGGCAGCTCCTTGGCGATCGGCTCGACGAAGCCGCGCACGATCATCGCCATCGCCTCGAACTCGGTGAGACCGCGGCTCATCAGGTAGAAGAGCTGATCCTCGGAGACCTTGGAGACGGTCGCCTCGTGGCCCATGGACACGTCGTCCTCGCGCACGTCCACGTACGGGTACGTGTCCGAGCGGGAGATGGTGTCCACGAGCAGCGCGTCGCACAGCACGTTCGACTTCGATCCGGCCGCGCCCTCGCCGATCTCCACCAGCCCGCGGTACGAGGTACGGCCGCCGCCGCGCGCCACCGACTTGGAGACGATGTTGGAGGAGGTGTTCGGCGCCATGTGGACCATCTTGGAACCGGCGTCCTGGTGCTGGCCCTCGCCCGCGAAGGCGATGGACAGCGTCTCGCCCTTGGCGTGCTCGCCCATCAGGTAGACGGCCGGGTACTTCATCGTCACCTTGGAGCCGATGTTGCCGTCGATCCACTCCATGGTCGCGCCCTCGTACGCCACGGCGCGCTTGGTGACCAGGTTGTAGACGTTGTTCGACCAGTTCTGGATGGTCGTGTAGCGGCAGCGGGCGTTCTTCTTGACGATGATCTCGACCACGGCGCTGTGCAGGGAGTCCGACTTGTAGATCGGAGCCGTGCAGCCCTCGACGTAGTGCACGTAGGCGCCCTCGTCGACGATGATCAGGGTCCGCTCGAACTGGCCCATGTTCTCCGTGTTGATACGGAAGTAGGCCTGCAGCGGGATCTCGACGTGCACGCCCGGCGGGACGTAGATGAAGGAGCCGCCGGACCACACGGCGCTGTTCAGCGACGCGAACTTGTTGTCGCCGACGGGGATGACGGTCCCGAAGTACTCCTTGAAGAGCTCCGGGTGCTCCTTCAGCGCGGTGTCGGTGTCGAGGAAGATGACGCCCTGCTCCTCCAGGTCCTCGCGGATCTGGTGGTAGACGACCTCGGACTCGTACTGGGCCGCGACACCGGCGACGAGGCGCTGCTTCTCCGCCTCGGGGATGCCGAGCTTGTCGTACGTGTTCTTGATGTCCTCGGGCAGGTCCTCCCAGGACTCCGCCTGCTTCTCCGTGGAGCGCACGAAGTACTTGATGTTGTCGAAGTCGATGCCCGACAGGTCCGAGCCCCAGTTCGGCATGGGCTTCTTCTCGAACAGGCGCAGGCCCTTGAGGCGGAGCTTGGTCATCCACTCCGGCTCGTTCTTCTTCGCGGAGATGTCCCGGACGACGTCCTCGTCGATGCCGCGCCTGGCGGAGGCGCCGGCCGTGTCGGAGTCGGCCCAGCCGTACTCGTACTTGCCCAGGCCCTCGAGCTCAGGGTGAGCAGTCTCCGTGGGGAGAGTCATGCGGGGTTCCTCCCGGCCGTGCTTGTGGATGCGTTGTCGGTGGTCTTGGAAGTCTTGGGAACGAACGTCGTGCAGACGCCGTCGCCGTGTGCGATCGTCGCGAGCCGCTGCACATGCGTACCGAGCAGCTCGGCGAAAAATTCCGTCTCCGCCTCGCACAACTGCGGAAACTGCTCGGCGACGTGAGCGACCGGGCAGTGGTGCTGGCAGAGCTGTTCGCCCTGCTGGGGCCGGGGCGCGCTGCGCGCGGTAGCAGCGTACCCGTCCGCACTCAGCGCCTTGGCCAGCGCTTCCGTCCTGCGTTCCGGCGGAGCCGACTCGACCGCCTTGCGGTAGGGACCCGCCTGGGCGGCGACGCGGGCGCGGGCGAAGGCGGCCACGGCCTGCTCCCCGCCCTCCCGCTCGGCGATCCAGCGCAGGGCGTCCGCGGCGAGCTTGTCGTACGACTGGTCGAAGGCGTCGCGGCCGCAGTCGGTGAGCGCGAAGACCTTCGCCGGCCGCCCGCGCGTGCGCGTGCCGTAGACCCGTTGTTCCCGGGCTTCGACCACGTCGTCGGCGGCCAGTGCGTCGAGGTGGCGCCGGACGGCGGCCTGGGTCAGGCCCAGACGCCCGGCGAGCTCGGCGACGGTCGACGGCCCGTGGTCCAGGATGGAGCGCGCGACACGGTTGCGGGTGGACCGCTCACCGGTCGCGAGTTCCTCCTGCGGAGCCTCGCCAACGTTTTTCACAACGCCATTGTTGCGTAATTCTCGAGGCACGGGCAAGCCGCGTCCGGATCACCGCACGGTGCCCTGCGTCACTTAGGCATACCTAAGGTGACCTGCGCAAACGATCTTTGATCGATCAAACCGCTGGCGTCCGGGGCCGGCTTCGGCGACACTCCTGCGCATGCCCGAACCCGCTCCGACCGGCCCTCTCGTCACCCGCGGCACACTCGCCGCCGGCCTGCGCGAGCTGGGGGTCCGCTCCGGCGAGACGCTCCTCGCGCACTCCTCCCTCAGCGCTCTCGGCTGGGTCTGCGGAGGTCCCGTCGCGGTCGTCCAGGCCCTGCTCGACGTGCTCGGCCCGGACGGCACCCTGGTGGTGCCCACCCAGACCGGCGACCTGTCCGACCCGGCCCTGTGGAGCAACCCGCCGGTGCCCGAGGAGTGGTGGGACACCATCCGGACCGCGATGCCCCCGTACGACCCGGCGACCACTCCCTCGCGCGGGGTCGGCGTCATACCCGAGACCGTGCGCACCTGGCCGGGCGCCCTGCGCAGCGCGCACCCGCAGACCTCGTTCGCCGCCGTCGGCCCGCGCGCCGCCGAGGTGGTCGCCGGCCACGCCGCCGACTGCCGCCTCGGCGAGCGCAGCCCGCTGGCCGTGCTGGAGCGCACGGGCGCTCGCGTGCTGCTGCTGGGGGCCGGCTACGACGCGTGCACCGCCTTCCACCTGGCCGAGTACCGCGTCCCCTCCCCGCTGGTCGTGGTGGGACGGCCGGGACCCGCGGGATGGGAGCACGTGACGGAGGTGTCGATCACGTCGGACGGGTTCGACGAACTGGGCCACGACTTCGAGCGGGACCGGCCCGTGGTGCGCGGCCGGGTCGGCGCGGCCGACGTACGGCTGTTCCCGCTGGCGGACGCGGTCGCCTACGCCGAACGGTGGCTGCCCGTGCACCGGCCCCGCGCGGAGGGCATCGCGCACCCCCGCGCCTGAGCACCCGGCGGCGAACCTAGACTCGTGACCCATGCGAAGCGAGCCCGTGGTCCAGGTCCAGGCCCTGGTGAAGCGGTACGGAACGAAGACCGCGGTGGACGGCCTCGACCTGGTGGCCCGGGCGGGCGTGACCGCCGTGCTCGGCCCCAACGGGGCCGGCAAGACGACCACCGTCGAGACGTGTGAGGGCTACCGGAGGCCGGACTCCGGCACCGTGCGCGTCCTCGGCCTCGACCCGGTGCGGCAGGGCCCCGAGCTGCGGCCCCGGATCGGCGTGATGCTCCAGTCCGGCGGCGTCTACTCCGGCGCCCGCGCGGACGAGATGCTGCGCCACGTGGCCAGGCTGCACGCCCGCCCCCTGGACGTGGACACCCTGATCGAGCGGCTGGGACTCGGCTCGTGCGGCCGCACGGCCTACCGCAGGCTCTCCGGCGGCCAGCAGCAGCGGCTCGCCCTCGCCATGGCCGTGGTCGGCCGCCCCGAGCTGGTCTTCCTGGACGAGCCGACCGCCGGCCTCGACCCGCAGGCCCGCCGCGCCACCTGGGACCTCGTGCGGGACCTGCGCGCCGACGGCGTCTCCGTGATCCTCACCACGCACTACATGGACGAGGCCGAGCAGCTCGCCGACGACGTCGCCGTCATCGACGCCGGCCGGGTCATCGCCCAGGGCTCGCCCGAGGAGCTGTGCCGCGGCGGCGCCGAGAACACGCTCCGCTTCACCGGCCGTCCCGGGCTCGACGTGGCCTCGCTGCTCAAGGCCCTCCCCGCCGACTGCTCGGCCGCCGAGCTGACCCACGGCTCCTACCGGGTCGTCGGCAAGATCGACCCCCAGTTGCTGGCCACGGTGACGTCCTGGTGCGCCCAGCACGGGGTGATGCCGGACCGGATCTCGGTGGAGCGGCACACCCTGGAGGACGTCTTCCTGGAGCTGACCGGCAAGGAGCTGCGCGCGTGACCACGACCACCCCCGGCACGTACACCCCGGAACCGGGCGCGGCGCCGCTCGGCCGGATGATCGCGGCCCAGGCCGTGCTGGAGACGAAGATGCTGCTGCGCAACGGCGAGCAGCTTCTGCTGACGGTGATCATCCCGACGCTGCTGCTGGTGCTGTTCAGCTCGGTCGACATCGTCGACACCGGCGAGGGCGAGGCCGTCGACTTCCTCGCTCCCGGCGTCCTGGCGCTGGCCGTCCTGTCGACGGCGTTCACCGGCCAGGCCATCGCCACCGGCTTCGAGCGCCGCTACGGGGTGCTGAAGCGGCTCGCCGCCTCACCGCTGCCGCGCTGGGCCCTGATGACCGCCAAGACGGTGTCCGTGCTGGTCACCGAGGTGCTCCAGGTGGTGCTGCTGACGGTGATCGCCTTCGCGCTCGGCTGGTCGCCGCAGGGCGGTCCGTTCGCCGTGCTGCTGCTGATGGTGTTCGGCACGGCGGCGTTCTCCGGGCTCGGCTTGCTGATGGCGGGCACGCTCAGGGCGGAGGCGACCCTGGCCGCCGCCAACCTGGTCTTCCTGCTGCTCCTGGTGGGCGGCGGGGTGATCGTGCCGCTGGACAAGTTCCCGGACGCGGCGCGGGACGTGCTGGGCCTGCTGCCGATCTCGGCCCTGTCCGACGGGCTGCGGGACGTCCTCCAGCACGGCGCCGGGATGCCCTGGGGCGACCTCGGGATCCTGGCCGTGTGGGCGGTGGCGGGCCTCGCGGCCGCGGGGAAGTTCTTCCGCTGGGAGTAGGCCGGCAGCGGGATGCCGCGACAGACCGACCCTCGTGAACGCGTGCACAAGCGGCCGCCTACGATGGACGGCGTGCCAAACGTGACCCGCGCCGACGCCGCAGCCGCGGTGCGCAACCCGCTCGCCTTCATCGCCGCGCGCTGGACCCCGGAACCCCGGACGGTCCGGCGGGCGGCCCTCGCCGCACTCGTCATGGCCGTGGTGATCGTGGTCACCGGCGGCGCCGTGCGCCTGACCGGCTCGGGCCTCGGCTGTCCGACCTGGCCGAAGTGCACCGACGACTCGCTGACCACCACGAGCGAGATGGGCTTCCACGGCGTCATCGAGTTCGGCAACCGTCTGCTGACGTACGTCCTGTGCGCCGCGGTCGGCTGGGCGATCATCGCCGCGCGGTCGCAGAAGCCGTACCGGCGCGAACTGACCCGGCTCGGCTGGCTGCAGTTCTGGGTCGTCATGGGCAACGCGATCCTGGGCGGCATCGTCGTCCTGGTCGGTCTGAACCCGTACACCGTCGCCGCGCACTTCCTGCTGTCGACGGCGCTGATCGCGGTGGCGACGGTGATGTGGCAGCGCACCGGGGAGGGCGACGCGGCACCGCGCCCCCTGGTCGGCAAGGCCGTCCAGCAGCTCGTGTGGGTCCTGGTCGCCGTGTCCGTCCTGCTGATCGCGGCCGGCACGGTGGTGACCGGCGCGGGTCCGCACGCGGGCGACTCCAGCGACGTCCCCCGGATGCCGCTGGACTGGGAGACGGTCAGCAAGCTGCACGCCGTGCTGGCGTGGATCGTGGTGACGCTGACGTTCGCCCTGTGGTTCGTGCTGAAGGCGGTCGACGCGCCCCGGGGGCCGCTGGCCCGCACCCGGGACCTGTTCCTGATCCTGCTCGCCCAGGGCGTGATCGGCTACGTGCAGTACTTCACGGACCTGCCCGAGGTCCTGGTCGGCCTGCACATGTTCGGCTCCTGCCTGGTGTGGATCGGCACGGTGCGGGTGCTGCTGTCGCTGCGGGAGCGCCCGGAGGAGGCGGCGCCCGAGCTGCCCGTTCAGTCGTACGACGCCACCAGCGTGTCGATGGCCGGCCCCAAGTAGTCCCGGGTCAGCTCGGCCCGGCGGGCGGTCCACTCCCCGGTGGGCGCCTCGGGGGTCCCGTAACGCCGTCGCGCGATGTCCTCGACGACCTCGCCCGGCGCGCCGAGGGCCGGCAGTTCCGCCAGGGCCTCGCGCTTGCTGATCAGGCGGCCGTCGCGCAGGGTGACGGTGGCCCGGGCGAGGGTGAGCAGTCCCAGGTCGACCCAGACGTCCTGCTTCCACAGGTGCGGGCGCCGTACGGCCGGCCGCCAGAAGTCCCGCTGGTCGCGGACCACGAACCCGGCGAGTTCGGCGTCCGGCACCGGGGGCAGCAGGTGCCGCGGCGGCTCGCCGTGCAGGACACGCCCGAAGGCGTGCAGCTCGCGCCGGGTGACCGGGGTGACGGTGCGCTTGAAGAGCTGCTGGTGCGCCCAGGTGACGTGCCGGCGCCCGGCGTCGCGGACGGTGCCGGGGGTCAGGTAGGTGCAGTGCAGCTGTCCGGCGAGGGGCGCGTCGCGCAGGCGGGCGTGGAGCAGGCCGAGCCGCCAGACCGTCCGGGGCGTCACCGGGCCGTCCAGCACCGCGATCAGGTCGAGGTCGCTGCGGCCCTCCTGGTAGTCGCCGCCGGCCAGTGAGCCGTGGGCCCAGACGGCGACGGGGGCGAGGGGCGCCAGGCCGGTGAGGAAGCGGTCGAGCAGGGCGTCGGTCGGCATCGGGCCAGTATCTTCGGGGTGCCCGGCGGGTTCCAGACCGCGTGACCCGGGCGCGTCCCCGTGGTGAGCCCCTGCCGGCTCCCGGGCGTGGCTGCCCCGGCCCGCCTCGCTCCACCCCGTGGACCCGGCTCGCGTTGCCCCACGCGATCATCTCGGCCACCCGCCGCGCGTCCGCGGGCGAGCCGGGCCTCGAAGGTGCCGAGGCCCAGGTCCGTTCCGAGCACGCCGTGGCAGTACGGGTCCACCAGGGAGGCGTTTCGATCATCCGGACTCCCCGTGACGGGACCGTGCGCCCTGCGGCTTCCCACGGCCCCGACGGGTGAACCCGGGCTCAGGTGTTGCTCGGCCCGCCCACCTGGATGCCGGCCATGCGCGACCACTCGTACGGGCCGGTCGTGACCTTGGCCGCGAACTCGCCGTCGAAGTCCTCGTGCACGGTGATCCCGGACTTCTCGACCGCCTTCCGGGCGATGTCGAAGGAGGTGGCGACGAGGTCGCCCCAGCCGCCGTCCTCGCCGACGAGGACGATGCGGGCGCCGCGCTCACCGATGTAGGCCACCTGGCCCTCGGCGCCGCCGTGCGCCTTGGAGAAGGAGTCGATCCGCCGGGCGAGCCGGGTCACCTGGCGCTCGGCCTTCGCGTCAACCTGCTGCGTGTCTGCCATGCCCAGGATGCTACCGACGGGTAGATCGAACGGCGACGGGCGGGGGGGGGGGGGGGGGGGGCGCCCCCCCCCCGGCGGGCGGGGGGGGGGGGGGGGGGGGGGGCGGCGCCGGGGGGGGGGGGGGGCGGTATGATAGGTA
>NZ_JBIRZD010000001.1:151467-586685 GCF_044390505.1 Streptomyces sp. NPDC018947
GGCGCCGCGGCGGGCCGGGCGCCCCCCCGCCCCCCCCCCCCCCCGCGCCGGGCCCCCCCCCCCCCCGCCCCCCCGGGCGGGGCCCCCCCCGGCGGGGGGGGGGGGGGGGGCGCCCCCCCCCCCCCCCCCCGCCCGTCGGACGGATTCTCCGGGGGTACCTCAGCGCAGGAAGGGGTCCACCGCGATCGCCAGGAACAGCACCGACACATAGGTGATCGACCAGTGGAACAGCCGCATCTCCTTGAGCTTGGCGCCCGTGACCTCGGCCTTGGCGCGGTTCTGCAGCCCGTGGGCCTCCCACAGCCACATGCCGCCGGCCAGCAGGGCGACGGCCGTGTAGAACCAGCCGGTGTAGCCGAGCGGGGTGAGCAGCAGGGACACCGCGACCATCACCCAGCTGTAGATCACGATCTGCCGGGCGACGACCTTGTTGGAGGCGATGACGGGGAGCATCGGCACGCCGACCCGGGCGTAGTCCTCCTTCACCTTCATGGACAGCGGCCAGTAGTGCGGCGGCGTCCAGAAGAACATCACCAGGAAGAGGATGACCGGCGCCCACGACATCGAGTTGGTCACGGAGGACCAGCCGATGAGGACCGGCAGACAGCCCGCGATGCCGCCCCAGACGATGTTCTGCGAGGTGCGGCGCTTGAGGATCATCGTGTAGACGACGACGTAGAACAGGAGTGCGCCCAGCGACAGCCACGCCGACAGCCAGTTGACGGTGAGGCCGAACAGCAGCGTCGAGACGATCGCCAGGGTGATGCCGAAGGCCAGGCACTCGCGCGGGCCGACCATGCCGGTGACCAGCGGTCGCTGCGAGGTGCGGTCCATCAGCGCGTCGATGTCGCGGTCGATGTACATGTTCAGCGCGTTGGCGCCGCCCGCGGACAGATAGCCGCCGACGCAGGTCAGCAGCACCAGCTTCAGGTCGGGCACGCCCTGCTCGGCGAGGAACATCACCGGAACGGTGGTGATCAGCAGAAGCTCGATGATCCGCGGCTTGGTCAGCGCCACGAACGCCTTGACACGGGCCCCGAACGGCCGGTGACTCGGGCTCTGGCTCGTCCCGATAACCCCCGCAGGACGGGATTCAACGGCCGTCACGCACACCCCTGACAGAGACATCCCAGCAAGCCCCCCGTGTGAAGTGGCGGTAAAGGCTCGCGCGTACCACGCCACTTTAGACGTTGCCCAGACCCCGGCATTCGCGGGGGTGCGTTCGTGTTGGCGAGGGCGCTCCGACGTGCGTGGCGCGAGCCGGATGAGCGGTCAGATGAGCGGGCCCGTATTCACTTGCCGAATGCGGTTTCACCCAGTCGACAGGCGGATCCGTGAGAGTCCCGGCAGTCTGGTTTCCAGCGGAAAAACGCACGTACTCACGGGGGTAGGCTCGACTTCGGCCGGCCGTGCACGGAAGACGCCGGCAGCCGGTGGGCGCCACGTGCACCGGTATCCGACATGTGGAGAGGAGCCCTGACTCAGGGTGAGCACCAAGCCGACCACCACAGACCTCGAGTGGACCGAACTGGACCAGCGGGCCGTCGACACCGCCCGCGTCCTGGCCGCCGATGCCGTACAGAAGGTTGGCAACGGCCATCCGGGTACGGCGATGAGCCTGGCTCCCGTCGCCTACACCCTCTTCCAGAAGGTGATGCGGCACGACCCGGCCGACGCGGACTGGGTCGGACGCGACCGCTTCGTGCTGTCCGCCGGCCACTCGTCCCTGACCCTCTACACCCAGCTCTACCTGGCCGGCTTCGGCCTGGAGCTGGACGACCTGAAGTCCTTCCGGACCTGGGGCTCGAAGACCCCCGGCCACCCGGAGTACGGGCACACCACCGGCGTGGAGACCACCACCGGCCCCCTCGGCCAGGGTGTCGCCAACGCGGTCGGCATGGCGATGGCCGCCCGCTACGAGCGCGGCCTGTTCGACCCGGAGGCTCCCGAGGGCGAGTCCCCGTTCGACCACTTCATCTACTGCATCGCCGGTGACGGCTGCCTCCAGGAAGGCATCTCCGCCGAGGCGTCCTCGCTGGCCGGGCACCAGAAGCTCGGCAACCTGATCCTGCTGTGGGACGACAACCACATCTCGATCGAGGGCGACACCGAGACCGCCGTCTCCGAGGACACCGTCAAGCGGTACGAGGCCTACGGCTGGCACGTGCAGCGCGTCGAGCCGAAGTCCGACGGCGACCTGGACCCGCAGGCGATCCACGCCGCGATCGAGGAGGCGAAGAAGGTCACCGACCGGCCGTCCTTCATCGCCATGCGCTCGATCATCGCCTGGCCGGCCCCGAACGCGCAGAACACCGAGGCCGCCCACGGCTCCGCGCTCGGCGACGAGGAGGTCGCGGCCACCAAGCGCGTCCTCGGCTTCGACCCGGAGAAGACCTTCGAGGTCGCCGACGAGGTCATCGCGCACACCCGCAAGGCCCTGGAGCGCGGCGAGGCCGCCCGCGCGGTGTGGGAGAAGTCCTTCCAGCAGTGGCGGGACAACAACCCCGAGCGCGCCGCCGAGTACGAGCGGGTCGCCAAGGGCGAGCTGCCCAAGGGCTGGGAGGAGAAGATCCCGGTCTTCGAGACCGGCAAGGGCGTCGCCACGCGCGCCGCGTCCGGCAAGGTCCTCCAGGCGCTCGGCGCGGTGGTCCCCGAGCTGTGGGGCGGCTCCGCCGACCTGGCCGGCTCGAACAACACCACGATCGACAAGACGTCGTCCTTCCTGCCCGCGGGCAACCCGCTGCCGGAGGCCGACCCGTACGGCCGCACCATCCACTTCGGCATCCGCGAGCACGCGATGGCCGCGGAGATGAACGGCATCGCCCTGCACGGCAACACCCGCATCTACGGCGGCACCTTCCTGGTCTTCTCCGACTACATGCGCAACGCCGTGCGCCTGTCCGCGCTGATGCACCTGCCGGTGACCTACGTGTGGACGCACGACTCCATCGGCCTCGGCGAGGACGGCCCCACCCACCAGCCGGTCGAGCACCTGGCCTCCCTGCGCGCCATCCCCGGTCTGAACGTGGTCCGCCCGGCCGACGCCAACGAGACCGCCATCGCCTGGCGCGAGATCCTGCGCCGCTGGACGAAGGAGTTCGGCAAGGGCCAGCCGCACGGCCTGGCGCTCACCCGCCAGGGCGTGCCGACCTACGAGCCCAACGACGACGCGGCCAAGGGCGGCTACGTCCTGTTCGAGGCCGAGGGCGGCGAGCCCGAGGTCGTCCTCATCGCCACCGGCTCCGAGGTGCACGTCGCCGTCGAGGCGCGCGAGCGGCTCCAGGCCGACGGCGTGCCGACCCGTGTGGTGTCCATGCCGTCGGTCGAGTGGTTCGAGCAGCAGGACCAGGGGTACCGGGACAGCGTCCTGCCCCCGGCCGTGAGGGCCCGCGTCGCGGTCGAGGCCGGGATCGGTCTGACGTGGCACAAGTACGTGGGGGACGCCGGCCGCATCGTTTCCCTGGAGCACTTCGGTGCTTCGGCGGACGGCAAGGTGCTCTTCCGCGAGTTCGGCTTCACTGCCGAGAACGTGGCCGACGCCGCCCGGGAATCGATCGCCGCAGCCCAGCGCTGACGCTCGTATACGACACGTAGGAGATGCATTTTCCATGACAGACGCACTCAAGCGCCTCTCCGATGAAGGCGTCGCGATCTGGCTGGACGACCTGTCGCGCAAGCGGATCACGTCCGGCAACCTCGCCGAGCTGATCGACCAGCAGCACGTCGTGGGCGTCACCACCAACCCGTCGATCTTCCAGAAGGCGATCTCCCAGGGCGACGGCTACGACAAGCAGCTCACCGACCTGGCCGCCCGCGAGGTCACCGTCGAAGAGGCCATCCGCATGATCACCACGGCGGACGTCCGCGACGCCGCCGACATCCTGCGCCCGGTCTTCGACAACACCGGGGGCAAGGACGGCCGGGTCTCCATCGAGGTCGACCCGCGCCTCGCCCACAACACCCGGGCGACGGTCGCCGAGGCCAAGCAGCTCGCCTGGCTGGTGGACCGGCCCAACACGCTGATCAAGATCCCGGCGACCGAGGCCGGCCTGCCGGCGATCGCCGAGACCATCGGCCTGGGCATCAGCGTCAACGTCACGCTGATCTTCTCGCTGGAGCGCTACCGCAAGGTCATGGACGCCTTCCTGACCGGCCTGGAGAAGGCCAAGGAGCGCGGCCTGGACCTGTCCCTGATCCACTCCGTGGCGTCCTTCTTCGTGTCCCGCGTGGACACCGAGATCGACAAGCGGCTCGACGCGCTCGGCACCGACGAGGCCAAGGCGCTGCGCGGCAAGGCCGCCGTCGCCAACGCCCGCCTCGCCTACCAGGCGTACGAGGAGGTCTTCTCCTCCGACCGCTGGAACGCCCTGGAGAAGGCCGGTGCCAACAAGCAGCGTCCGCTGTGGGCGTCGACCGGCGTGAAGGACAAGGCGTACAGCGACACCATGTACGTCACCGACCTGGTGGCGCCCAACACGGTGAACACCATGCCGGAGGCCACGCTGCTGGCCACCGAGGACCACGGCGAGATCACGGGCAACACCGTGGCCGGCAGCTACGAGCAGGCCCGTGCCGACCTCGACGCGGTCGAGAAGCTCGGGATCTCCTACGACGAGGTGGTCCAGCTCCTCGAGGACGAGGGCGTCGACAAGTTCGAGACGTCCTGGAACGACCTGCTGAAGTCGACGGAGGCCGAGCTGAAGCGCCTCGCTCCCTCGGAGGGCTAGAAATTGTCAAGCAGCAACCCGCTGCGTGACCCCGCAGACCGACGGCTCCCGCGTATCGCGGGGCCGTCGGGTCTGGTCATCTTCGGCGTCACCGGCGATCTGTCCCGCAAGAAGCTCATGCCCGCCGTGTACGACCTCGCCAACCGGGGTCTGCTGCCGCCGGGCTTCTCGCTCGTCGGGTTCGCCCGCCGTGACTGGGAGCACGAGGACTTCGCCCAGGTCGTGCACGACGCCGTCAAGGAACACTCCCGTACGCCGTTCCGCGAGGAGGTCTGGCAGCAGCTCATCCAGGGGATGCGCTTCGTCCAGGGCACCTTCGACGACGACGAGGCGTTCGAGCGGCTGCGCGCGACCATCCAGGAGCTGGACAAGGCGCAGGGCACGGGAGGCAACTTCGCCTTCTACCTGTCGGTGCCGCCGAAGTCCTTCCCGGTCGTCATCCAGCAGCTCAAGAAGCACGGCCTCGCCGACCAGACGGGCGGCTCCTGGCGCCGTGCGGTGATCGAGAAGCCGTTCGGCCACGACCTGAGGTCGGCCGAGGAGCTCAACGCCATCGTCCACGAGGTCTTCGCCCCGGACCAGGTCTTCCGCATCGACCACTACCTGGGCAAGGAGACCGTCCAGAACATCCTGGCGCTGCGCTTCGCCAACACGATGTTCGAGCCGATCTGGAACCGGTCCTACGTCGACCACGTGCAGATCACCATGGCCGAGGACATCGGCATCGGCGGCCGGGCCGGCTACTACGACGGCATCGGCGCCGCCCGTGACGTCATCCAGAACCACCTGCTCCAGTTGCTCGCGCTCACCGCGATGGAGGAGCCCGCCTCCTTCGACGCGGACGCGCTGGCGGCGGAGAAGACCAAGGTGCTCGGCGCGGTCCGCCTCCCCAAGGACCTGGGCCGGGACACGGTGCGCGGCCAGTACGCGGCCGGGTGGCAGGGCGGCGCGAAGGCCGTCGGCTATCTGGAGGAGGAGGGCATCGACCCCCGGTCGAAGACCGACACCTACGCCGCGATCAAGCTGGGCATCGACAACCGCCGCTGGGCGGGCATCCCCTTCTACCTGCGCACCGGCAAGCGGCTGGGCCGCCGGGTCACGGAGATCGCGGTCGTCTTCCAGCGGGCCCCGCACTCCCCCTTCGACTCCACCGCGACGGAGGAGCTGGGCCAGAACGCCATCGTCATCCGTGTCCAGCCCGACGAGGGCGTCACCGTCCGCTTCGGCTCCAAGGTGCCGGGCACCTCCATGGAGATCCGGGACGTGTCGATGGACTTCGCGTACGGCGAGTCCTTCACGGAGTCCAGCCCCGAGGCGTACGAGCGCCTCATCCTCGACGTCCTCCTGGGCGACGCCAACCTGTTCCCGCGCACCGAGGAGGTCGAGCTGTCCTGGAAGATCCTCGACCCGATCGAGGAGTACTGGGACACGCACGGCAAGCCCGCGCAGTACCCGGCCGGCACCTGGGGGCCCGTCGAGGCGGACGAGATGCTCGAGCGAGACGGACGGAGCTGGCGCCGGCCATGAAGACAGACCTCACGGACACCACGTCGAGCAAGATCAACAAGGCCTTGGTGCTGGGCCGCCGGGCGATCGGCACGCCGGCCGTCGGCATGGTGCTCACGCTGGTCATCGTCACCGACGAGGAGAACGCCTACGACTCGCTGAAGGCCGCGAGCGACGCCGCGCACGAGCACCCCTCGCGCACGCTCGTGGTCATCAAGCGCGTCTCGCGTTCGCCCCGCGACCGCACCCAGTCCCGGCTGGACGCCGAGGTCCGCCTCGGCGCCGACGCGGGCACCGGCGAGACGGTGGTGCTGCGGCTGTACGGCGACGTCGTGGACCACGCCCAGTCGGTGGTCCTGCCGCTGCTGCTGCCGGACGCGCCGGTCGTGGTGTGGTGGCCGGTGAACGCGCCGCTAGACCCGGCCCGGGACCCGCTGGGCGCGCTGGCCCAGCGCCGGGTCACGGACACCTACGCCTGCGAGGAGCCGGTACGGGAGCTGTCGGCCCGTGCCGAGGCCTACACGCCGGGCGACACCGACCTGGCCTGGACCCGGATCACCCCGTGGCGCTCGATGCTCGCGGCGGCCCTGGACCAGGTGGACTGCGAGGTGCGGTCGGTCGAGGTGGAGGGCGAGGAGTACAACCCGAGCTGCGAGCTGCTGGCGATGTGGCTCGCCGACCGGCTGCGCGTTCCCGTCCGGCGCACGACGTCCGCCGGGCCGGGGCTCACCGCGGTCCGCATGGAGACCGACTGCGGTCCGGTCGTGCTGGACCGGGCCGACGGCTCGCTGGCGACCCTGTCCGTCCAGGGACAGCCGGACCGTGCGGTGGCCCTCAAGCGCCGCGAGACGGCCGAGCTGATCGCCGAGGAGCTGCGGCGGCTGGACCCGGACGACACCTACGCCTCGGCGCTGCGCTACGGGGTGGACCGGCTGAACGCGCCGGACACGGGCCGGCCGGAGTCCCGGGAGCCCGTCGCGGTCCCCGCTCCCGTGGAGACGGCGGCGAAGGCTCCCGCCAAGGACGCGGCGAAGAAGAAGGCACCGGTCAGGAAGGCGGCGGCGAAGTGAGCGAGACCCCCCAGCTCGTCGTGCACCGGGACAAGGAGCTGATGGCCGAGGCCGCGGCGGCCCGGCTGATCACCAAGATCGTGGACGCGCAGTCCTCGCGCGGCTCGGCCTCGGTGGTCCTGACCGGCGGCCGCAACGGCAACGGCCTGCTCGCCGCGCTGGCCGGCTCCCCGGCACGGGACGCCGTCGACTGGGCGCGCCTCGACCTGTGGTGGGGCGACGAGCGGTTCCTGCCGGAGGGCGACGCGGAGCGCAATGTGACGCAGGCCCGCGAGGCGCTGCTGGACGCGGTGCCGCTGGATCCGGAGCGGGTGCACGCGATGCCCGCGTCGGACGGCCCGTACGGCACGGACGTGGAGGCCGCGGCGGCCGCGTACGCGCGGGAGCTCGCGGGGGCGGCCGTACCGGAGAACCACGCCGCCGTGCCGTCCTTCGACGTGCTGCTGCTGGGCGTGGGCCCGGACACGCACGTGGCGTCCCTGTTCCCGGAGCACCCGGGGGTGCGGGAGACGGAGCGCACGGTGGTCGGCGTCCACGGCTCCCCCAAGCCGCCGCCGACCCGGATCTCCCTGACGCTGCCCGCGATCCGCGCCGCCCGTGAGGTGTGGCTGCTCGCGGCGGGCGAGGACAAGGCCAACGCGGTGGCGATGGCCCTGTCGGGCGCGGGCGAGATCCAGGCTCCGGCGGCGGGGGCGCGGGGCCGTGCCCGCACCCTGTGGCTGCTGGACTCGGCGGCGGCCTCGCGACTGCCGAGGTCCCTGTACCCGCCGGCCCTGGCCTGACCGGCCCGTCCGGCGTGTGACGGAACGGGGCGGCGGGGGCGCGAGCCCCCGCCGCCCCGCCTCACTTCACCGACCCGGCCATCACGCCCTGCACGAAGTGCCGCTGGAAGGCGAAGAACACCACCACGGGCACGACGAGCGACAGGAACGCCCCGGGCGCCAGCACGTCGATGTTGCTTCCGAACTGCCGGATCTGCGACTGGAGTTCCACGGTCAGCGGCTGCGACGAGCTGTCCGCGAACAGCAGCGCGACCAGCATGTCGTTCCACACCCACAGGAACTGGAAGATGGCGAGGCTGGCGATGGCCGGCCGCCCGACGGGCAGCACCAGCCGCAGGAAGATCCGCCACTCGGTGCCGCCGTCCATGCGGGCGGCCTCCAGCATCTCCTTGGGCATCTCCGCGAAGTAGTTCCGCAGCAGGAACACCGCGAACGGCAGCCCGTACGCCACGTGGAACAGCACCACACCGGGGATGGTCCCGAACAGACCGAGCTGGCCGAAGAGTTTGGCGACCGGCAGCAGCCCGATCTGCACCGGCACCACGAGCAGGGCGACGACGACCAGGAAGATCGGCTCGCGGCCCGGGAAGTCCAGCCAGGCGAAGGCGTATCCGGCGAGCGCCGCGACCACGACGACCAGGACCGTCGTCGGCACCGAGATCAGCACCGTGTTCCAGAAGGCCTGGGTGATGCCCGCGTTGCCGAGCAGCGCCGAGTAGTTGTCGAGGGAGAGCTGCCCGGGGCTGGCCAGGGCCGTCCACCAGCCGCCCTTCGCCGCGTCCTCGGAGGACCGCAGCGAGGACAGGAACAGCCCGGCCAGCGGCGTCATCCACACCAGCCCGACGAGCACCAGGAAGGCCTGGACCGCCCCGTTGCCCAGATAGCGCCGAACGGCGTTCATCGCTGACTCCTCCTGAAGCGGCGGACGTTGAAGACCATGGCCGGGACGACGAGCAGCAGGAGCAGCACGCCCAGCGCGCTGCCGAGCCCCTGGTCGTTGCCGCCGCCGAACGACACCAGCCACATCTGCGTAGCGAGCACGGTCGCGTCCTCCTGCACGGGTCCGGGCGCGATGATGTAGACGAGGTCGAAGACCTTCATCACGTTGATCACGAGGGTGATGAACACGACCGTCAGCACCGGGGCCAGCAGCGGCACGGTGATTCGCCGGAAGATCTGCCACTCGTTCGCGCCGTCCATCCGCGCCGCCTCCAGGGCGTCGCGCGGCAGCGACGACAGCCCGGCACCGATCAGCACCATCGCGAACCCGGTCCAGATCCACAGGTACGCCCCGATGATCGCGGGGGTGACGAGCGCGGGTCCGAGCCAGGAGACGCCCTCGTAGGGCGGGGCGAAGTTGGAGGCGGGCAGCCTGAGCGTGTACGAACCGTCCTCCAGACCGCCGAAGCGGAAGGAGCCGTCGGATGCCGTGGTGGTCGTGGCGACCGTGCGGCCGTCGCGCACCGCCTCGACGGTCATCTCCGGCAGTCCGCTCTCCTCGCGGTCGACGACGCCCTGCTTCCCTCCCCCGCCGGGTGTGAAGTCCAGGTACACGACGCCGCGCAGCTCGCCGTCGGCCGCCCCGCGCCGCGTCGCCTCGTAGGCGGGCCCGGCACCGGAGGGCAGGTCGTCGGGGGCCACGCCGACCAGGCCGAGCGCCACCGTGTCCCCCGGCCCGGCGCCGGCGGCGGTGCGGTAGGAGCCGTCCGCCTCCTTGGCCAGGCCCTGGCCGTCGCGGGCTCGGGCCGTCGGGTAGGAGGACGTGCCGGCGAAGGCGTCGTGCACGCCGGTGACCGCCGCGTTGAGCACGCCCTTGTCCGGGTCGTGGTCGTAGGCGAGCCGGAAGATGATGCCGGCGGCGAGGAAGGACACCGCCATCGGCATGAACAGCAGCAGCTTGAAGGCGGTGGCCCAGCGCACCTTCTCGACCAGGACGGCCAGGATCAGGCCGAGGCCGGTCAGCAGGGCGGGCGCCACGACGACCCAGATGGCCGTGTTGCGGACGGCCTTGAGCGTGGCCGGGTCGCGGAACATCTCGGCGTAGTTGCCGCCGCCGACGAAGCGCGTCCCGGAGGCGTCGAAGAAGCTGCGCCCGACGGAGAACAGCACGGGGTAGACGACGAGCGCGCCGAGCAGGAGCAGCGCGGGCAGGACGAAGAGCACGGCCACGGCGAGCCCGCGCCGGCGGGGGCGCCGCCCGCGCGCCGCGGGGGCGGCGGACGGCGCTGTCGTCTCCTTGACCAGGGTGCTGGTCACTTCTGGTACGCCTTGGCCGCCGCCGCCTCCAGCTTGGCCGCCGTGCCCTTCGGGTCGGACGGGTCGCGCAGGAAGTCCTGGAGGAGCTTCCACTCGCCCGTGCCCTTGGTGCCGCCGAAGGCCGCCGGTGCCTGGTCGGACATGTCGAAGCGGACGGAGTCGCCGGCGCCGACGAGGGACTCGGCGGTGGCCCGGGTGACGTCGTCGCCGTAGGAGGCGAGGTCGAGCTTCTTGTTCGGGGAGAGGAAGCCGCCCGCGCCGGCCCACACGGCCGCGGCCTCCGGCGTGGCGAGGTACTCCACGAGCGCCATGCCGGCCTCGGAGTTCTTGCCGTCCTTGAGGACGACCGCCGCGTCACCGCCGCTGACCACGGGGGCCTCACCGGCGCCGACCGCGGGGAACGGGAAGAAGTTCGCGTCCTCGCCGATCTTCCTGCCGAACTGGTCCTTCGCCACGCCGGCGACGAAGTCGCCCTCGTAGACCATGCCGGCCTCGGGCTTCGGGCCGAAGACCTTCTCCACCGAGCCGGGGAAGTCGGTGTTCAGGGCGCCCTGCTGCCCGCCCGCGATGAGCTGCTTGTCCTTGAAGAGCTTGCCGAGCGTGGTGAGCGCCTCGACCACGCTGGCGTCGGTCCACTTCAGTTCGTGCGCGGCGAGGGCGTCGTACTTCTCGGGGCCGGCCTGGGAGAGGTAGATGTTCTCGAACCAGTCGGTCAGCGTCCAGCCGTCCTCGCCCGCGACCGCGAAGGCGGCGACCCCGGAGTCGGAGAGGGTGTGCCCGGCCTTGAGCATGTCGTCGTAGCTCTTCGGCGGCTCGACGCCGGCCTGCTCGAGGGCCTCGGGGCTGTACCAGACGGTCGACTTGTGGGCGGCCTTGAAGTACAGGCCGTAGAGGGTGCCGTCGACGCTGCCGTAGTTCTTCCAGACGTCGGCGAAGTTGCCGTCCACGGACTTGCGGGTGGTGTCGGACAGCGGCTTCAGCCAGCCCTTGCCGGCGAACTGCTGGAGCACGCCGACCTGCGGCACCATCACGACGTCGGGGGCGTTGCCGCCCTCGATCTTGCTGCCGACGACGGTGGAGACGTTGTCGCCGGTGGAGACGAACGCGGTCTTGGCGCCGGTCTTCTCGGTGAAGGCGTCCAGCACCTTCTGGAAGTTCTCCTGCTCGGTGCCGGACCAGACGCCGGCCACGGTGACGGTCTGGCCGCTGAGGGCCTTGTCGCCTCCGCCCGCGGAGACCGCGTCGCCGCCGCAGGCGGTCGCGCCGAGCGCCAGGACGAGGGCGGTGCAGCCGGTGAGCAGGGTGGTACGTCGTCGCATCATCGTTGATGTCCCTTCGAAAGGAGTCGAGTGGGGCGGTGCGGGTGACGAGGAGTCAGAGTCCGGCGATCCACCAGGCGGCCGTCGAGCCGGGCAGCTCTCCCGCCGGGCAGGGCCCGACGGCGCTGGACAGCAGCGGGGTGCCGGGGACCGGGGCCTCGGTGGGGGACGTGCCGAAGTTGACGGCGCAGACCAGTCCGTCGCCGCGGACGAAGGCCAGGACGTCGGGCGGGGTGTCCAGCCAGCGCAGCGTGCCGTCGCCGAGCTGGGGCAGCCCGGACCGGAGCTGGAGGCCGTCGCGGTACAGGTGCCAGAAGGAGCGGGTGTCGGCGAGGGCGCGGTCGGTGGCGTACTCGGCGAAGTACTCGGGCTGCGGCAGCCACGGCTTGGCCCCCTCGGCGCCGGAGGTGAAGCCGAACGGGGAGGCCTGTCCCGACCAGGGCAGCGGCACGCGGCAGCCGTCGCGGACGCGGGCCCGGCTGCCGGTGCGCCGGAAGATCGGGTCGGTGAGCACGTCGTCGGGCAGGTCGACGACCTCGGGCAGGCCCAGTTCCTCGCCCTGGTAGATGTACGCGGCGCCGGGCAGCGCCAGCATCAGCAGGGCGGCGGCGCGGGCGCGGGCGGCGCCGAGTCCGCTGCCGCCGGGGGCGGGTTCGCCGTAACGGGTGACGGTGCGGACCTGGTCGTGGTTGTTGAGGACCCAGGTGACCGTGGAGCCGGTGCCGGCGATGTCCTGCATGGCCTCCGAGATGACCTTGCGGAAGGCGTCGGCGTCCCAGGGGGCGCCGAGCAGGTCGAAGAAGAAGGCCTGGTGGAGTTCGTCGGGGCGGACGTAGCGGGCGTGCTCGCGGGCGGAGGGGACGGAGACCTCGCCGACCAGGAGCCGTTCACGGCCGTCGCGGGCGGTGTACTCCTCGCACACGGCGCGCCACTGCCGCCACACGTCGTGCACCTCGGGCTGGTTCCAGGCGAGCGGGTTGACCGAGTCGCGGGTGCGGGCGTCGGCCTCCGGGTCCGGGGAGTCGGGCAGCTCCGGGTGCTTGAAGAGGCCCGCGGCGACGTCGATGCGGAAACCGTCGACGCCCCGGTCCAGCCAGAAGCGGAGTATACGGTCGAACTCGGCGGCGACCTCGGGGGTGCGCCAGTTCCAGTCCGGCTGCTCGGGCGTGAACATGTGCAGGTACCACTGGCCCGGGCGGCCGTCGGCCTCGGTGACCCGGGTCCAGGCGGGGCCGCCGAACATGGCGTGCCAGTTGTTGGGCGGCTCGGCCCCGTCCGGGCCGCGGCCGTCGGCGAAGTGGAACCGGGAGCGGGCCGGGCTGCCCGGCGCGGCGGCGAGGGCCTCGCGGAACCACGGGTGCTCGCTGGAGCAGTGGTTGGGGACGATGTCCAGCAGTACCCGGATGCCGAGCCGCCGGGCCGCCGCGACCAGCGCGTCGAACTCGTCGAGGTCGCCGAAGAGCGGGTCGACGCCGCGGTAGTCGGCGACGTCGTAGCCGTGGTCGCTCTGGGGCGAGGGGTAGAAGGGGCTCAGCCAGATGCCGTCCACGCCGAGCCGGCGCAGATACGGCAGTCCGGCCCGGACTCCGGCGAGGTCGCCCACGCCGTCGCCGGTGCTGTCGAGGAAGCTGCGGACGTAGACCTGGTAGATCACCGCGTCACGCCACCAGTGGTGCGTTGTCACCCCGTTGACCCGTCTGTGAGAGCAACCGTTGTGCATGCATGTTAGGTAGGGGTTTCACGCAGGTGTCAACGAACGAAACAGAAGCTCCTGAGCAGTTGACCGCCCATATACCGACTTGTCAGGACGCAACGCGCACAGTTGAGATGCTCGCGTTACCTAACATGTAACTACGAAGGCTCAGCGGTGGGAGATCGCGGCCAGCTCGCGCGCCAGCCGGCGCACCGCGGCCTCGGGCGTCTGACGCCCGGTCATCGCGTCGTGCACGACCGCCTGCACGGCCAGGCTGACCTGGTCGTAGCGAGGGCTCTTGGGCCGCGGCGCGGCGGCCAGCACGCTCTCGCGCAGCGTCGGCAGGTACGGGAACGCGCGGACGAGTTCCGGGTCCTCGTAGAGGTCGGCCCGCACCGGCGGCAGCGCGCCCCGCGTGAGCACCTGGCGCTGCACGCGCTCGCTGGTGAGGTACGCGATGAGGCGGGCGGCCGAGTCGGGGTGCCGGGCATGGGCGGCGACGGCCAGGTTGGAGCCGCCGAGCACGCTCGTGCCGGGCCCGTCCGGGCCGGGCAGCGGTACGGCGCCGACCTCGCCGGCGACCTCGGACCCGGGGGCGGAGGCGCCGACGTAGGCGTAGGGCCAGTTGCGCAGGAAGAGCAGGCGGCCGTCCTGGAAGGCCTGCTTGGACTCCTCCTCCTTGTAGGTCAGCGCGTCCTTCGGTATCCAGCCCTCGCGCACCCCGCGCGCCAGGAAGCCGATGCCCTCGCGGGCCTCGGCCGAGTCCACGGTGACGCGCTCGCCCTCGTCGCCGAGGATGCTGCCGCCGGCCGAGTAGACGGCCTCGGCGGCGTTGACGGCCAGGCCCTCGTAGGGCAGGAACTGGCCGGCGTAGCCGTCGAGTCCGTACTTCGGGGCGATGGTCCGGGCGTACCGCTCCAGCTCGGCCCAGGTGCGCGGCGGCGGCACGCCCTCCTCGGCGAGGACGTCCTTGCGGTACAGGAGGAGACCCGCGTTGGTGACGTACGGGACGGCGTACAGCCGCCCGTCGTAGGTCGCGGTGCCGACGACCGGCGGCAGGAAGGCGTCGAGCGGGAAGCGGTCGCGCGGCAGCGGGCGGATCCAGCCGGCGGCGGCGAACTCGGAGGTCCAGTTGACGTCGATGTTCAGGACGTCGAAACGGTGCCGGTCGGGGGCCCGCAGGTCGGTGGCCATCTGCGCGCGGGTCTCGTCGGCGGAGTCGGGCAGTTCGACGAGGGTGACCCGCTCGCCGGGGTGGGTGCGGTTCCAGCCTTCCAGCAGCGGACCGAGGTAGCCGGTGAGGTCCCCCGCCGTGGCCAGGGTGAGCGGGCCGCGGACTGCCGCGGTGCCCTCGCCGGCGCGGGCACCGGAGGCGACGTAACCGGTCAGGACGACGACCAGGACGAGAAGCCCCCTACCCGCGGCATGCATCCACCGCATAGGTTCCTCCCGGTACACCCCCGTACGCCGCACACCGTCGTGCGCCGGCACCGGGCGCCCCTCGGCCGTGCCCGGTGTCAGAGGCCATGTATACCTGTTAGGTATGGGCGATACTAGGGCCTGGAGCACACGTGACGAGAACGAGAGGACGGCTGAGTGCGCCTGCACCTCCTCGCTCTCCTGGCCCGCGGCCCCGCCCACGGCTACGAGCTGAAGCAGGACCTTGAGCAACTGCTGGGCTCCGCGTACCCTCAGCCGAACGTCGGCCAGATCTACGTCACCCTCGGCCGCCTCGAGAAGACGGGGCTGATCGAGGGCGAGGACATCGAGCAGTCGAGCCGGCCCAACAAGAAGGTCTACCACCTCACCGACGCCGGGCGCGACGAACTGAGCGCCTGGTACGAGGAGACGGCGGACGAACCGCGGGTGCGGGACGAGTTCTTCATGAAGCTCGCCCTGGCCCCGCGGACCGGGCTCGCCGACCAGATCGCCCTCATCAACAAGCAGCGGCGTCAGTACCTGAACACCATGCGGCACCTGTCGAAGCTGGCCGCCGCCGAAGACCGGGACAACCGCATCGCGCAGTTGCTGATCGAAGGCGCGATGCTGCACCTCCAGGCCGACCTCGACTGGCTGGAGCGGTGCCAGGAAGAGCTGGAGGAGCTGGAGTGAGCGAGGATCCCGCTCCCGTGCTGCGCGCCGAGGGCCTGGTCAAGACGCACCACGGCGAGGGCGCCCCGGCACACGCCGTGCGCGGGGTCGACCTGTGCGTGCGGCCGGGCGAGTTCGTGGCGATCACCGGCCCGTCCGGCGCCGGCAAGTCCACGCTGCTGCACCTGCTCGGCGGACTCCAGCGTCCGGACGCCGGCACCCTGTGGCTGGACGGCGAGAGCACCGACGGGTGGAGCGAGGCCCGCTGGGCCGTGGAGCGCAGGAAGCGCATCGGGATCGTCTTCCAGTTCTTCAACCTCGTGTCGAACCTCTCCGTCGCCGACAACGTCGAACTGCCCGCTCTGCTCGCCGGGGTGCCGCCGAAGCGGGCGCGCGCCGAACGGGAGGAACTGCTGGCCGAGCTGGGCCTGGCCGGCAAGGAACGGGGCATGCCCGGTGAGCTGTCCGGCGGCGAGCAGCAGCGGGTGGCGCTCGCGCGGGCCCTGGTGAACCATCCGCCGCTGCTGCTGGCCGACGAACCGGCGGGCAGCCTGGACAGCCGGGGCACCCGCGAGGTGATGCGCCTGCTGTCCCGCTTCCACCAGCGGGGCCAGACGATCCTGCTGGTCACCCATGACGCGCGGCTGGCGAGCGCCGCCGACCGCGTGATCAGCTTCTTCGACGGACGCATGGCCGACGACGCCACGCTCGACGCCGGCCCACCGCCCCGCCGCCGCCCCGGTGCCTCCGCCGTGCTGGAACTCAAGGACTGACATGCGGGCCCACGACCACCGCGCGCACCGCGCGCCGAGGGGCTGACGCCCGTGCGAGCCACCCTGCGCTGGGCCCACTCCGACCTGCGCACGCACCGGGGCGAGGCGCTGTTCCTGGTCCTCGCCACGGCCGGCATCGTGGTGTCGCTGCTGCTGGCCACGGCCCTGTTCGGATATGCGACGAACCCCTGGCAGCGGGTCTTCACCCAGGCCCGCGGCGCGCACGTCTGGCTGCACACCGCCGTCTCGTCCGACGCCGGGAAGCTGGCCTCCCTGGAGGGCGTCCAGGCCGTCGCGGGGCCCTACCCCACCGCCGCCGTCACCGTCGCCGTCCGCGGCAGCCGTGCCTCCGTGGAGCTGCGCGGCACCTCGGAACGGCCCGACGTGGGCCGCCCGCTGCTCACCGCCGGACGCTGGCTGGACCCGGCCGACCCCGAGGGGGTGGTCCTGGAGAGCCGCCTCGCCCGCGCCCTGCTCGCCCAGCCCGGCGACACCCTCACGCTGCCCGGCACCTCCCGCACGCTGACGGTGCTCGGCATCGCCGACAGCCCCGAACGCCGCTACCGGCCGGGTGAGCGGCAGGGACTGGTGTGGGCGCCGCCGGCCGCCGTCGCGGAACCGAGCGGCCAGATGATCGGGCTCCGGCTGTCCGACCCCGGGGACACGGACTACGCCGTGCAGCGGGCCGTGACCGTGCTCGGCGCCGGGGCGATCGGGCAGGTCTCCACCTGGCAGCAGGCGCGTGCGGAGGCGCAGGGCGACAACCGGCTGCTCGGTCAGGTCCTCGGCCTGTTCGGGCTGGGGGCGCTGCTCGCCGCGGGGCTCGCGGTGCACGGGGCGATCGGCACGCGCATCCGCGGTCATCTGCGGGACATCTCCGTGCTGAAGGCGATCGGCTTCACGCCCGGCCAGGTGGTGCGGGTCTTCCTGCTCCAACACCTGGCGTACGCGCTGCTCGGCGCGGTGGCCGCCGCCGCGCTCACCCAGGCCCTCGGCAGCCGGATCCCCGGGCGGCTCGGGGACGCGGTCGGTGTGTGGCAGGGGCTGCCGGGGCACACTTTCGCGCTGTTCGCGGTACCGGCGGGAGCGGTGCTGTTCATCGGCGCCACCACGGGGCTCGCCGCCTGGCGGGCGGGACGGGTGCCGCCGGTGCCGGTGCCGCGCCCGGCGGCGGTGCAGGGCGGGCGGCTGTCCGGCGCGGCCCGCCGGGCGCTCGGCCTGCGGGTGTCCGGGGTGCGGGGCCGTGCGCTGCGGGTGCCGCCCGCGCTGGTGCTGGGCTGGCACCGGGCGTTCCCGCGCCGCCCGCGTTCACTGGGCCCGGTCGCCCGGCTCGCACTGCCGCTGCTGCTGATCGTGGTGGCGATGAGCGCGTGGACCACCATCGACCGGTTCCACGCGAGCCCCGAGCAGATGGGCCTGCCCGCCGCCCTCACCGTCCGCGCCGACCCGGCGCTCGGCGACCGCGGCACCCGCGCCCTGCTGGAGGACGACCCGCAGGTCGCCGCCGCCTACCCGGGCGTCGAGGTGGCCGCGCTGGTGCCGGGCCAGACCGAGACCATCGCGCTGCGCGGGCTCGGCACCCGTGCGGAGCCCTACCCGTACGCCCTGGCGGAGGGGCGCCGGGCGCACGGGCCGGACGAGGCGGTGGCCGGGCAGGGACTGCTGGACCTGCTGGAGGTGCGGGTCGGTGACTGGGTGCGGATGACGGTGGGCGACCGGCCGCAGATCCTGCACATCGTCGGCCGCAGCATCGAGCCGGAGAACGCCGGCCGGGTCGTCTCGACCTCTCTGGACACCCTCCGGGAAAACGACCCGGGCCTCAGCCCCACCCTGTACCAGCTCCGGCTGCGTCCCGAAGCCGACCCGGAGCGCGTCGCCGACCGTCTGACGCAGGCCGGTCACGGCCGGCTGGACGTGCACGCCGTGCCGAACCCGGCCGACGGGCTCTCCCCGCTGCGCGGTGTCGTCCTCGGGCTGATCGCCGTCCTCGCCCTCATCGGGCTGATCGAACTGCTCACGGCGATCGGCGGCACCGTCCGCGAGAGCGAACGGGACCTGCTCGCCCTCAAGGCGATGGGCCTGTCCCCCCGCCAGATCACCGGGATCACCGTGACGGCGACCGGCTGCACCGCCCTGGCCGCCGTGGTCCTCGGCATCGCCCTCGGCCTGCCGCTCGCGCACTGGCTGATCGACAGTCAGGGCGCCTCCAGCGGCATCGGTGCGGGGATCGCCCGGGCTCCCTCCGCCCTGTTCCTGCTGCTCCTCGCCGTGGCGGCCGTGCTCGGCGCGGCCGCGCTGGCCGCCGTGCCGGCGGCCCGGGCGGCCCGCCGGCGGCTCGCGGACACCCTGAGCGCGGTCGCCTGACCGGCCCGGTCACCCGCCGTACGGTCCGCGAGGGGGCTGGGGCGCGTACGGGGGCCGGGGCACGTACGGGGGCTGGGGGCCCGGCGCGTACGGGTTGCCGTACGGGGTGCCCTGCGGCGGGACGCCGTACGGCGGTGCCGTCGGAGGCATCGACGGGGGCATCGGCGGGGGCGGGCCCGGTACCCGCGGGTGGGTCGCCGGGTGGGCCTTGAGGCGGATGCCGTAGCGCCGCTTGAGCCGGCCCATCTCCAGCAGCGCGATCGAGCTGACCGTGACGGGCGCGCCCAGGATGAAGACGATGCCCAGGGTGAGGCTCAGCCCGTGCAGATCGCCGGTGACGAGGTCGGGGATGGCCATCAGCCAGCTCGTCACGGAGGCCAGCAGCGCAGGGAGGCAGCGGTGGACGGCGGCGGTGCCGAAGAAGTTCCCGGAGACCCTGATGGCTCCCCAGACCACGAAGCCGAGCATCCACAGCATCGTCAGACCGCCGAAGATGATCACCACCGGGTTGGCGGAGGCGTTGATCGTGGTGACGAGCAGCACCAGGGCGGCGACGCAGCCGACGAAGAGCAGCAGCAGCTTGAGCGCGTCGAACAGCGGCCCCCGCAACTGCCGGACGGTGCCGGTGCGCCGCCAGACGAAGAGCATCGCGCCGACCGCGAGCGGCGTGATGAACAGCAGGACGACGGAGGCCGTCAGCGCGTTCTCCAGCAGCTGGGTGGCGTCGAAGCCGCCCTCGAAGATGGTGTAGACGCCGAGCGAGGCGACCGCGCCGGCGATGACCCGGAAGCGTTTGAGCTGTTCGATCGACGGATCGAGCGACGGCGGGATCCACGCGGGGTGGAACACCGCGGTCGCCACCTGCTTCGGATTGAGGAGGGACCGGGCCGTCAGCCTGCCGCCCGTCCAACTTCCCGGTGTACGTGCCATCTTGCTCCCCCGAGCACTCACGGTGATGATCGCCGGGGATTCTACGGCAAGCGGACGGTTGTGCACCGCCCGCTTGTCCGCGGGGTGGTCAGCGCCGGCCGCGCAGCTCCCTGTAGGCGGTGACCAGCGCCTTCGTGGAGGCGTCCAGGCCGGGGACCTCGGCGCCCTCGGTGAGGGCGGGTTCGACGCGCTTGGCGAGGACCTTGCCGAGCTCGACGCCCCACTGGTCGAAGGAGTCGATGTTCCACACCGCGCCCTGGACGAACACCTTGTGCTCGTAGAGGGCGACGAGCTGTCCGAGCACCGACGGCGTCAGTTCCCCGGCCAGGATCGTGGTGGTCGGGTGGTCGCCGCGGAACGTCTTGTGCGGGACCAGTTCCTCGGGCACGCCCTCGGCCCGCACCTCGTCCGGGGTCTTGCCGAAGGCGAGCGCCTGGGTCTGCGCGAAGAAGTTGGCCATCAGCAGGTCGTGCTGGGCCTTCAGCTCGTCGCTCAGCTCGGCGACCGGCCGGGCGAAGCCGATGAAGTCCGCCGGGATCAGCTTGGTGCCCTGGTGGATCAACTGGTAGTAGGCGTGCTGCCCGTTGGTGCCGGGCGTGCCCCACACCACCGGCCCCGTCTGCCACTCCACCGGACGGCCTTCGCGGTCCACGGACTTGCCGTTGGACTCCATGTCGAGCTGCTGGAGGTACGCCGTGAACTTCGACAGGTAGTGGCTGTAGGGCAGCACCGCGTGCGACTGCGCGTCGTGGAAGTTGCCGTACCAGATGCCCAGCAGGCCCAGCAGCAGCGGGACGTTGGACTCGGCGGGCGCGGTGCGGAAGTGCTCGTCGACGATGCGGAATCCGTCGAGCATCTCCCGGAAGCGGTCCGGGCCGGTGGCGATCATCAGGGACAGGCCGATCGCCGAGTCGTACGAGTAGCGTCCGCCCACCCAGTCCCAGAACTCGAACATGTTGGCCGTGTCGATGCCGAACTCCGCGACCTTCTCGGCGTTGGTCGACAGCGCGACGAAGTGCCGGGCGACGGCTCGCTCGTCACCGAGCGCGTGCAGCAGCCAGGCCCGGGCGGAGGTGGCGTTGGTGACCGTCTCGATGGTGGTGAACGTCTTGGAGGCGACGATGAACAGCGTCTCGGCCGGGTCGAGGTCGCGGACGGCCTCGTGCAGGTCGGCGCCGTCGACGTTGGAGACGAAACGGACCGTCAGATCGCGGTCGGTGAAGGCGCGCAGCGCCTCGTGGGCCATCGCCGGGCCGAGGTCGGAGCCGCCGATGCCGATGTTGACGACGTTCCTGATGCGCTTGCCGGTGTGACCGGTCCACTCGCCGGAACGGACCCGGCCGGCGAAGTCCGTCATCTTGTCGAGGACGGCGTGGACCTTGGGGACGACGTTCTCGCCGTCGACCTCGATCACCGCGTCCCGCGGGGCGCGCAGGGCGGTGTGCAGCACGGCCCGGTCCTCGGTGATGTTGATGCGCTCGCCGCGGAACATGGCGTCGCGCAGCTCGAACACGCCGGTGGCGGCGGCCAGTTCACGCAGCAGCCGCAGCGTCTCGTCGGTGACCAGGTGCTTGGAGTAGTCGACGTACAGATCGCCCACCCGCAGGGCGTATCCGCTGCCGCGCCCGGGGTCGGCGTCGAACAGTGCACGCAGCCGCACCTCGCCGAGCTCCTCGCGGTGCTTGGCCAGCGCGGTCCATTCGGGCGTCTGGTTGAGCCTGGTACGGACGTCTGCGTTCATGTCGGACTTCAGCCCTCTTCCTTGGTGTCCCGCTGTTCCGGCTGTTTCCAACCTAATTGATCAACGGTGAAGAAGGCCGAAGGGGACGGACGACGGCCGCGGGCGGGAGGCGTGCTAGATCTCGCCCCGCAGTTTGGCGAGGGCCTCGGCGAGGATGGCCTCGCCGTCCGCGTCGCTGCGGCGCTCGCGCACGTACGCCAGGTGCGTCTTGTAGGGCTCGGTGCGCGGCGGGTCCGGCGGGTTGTCCCGGTCCTGCCCGGCGGGGAAGCCGCAGCGCGGGCAGTCCCAGGTCTCGGGGACCTGTGCGTCGCTCGCGAAGCTCGGCTGTGTCTCGTGTCCGTTGGAGCACCAGAAGGAGATGCGCAGACGCGGCGCGGACTCGCCGCGCTCGGCCTCGCCCATCGGCCCCGCCCCGACCCGGCTTCCCCGGATCGCGTTGCCACTTGCCACGGTCGTAACTCCCTGCGTGATGGTGCCGCAAAGCGAGTCGGCGTTCCGCTTCGCTGCGAGCGCCTCAGTCTACGTAAGGCCCAACGCGCGTCCAGTGGTTGGAGTTACAAGCTCCCGCGCACAGACGCAAGCCCCATGATAGGCCGCGCCTGGAGGCGCGTACCGGACATGGGGCCTTATGTGCGCGGGGCGTGCCGGGTCAGTTGTTCGCCTTCATCAGCAGGCCGAGCACGATGATGCACGCGAACCACAGGAGACCGATCACCACGGTGATCCGGTCGAGGTTGCGCTCGGCGACCGAGGAGCCGCCGACGGACGACTGCATGCCGCCACCGAACATGTCGGAGAGGCCGCCGCCCTTCCCCTTGTGCATCAGCACCAGCAGCATCAGCAGCAGGCTGAAGACGATCAGGGCGATCGAGAACCCCAAAACCACGGCTGGACCAACTTCCTCGGATTCTGACGGACGACGGGGGCACGATGGCAGCAGGCCACCATGCCCCCGCAAGGGTACGACGTATCGCCGCTACCGCATACTCACCGGCGGATCTGCGGCAGGGCTACTGGTCGCGGAAGCGCACGATCTTGACGAACTCGTCCGAGTCCAGCGAGGCACCGCCGACCAGGGCGCCGTCGATGTCGGGCTGCGACATGATCTCCGCGACGTTGCCCGACTTGACCGAGCCGCCGTACTGGATGCGGATCTTGTCGGCCAGCTCCTGCGAGTACAGCTCGGCGAGCTTGCCGCGGATCGCCGCGCAGACCTCCTGCGCGTCCTCGGCGCCGCAGACCTTGCCCGTGCCGATGGCCCAGACGGGCTCGTAGGCGATCACGATCGTCTCGGCCTGCTCGGCCGGGAGGTCCTTGAGACCGCCCTCGACCTGGGCGAGGGTGTGGCTGACGTGGTCGCCCGCCTCGCGGACGTCCAGCTCCTCGCCGACGCACAGGATCGGGGTCAGGCCGTGCTTGTAGGCGGCCTTGACCTTGGCGTTGACCAGCTCGTCGGTCTCCGCGTGGTACTGCCGGCGCTCGGAGTGGCCGATGGCGACGTAGGTGCAGCGGAGCTTGGCGAGCATGGCGCCGGAGATCTCGCCGGTGTAGGCGCCGCCGTCGTGGGCGGAGACGTCCTGGGCGCCGTACTTGATCTTCAGCTTGTCGTGCTCGACCAGCGTCTGCACCGAGCGCAGGTCGGTGAAGGGAACGAGGACGGCGACCTCGACGGCGTCGTAGTCCTTGTCCGCGAGGGCGAAGGCGAGCTTCTGGACGTGGGCGATGGCCTCGAGGTGGTTGAGGTTCATCTTCCAGTTGCCCGCCATCAGCGGCGTGCGGGTGGTCATTGAGGTCAGTCCTCCAGTGCGGCGAGGCCGGGGAGCGTCTTGCCCTCGAGGTATTCGAGGGAGGCGCCGCCGCCGGTCGAGATGTGTCCGAATGCCTTTTCGTCGAAGCCGAGCGTACGCACGGCCGCGGCGGAGTCGCCGCCGCCGACCACGGTGAAGCCCGGGGCGTCGACGAGGGCCTGGGCGACCGCCTTGGTGCCCTCGGCGTAGTCGGGGTGCTCGAAGACGCCCATGGGGCCGTTCCAGAAGACGGTGGCCGCGTCGGCGAGCTTCGAGGCGTAGAGCTTGCGGGTCTCGGGACCGATGTCCAGACCCTCCTGGTCGGCCGGGATGGCGTCCGCGGCGACGGTGGAGGGGTTGGCCGGGGCCTTGGTCTTCAGGTCCGGGAACTCGGCCGAGACCAGCACGTCGACGGGGAGCACCAGCTCGACGCCGTTCTTCTCCGCGCGCTCGATGTACTCCGTGACGGCCGGGATCTGGTCCTCCTGGAGGAGCGAGATGCCGACCTCGTGGCCCTTGGCCTTGAGGAAGGTGTAGGCCATGCCGCCACCGATGAGGAGCCGGTCGGCCTTGCCGAGGAGCTGGTCGATGACGGCGAGCTTGTCGGAGACCTTGGCGCCGCCGAGGGCGACCACGTAGGGCCGCTGGACGTCGTCGCTGAGCTTCTTCAGGACGCCGACCTCGGTGGCGATGAGGTACCCGGCGTAGTGCGGCAGTCGCTTGGGCAGGTCGTAGACCGAGGCGTGCTTGCGGTGCACGGCGCCGAAGCCGTCGCCGATGTACACGTCCGCGAGGCCGGCCAGCCGGTCCGCGAAGGCGGCGCGCTCGGCGTCGTCCTTGCTGGTCTCGCCGGCGTTGAAGCGCAGGTTCTCGATGACGGCCACCTGGCCGTCGGCGAGGCCCGCCACCGTGGACTCGGCAGAGGTGCCGACCGTGTCCTCGGCGAAGGCGACCTCGGTGCCGAGCAGTTCACCGAGGCGCGCGGCGGCCGGGGCGAGGGAGAACGCCGGGTCGGGCGCGCCCTTGGGGCGGCCCAGGTGCGAGGCGACGATCACGCGCGCGCCCGCCTCGGCCAGGGCCTTGACGGTGGGCACCACGGCACGGATGCGGCCGTCGTCGGTGATGGTGGTGCCGTCCAGCGGCACGTTGAGGTCGGCGCGGACGAATACGCGCTTGCCCGTCACACCTTCGGAGAGGAGTTCGTCGATCGTCTTCATGCAGGGGGCTCCTGGAATCTCGTGCTCGGTCGTGATCCTACGAGGGCTGGTCGTCGCGGACGCGGCGCAGGGCCCGGACAGCGCGGCCGTGCGCTGCCCGGGCCCTGCCACCGCGTCGTGGTGCCTGCTCGGTACGGACCGATCAGAGCTGGCTTCCGATGAAGACGGTGAGGTCGACGAGGCGGTTGGAGTAGCCCCACTCGTTGTCGTACCAGCCGATGACCTTCACGTTCTTGCCCTCCTGGACCATGGTCAGGGAGGAGTCGAAGGTGCAGGACGCCGGCGAGTTGACGATGTCGGAGGAGACGATCGGGTCCTCCGTGTAGTAGACGATGCCCTTGAGCTCGCCCTCGGCGGCCTTCTGGAAGGCCGCGTTGATCTCTTCCTTGGTGACCTCGCGGGAGAGCTCCAGCACGAGGTCGGTGACCGAGCCGGTGGGGACGGGGACGCGCATCGCGATGCCGTCCAGCTTCCCCTTGAGCTGCGGGAGCACCAGCGCGGTGGCCTTGGCGGCACCGGTGGTGGTCGGGATGATGTTCTCCGCGGCGGCACGGGCGCGGCGCAGGTCCTTGTGCGGGAAGTCCAGGATGCGCTGGTCGTTCGTGTACGCGTGCACCGTGGTCATCAGGCCGCGGACGATGCCGAAGTTCTCGTCGAGGATCTTCGCCATCGGCGCCACGCAGTTGGTGGTGCAGGAGGCGTTGGAGATGACGTTGTGCTTCGCCGGGTCGTACACGTCCTGGTTGACGCCCATGACGATGGTGACGTCCTCGTCCTTCGCCGGGGCGGAGATGATGACCTTCTTGGCGCCGCCGGTGATGTGCTTCTCGGCGTCGGCCTTCTTGGTGAAGATGCCGGTCGACTCGATCACGACGTCGACGCCCAGCTCACCCCAGGGGATGTCGGCGGGGTTGCGCTCGGAGAGGACCTTGATGGTCTTGTCGCCGACGGTGATGGTGTCCTCGGTGTGCGAGACCTCCTGCTTGAGGCGGCCGAGGATGGTGTCGTACTTCAGCAGGTGAGCGGTGGTCGCGGTGTCACCCAGGTCGTTGACAGCCACGATCTCGATGTCTGCACCCTGCTCCAGCAGCGCGCGGAAGTAGTTACGACCGATGCGGCCAAAGCCGTTGATGCCTACGCGGATCGTCACGAACCGATCTCCTCGTTGGTACGCCGGCCCGATGTGCCGGCGAGCTGTATTTGGGATGTCCCCGACCACCTCCGACCCTACCTCTCCGAGGCTGCCGTGGTGACATCGAGACGGCCCATACCCGGCATGGCGGTCCGTATCCGCCAGTACGGGTACGGACCGCCCGGGCTTCGGGGACGGATCACCCGATTTCGCTACACCGGTTCAGTTCCCAGGGACCGGATCATCACTCGTTCAGGGCACGCAGCGCCTGTCGGACGAGGGCCGCGCGGTCGGCCGGCGCGGTGAGGTGCTCCAGGCCGAAGCCCAGCAGCACGGTGTCGTCGGTCGTGACCGCCGCGTAGGTCTGGAACAGGGTGCCGGTGCGGGTCCAGTCCTTCAGCACGGCCGGGCTGCCGGGCGGCGGTCCGGACACCCGCCAGGCGCCCAGCGACGTCTCGAAGCCCTCGGTCCCCGTCGCCGTGCCGCCGGTGACGAGGGACGCCTCGTCGGCGAGGACGCCGCGGCCGCCGCTGCCGGGGTCGGTGACGTAGGCGATCGAGACCTCCACGGACCTGCCGGCGTAGGCGCTCAGGTCGAACTCCACCTGCCGCCAGCCGCCGGAGGAGCCGGTGAGGCTGTTCCACGTGCCGCTCGTGCCGGACGCGGTGCAGCCGTCGTCGGACAGGGTCAGGTAGCGCTCCAGCCAGGGGTGGTCGCTGATGTAGAAGCCGGCCGAGCACTCGGACGGCACGGCGGTCCCGGTGGCGCCGCCCGCCTCGGGGAGGGTGGTCCAGTCGTCCGCGCCGGTGGTGTGGGCCTCGACCAGGGCGTGGTCGTAGCCGCGCTCGGTGTCCCACAGGAGCTGGGCGCGGAGCGTGGGCCGGTCGGAGGCGCTGACACCGGTGAGGTCGACGGTGCGGGTGAGGCGCTTGTAGGCGTCGTCGGTGTGCACGGCGGCGGCCATCCACTCACCGGCGTAGGGACCGTACGGGTTCACGGTGCCGGCGAACTTCCCCGCCCCCGCGCTCGCGAACTGCGGGTGGCTCGCCGCCGGCAGCTCGTCCGAGGTCACGCTGTAGGTTCCGGCCGCGTCCAGCGGGTTGCCGGGCGCCGCGCCGAGCGGGCCGCCGGTGGCGTCGAGCGGGCCGGAGCCGGTGAACCCGGTGGCGCCGGAGGTGGACGTGCGGGTGTAGGCGCCCAGGTAGTACTGGCTGAAGTCGTCGGAGGGGTTGCCGCCGCCGAGGTCGACGCTGCCGCCTGCCCGCTCCCCCGCCTCGATCAGCTTGCCGCCCTCGTTGAGGAAGGCGCGCAGCTGGAGCTGGGTGGCGTTGCCCGGGGTGGCCGCGCCGGTGTAGTGGACGACGGTCGCGAAGTGACCGAGGACGCCGAGCGCGTCGGGGGCGCCCTGGGTGGCGACGTCCCAGACGGCGGCCCGCAGGCCGTTGGCCTTGAGGGCGTCCACGTAGGTCTGCGTCTGCGTGGCCTTCACGCCCTCCTCGGCGACGACGAGGACGTCCGCGCGGGGCCGTTCGGCGATCGTGTACGTGAAGTGTTCGCTGGAGACCTTCTTGCCCTGCCGCGTCTCGCCGGTGAACCAGACCTCGACCTTGTCGCCCGGGGCGCCGTCCTTGACCTCGGCCCGGTACTCGTCGAAGTAGAGGTTGTCCTCGCCGCCGTACGTCTCGCCGCCGCGCCAGGGCCTGAGCGCCATGCCGTGGGTGCGGCCGCCGTTGACGCGGTACTTCAGCTCCTTGTCGCGCACCGCCTTGCGGACGACGACGGAGACCTCCTGGTCGGCGCCGCGCGCGTACGAGGTGGTGAAGGGGGCCGGGGTGAAGTCGGCGGCTTCCAGGCCGACCGCGGAGGACGGCCGGTCGGGGTGGGAGGCGGTCTCGGCGACGGAGAGCGCGAAGGGGATGTTCTTGGCGAACTCCTGCTGGATCAGCCTCTCGTCGTCAGGGAAGTTGAAGCCCGACTGGCAGTCGGCCGCGTTCCACTCGTCGTCGGGGTCCATGTCGGACACGGTCTGGCAGGTCGACATCTCGGGGGTGAACATCGCCATGCCGTTGACGTTGGCCGCGTGGCCGTCGGCCTCGCCGTTGGTGGTGTACAGCTCCGAGGAGACCTGCGGGTGGTAGCCGGGGATCGCGGAGTTGTCCGGCGTTCCGGCGAGCGCCTTGTAGAGGACGTCGTCCGGGGTGTCGGTGGCCACCTGCCAGCCGACGCCGTAGAGCAGGAGTTCGGCCGCGGAGTGGTAGTTGATGCCGTAGGCGAAGCCGATGCGCTTCTGGAAGGCGTCCAGCGCCTTGGTCTCGGGCTCGGAGCCGGGGCTCGCGCCGCGATAGGTCTGGCTGGTGGGGTTGGGGGACGAGCCCTCGTCGTCGTAGCCCCACTTGTAGGCGAAGTTGCGGTTGAGGTCGATGCCGTCGCCGGTGCTGATGGCGCCGTCGCCGTTGACGTCGCGCAGGTTCTTGCGCCACAGGCGGTTGGCGGGGTCCTGGAAGGTGTAGTCGTAGCCGTCGGGGTTGGCCGACAGGACGAACCACAGCTCGGTGGAGTCGACGATCTGCCTGATCCGCCGGTCCTTCTTGTAGCTGTCCAGGTAGTGGTGCATCAGCCGCCGGGTCATCTCCGGGGTGATCCACTCGCGTGCGTGCTGGTTGGACAGGTAGAGGACGGATGGCCGGGAGCCGTCCTGCGTCTTCCTGGCGTTCTTGGTGAGTTTGAGCGCCAGGATGTCCTGGCCCCTGACCGTCTTGCCGATGGAGACGACCTTGGTGAGGCCGGGGTTCTGCTGGGCGGTGCGCAGGATCTCCTCCCGCAGGCCGCCGCTGCCGCTGTACGGGCGGAAGACGCCGTCGGCCGCCTTCTCCACGCGCTGCTCGGCGCGGGCGGAGAGGGTGTGTTCGGCGAGGTCGACGCCCTGCTTCTCCAGCGTCTCGGCCTGCCGGTCGGTGAGGTAGACCTCGACGGTCGCGGTGCCCTCGTCGGGGATCAGTTCACCGAGTTCGTGGCCGTCCTGCCCGGCGGCCAGCAGCAGGGGGACCTGTTCCTGGGTGACGTCGGCGCGGAAGACCTTCACTTCGTCCGCGTCCCGGGTGCCCGGGTCCGCGGGTCGTGCCTGGGCGACGGGCGCGAAGCCCGCTCCGCCGATCAGGAGCGCGCCGACGGCGAGGATCGCTCTCGCTCTTCGTCTCATGAACCCCCCTAGCTGGGACCTGTCCGACAGGCCTGGATTCGCCCCAGTGGCGAACAGATGCCAGGCTCATGACACCTCATGATCGAGTCAAGAGCGCGGGACGGACACGCCGAAGCCGGTGCCGGTCACCCAAGTGGACGTCGGCACCGGCTTGTTGACGGCCGGTCGGTCAGGGGCGGGCGGCACCGGCCGGAACCGCGTGCCCGGTACCCGGACCGGCCGGCGGTGCGGTCAGCCGACGAGGTTGTCCGCCAGTTCCTCGCCCAGGTTGGCCTCCGTGCCCGGGATGCCGAGGTCCGCGGCGCGCTTGTCGGCCATGGCCAGCAGGCGGCGGATGCGGCCGGCGACGGCGTCCTTGGTCAGCGGCGGGTCGGCGAGCGCGCCCAGTTCCTCCAGGGAGGCCTGCTTGTGCTCCATGCGCAGCCGGCCCGCGGCGGCGAGGTGCTCGGGCACGTCGTCGGCGAGGATCTCCAGCGCGCGCTGCACCCGGGCGCCCGCGGCGACGGCCGCGCGGGCCGAGCGGCGCAGGTTGGCGTCGTCGAAGTTGGCGAGGCGGTTGGCGGTGGCCCGCACCTCGCGGCGCATCCGCCGCTCCTCCCAGGCCAGCACCGACTCGTGGGCGCCGAGCCGGGTGAGCAGCGCGCCGATCGCGTCGCCGTCGCGGACGACCACGCGGTCCACACCGCGCACCTCGCGGGCCTTGGCGGCGATCGACAGCCGACGGGCGGCGCCGACCAGGGCGAGCGCGGCCTCGGGGCCGGGGCAGGTCACCTCCAGCGAGGAGGAGCGGCCGGGCTCGGTGAGCGAGCCGTGCGCCAGGAAGGCCCCGCGCCAGGCGGCCTCGGCGTCGCAGGTGGCCCCCGAGACCACCTGCGGCGGCAGGCCGCGGATCGGCCGTCCCCGGCCGTCCACCAGACCGGTCTGCCGGGCGAGCTGGTCACCGCCCGCGACCACCCGGACGACGTAACGCGAACCCCGGCGCAGCCCGCCCGGTGCCATCACGATCAGCTCGGAGCTGTGCCCGAAGATCTCCAGGACGTCCCGCTTGAGTCTGCGGGCCGCCATCGCGGTGTCCAGCTCCGCCTCGATCACGATGCGCCCGCTCACCAGGTGAAGGCCGCCGGCGAACCGCAGAACGGCGGATACCTCCGCCTTTCTGCAGCAGGTCCGGGTGACGGGGAGCCGGGAGATCTCGTCCTTCACCGCTGCCGTCATCGCCATGGGCCGATCCTTCCATGCATCCGAAAAATACGGTCGTACGCGGCGGCCAGCAGCTCCGGGTCGTGCCTCGGGGTCCCGTCGGTCCGGGCTACCGGAGCCAGTTCGACCGCGGCGCCGAACCCTTTCGCGGCGTCGGTGAGCGAGTCACGGTCGGGCACGGCTGCTTCGTCGGCCAGCACCACGTCCAGGGCGAGTTTAGGGGCGTGTCGTCCCAAAACCTCCAAATGACGCTGCGGGGAGAAGCCCGCGGTTTCTCCGGGCTGCGGTGCGAGGTTCAGGGAGAGCACCCGGCGCGCCTTCGTCTGGGTGAGCGCGTCCAGCAGTTCCGGCACGAGCAGGTGCGGGATGACCGAGGAGAACCAGGAACCGGGGCCGAGCACCACCCAGTCCGCGTCGAGCACGGCCTCGACCGCCTCGGGAACGGCGGGCGGGTCGTTGGGCACGAGGTGCACGGACTGCACCTCTCCGGGGGTCAGGGCGACCGTGGCCTGTCCGCGGACGGTGTCCACGTCCTCCGGCCGGTCCGGGTCGTGTCCCCTGACCAGGGCCTGCAGCTCCAGCGGGACGGCGGACATGGGCAGCACGCGCCCGTGCGCGCCGAGCAGCTTGCCGACCAGGTCGAGGGCCTGCACATGGTCGCCGAGCTGCTCCCACAGCGCGACGATGAGCAGATTGCCGACGGCGTGTTCGTGCAGGTCGCCCTGGGACTGGAAGCGGTGCTGGATGACGCGGGCCCAGGTCTGTCCCCAGTCGTCGTCCCCGCACAGCGCGGCCAGCGCCTTGCGCAGGTCGCCGGGCGGCAGGACGCCCAGCTCGTCGCGGAGGCGTCCGCTGGAGCCGCCGTCGTCGGCCACGGTGACGACGGCGGTGAGGTCGCCGGTGATCCGGCGCAGCGCGGCGAGCGACGCGGACAGGCCCATGCCGCCGCCGAGGGCGACGACCTTGGGCTGGGCACCGCGGCGGCGCGGGCGGCCGCCGCGGGCCTGTTCGGGCCGGGCGGCACGGGCCTCGGCGGACCTGCCGCCGCGGCCCTCGGGCACCACCCGGCGCAGCCTGCTCAGCCGCGGAGTACGTCCTGTCATTCCCGTCCCATGTCCCGGTGGACGACCACCGTCTCCACGCCCTCCGCGACGAGCCGGGCGGCGAGCTTCTCCGACATGGCCACGGACCGGTGCTTGCCCCCGGTGCAGCCGACGGCGACGGTCACATAGCGCTTGCCCTCACGACGGTAGCCCGCGGCGATCATCTGGAGCAGCTCGGCGTAGCGGTCGAGGAACTCCTTGGCCCCGGGCTGGTTGAGGACGTAGGCCGAGACCTCCTCGTTCAGGCCGGTGAAGGGGCGCAGCTCCGGGACCCAGTGGGGGTTGGGCAGGAAGCGCATGTCCACGACCAGGTCGGCGTCGACCGGCAGGCCGTACTTGAAACCGAAGGACATGACGGTGGCCCGCAGCTCGGGCTCCTCCTCGCCGGCGAACTGGGCGTCCATCTTGGCGCGCAGCTCGTGCACGTTGAGGCTGGACGTGTCGATCACCAGGTCGGCGTCGCCGCGCAGCTCGCGCAGGAGTTCCCGCTCGGCGGCGATGCCGTCGACGATGCGGCCGTCGCCCTGCAGGGGGTGCGGGCGGCGCACCGACTCGAAGCGGCGCACCAGGGCGTCCTCGGAGGACTCCAGGAAGACGATCCGCCGGGTGACGCCGCGGGCGTCGAGGTCGGCGAGGGACTCGCGCAGGTTGTCGAAGAAGCGCCGGCCGCGGACGTCGACGACGACCGCGATCCGCGCCACGTTGCCCTGGGAGCGGGCGCCGAGTTCCACCATGGTGGGGATCAGCGCGGGCGGCAGGTTGTCGACGACGAACCAGCCCAGGTCCTCCAGGCACTTGGCCGCGGTCGACCGGCCGGCCCCGGACATGCCGGAGATGATCACCAGCTCGGGGATGGCCGACTCCGGCACCCCGGGTGCTTCGTTGCCCGTATTCACCTGTGCTCCGTCGTCCTGGTGCCCTTCGGGGAGGGCCGTGGGCGGGGCCGTTTCCCCGCCGTCCGTGATGTGGGTCTGTTCTCGTTCCGTGGTCGGCGGTGTGCCGTGTTCGGACCGCGTGTGGTGCTCGGTCATCTCTCCTGCCCCCGTCGTTCGTCCGGGGTGCCCGCGGACACGGGCTCCCCGGGGGTATCCGCCGTCGTCCCGGGTACCCCGTCCTCTGCTTCTTCCATGATCTCTCCGGTCGCCGTGTTGACGGCCGGCGCGGCCGGGGTCGCCCGGGCGAGGGCCACGGCGACCGTCTCGGCCGTCTTGCGGCCTATGCCGGGCACCTCGCAGATCTGGTCGACGGTCGCCGACCGGAGCTTCTTCACCGAGCCGAAGTGCTTGATCAGGGCCTGCTTGCGGGTCTCCCCCAGGCCGGGCACGTCGTCCAGGGGGCTCGCCCGGAAGCGCTTGGCGCGCTTGCTGCGCTGGTAGGTGATCGCGAAGCGGTGGGCCTCGTCGCGGACCCGCTGGAGCAGGTACAGGCCCTCGCTGGTGCGCGGCAGGACGACCGGGTCGTCCTCGCGGGGCAGCCAGACCTCCTCCAGACGCTTGGCGAGACCGCACACGGCGATGTCGTCGATGCCGAGCTCGTCCAGGGCGCGCTGTGCCGCCGCGACCTGCGGCTGACCGCCGTCGACCACGACGAGCTGGGGCGGGTAGGCGAAGCGCCGGGGGCGGCCGTCCTCGTCCTTGAGGGGCTGCTCCCCCTCCGGGACGTCCTCGCCGTCCCATTCGCCGGTCCGCTCCTTCTCGGCGAGGTAGCGCCGGAAGCGGCGGCTGATCACCTCGTGCATGGAACGGACGTCGTCCTGTCCCTGGAAACCCTTGATCTGGAAGCGCCGGTATTCGCTCTTCCGGGCCAGTCCGTCCTCGAAGACGACCATGGAGGCCACGACGTCGTCGCCCTGGAGGTGGGAGATGTCGTAGCACTCGATGCGCAGCGGGGCGCTGTCCAGCCCGAGGGCGTCGGCGATCTCCTCCAGGGCGCGCGAGCGCGTGGTGAGGTCGGAGGCGCGCTTGGTCTTGTGCAGGACGAGTGCCTGCTGGGCGTTGCGCTGCACGGTCTCCATCAGCGCCTTCTTGTCGCCGCGCTGCGGGATGCGCAGCGACACCCCGGAGCCGCGGCGGCCGGTGAGCCACTGCTGCACCGGCTCGACCGGGTCGGGCAGGGCCGGGACCAGGACCTCCTTGGGCACGGCGTCGCCCTTCTCCTCTCCGTAGAGCTGCTGGAGGGCGTGCTCGACGAGGGCGCCGGTGGTGATGTCCTCCACCTTGTCGGTGACCCAGCCGCGCTGGCCGCGCACGCGTCCGCCGCGCACGTGGAAGATCTGGACGGCCGCCTCCAGCTCGTCCTCGGCGACGGCGATCAGGTCGGCGTCGGTCGCGTCGGCGAGGACGACCGCGCTCTTCTCCATGGCCTTCTTCAGGGCGCCGATGTCGTCGCGCAGGCGCGCGGCGCGCTCGTACTCCATGTCCTCGGCGGCCTCGGCCATCTGCTTCTCCAGGCGGCGCAGATAGGTTCCGGTGCGGCCGGCCATGAAGTCGCAGAACTCCTCCGCGAGCTCCCGGTGGTCCTCGGGGGAGATCCGCTCGACGCAGGGTGCGGAGCATTTGCCGATGTAGCCGAGCAGACAGGGGCGGCCGGTGCGGGTGGCGTTCTTGAAGACACCGGCCGAGCAGGTGCGCACCGGGAACACGCGCAGCAGGAGGTCGACCGTGTCGCGGATCGCCCAGGCGTGCCCGTAGGGGCCGAAGTAGCGCACGCCCTTCTTCTTGTGGCCGCGCATCACCTGGACGCGCGGGAACTCCTCGTTCATCGTCACCGCGAGGTACGGGTAGCTCTTGTCGTCGCGGTACTTGACGTTGAACCGGGGGTCGTACTCCTTGATCCAGGAGTACTCGAGCTGCAGGGCCTCGACCTCCGTGGACACCACCGTCCACTCCACGGACGCGGCCGTGGTCACCATGGAGCGGGTGCGGGGGTGGAGGTTCGCCAGGTCCTGGAAGTAGTTCGCCAGGCGCTGGCGCAGGCTCTTCGCCTTTCCGACGTAGATCACCCGGCGGTGCTCGTCGCGGAACCTGTACACCCCCGGGGAGTCCGGGATCTCTCCCGGCCTGGGGCGGTAGCTGGAGGGGTCGGCCATGACTCACACCCTACTGGCGGGGACCCACACTCCGGCGGGCCTGTGGACGACGGGCGCGGGGGGCTGTGGACAACCGGTCACAGGCGTCGCGGGCGGCGGGATCCGCGGTCTCGGACGACCGGTGACCGGGCCGCGCGGCAGGCCGTACGGCAGGTGTCCGGGGACCGTCCGGGGCTGCCCGGTCACGCGTGGTGGCACCGGGGAGCCGGGCGGAAAGTTCTCGGCCAGGAGTGTGGCGCGGTGCGGCCACAGGTGTTGTCGGGCCTGGGTCAACACGCTTCAATGCGGGGGAAGTCGGGGCCCTGAACCGCGGCGTACGGATGTGAAGACCTCCCCCGCGCCGCGACGGGGGCGGCCCCGGCCGATCCGCGCCGAACGGTCCGACCAGCCGTTGTGAACCTGCACAGAAAGGCCCCTGCATGCCGCACGCCACTCAGTCCGCGGACGCCGACACCGTGGACGCCGTCACGGCGGAGCTCGACTCCGCCCTGCGCGGCGGTCCGTTCCACGTCGCCCTGCGTGCCGCGATCGCCGCTCGCGGGCTGCCGCTGCAGCGGGTGCAGCACCATCTGTCGCGGCAGGGGGTGAAGGTGGGCGTCACCAGTCTGAGCTACTGGCAGCAGGGCGCGCGGCGTCCGCAGCGGCCGGAGTCGCTGCGGGCCGTACGGGCCCTGGAGGAGATACTCCAGCTCCCCGAGGAGTCGCTGATCCGGCTGCTCTCCGACACCGGCGGGCGGATGCCCGCGCAGCGGCCCGCGGTCCGCTCCTACCGCGCCCAGGTGGAGGCGTCGGGTGTCCTCGGCCGGCTGCTGGACGAACTCGGCCACCCTGCCCCGGACGCCGCCCTGCACTCCCTCGCGCTCCACGAACGCGTGCGGATCGGGGCCCGGCGGGAACTGGCCGGGCGCGAGTCGCACCACATCGTGCGCGCCGGCCGCGACGGCGTGGACCGTTACGTCGCCGTCCACCACGGCGACCCGGGCTGCGTCCCCGCGCGCACGGCCGTGCACGCGCTGGAGAACTGCCGTACGGGACGTGTCCGCACCCATCACGGCACCGGGGTGCTGGTGACCGAGCTGCTCTTCGACACGCGTCTGCGGGCCGGGGACACGTACCTCTTCCGTTACCGCTTCGAGGACGGCACCGGGGGCGTGTCGCGCGAGTACCTGCGCGGGTTCGGGGCGGCCGGCGGACAGTACGCGCTCGAGGTGCGGTTCGACGCGGCGGCGCTGCCGGTGCGCTGCCACCGGTTCACACAGCACTCGGCGGCCGCGCCGCGCGGTGGCCTCCGGGACCTGGCGATGAGCGGCCCGCACCGCTCGGTGCACCTCGTGGAGGCCCGGGTCCGGCCGGGCCTGCTGGGCATCGGCTGGGACTGGGAGTGAGCGGGCGCCCCTGACGGGAGCCGGGCCGGTCAGGTCTCGGGGGTGGCGACGATCCGGCCCTGCTTCACCTCGGCCCGCAGTTCCACCAGCGGGACGCTCGCCGGGGCGCGCAGCACCTCACCGGTGCGGGCGTCGAACTCGCTGCCGTGGCAGGGGCAGACGAGCTTGGTGCCCTCCAGCTTCTTGATGGGGCACCCCGCGTGCGTGCAGATCGTGCTGTACGCCTTCAGCGAGCCGTCCTCGGCCCGGCTGACCACCACGTTCTGGTCCCGGTAGAGCTTGGTGGCGCCCTTGGCGACCTCGCCGTCCGTGCCGAGCTCGACGGGCGCGGTCGGCTGGGCGGCCGCGCCGTCGTCGCCCGGCGAGCAGGCGGCCAGACCGAGTCCGGCGACGGGCGTGATCGCCGCCGTGCGCAGGACGGTACGACGGCTCGGGACGGGGCGGCCGGACATGGCATCTCCACTGTTCGAGGGTGTGCACGGCGACGATATCCGGCGGCCGCGGACGCCCGGGCGGTGGGTCTCCCACGCGGAGGTGCCCCGCCGGGGCAGCCGCGCGAGCGCCTGTGCGAGCGTTCATGCGTGCCGCCGTATGGGATACGGTCCCGGCTGGACAAGGGGCCGAGGACCGCACGTCGTGCGGCTGCCCCAGCAGTCCGAGCAGCCTTCCGAGCAGCCGGAACAGTCCCCGCGAGCCCCCGCCCGGCCCCTGAAAGGACCCTCCCGTGATCGTCGTCGCCGGTGAGGCACTGATCGACCTGGTACCGCAGGGCACGGGCGCCCTCGCCGCGCTGCGCCCGGCGCTGGGCGGCGGCCCGTACAACACGGCCGTGGCACTGGGCCGCCTCGGCTCCCCCACCGCCTTCTGCTCCCGCGTGTCGTACGACGCCTTCGGCGAGGCGCTGCTGGACCGGCTGCGCGAGACCGGTGTGGACGTGTCGCCGGTGCAGCGCGGGCCCGAGCCGACGACGCTCGCCGTGGCCACGGTCGGCGCGGGCGGCTCGGCCGCGTACACCTTCTACGTGGAGGGGACCGCGGACCGGCTCTTCACGGCACCGTCCGCGCTGCCCTCCGGCACCCGGGCGGTGTCCTTCGGCACCTGTTCGCTGGTGCTGGAGCCGGGGGCGAGCGCGTACGAGGCGCTGCTGCGCGAGACGGCCGCGCGGGGCGTGTTCACCGTGCTCGACCCGAACATCCGGGCCGGACTGATCCCGGACCCGGACGCCTACCGGGCCCGGTTCACGAGCTGGCTGCCGTCGGTGTCGCTGCTCAAGGTGTCCGTGGAGGACGCCGCGTGGCTCGGCGGGGCGCCCCGGGAGTGGCTCGCGGCCGGCCCGGCGGCGGTCGTGGTCACGCGGGGCGGCGAGGGGCTGACGGTGTTCACCCGCGACGGGGGCGAGTACGCGGTGCCGGGCGAGCGGGTCGAGGTGGTGGACACCATCGGCGCGGGCGACACGGTGAACGCGGCGCTGCTGCACGGCCTCGCCGCGCGGGACGCGCTGAGTGAGCGGGCGGTGGCGGCGCTGGGGCCCGACTGCTGGGCCGAGCTGCTGGGGTTCGCCGCCCGGGCGGCGGCGGTCACCTGCTCGCGTGCGGGCGCGGAGCCTCCGTACGCCCATGAGGTGGCGCTGTGACGGCCCCCGGGGCCGTTCGGCGCTGCGGCACCGGAACGCGGGTGGAGCCGGCGGGCGCCTGAGGCGCCGATACGCGGACGCGCCGTGCCCCACGGGTCTTCCGTGGGGCACGGCGTGTCGGCGCGGTGCCTGCCGGCACGGGCGGGCGGGCTCCGGGTGCCCGCCCGCCGGCCGGACTCAGGCCTTGCCGGTCCGCGTCGTCCTCTTCGCGGCCGGCTTGGTGGTCTTGGCCGTCTTCGCGGCGGACTTCGCCGCCGTGGTGCCGACCTTCTTGGTGGCCGTCTTCCTGGCCGTGGACTTGGCCGCCACCGTCTTCGCCGCCGTCCTGCGCGTGGTCTGCGCCGGGATGGCGTCGCTGACCCGGTCGGCGCCGAGGATGTCCCGCAGGAACTTGCCGGTGTGGCTGGCGGGAACGGCGGCGATCTCCTCCGGCGTGCCCTCGGCGACCACCAGGCCACCGCCGGCGCCGCCCTCGGGGCCCATGTCGACGACCCAGTCGGCGGTCTTGATCACGTCGAGGTTGTGCTCGATGACGATGACCGAGTTGCCCTTGTCGACCAGTCCGGACAGGACGGTGAGCAGCTTGCTGATGTCCTCGAAGTGCAGACCGGTGGTCGGCTCGTCCAGGACGTAGACCGTGCGGCCGGTGGAGCGGCGCTGCAGCTCGCTGGCGAGCTTCACGCGCTGGGCCTCACCGCCGGACAGGGTGGTCGCGGACTGGCCGAGCCGGACGTAGCCGAGGCCGACGTCCTTGAGCGTCTTCATGTGCCGGGCGATGGCGGGGACCGCCTCGAAGAAGTCGGTCGCCTCCTCGATCGGCATGTTCAGGACGTCGGCGATGGACTTGCCCTTGTAGTGGACCTCCAGGGTCTCCCGGTTGTACCGGGCGCCGTGGCAGACCTCGCACGGGACGTAGACATCCGGGAGGAAGTTCATCTCGATCTTGATCGTGCCGTCGCCCGCGCAGTTCTCGCAGCGCCCGCCCTTGACGTTGAAGGAGAACCTGCCCGGCATGTAGCCGCGGACCTTCGCCTCCGTCGTCTCGGCGAACAGCTTGCGGATGTGGTCGAAGACGCCGGTGTACGTCGCCGGGTTCGACCGCGGGGTGCGGCCGATGGGCGACTGGTCGACGTGGACGACCTTGTCGACGAGGTCGTCGCCGTCCACGCGCGTGTGCCGGCCGGGCACGCTGCGGGCGCCGTTCAGCTCGCGCGCCAGGTGGGTGTAGAGGATGTCGTTGACCAGCGTCGACTTGCCGGAGCCCGAGACGCCGGTGACGGCCGTGAACACCCCGAGCGGGAAGGACACGTCGATGTCCTGGAGGTTGTTCTCGCGGGCGCCGTGCACGGTGAGCTGCCGGGAGGGGTCGCGGGGACGCCGTACGTCGGGCAGCGGGATGGCTTTCCTGCCCGACAGGTACAGCCCGGTCTGCGACTCGGCGTTGTCGAGCAGTTCCTTCACGGAACCGCTGTGCACCACCTTGCCGCCGTGCTCACCGGCGCCGGGGCCGATGTCGACGATCCAGTCGGCGACCTTGATGGTGTCCTCGTCGTGCTCGACGACGATGAGCGTGTTGCCCATGTCGCGCAGCCGGACGAGGGTCTCGATCAGCCGGTGGTTGTCGCGCTGGTGCAGGCCGATGGACGGCTCGTCGAGGACGTACAGCACGCCGACGAGTCCGGAGCCGATCTGGGTGGCCAGGCGGATGCGCTGGGCCTCGCCGCCGGAGAGCGTGCCGGCCGCGCGGTTCAGGGAGAGGTAGTCCAGGCCGACGTCGACCAGGAACCGCAGCCGCTCGTTGACCTCCTTGAGCACCCGCTCGGCGATCTTCTTGTCGCGAGCGCTGAGCTTCAGCTCGCCCAGGAAGTCCGCGCAGTCGCTGATGGACATGGCCGAGACCTCGGCGATCGACTTGCCCATGACGGTGACGGCGAGGACGAGCGGCTTCAGGCGCGTGCCCTCACAGGTGGGGCAGGGCACCTCGCGCATGTAGCCCTCGAAGCGCTCGCGGCTGGCGTCGCTCTCGGACTCGCTGTGCCGGCGCTTGACGAAGGGGACGGCGCCCTCGAAGGCCGTGGTGTACCGGCGCTCGCGCCCGTACCGGTTGCGGTAGCGGACCTCGACCTGGGTCTTGTGCCCGTACAGCAGGGCCTTGCGGGCGCGCAGCGGCAGTCCCCCGAAGGGGATGTCCGTACGGAAGCCCAGCGCGTCCGCGAGGGCGCCGATCAGGCGGGCGAAGTAGTCCTTGGTGTGCCCGTGCGACCAGGGGTGGATGGCGCCCTCGTCCAGGGACTTGTCCGGGTCCGGGACGATCAGCTCCGGGTCGACCTCCATGCGCGTGCCGATGCCCGAGCAGTCGGGGCAGGCGCCGAAGGGCGAGTTGAAGGAGAAGGACCGGGGCTCCAGCTCCTCGAAGGACAGGTCGTCGTACGGGCAGTACAGGTGCTCCGAGTACATCCGCTCGCGCTCGGGGTCGTCCTCGGGCAGGTCGACGAAGTCGAGCACGACCATGCCGCCGGACAGGCCGAGCGCGGTCTCGACGGAGTCGGTGAGGCGGCGCTTGGCGGAGTCCTTGACGGTGAGGCGGTCGACGACCACCTCGATGGTGTGCTTCTCCTGCTTCTTCAGCGTCGGCGGGCTGGAGAGCTGGACCGTCTGGCCGTCCACGCGCGCGCGGGAGTAGCCCTTGGTCTGGAGGTCGGCGAAGAGGTCGACGAACTCGCCCTTGCGCTCGCGCACGAGCGGCGACAGCACCTGGAAGCGGCTGCCCTCGGGCAGCTCGAGGACCTTGTCGACGATGGCCTGCGGAGACTGGCGCGAGATGGGCCGGCCGCACTCGGGACAGTGCGGCTTGCCGATGCGCGCGAAGAGCAGGCGCAGGTAGTCGTAGACCTCGGTGATGGTGCCGACCGTGGAACGCGGGTTGCGCGAGGTCGACTTCTGGTCGATGGAGACCGCCGGGGAGAGGCCCTCGATGAAGTCGACGTCCGGCTTGTCCATCTGGCCGAGGAACTGCCGGGCGTACGAGGAGAGCGACTCCACGTAGCGGCGCTGCCCCTCGGCGAAGATCGTGTCGAAGGCCAGGGAGGACTTGCCCGACCCGGACAGGCCCGTGAAGACGATGAGCGAGTCACGAGGCAGGTCGAGCGAGACGTTCTTCAGATTGTGCTCGCGCGCGCCACGGACGATGAGACGGTCGGCCACGCCGGTCCGCACCTTTCTTGAGAGAAGTGACAGGGGCGGGGCCCCCGTCCTTCTCAGACTAGGGGGAGCCACTGACAACGCCGGTCGGATTCACCGGTTGTCAACAAACCCCGACTCTCCAGAATGCCCGACGTCACGCCCGACCATATAGCACGTGCATTCGATTTGCGGGCGGCATCCGCCACCTTCACCCGAAGGTGTGGTGCGGTCTAAGGTCGGCGGCATGATTGATCACGCGCGTGACCTGGCGTCTGTACACGACGCCACCGAACGGCTGCTCACCGCGGTCGGCAAACTGGACAACGCGGGCGTGACGGACCAGTCACGGCTTCCCGGCTGGACCCGCGGCCATGTCCTCGCCCACCTCGCCCGCAACGCGGACGCCCTCGTGAACGTCCTCGAGGGACGCCCCATGTACGTCTCCGCCGAGGCGCGGGACGCCGACATCGAGCGGGACGCCCCGCGCCCCCTGGAGGCCCAGCTCGCGGACGTGCGCGAGAGCGCCGCCCGCTTCGAGGCGGCGAGCGCCGTGCCCGCGGACTGGTCGCGCACGGTCGCGCTGCGCAACGGCGTCACCGACTCGGCGTCCCGGCTGCCCTTCCGGCGCTGGGCGGAGGTGGAACTGCACCACGTGGACCTCGGGATCGGGTACGAGCTGGAGGACCTTCCGCAGGAGTTCACCGAGCGGGAGACCGAGTTCCTCGCCGCCCGGTTCGCCGGGCACCCGGACGTACCGCCCACCCGCCTGACGGACGGCACGCACGCGTGGACCACGGGCCGCGAGGAGGGCCCCGGCGAGGCCGCCGTACGTGTCACCGGGGCCCCCGCCGACCTGCTGGGCTGGCTCGCCGGACGACGCGAGGGATCCGCGCTGACCGTGGAGGGCGGCGCGCTGCCCACGCTGCCGCCCCTGTAGCCCCGGGCGGGCTGCGCGGCGCCTGCCGGCGCTAGGCTGGCCGTCATGACCTACAGCGGAGAGGTGAGGGTCGGCGGCCCCGCCGACGTGCACGAGCTCAAGGACCTGATGATCACGAAGGTCGCGGTCGGCCCGATGGACAACAACGCCTATCTGCTGCGCTGCCGGGCCACCGACGAGCAGTTGCTGATCGACGCCGCGAACGACGCGCACACGCTGCTCGGCAGCATCGGTGACGACGGGATCGCCTCCGTCGTCACCACCCACCGGCACGCCGACCACTGGCAGGCGCTCGCCGAGGTCGTCGCCGCCACCGGTGCCCGCACCTACGCCGGCCGGTACGACGCGGAGGGCATTCCCGTGCCCACCGACGTCCCGGTGGACGACGGCGACACCATCCGGGTGGGCCGGGTGGAGCTCACCGCCCGCCACCTGGTCGGGCACACGCCGGGTTCCATCGTCCTCGTCTACGACGACCCGCACGGGCATCCGCATGTCTTCACGGGTGACTGCCTCTTCCCCGGCGGTGTGGGCAACACCCGCAAGGACCCGAAGGCCTTCGCGAGCCTGATCCACGACGTGGAGACCAAGGTCTTCGACGTCCTCCCGGACGAGACGTGGGTCTACCCGGGCCACGGCAACGACACCACGCTCGGCGCGGAGCGCCCGCACCTGCCGGAGTGGCACGCGCGCGGGTGGTGAAGCCCGGGGCGTGAGACCTCGTGCGCGCCCCGTGTGAAACGTTCACCAGCGGCGCCCCGCCGCGCACACTGGTCCCGCGCGGGGCGGCGCGGTGCACTGGGGGCAGCCCCGCACAGGAAGACGGCTCCTGGGCGGCACGGGCCGCCGGCCTTCCCACTCCCGCCCTCGGCCGGCGGCCCCGGCTTCTCAGGTGGCCGCCCGCCCGGCCCCCGCCAGCGCCGCGACCCGCTCCACACCGAACACGTACCCCTGGACACCGCACCCCGCGATCACCCCGTCGGCGCGCTGCGAGACGTACGAGTGGTGCCGGAACGGCTCTCGCTGGTGGATGTTGGAGATGTGGACCTCCACCACCGGAAGCCCGTCGCAGGTGTTGAGAGCATCCAGGATCGCGATGGACGTGTGCGAGTAGGCGGCGGGGTTGATCACGATGCCGCAGTGGTTCAGCCGCGCCTCGTGGATCCAGTCGACCAGTTCGCCCTCGTGGTTGGACTGGCGGAAGTCCACCGTGCCGCCGTGGGCCCGGGCCGCCTCGGCACACCTCGCCTCGACGTCGGCGAGGGTGTCCGAACCGTAGATCTCCGGCTGCCGCTGGCCGAGCAGATTCAGGTTGGGGCCGTTGAGGATCATGATCGGGGCGTTGGCCAGGGTGCGGGGCACGGTTCCTCCGGTCCGTTCGAGGTGCGCCGCTCCCAGGCACGGCCGGCGCTCGGACCTGGTTTATCACGGTGCGGCCGTCACCCCTGCGGCCCTACCCTCCCCTCATGCCGAGGATCATGTACCCGCCCAAGCCGTCGCCCGGCGACCGTGTGGCGGTGATATCGCCCGGGTCGGGGCTGCCCGGACTGTTCCCGCTCCCCTACGAGTTGGGGCTCGAGCGGCTGCGCACCGAGTACGGGCTGGAGCCGGTCGAGTACCCGGCCACACGGAAGATGGGCTCGACGCCACGCGAACGGGCCGACGACGTCCACGCGGCCTTCGCCGACCCGGACGTCAAGGCCGTCATCGCCTCCATCGGTGGTGACGACCAGATCACCGTCCTGCCGCACCTGGACCGGGAGCTGATCCGGGCCAACCCGAAGCCGTTCTTCGGGCTGAGCGACAACACGAACCTGCTCGCCTACCTGTACAACACCGGGATCGTCGCGTACCACGGCGCCAGTGTGATGTGCGAGCTGGGCCGCCCCGGTGCCATGAACCCGCTGACCGCCGACTCCCTGCGGGCCGCGCTGTTCACGTCCGGCCCCTACGAACTGCGGCCCGCCGAGCGCTGGAACGACGTGGACCGGGACTGGGCCGACCCCGCGACCTTCGATGCCGAGCCGCGGACCCGGCCCGGTTCCGGCTGGTCCTGGGTCAACGCCGACCGCGTGGTCGAGGGCCGTGGCTGGGGCGGCTGTCTGGAGATCCTCGGCTGGCTGCTGATGGCCGACCGCGAGATCGCCCGCGACCCGGCCGAGTACGAGGGGGGTGTGCTGCTCCTGGAGACCTCGGAGGAGCTGCCGAGCGCCGCGGAGGTCTTCCGGACGCTGCGCAACATGGGTGAGCGCGGGCTGCTCCGTCCCTTCTCCGCACTGTTGATGGGACGCCCCAAGACATGGTCCTTCGAGCGCCCGAACAGCCCCGAGGAGGGCGTCCGCTACGCGGCCGAGCAGCGCGAGGCGGTGCTGCGCGCGATGCGGACCTACGCCCCCGACGCCACGATCGTCTTCGACGTGGACTTCGGCCACACCGACCCGCAGCTCGTCGTCCCGTACGGCGGGACCGTCCGGGTCGACGGGCCCGCCCGCCGCATCACCGTCACGTACTGATCCCGGTACGGACTCCGCCTCGGCTACGGGTTGACCGCCAGCTCCAGATAGGCGGCGAACAGCACCAGGTGGACGCCGCCCTGCAGGGGTGTCGCCCGTCCCGGCACGACCGTCAGGGACGCCACCACCACGGTCAGCGCGAGCAGGACCATGTGGGTGGAGCCGAGACCCAGGACCAGCGGGCCGGGGAGCCAGACGGAGGCGAGCGCGACCGCCGGGATGGTCAGGCCGATGCTGGCCATCGCGGAACCGAGCGCGAGGTTCAGGCTGGTCTGCACCCGGTCGCGGCGGGCGCTGCGCAGGGCTGCGATGGTCTCGGGCAGCAGCACCAGCAGGGCGATGATCACACCGACGACGGCGTGGTGGAGTCCCGCGGCCTCCACCCCGTCCTCGATGGTGGGCGACACCCCCTTGGCGAGGCCGACCACGCCGATCAGGGCCATCGCCAGCAGGCCCAGGCTGATCAGGGCGGTGCGGCCGGTCGGCGCGTCGGCGTGCCTCTCCGCGGTGATCACCTCGCCCTGCCGGGTGATCGGGAGGAAGTAGTCGCGGTGCCGCACGGTCAGGGTGGCGATGAAGAGCCCGTAGAGGATCAACGAGGAGAGCGCCGCGAAGGTGAGCTGGACGGTGGAGAACTCCGGTCCCGGCGCGCTGGTGGTGAACGTCGGCAGCACCAGACTGAGCGTGGCCAGGGTCGCCACCGTGGCGAGGGCGGCACCGGTGCCCTCCGGGTTGAACACCGCCGTGCCGTGCCGCAGGGAGCCGACGAGCAGGCTGAGGCCGACGACGCCGTTGCAGGTGATCATCACGGCCGCGAAGACAGTGTCCCTGGCGAGGGTCGCGCTCTTGTCACCGCCGTCCGCCATCAGGGTCACGATGAGGGCGACTTCGATGACGGTGACGGCGACGGCGAGGACGAGGGAGCCGAAGGGTTCGCCGACCCGGTGCGCGACCACTTCCGCGTGGTGGACGGCGGCCAGGACGGCCAGCGCGAGGACCACCGTGAGCAGCGCGACGACGGGGCCGGGCAGATCGCGTCCCCAGGTGAGGACCAGCAGCACGACGGCGACCACGGGGGTGACGGTCGTCCAGTGTGTCAGGAACTCCCTGGGCCGACTGATCATGCCGTGATCGTCGCAGAGGTGAACCCACCTCGCACTCCCGGTCGCACGGACCGGGGAACGCCTCAGGGGCACCCGCCCCGGCACGGTCCTCTCGTGCCGGGGCGGGTGCCCCTGAGCGGCGTGCGGCTGTGCGCCGCCCGCCGCTCTTTTTGACCGCCGGGTACGCCCGACGGGGGCGTGCGCGGGGTCAGGCCCCGACGTCCTCCTTCGACGCATCCCGCTCGGCCGCCGCCTCGGCCGCGGCCTGCTTCCGGGAGGCCCGGAGGCTGGTGATCGTGGTGACGATCAGGACCGAGCAGATCACCCCGAGCGAGACGGGAATGCTGATCTCGGGGACGTGGACCCCGGACTCGTGCAGGGCGTGCAGCACCAGCTTCACGCCGATGAAGCCCAGGATGATCGACAGGCCGTAGGAGAGGTGGACCAGCTTCCTCAGCAGACCGCCGATGAGGAAGTAGAGCTGCCGCAGACCCATCAGGGCGAACGCGTTGGCGGTGAAGACGATGTACGGGTCCTGCGTGAGGCCGAAGATCGCCGGGATGGAGTCGAGGGCGAAGAGGACGTCGGTGGTGCCGATCGCGAGCATCACGACCAGCATCGGGGTCATGATCCGCTTGCCGTTCTCCTCGATCCACAGCTTGGTGCCGTGGTAGCGGTCGGCGACACCGAAGCGGCGCTCGGCCGCCTTGAGCAGCTTGTTCTCCTCGAACTCCTCGTCCTCCTCGTCGGCCCGGGCCTCCTGGATGAGCTTCCAGGCGGTCCAGATCAGGAAGGCGCCGAAGAGGTAGAACACCCACGCGAAGCTGGCGAGGATCGCCGCGCCGGCGGCGATGAAGACCGCCCTGAGGACCAGGGCTATGAGCACACCGACCAGGAGCACACGCTGCTGGTACTGCGAGGGCACCGCGAACTTCGCCATGATCAGGACGAAGACGAAGAGGTTGTCGACGCTCAGGGACTTCTCGGTGATGAAGCCCGCGAAGAACTCTCCGGCCGGCTGGCCGCCTCCGAAGAGGAAGAGACCGAGTCCGAAGAGACCGGCCAGCGCGATCCAGACGACCGTCCAGATCCCCGCTTCCTTGATCGACACGTCGTGCGGCTTGCGGCCGATGAAGAAGTCGACCGCGATGAGGGCGGCGAGGCCCAGGATGGTCAGGACCCACAGGGTCATGGAAACTTGCACTTGCGCCTCCGGCAGTACGTCACAGGGCAGATGTCAGCGTCGTCGCTGCTGGAGGTCTCTTCCACCCCGGGTGTCCGGCGCGCGAGGCGCGTGCGGAACCCACGGGCCGACGCCCCGGGATCTGGCCTGATCCGTATTGACGGGCACGTCGCAGTAGGCAGGGAGTACTCCCCTCCGTAAGAACGACGGTACCCCAACCACCAAGGAAAGGTAAAGAGACAGGTAAAGTCCCGGGCAAAACAGCAGGTCAGTTGATCTTTACCAGTGCTTGGGACAGGACGTGGCTCACCGGTTCCACGAGCGCCGCGCCGCGGCCACCGCGCTGAGCACCCGGTGGAGGACCTGGCTGCCGGGCGGCACGAGCGGGGGCTCGTAGGTCCAGGCGTGACCGACCCAGGGGTCGGCCAGGTGATCGTCGGCCACCGGGGTCAGGCGCAGCAGTGAACGCCACAGCGGGTCGAGCAGCGGCCCGTACCCCGCGGACTCCTCGCGGTCGGCGACCAGCATCAGGTGCACGCCGACGGCCGGGCCCTCGTCCGCGAGGTAGCGGAGCTGGTTCACGGCGCGGTCGTCGAAGCCGTGCGGGAAGTCGTTGACGATCAGGAGCTGCTGGGACGTGTCGAGTCCGGGGGGAAGCGCGTCGGCGGCGCCCCCGCGCAAGGCCATCTGCACCAGGTCGACGCGCTGGGTGAGCCGGGCCAGCACGTCGGCCACCCCCACGGCGCCCTGGGCCGGCGGCGCGGCCAGTACCCCGGTGTGCACCAGCGGCGCCAGCGGCTGCGCGCCCGCTCCGGCCGGGTCGATGACGTGCACGGTGAACTCGCCCGCCGGATAGACGGCGAGCAGCCGCGCCGCGTGCGCGACGGCCGTCTCCAGGCCGAGGCGGCGCATCTCGTGGGAGTCGGCGAACGAACCGTCGAGCGAGCGGGAACGCCCGCTGTCGATCCACAGGCCGCGCTCGAGCGGCAGCCGGACCAGCATCGGGATGCGTATCCGGTCGGCCTCGGGCAGGCGGAGGTCGCCCAGCCGCAGGGCCATGGGGATCTCCATCGGCACGCGGTAGGCGTGCCAGACCGGGTTGTCCCAGCGTGCGTAGGCCGCGGGCAGCGCGGGCTCGACGACCTCGGCCTCGGCGGCGAGCTGAGCCAGGTCCCGGTCCAGGGCCTCCTGGGCCTGGGCCACGAGCGCGCCGTGCCGGGCGCGGGCGGCCTCGCGCGCGGCGTCTCCCTGACCGCCGATCCGGCTGCGCGGGTCGGACAGCGCCTGGTCGAGTTCCTTCTCCATGCGCGAGTCGGCGAAGTCGACGGCGCTGCGGTACGCGGCCGCGGTGCGCGCCAGGTCCTCGAACATGCCCCACACCTGGTTGTAGAGCCGCTCGTCCATGGACCAGCCGGTGGCGTCGCCCGCGACGGGCCGGGCGGACTGCCCGGGCGCGGCGGGAGGCGCGGCCGGCGGGGGCGGCGGCGGCGCCGCGTGGCGGCGGTTCGGGTGGCTGTAGTCGATCGGGCCGCCGCCGGCCGGGGCGGACGGCTCGGCGGTGTGGTCCCCCACCACGGGCCCGCCCGGGTACGGCGCCGGTCCGGGCTGCCCCGGGACACCGGGCGCCTGCGGGCCGTCGGCGCCCTGGGGGCCGTAGGGGGACGGCGCCGGTACGGGACCGGGGGCGCCCTGGGACGCGGTCGCGCCGTGGTCCGGTCCCAGGGCCGGGGCGGCGGGCTGCCGTGAACGGTCGCCGTCCGCCGTGCGCGGCGGGGGCGCCGGGACGGAGCGGGCCAGGCCGCCGGCCACCGCCTCCTGGACGACGCCGGCGATCTGCTGGGCCTCGACCATGCCCTGGTCGGCGAGGAGTTCGGCGAGACCGCCCGCGTAGCCCTGGCCGACGGCGCGCACCTTCCAGGCGCCCTGCCTGCGGTACAGCTCCAGCGCGACGACGGCGGATTCGGCCTCCAGGCCGGTGAGGGTGTAGCTGGCGATCTCGGCGCCGTCGAGACCGGTGACGGCGACGAAGGGGGCGGCGACGGCGCCGAAGCGGAACGGGCCCGACGCGTCGGCCGCGGACAGGGCGAGCAGCACGCTGACCCGGTGCACGGCGTCCGGCACGGCGTCCAGGTCCACCGCGAGGCGGTGCTCGGCGGCGGCCTGGCGGGAGACCTCCAGCCCGGGCAGGGCGGGAGCGCCCGGGTGGGCGACCCATTCGGCGCCGTGAACCGTCCCGTTCTCGTCGCCGAGCGTGGCCGCGGCCACCAGCGGCGTGCCGGCCGAGACCCGGATCTCCAGACGGGCCTGGGGAAGCGGGTGGTTCTGCCCCCGCACCAGCTCGGCCGTCATCGCCTGTCCCCCTGTGTCATGTGTGTACGGCTCGTGGTGTGTGGTGCGCCGCGTGCCCGTCCCCCGGCGGGACGGGCACGGCGGATGATGTTTCCCTACAGGACAGGCAGGATCGCCGGCATCAGGTCCTGGAAGGTGCGGCCGTTGGCCGGGCTGCCGAGGGCCGTCATCGACCAGCCCTGTCCCACCCGGTGCACCTTGGCCATGATCTGCGCCGTGAACGCGCCGCCGCCGGCCAGGGTGTAGCGGGCGAGCTCCTGGCCGTTGGTCTCGTCGACGAGGCGGCAGAAGGCGTTCTGCACCTCCTGGAACGTCTGGCCCGTGAAGGAGTTCACGGTGAAGACGATCTGGTCGATGTGGACCGGGACGCGCTGCAGGTCGACGAGGATCGCCTCGTCGTCGCCGCCCTGGCCGACCCCGCCGACCAGGTTGTCGCCGGTGTGCCGCACCGAGCCGTCGTCGCTCACCAGGTGGCGGAAGAAGACGACGTCGACCGGCTGCTTGTCCGCGAACAGGACGGCGGAGGCGTCGAGGTCGATCTCCCGGGTGCGCGAGCCGAACAGGCCGCGCCGGGGGGCCGCCTGCCAGCCGAGACCCATGCGCACCGACGTCAGGCTGCCGCCGTCGTTCTTCTGCAGACTGATGGCCTGACCCTTGGTCATGTTGACGGTCACGCGCTGATTCCCCTCTACGAACGGTCCCCTGTTGCCGCGGCGCCCGCGGTTGTCCAGAACCCTACGCAGGGGCACTGACAGTGCCCTAGCCAGGGCCGCACTTTGTGTCGGTCTTGCAACACACCGCGTGTCCTGCTGGGCCGTCAGGCCAGTCCGGCCTCCTTCATCTGGCGCAGTTCCTTCTTCATCTCGGAGACCTCGTCACGCAGCCGGGCGGCGATCTCGAACTGGAGGTCCGCGGCGGCGGCCCGCATACGGGCGGTCAGCTCCTCGATCTGCTCGGCGAGTTCGGCCGCGGGACGGTCGGTGGGCACCGTCTCCTTCTTGCGGCCCTTGGCCGTCTTGGTGCCGGCCGCCGCCTTGCCGCCGAGGGAGGGCACCGGGGCCTTGGCGCCCTTGCCGTCCTTGCTCTGGCGGTAGCCCGAGCCGAGGAGCTGCTCGGTGTCGATGTCCTCGCGGGCGATCTGCGCGACGATGTCGTTGATCTTCTTGCGCAGGGGCTGCGGGTCGATGCCGTTCGCCGTGTTGTAGGCGATCTGCTTCTCCCGGCGCCGGTTGGTCTCGTCGATGGCCTTCTCCATCGCCGGGGTGATCTTGTCCGCGTACATGTGGACCTGGCCGGAGACATTGCGCGCGGCACGGCCGATGGTCTGGATCAGCGAGGTGCCGGAGCGCAGGAAGCCCTCCTTGTCGGCGTCGAGGATCGCCACCAGGGAGACCTCGGGCAGGTCGAGGCCCTCACGCAGGAGGTTGATGCCGACCAGGACGTCGTACTCACCGGCGCGCAGCTCGCGCAGCAGCTCGACGCGGCGCAGCGTGTCGACGTCGCTGTGCAGATAGCGGACCTGGATGCCGAGCTCCAGGAAGTAGTCGGTGAGGTCCTCGGCCATCTTCTTGGTGAGCGTGGTGACGAGGACGCGCTCGTCCTTCTCGGTGCGCTTGCGGATCTCGTGCACCAGGTCGTCGATCTGGCCCTCGGTGGGCTTGACGACGACCTCCGGGTCGACGAGGCCGGTCGGGCGGATGATCTGTTCGACGGCACCGTCCGCGCGGGACAGCTCGTAGGTGCCCGGGGTCGCCGACAGGTAGACGGTCTGCCCGATGCGCTCCTGGAACTCCTCCCACTTCAGCGGGCGGTTGTCGAGCGCGGAGGGCAGCCGGAAGCCGTGGTCGACCAGGGTGCGCTTGCGGGAGGCGTCGCCCTCGTACATGGCGCCGATCTGCGGGACGGTGACGTGCGACTCGTCGATGACGAGCAGGAAGTCGTCCGGGAAGTAGTCCAGCAGGGTGTTGGGCGGGGAGCCGGGCGAGCGGCCGTCGAAGTGCATCGAGTAGTTCTCCACGCCGGAGCAGGTGCCGATCTGGCGGAGCATCTCGAGGTCGTAGGTCGTGCGCATCCGCAGCCGCTGGGCCTCCAGGAGCTTGCCCTGCTTCTCCAGCTCGGCCAGGCGCTCCCCGAGCTCCTTCTCGATGTCGTTGACGGCCCGCTCCATGCGCTCGGGGCCGGCGACGTAGTGGGAGGCCGGGAAGACGTAGAGCTGCTGGTCGTCGCTGATGATCTCGCCGGTGACGGGGTGGAGCGTGGACAGGGCCTCGATCTCGTCGCCGAACATCTCGATGCGGACGGCGAGCTCCTCGTAGACCGGGAAGATCTCGATCGTGTCGCCGCGCACCCGGAAGGTGCCGCGGGTGAAGGCCATGTCGTTGCGCGTGTACTGGATGTCGACGAAGCGGCGCAGCAGCTCGTCCCGGTCGTGCTCGTCGCCGACCCGGAGGGGGACCATGCGGTCGACGTACTCCTGCGGGGTGCCGAGGCCGTAGATGCAGGAGACGGAGGCGACCACGACGACGTCGCGCCGGGTGAGCAGCGAGTTGGTGGCGGAGTGGCGCAGGCGCTCCACCTCCTCGTTGATCGAGGAGTCCTTCTCGATGTAGGTGTCCGACTGCGGGACGTAGGCCTCGGGCTGGTAGTAGTCGTAGTACGAGACGAAGTACTCGACCGCGTTGTTCGGCAGGAGCTCGCGGAACTCGTTCGCCAACTGGGCGGCCAGGGTCTTGTTCGGCGCCATCACGAGAGTGGGGCGCTGGAGCTTCTCGATCATCCACGCCGTGGTGGCCGACTTGCCGGTGCCCGTCGCGCCGAGCAGCACGACGTCCTTCTCGCCTGCTCCGATGCGCCGGGCGAGGTCGGCGATGGCCGTCGGCTGGTCGCCGCTCGGCCGGTAGGGGCTGACGACCTCGAAGGGCGCCACCGTGCGTTCGATGTGGGAAACGGGCCGCATGGAATCCACCGTACGACCCCGCACTGACAAAGGGCCCGGATCAGCGGTTCTGCGGGGTGCGCGAGCGGCGGTGGGCCAGGGGGCGGCGCGTGGGGTGCGCCGGGTGGCGCCCCGGGTGGCGGGCCCTGCGCCGGAGCTCGGTGTGGGCGGGGACGCCGGGTTTCTGCTCGACGGGCACCCCGGCGGTCCTGCCCATGACCATCAGCGGGTCGAACAGCACCACGACGCCGGCGAGGACGAGGAAGGCGAGGGGGCCGATCAGCATGGGGGCGAGGAGCTCGGCCGGTGAGCCGCCGGTGGTGGGCTCGGACGTGCCCTGAAGGTGGACGTCGAGGGCGGCCATGCCGGTGTAGTGCATGCCGGTGACGGCGAGGCCCATCACCAGGCTCGCGCCCACGCTCCAGAGGAACCCCCGGACCTGTCCGGCGGCCCACAGCGCGGCGGTCGCGGCGGCCATGGCTATGACAACGGACACGGCCACGGTGAACGTGTTGTACTCGAGCTGTCCGTCCAGCCGCATACCGGCCATTCCGAGGTAGTGCATCGAGGCGATGCCCAGTCCGGTGATCGTGCCCCCGGTGAACAGGGCGGTTCCCCGCGCGCCCCGGTAGCCGACGATGAAGATGCCCACGCCCACCATGACGACGGCGACGGCGAGGCTCGCGAACGTCATCAGCCAGTCGTAGCGGATCGGTGTGTGCTCGACCGTGAACCCCATCATCGCGACGAAGTGCATGGTCCAGATCCCGGAGCCGATCGCCGCGGAGCCGAGGGCGAGCCATCCCGGTCGCCACGAGTGGGTGACCAGCAGGGACCGGGTGGTGCAGCGCAGGCCGAGCGCCCCGCCCAGGCAGGCCGTGAAGTAGGCCACCAGCGGTGTGACGAGTCCGTAACTGAATCCGTCGACCGTGCCGTGCATGTGCGGCCGCCCTTCCGCCCTCTGAAATATCCCGGAGTGCCCTGAAATACGCCATTCCCGGGACCGTGCATACGACCAGGGTCGAGGCAGAGAGTATGGCCCCCACCGGAATGGTCGAACGATTCTCCGGCAAAGAATCACGGCCTCGCCCCAGTTGTGCGGCCTCCGTGACCGGAGTTGATCAACTCCATTCAGCCTGTGGCCATTCTGCACCCATCTCTCGTTGACCCTCTGCTGTCACAGTAGTGCTGTCCGTGAACGCTCGACGCGAGGAGTATGTATGCACGCGCGCGCAGTTGCCGTTCTGACCACCGCGCTCGCGGGGGTCGTCCTCATAGCCCCCGGGGCTCACGCGGACACCCTCGACGGAGGTGACGCGCCCACGGTCGTCGCCCACCGGGGCGCCTCCGCCTACGCGCCCGAGAACACGCTCGCCGCCGTCGACAAGGCCGCAGAGCTGGGCATCCGCTGGGTGGAGAACGACGTGCAGCGCACCAAGGACGGTGAGCTCGTCGTCATCCACGACGACAGCCTGCAGCGGACCACCGACGTCGAGGAGGTGTTCCCCGACCGCGCGCCCTGGAAGGTGAAGGACTTCACGGCCGCGGAGATCGCGCGACTGGACGCCGGGAGCTGGTTCGGCCCCGAGTACGCGGGCGCGCGCGTGCCGACGCTGGAGCAGTACCTGCACCGCGTGGACCGCCACCACCAGAAGCTGCTGCTGGAGCTCAAGAGCCCGGCGCAGTACCCGGGCATCGAGCGGGAGACCCTCAAGGTGCTCGCCAACGAGGGCTGGCTCGACCGGCGGCACGTGGCCGGCCGGCTGATCGTGCAGAGCTTCGACGCGGCCAGCATCCGGACCGTGCACAGCCTCAAGCCGGCCCTCAAGACGGGGTTCCTCGGTACCCCGGCCGTGTCGGACCTGCCCGAGTACGCGAAGTTCACGGACCAGATCAACCCGTCCTACGGCTCGCTCTCCGCGAACTACGTCTCCTCCGTCCACGCCCTCAAGGGGGCGCACGGCAGGCCCCTGGAGGTCTTCACCTGGACCGTCGACAACCCGGACGTCGCCAAGCGGGTCGCCGGGTACGGCGTGGACGGCGTGATCACCAACAAGCCGGACGTGGTGCGGGACGCCGTGGAGGCGGCCGCGGCCGGGCAGTGACCCCCGTGACGCCCGGGGCGGTGGCGGCGTCGTCCGCCACCGCCCCGGGCGTTGTCAGTGGCGGGCCGTACGGTGGGCGCATGGACAGCCATGGGCAGTGCGAGCAGCGGGTGGTGTGGGCCGTCGTCGGCACCGGCATCGGCCCCCTGCTGCTGGCCGCGACCGGCGACGGTCTGGTCAACGTCGTGTTCCACGCCACGGACACCGTGCGCGACCGGGCGCTCGAACGGCTCGCGTCCCGGCTCGGCACCCGACCCGTCGAGGCGCCCGGCTCGCCGCTGCTGGCCGAGGCGATACGGCAGGTCGAGGCGTACTTCGCGGGCGAGCGGCACGGCTTCGACCTGCCCCTGGACTGGTCGCTGACAGCGGGCTTCAACCGGCAGGTGCTCAGGGAGCTGGAGTCCGGGGTGCCCTACGGCTCGGTCGTCGGGTACGGCGAGCTCGCCGGCCGCCTGGGCCGTCCCGGCGCGGCCCAGGCGGTGGGCCTGGCGATGGGGGCCAACCCGCTTCCGGTCGTCGTGCCGTGCCACCGGGTCGTGGAGAACGACGGCGGCATCGGCGGATTCGGCGGCGGCGTGGACACCAAGCGGAAGCTGCTCGCGCTGGAGGGCGTGCTGCCCGAGCCGCTGTTCTGAGGGGCCCGGGCGTCCGCAGCCGGCGGTCTGGGGGGGCGGCGGGGGCTACGCGTAGTGCCGTGCCTCGAAGACGTTGCCGTCCGGGTCGGTGAAGTAGAAGCTGCGCCGGGCCGGGCCGCGGGCGCCGTAGGAGTCGTGAGCGAGCTTCGAGACCGGGACCGACTGTTCCTCCAGCCGGGCCCGCAGTGCGTCGAACTCCCGTTCCGGCAGGGACAGGCAGACATGGTTGACGGGGTGCCCTGCGCTGCCCTCGGACCCGGGCAGCATCCGCATGCGCTCCGCCAGGGAGTGAGGGGCGAGGTCGAGGATGGTCTCGTCGTTGACGCGCACCGAGGGGAAGCTCACGCTGCCCTCGGCGTACTCGGTGACCCGCAGGGGCTCCATCCCGAGGGCCCTCTCGTAGAAGCCGGCCGCGGCGACCGGGTCGCGCACCCACAGGACGACGTGGTCGAGGCGTGTCGTGTTGTCCGTCATGGTTCCCAGGCTGCTGGCCGTCCCGGGCACCCGCAACGGGTTTCGGGCACAGGCGCCCGCGCGTGTTTGACCGGGTCTCCCGACCGCCAGGGATGAAGGAGAACCCACGGACAGGAAGGCGGGCGCCTGATGCTGGTGGTGTCGGAAGAGGTACGGGAGGCGATCGACGCGCGTCGCCCGGTGGTGGCCCTGGAGTCCACGATCATCGCGCACGGGCTGCCGCGCCCGCGCAATCTGCTGGTGGCACGGGAGCTGGAGGAGGCCGTACGGCGGGAGGGCGCGGTACCGGCGACGGTCGCCGTGCTGGACGGGCGTCCCCGGGTCGGCCTGGACAAGGAGCAGCTCGAGCGGGTCGCGAACGAGGACGGCATCCGCAAGCTCGGCCACCGCGACCTGCCGCTCGCGGTGGCGGCCGGGGCGAGCGGGGCGACGACGGTCTCGGCGACCGCTCTGCTGGCCGCCCTGGCGGGGGTACGGGTCTTCGCCACCGGGGGGCTCGGCGGGGTGCACCGGGAGTGGACCGTCACCCAGGACGAGTCGGCCGATCTGGGACTGCTGGCGCGCACCCGGATCACGGTGGTGTGCGCGGGCGTGAAGTCCATCCTGGACGTGCCGGCGACCCTGCAGCGGCTGGAGACGCTGGGAGTGGCGGTGGCCGGGTACGGCACGGACCGCTTCCCCGGCTTCTACCTGTCCGACTCGGGACACCCGGTGGACTGGACACTGCACACCCCCGAGCAGGTGGCGGCGGTCATGCGGGCGCAGGACGCGCTCGGCGGGCCGGACGCGGCGCTCGTCGTCGCCCATCCCGTCCCGGAGGAGGAGCAGCTCGATCCCGCACTGCACGCGCGCGTGCTCACCGACGCGCTGCACGCGTGCGAGGAGGAGGGCATCACGGGCCAGGCGGTCACTCCGTTCCTGCTGGACTACCTGGTCCGGCACACCGACGGGGCGGCGCTGAGCGCCAATCTGGCGGCGGTGCGCGGCAACGTCCGGCTGGCCGCCCGGGTCGCGGCCGCGTGGGCCGGGGTGTGACCACCACGACGGGCGGCGCGCTGCTGGTGGTCGGGGACGTCGTCACGGACGTCGTGGCCCGGTACCGGGGGCCGCTGGCCACCGGCACGGACACGGCGTCCTCGATCCGGCTGCTGCCGGGCGGGGCGGGGGCCAATGTGGCCTGCTGGGCCGCCTACAGCGGGTGCGGGGAGGTACGGCTGCTGGGGCGGGTCGGCGCGGACGCGGAGTGGCACGGGAGGGAGCTGCGTGCGCAGGGGGTGCGGCCCCTCCTGGCCGTCGACCGGTCGGCCCCGACGGGGACGGTGATCTGCCTGGTGGACGCGGGCGCCGCGGCCGAGCGCACGTTCCTGACGGACAGCGGTGCGTCGCTGCGGCTGGACCCCGGCGACTGGTCGGACGCGCTGCTCGACGGTGTCGCGCGGCTGCACCTGTCGGGGTACCTCCTCTTCTCGGAGCCGAGCCGTGCGCTGGTTGCGGTCGCGCTGGCCTCGGCACGCGCGCGCGGCGTGCCGGTGAGCCTGGACCCGGCGTCGGCGGGCTTCCTGGCGGAGCTGGGCGTGGACCGGTTCCTCGGCCTGGTCGAGGGCGTGGACGTGCTGCTGCCCAGCCGTGACGAGGCGTGCCTGCTCACCGGGCTCGACGACGTCGCGGACGCGGCGGCCGAGCTCAGCCGGCACGTCCCCGTGGTGATCGCCAAGCAGGGCGCCGCCGGGGCTCTGGTGGCGCGGTCCGGTGCCGTGTGCGCGCGCATCCCGCCCTTCCCGGCGTCCGCGCGGGACAGCACGGGCGCCGGTGACGCCTTCACGGGAGCGTTCCTGGCGGCACTGGTCGGCGGGGCGGCGCCCGAGGACGCGGCGGCGCGGGGATGCCGGGCAGGGGCCCTGGCGGTCGAGCGGGTGGGTGGGAGGCCGCCGGGTCGAGGGGGGTGAACGGGGGCTCCGCGCGACGGCTCCGTCCACAGCCGGGAACGAAGCGGAATCTCCCGTTTCCACAGGCTCGTACGCCGCTCACGGGAAGCTGGCAGACTGGCGCGCCACGGCGCCGGGCGCGCGAAGCGAGGAGATCCACGGCGAGGGGACCGAGATGTCGATGGCGGGGAATCTGCGGAAGGTGACGACTCTCGGCAGGGTCGGCGGCCTCCGCAGAGTGGCGCGGCTGGCCCGGCGGCGCCCGCGCGTCGACCTGAGCCACCCGGCCCGCTCCCCGCTGGGTTCCTCGGTGGTGAACTGCGTGACCTACCGCGAGGGTGTCCGCACCCCGGCGGACGGCGACCCGGTCGAGGCCGTGCGGCGGATGCGCGAGCACGGCGACGGCTTCCTCTGGCTGGGACTGCACGAGCCCACGGAACAGGAGTTCGCCGGCATCGCGGAGCTGTTCCACCTGCACCCCCTGGCGGTCGAGGACGCGATCGAGGCCCACCAGCGGCCGAAGGTGGAGCGGTACGGCGACACGCTGTTCGCCGTGTTCAAGACGGTCTGCCACGTCGAGCACGAGGAACTCACGGCGACCAGCGAGGTGGTGAGCACCGGGGAGATCATGGTGTTCGTCGGCGAGGACTTCGTGATCACCGTGCGCCACGGCCGGCACGGTTCGCTCGGCCCGCTGCGCGAGGGTCTGGAGACCGATCCGGCGCAGCTCGCCAAGGGGCCGTCGGCGGTGCTGCACGCGATCGCGGACCATGTGGTCGACGACTTCCTGACGGTCATCGAGGCGGTGCAGGCGGACATCGACCAGGTCGAGACGGACGTGTTCGCGGAGGACGGGGCACGGGTCGACCCGGGGCGGATCTACCAGCTCAAACGTGAACTGCTCGAGCTGAAGCGGGCCGTGGTTCCTCTCGGCCGGCCGGTGGAGGAGCTGGCGACGAGGCCGAGCCGGGCGGTCGACCCGGAGATACAGGCCTACTTCCGTGACGTGTCCGACCATCTGCTGCGGGCCACGGAGCAGATCGCCGCGTTCGACGAACTCCTCAACTCCATCCTGCAGGCACACCTCGCCCAGGTGACGGTCGCCCAGAACGAGGACATGCGGAAGATCACGGCGTGGGCGGCGATCGTCGCCGTACCCACGATGGTCTGCGGGGTGTACGGCATGAACTTCGACCACATGCCGGAGCTCGGCTGGCGGTACGGCTACGGACTGGTCCTCGGCGTCATATCCGCCGCCTGCCTGACGCTGTACCGGGGCTTCCGGCGCAACGGCTGGCTCTGAGGAGCGCCCGCGGGGCGGTTCAGCCGTTCCAGGCCGGGTGGCGGGGGTCGTCGGCGCGCACCAGGACGTCGGCCGTGGCCGCGGGGTCGGTCTCCTCCTCGTAGCGCGTGAAGGCGGGGAGGGTCCAGTGCTCCGACTCAGGGGTACGGCGGCGCAGGGCGCCGGGGGTGAGGACGAGGTGGACGGTCAGGTCGAGGGGGAACCAGTGACGCAGCAGGAAGGGTCCGTGCAGCAGGAGTACGCCGCCCGGCGGGAGGTGCGCGTAGGGGCTGCGGGTGGCCCGGTCGGTCGCCGGGTCCCACAGGTCGGGCAGGACGCGTCCGTCGCCGCCGGGGCCGAGGGGGTCGAAGACCTCTCGCCACAGGGCGCCGGTGTCGTACCAGCCGTTGTAGTAGGCCTCGACGTCGTGGCGTCCATACTCCAGACGGAGCGAGGCCGGGCGGAGGAAGCCCTCCGTGCCGACGACGAGGGAGGGGCGGCCGCGCGGGCGCAGTGCCTCGCCGATCCGTTCGGCCAGGTCGCCGGGGCGGGCGGCCGGCGCGCCGTCGAGGGCGACCCGCGGCCAGGGGCTGCCGTCGGCCGGCTCCACGTCGAGCAGGCGCTCGGCGAGCCGCTCGCCGAGCCGGTCCCAGGTGATCGCTTCCAGTCGCACGTGCCCATGATGCGCCGTCGGCCGTTGCGCAGTGGACGCCCGCGTATGGTCCCGTGCCGCTCGGCCATGGTCACGGAGGCCGTGGAGAGGTTGACTCTGGGCCATCGACCGGACCTACGGGTGGGAGTGGACGCGACATGATCGATGGGCCGTACTTCGTACTGGCGGTGCTGGGCGTTCTCGGGACCGGTCTGGCGGCCGGAGTCTTCTGCGCCTTCTCGACGTTCGTGATGCGGGGACTGGCGGCGCTGCCGCCCGCGCAGGGCGTCGCCGCGATGAACGCGATCAACACGGCCGCGGTGCGCCCGGCGTTCATGCTGGTGTTCCTCGGGACGGCCGTGGTGGCGGCGGTGATCGCCGTGGTGACGTTCGTGGTGTGGCCGGACGAGGGCGCGGTCGGACTGCTGCTGGGCAGCGCGCTGTACCTGGTCGGGGCGTTCGGCGTCACGGTGACCGCGAACGTACCGCGCAACGAGGCGCTGCTCAGGCTGGAGCCGGGCACGGCGGAGGCCGCCGACCGCTGGCCGTCGTACGTCCGCGAGTGGACCGCGTGGAACCACATACGCACCGGCGCTTCGGCCGCCGCGGCGGTGGCGTACGTGCTGGCACTGGCCTGAGCGAGCGTGCACGGCGGGGTCCTCGTAACGGGCCCCGGCGCCCTGCGGGCGGACGTCCGCCGAGCCGGGGCGAGGCTGTGCACGGGCCGGTGTCCGGCGTCTCGCGGGCAGCGCTTTGCCACAGGCCGAGGCCGTGGACGGGCACGGCCCGCAGTCTGCGGAAGAGGCCCGTCCGGCGGTCGGGCCGAAGCCGCGAACGGCCCGCGGCCGGGACCGCCGCAGGGGCTCCGCCCCGCCGTTCCGCCGGCCGCGCCCTCACGGCGGCGCCCCTGCCGGAAAGCCATCCGGACCGCCGGGGCGAGGACCGGGGGCAAGGCCCCGGTCCAGCCCCCTGCGAGCCGCGTCGCCCGGACGTATCGTGGCCGCAGGAACGCCGCCCGACGACGTCCGGCCCGCCACCCCGTACGCAAGGAAGACGGCCATGGCCGATCCCAAGGGATTCATGACCACGCCCCGCGAGGAATGGCCCCGCAGGCAGGTGGGGGAACGGGTGCGGGACTGGGACGACGTGTACGTCCCCGGGGCGCTGCTTCCGCTGGTCGGACGGCAGGCCGACCGGTGCATGGACTGCGGCGTCCCCTTCTGCCACGACGCCTGTCCGCTCGGCAATCTGATCCCGGACTGGAACGACCTGGTCGCCCGCGCCGACTGGCGGGCGGCGAGCGACCGGCTGCACGCCACGAACAACTTCCCCGAGTTCACCGGACGGTTGTGCCCCGCGCCGTGCGAGGCGGGCTGTGTGCTGGCGATCAACCAGCCGGCCGTCACCATCAAGAACGTCGAGTGCGCCATCGCCGACAGGGCCTGGGAGGAGGGTTTCACGTCCCCGCGTCCGCCGGACCGGCTGTCCGGGCGGACGGTGGCGGTGATCGGGTCGGGGCCCACCGGGCTGGCCGCCGCCCAGCAGTTGACCCGTGCCGGGCACACGGTCGCCGTGTACGAGCGGGACGACCGGATCGGCGGGCTCATGCGGTACGGCATCCCCGGGTTCAAGATGGAGAAGCGGCACCTGGAGCGGCGGATAGGGCAGATGCGGGAGGAGGGGACCAGGTTCCGCACGTCGACGGCGGTCGGGCGGGACGTCGACGCCGCGGAGCTGCGCGCCCGCTACGACGCGGTGGTGATCGCCACCGGGGCGACGGCCTGGCGCGAACTGCCCGTGCCGGGACGGGAGCTGGCCGGGGTCCACCAGGCGATGGAGTACCTGCCGCTGGCCAACCGGGTGTGCGAGGGCGACCTGGCGGTGTCGCCGCTGTCCGCCGCCGGCCGGCACGTCGTCATCGTCGGGGGCGGTGACACCGGCGCCGACTGTCTCGGCACGGCGGTGCGGGAAGGGGCCGCGTCCGTGACCCAGTTGGACATCTACGCCCAGCCCGGAACGGAACGCGACGAGGAGGCCGAGCCCTGGCCGACGTATCCGAGGCTCTACCGGCTGTCGGCGGCGCACGAGGAGGCACGCCACCTGCGGTCGGCGCCGGCGGCCGACGCGGACGCCCGGCTGTTCGCGGCGTCCACGCTCCGCCTCACCGGCGACGGCGAGGGGCACGTGCGCGCGCTGCACCTGGTCGCGGTGGACGCGGGGCGCCGGCCGGTGCCCGGCACCGAGCGGGAGCTCCCCGCCGACCTGGTCCTGCTCGCACTCGGCTTCTCGGGGCCCGACCGGACGGACGGGCTCGTCGACGGGCTGGGACTGGAGATGGACCCCCGCGGCACGATCGCCCGGGACCAGGACTTCACGACCAGCGTCCCCGGCGTATTCGCCGCCGGGGACGCCGCTCGCGGGCAGTCGCTGATCGTGTGGGCGATCGCCGAGGGGCGGGCGGTCGCGGCGGCCGTCGACCGCCACCTGTCGGGCGGCACCACCCGGCTGCCGGCGCCGATCGGCCCGTACGACCGGCCGATGACGGCCTGAGACGGGATCGGCCCGGCTCACGCGGTACGCGGCCGGCCGCCGCCGGCCCCGGCGGGGTGCCGCCCGATCATGGCGCGTTGCACGGTGTGAAGTTGTCGCAGCAATTGGTGATCGACTCAGTGCCAAACAGCTTAAGAACAAGCCTCAACAAGGACGCGCCAATTCAGGACAGGAGGAAGTCCGCCTCTCCCGCCTTCGCGCCCTCGATGAACGCGGTCATCTCGGCGGACGTGTAGATCAGCGCGGGACCGTCCGGGTCGGTGGACTGCCGAACGGCGATCCGGCCGTCGGCGAGCTTCATCGCCTCCAGGCAGTTGCCCCCGTTGCCGCCGCTCCACGGCTTGTGCCAGCCCTCGCTGCCGAGCTCACGGGCGGGCATGCCGTTGTATATCCGCTGGGCGCGGGCGCGTGGCGACGGCTGGGGTTTCATACGGTTCATTCACAGCTCCTTGCGGAGATCCCGGAGGATCTCCTTCGTGCGATGTGCCGTGGCGGCCTGTGCCGCCATGCGGTCCATGACCTCGAGGTGGGTCGCCACCTCGGTGCGCGCGTCGAGGTAGACGGCGCCGGTCAGGTACTCGCTGTAGACCATGTCCGGCAGTTCCGGCATGGCGAATCGGAACAGCACGAAGGGCCCGTACGTGCCGGGGTGCGGCCCGTTCCCGAACGGGGCGATCTGCAGCGTCACGTTGGGCAGCTTCGCGGCGTCGAGCAGCTTGTCGATCTGGGCGCGCATCACCTCCGGGCCGCCGACCGGGCGGCGCAGCGCGGTCTCGTCCATGACGACCCACAGCCGGGGCGCGTCCTCGCGGGTGAGCAGGTCCTGGCGTTGCATCCGCAGGGCGACGTGGCGCTCGATGTCGTCCGGCCGGGTCTGGCCGATGGCGCCCGAGCGGAGCACCCCGCGCGCGTAGTCCTCGGTCTGCAGCAGCCCGGGGACGAAGTGGGGCTCGTAGGAGCGGATCAGCGAGGCCGCGCCCTCCAGGCTGACGTACATCGAGAACCAGCCCGGAAGGATGTCGTGGAAGCGCTGCCACCATCCGGGTTTGTTGGCGTCCTCGGCCAGCCGGACGAAGAGGTCGGCCTCCTCGTCCTCGACACCGTACGCCTTCAGCAGGAGCTGAAGGTACGGGATCTTGAGGGCGACCTCGGCCATCTCCATGCGGCGGATCGTCGCGGGAGCGACGCGAAGGACGCGGGCGGCCTCCTCACGCTTGAGTCCGGCGCGTTCCCGCAGGTCCAGCAGGCGCCGGCCGAGAACGACCTGGCCGACCGTCGGTGCGGACCGCGGCTCGCTCACCGCCCCACCTCCACGAAGAGTCCTGACAAACGATGCTGCTGCGACCGCGTGATCCCCGGCGGTGATCCCACGGTCGCCGAAGGGCCGGCCGCTACGCGCGCGGACAGCCCGGCGGCGCCATTCGAAGACCTATTCGAAAGTCTGGGCAGACCTCCGGCGATCTGAAGTGGCGCCGCTCGACGTGCTGTTGCGAGCAGTGTGCCACGCCCTTCCAGACCGTCACACAGCACTCTGCAATTTTCAGAGTGACACTTGCCAAGTGTTCACGGCGGGGCGATAGTGGCAAGCGTGATTCCGTCCGCGCCCTTAGGAACAGACGCCGTCGCGGGGCCCAGGGGCCCCGGCACCGCCATGGGAGCCGGCTCCTCGGGAGCCGTCGCTGCCGGGCGCCGGTTCCGTTTCGAGCTGGCCGCACATCCGGGCTCCCCCGCGCAGGCCAGACGCCTGACACGCGCCCGGCTGAACGGCTGGTCGGTGTGCGAGGACACCTGCGACACCGCGGCCCTGGTGGTCTCCGAACTGGTGACCAACGCGATCGTGCACACGGCGAGCAGCCACATAGTGTGCGAGCTGCACGGCGACGACGACCTGGTCCGCATAGCCGTGCGCGACGAGGGATGCGCGCCCGGTCAGCCGCACCCGTCGCACGGCCGGCGGCCCGACGACGAGCACGGCCGGGGACTGCTCCTCGTCGACGCCCTGTGCGACGCCTGGGGCGCCCACGAGCACGGGCCCGGCCTGCTGGTCTGGGCCGAGCTGCCGCACAAGGCCGACACGCCGCGCGACCCGGCCGAGCCCCGCAACGACCTGGGCTGGGGCGCCCGCCCGAAGCCCGGTCCCGCCGACGGCACCGACGACGACGGCGAGACGGACGGCCGGCGCCCCGAGCGGTCCGGACGCGACGCACACCACCGAGAGGCACGGCACGGAACGGGGACCGAATGGCTATGAGGGTTTCGTCCGGCACCCCCACCCTCGGCCTGGACACCCTGGTGCGCCTCCAGCGCGCAGTGCGTGAGGCCGGCACACCCCGGCGGCTGCCCGTGCCGGACGGTATGACGGCCCCGCTGGGCTGCGACGCGGTGGCGGCGCCCGCCCGGCTCGGCCCGCTGGTGCTGCCCCGGCTGCCACGCGTGGGCTGCGTCTACGCCGACGAGGCGCACTGGTGGTGGATCGTCCCGTCCGACTCGGACTACGCCCTGGAATGGCCCGCCCCCGCGCGGTACGCCACCGGGGCGGCCCTCCCCGACGCCCCGGGCGTGCCCGGCCTGATACACCGGCCGGAAGGCACGGTTCCCTACACGCCGCCCATTCCGCTCTACCTGGCACTGTGCCGGCTGACCAACACGACGCCGACCTGGTCACGGCCGGTGAGCGCGTAGGCGCGGCACGCGCCGGCACCGGCGCCCGCGCCTCGGGCGGACCCGCGCCCGTCCGTCAGGCGGCCGCGTCACCGGCCCTCTCGCCGCCGCGGACGACGACGAGGAACATGTCCGTGGCGAGGTCCATGACGACCTCGGCGGGCAGGCCCTCCAGACGCCGCGCGTGCGCGAACTCCTCCGCGGGCCAGGATCCGCGCGGTCCGCCGGCGGGGAAGCGTTCGAGCACTGTTCGCCCGTTCACCCTGCACCTCCATGTAGCGCTGTACTCGTAGAGTTAAACGCCAACCATGGAATGAACGCCTGGTGAAGTGATGGTACTGAGACTAAGTTGACACTCGTTCACCGCAATGCGTGAGTCGCGTCTCGTCCGTACGGGTGTCGTCGCTACGCGGTGTGTCAGTCCTCGTACTCGTCGTGGTAGCGGATCTCCCCGTCCACAGCCGCCCCGAGGGCCGACGCGCGTCCCTGCGGCCGCTCCCACGGCTCCCGCCGGCCGAGCGCGGTCAGGTCGAGGAGGCTGGTGGTGGAGCCGAGCCCGTCGAGTCCGCGCTCGTAGGTCGAGTAGGTGTGGAAGACCCGGTCGTGGTCCCGCAGGAAGCAGCTCAGCCCCGGCCGCTCGACCCGTTCCCCCTCGTGTTCGAGGGTCGCCTCGAAGTCGGTGTTGAAGTCGCTGACGTGCGACGAGTACCAGGGCAGGCTCCAGCTCCTCCAGTACGGCGGTCCGCGGGGGCCGACCGCGGGAAGGAGCGGAACTCGTCGCGGCTCGACAAGATTCTCTCCCGGGCACTCAGCCGGACGCCCGCTCGACGGCTCGGCCGAGGATGCGCCCGCACTCCGTGACCGCCCGCGTCAGGCTCTCCGGTTCGGGGGTCAGGCCCGCCACGAGCGGGTCGACGGCGTCCAGCCCGGCCAGGCGGACGATCCCCTTCTCGTTGGTGACCCACTCGCCGCGGGCCGCCAGTACCGCGTGCGCCGTCTGGGTCGCGGCGAGCGCGATCGCGCCGGCGACCTGGGCGACGGCGCCCCTGGGGGCGTGTGCGGCCCCGGCGTAGGCGAGGGTGGCCGTGGCCGTGCCGTACCAGCGTGCGGGGGCGGTGGCGCGCAGGGCTTCCGGGTAGGCGGGGCGGGGCAGTTCGCCGCGCAGCACCCGGTTGACCGCCAGCTCCGCGACGACCAGGTACGTGGGAATGCCGGCCAGGTGGAACATCAGCGGCTCGACGTCGAAGCGTCCCGCCTCCGCCTCCGCCCGTTGGTGCTCGACCACGTCGAGGTCGCGGTAGTGCACGTCGACCCGGCGCTCGTCGATCGTCAGCCAGGCGCCCCCGTTGAACACGCCGCCTCCCCACTCGCCGATGCCGGAGACCTCCCCGGCCCAGCCGACGGCGCGGAGGTCGTCCGGGTCGAAGGCGCCCCGGTAGTAGACGGCCATGTCCCAGTCGCTGCCGGGTCCGTGCGTGCCCCGGGCCCGGGAGCCGCCCAGGGTGACGGCGCGGACCGCGGGCAGCGCGGCGAGCCGGTCGGCGGTCGCATCGAGGAAGGCCTGATCCGTGAGGGAGGGCATTGCTGCGGGCTCCTGACGACAGCGGCGGCGTGACGGACGCCGGAAGCCTAGGCGGCCGTGTCGCGGGCCGCGAGGGAATTCGCGTGCGCCGACGGGCCGGACGACGGAGGATCGGGACTTCCCCCGTCGTACGAGGAGTTCATGTGATTCAGCGCGTCACCGTGTCCGGTCTGTTCCCGCCTCCCGTCTACTCCCACGCCTCCGTCGTGGAGGCCGGGACGAAGCTCGCCTTCCTCGCGGGGTCGGTCCCGCTCGACGCGGACGGAAAGCTGGTCGGTGCGGGCGACCCGGTCCGCCAGGCGGAGCAGGTCATCGCCAATCTCACCGAGCAGTTGCGGGCCGTCGGGAGCGGTCTGGAGCACGTGCTCACGACCGACGTGTACGTCCTGAGCGACGAGCCGGGCGCACTGTCCGCCGTCTGGGACGTCGTCGAGGCGTCCGGGCTCAGCGTCGGCCCGCATTCCTCGACGCTGCTCGGGGTGAACTGCCTCGGGTACGCGGGCCAGTTGGTGGAGATCACCGCGACGGCGGTCGTACCGGACGCAAACTCCTCCGCGGCGGTGGCGCAGGCGTAGCGTCCGCACGCCCGGGGACACCGGAGCCGGGTCTACGCCGGGCCCGGACCGGTGCCGCGGCGTGCGTACGTGTCCGTCGCGGCCACCAGTGCGTCGTCCCCGGCCGCCCCGGCGTCGTGTCCGGCCTCGTCCACGACCACCAGCTCGCTGTCCGGCCAGGCGTGGTGCAGCCGCCAGACGATGCCGAGGAGGTTGCCGGGGTCGAGGCTGCCCTGTACGAGGGTGCCGGGGATGCCCTTCAGCAGGTGTGCGTCGCGCAGGATCACGCCCTCGTCGTTGCCCTCGCCGAGGAAGTGGCCGTTGCCCCAGTAGTGCGTGACGGTACGGGCGAAGCCCAGGCGGAACACCGGGTCCTGGAACCGTGCGACCGAGCCCGGAGGGGCGGGGATCATCGCCGTCTCCCAGTCGGTCCAGGACCGCGCGGCCCGTTCCCGGACGTCCGGGTCGGGTGACTCCAGCAGCCGGTTGTAGGCGGCGGCCAGGTTGCCGTCGCGCTCGTCGGCGGGCAGCCCGGCGAGGAACCGCTCGTGGCCCTCCGGGAAGAGCCTTCCCAACCCGCGGGTGAGGAGCTCCACTTCGGGGTCGGAGCCGGTGGTGACTCCCGTCAGGACCAGTTCGGACACGACACCGGGATGGGTCTGGGCGTACCGCAGTCCCAGGGCCGATCCCCACGACACGCCCCACACCAGCCACCGTTCGATGCCCAGGTGGGCGCGCAGCCGTTCCAGGTCCGCCATGAGGTGGGCGGTCGTGTTCACGCTCATGTCGGTGGTGTGGTCGCCGGCCGGCGGTACCGAACGTCCCGCGCCGCGCTGGTCGAGCAGCACGATCCGGTACGCGGCCGGGTCGAAGTACCGCCTCAGGTTGGGGCTGGTACGGGATCCCGGTCCGCCGTGCAGGACGACCGCGGGCTTGCCGTCCGGGTTCCCGGACGTCTCCCAGTAGATGTGGTTGCCGTCCCCCACGTCGAGCATGCCGTGGTCGTACGGTTCGATGGTCGGATAGCGGCCCATCGGAGCACCGTAGCGCCGCCGGCGCCTGTCCCTCATCCCTTTTCCGTCGTGGGCAGCCCCGCCGTCCCGGCCGCCGTGCGCAGCACGTCCCGGAGCATCCGGGGGGTGAGCCGGCCGGTGAAGGTGTTGCGCTGGCTGACGTGGAAGCAGCCGAAGAGGTGCAGCTCGGCCTCGTCGGGCGCGTGCAGGGTGACGCGGGTGCCGTGGGCGAACGGGGGCCGGGGCCGGGGAACGGTCCAGCCCGCCGCGGTGAACGCGGGCAGCGCGGCCTGCCACCCGAAGGCGCCGAGGACCACCACCGCCCGCAGCGTCGGCCGCAGCAGCCCCAGTTCCCGCACGAGCCAGGGACGGCAGGTGTCGCGCTCGGCGGGGGTGGGCTTGTTGGCGGGCGGAGCACAGTGCACCGGAGAGGTGACGCGCACGCCGTACAGCTCCAGGCCGTCGTCGGCACGGACGGCGGTGGGCTGGGAGGCGAGCCCCACGTCGTACAGCGCCTGGTACAGCACGTCTCCGGAGCGGTCGCCGGTGAACATCCGGCCGGTGCGGTTGCCGCCGTGGGCCGCGGGAGCGAGCCCCACGATCAGCAGGCGCGCGTCGGGCGGTCCGAAGCCGGGCACCGGCCGCCCCCAGTACGTCCAGTCGGCGAAGGCCGCCCGCTTGGTGCGGGCCACCTCCTCCCGCCAGGCGACGAGTCTCGGACAGGCCGTGCATCCCGCGATCCGCCGGTCGAGTGCGGTGAGGGCGCTGCTGTCCATGCCACCCACCGTAAGACCACCGGGCCACGAAACCACGGGGCCGCTGGGTCACTGACTCCGCGGGACAGCCGCCGGGAGAGCCGAGGTTCCACCTGTCCTCCGGACCGCCGGGCGGTCCTCGGGGACCCCCGGGCCCCTGTTCCCCCGCTCCTCAGGACCACCGGGCCGCCGTTCCACCTGTCCGCCGAGCCTCGGCCGCGGTTCCGTCTGTCCGCGAGGCCGGGCGGCCGCATCCCCGCCTGTCCGCGGTACCGCCCGACCGCCGTCCTGGCCGGCCGCGGGACCACCTCCCCCCTCCCCGACCACCACGCCCCCGAACCGGCCGTCCCGTCGGGGACCGATCCCCCGCGCGCCGCCGGGCGGCTAAGGTCGGAACATGGCTTCCGAGCATGACGAGGGCGGGAACGGCGGGGCGACGGCCGCACGGGATTCCGCAGCCGAGACGAAGGCCGCCGGCCAGGCCGCCCCGGCCCCGAAGACCGCGGCCGCGATCGCCGCCGCCGAGGCCGCCGGGCCTCAGAACGGCGAGAGCGTCCGCGTCGACAGCTGGATCTGGGCCGTACGCCTGATCAAGACCCGCTCCCTCGGCGCGACCGCCTGCCGGGGCGGTCACGTCAGGGTGAACGGCGAGCGTGTGAAGCCCGCGTACTCCCTGCGTGTCGGCGACGAGGTGCGCCTGCGGCACGAGGGCCGGGAACGGGTCGTCGTCGTGAAGCGGCTGATCCGCAAGCGCGTCGGGGCCCCGGTCGCCGTCCAGTGCTACGTCGACAACTCCCCGCCGCCCCCGCCCCGCGAGGCCGTCGCCCCGGCCGGCATCCGGGACCGCGGCGCCGGCCGCCCGACCAAGCGCGACCGGCGCGAGCTGGAACGCCTGCGTGGTTCGCAGGGCCTGGGCCGCCCGGACGGTCACTGAGCCGCTTCGCCGCCCGCTCACGGACCGGTCCGTGAGCGGGCGGCGAAGCGCGTGGTGGCCCGGCCGCGACGACGGCGGTGGCAGCGGTGGTCGCCCGGTCAGGCGCGCCTGCCCAGCAGCCGGAGCAGCTTCGTGTTGTGCTCCCTGCGGGCCCGGGCGACGAACAGCAACGGCACCATCAGGATGAGCGGCGTCGCCGCGTTCTCACCGTCGAAGCAGGTGAGCTGGACGACGAACGCCCCCACCATCAGCGCGCTCAGTGCCGTCGCCGCCACCGACTGGAGCACCGGGACGAGCAGGGCGACCGCCCCGGCCAGTTCGAGCACGCCGACGGCGTACATCCCGGCATCCCCCCAGCCCATCTCGGCGAAGGTGTCGGCCGCCGACGGGTGAGCGATCAGTTTGGGCATCGCGCTCGCGCCGGCGAAGAACAGCGCGAGGAGCACCTGCACACCGCGCAGTGCGATCCGGGCACCCCTCCGACGAGTCCACGGGACGGACGTCACGCAGGTGGCGGGTGCGACGGAAGTGACGGAGGCGGTGGTCTCGGACATGGCGGTCTCCCGGGCTGAGCGGTCCGTGCTGCTGTCGGGGAGGTAGACCGCCGCGCACCCCGCGACTCATCGCTCTCCGCGCCGAGATCACCCCCCTTTCCGGAAGATCCTGTGCCCCGTGAGCCTCCCCCGGCCCCCTAACCCACGGGGACCGCCCGCACCCAGGTCCCGTCCTCAGTGAGACACCGGTCCACTCTCAGCCCCGATTCCGCGAGCGCACGGTCGAACTGCTCCCCGGTCAGCGGACGGGCGCGGAAGGTCTGCGTCCAGACCGCGTCGGGGAACTCGTACTCCACGTGAACCGAGTTGACCCCGTCGCCGACCGGCTGCGCCGACACGATCCGTACGGTGAAGCCGCTGGGGTCCACGCGTTGGCGCGGCACGTTCGTGTGGTAGTCCGCGCCCTCCCTCTGGATCAGCACGCTGCCGCCCTCCGCGACGTGCCGGACGCAGGTACTCAGCAGTCCTCTCCTCACCTCCGGGTCGGCGGTGTGGACGAGGAACGACGCCAGCATCACGACGTCGAACCTCTCCCCCAGGTCGAGGTCCTCGATCGGGCTGCGTATCGTCCGTGCCCCGCTCACGCGCGCCAGCATCTCGGCGGACTCGTCGACCGCCGTGACCGAGAAACCTCGCTCCACCAGCGGCCGGGTCACCCGGCCCACCCCGCAGCCCAGCTCCAGGATGCGTGCGCCCGCCGGCGCGGCCATGGTCACGATGTCGGGCTCGTCCCCGACGGGCAGACGCGAATAGAGCTCGACCGCGCAGCCGTCCGGGGTGATGGCTCCGGGCCCCGTCCCCCGGTGCCCCTCTCGCATTTTCAGCTCCATGCCCGTCCAACGGGCCTGCCCCGCACAGCTGTTCCCCCACTCACCCGTTTCACCCGACCGAGTGAACGCACGCGGCGTCCCCCCGCGGACCGGGTACGGCGGCTCATTGGCCCTCGCCTCGCTCCGGGAGTACGTTTTCCAGTGGAGTGGTCATCACCATGCGTACGGGCAGTGAACCGGCAACCGCGCGCAGTGCCCTGCGGGCGCGGTTCTGGCTGAGCGTGTGGGGACTCGTCTGGGCGGTCTTCGGGACCGCCGTCTTCGCGCTCACCGGGCGGCCCGGCTGGGCCGCAGCCTGCGGCGTGCTGTGGCTGATCATCACGATCGACCTGGCCGTGATCCTCCGGCACATCCGCCAGGGTCCGCACTATCAGCCCGGCCCGGACGTCCCGCCGTACCCGCCCCCGGACGCCCGCACACGGACCGGCCCGCCGGGCTCCCCGACCCGCGGACCCGGTCGGCCGCGAGGCCCCGGTCACCCCTGACCCGTGCGACCCCAATCACCCCCTGACCTGTGAAGCCCCGGTCTCTCTCTGACCGTGAAACCCCGGCTCCGCGCGCCCCACAGCGCAGGGCTCACCACGAAGCCGAGGCTGTCGAGAGGGGTCAGGAATCGAACCGCGCCTGCTGGAGATACTCCGGGTTCGGGTCCAAGGCCGCCGCCAGCCGGAAGTGGCGCCTGGCCTGGTCGGGACAGCCCCGGCGTTCGAAGGTGCGGGCCAGGGCGAAGTGCGCGAAGGCGTTGTCCGGCTCGCGTTCCAGGACGATGGTGAACTCCAGCTCGGCGGGTCGGAGCTGCGCCGCGGCGAAGAAGGCACGAGCCCGCAGCAGCCGTGCCGCGGTGCTCTCGGGGTGCGCGGCGATCACCGCGTCGAGGAGCTTCACCGCGCCCCGCGGGTCCCGCGCGGCGAGCAGTTGCTCGGCGGCGCGGAAGTCGATGACGTTCGTCTCCGGAGTCCGTCCGTTCGAACCGCTGGTCTCGGGCACGGCTGATTCCTTCCCTCGCTGGAGGAGGTCAACGCCCGCGTGAAGGCCGCTATTCCGGGGACGACCACGGCCGCGAGGCCCTCGGCGGGGCATCACACGGACGTGCGCGCCCGCCGCAGCAGCTCCGCCCACACCTCGTCCACACGCCGCCGCAGCTCCTCCAGCGGGACGTCGTTGTCGATGACGACGTCCGCGACCGCCCGGCGCTGTTCACGCGTCGCCTGGGCGGCCATGCGTGCGCGGGCGTCCTCCTCCGTCATGCCGCGCAGCCGCACGAGCCGGTCGAGCTGGGTCGCGGGGTCCGCGTCCACGACGACGACGAGGTCGTACAGCGGCGCGAGGCCGTTCTCCGTCAGCAGCGGGACGTCGTGGACGACGACGGCGTCCGGGGCGGCGGCCTGTTCGAGTTCGCGGGAGCGGGCGCCGACGAGGGGGTGCACGATCGAGTTGAGCACGGCCAGTCTCTCCGCGTCCGCGAAGACGATCGAGCCCAGCTTCGGCCGGTCGAGGCTGCCGTCGGCGGCGAGCACGTCCTCGCCGAACGCCTCCACGACCGACGCGAGCCCCGGGGTGCCCGGCGCGACGACCTCGCGCGCGATCCGGTCCGCGTCGATCAGTACGGCGCCGTGCTCGACGAGCAGCCGGGACACCTCGCTCTTGCCGGCGCCGATCCCGCCGGTCAGGCCCACCTTCAGCATGGGCGGAAGCTTAGGGCCTGCCGATGACGGCGCCTCGGACGGGGCGCCGCGCCGCGGGCTCCCGGCCTCAGGCCTCGCCCTCGCGCTCGGCCAGGAACCGTTCGAACTCGCGGCCGATCTCGTCCGCCGACGGGATCTCGACCGGCTCGGCGAGCATGTTGCCCCGGGTCTCGGCGCCCGCGGCGGCGTCGTACTGGTGCTCCAGGCCCTGGACGAGCACGGTGAGTTCCTCGTCGCCCTCCTGGACCTGCCGGTCGATCTCGGTCTGGGTGCGGTGCGCCTCCGTGCGCAGGGCGTGCGCGATGCCGGGCAGGACCAGCCCGGTCGCCGCCGTAATGGCCTCCAGCACGGTCAGCGCGGCGTCGGGGTAGGCGGAGCGGGCGATGTAGTGCGGCACGTGCGCAGCGACGCCCAGCACCTCGTGGCCGGCCTGCATGAGCCGGTACTCGACCAGTGCCGCGGCGCTGCCGGGCACCTGCGCCTCCTCGAAGGGGCTGCGGTGGCCCGGGACCAGGTCGGTGCGGTTGCCGTGCGGCGTGATGCCGACGGGGCGGGTGTGCGGGACGCCCATGGGGATGCCGTGGAAGTTGACCGCCAGGCGGACGCCGAGCCGCTCGACGATCTGCGTCACGGCGGCGGCGAAGCGCTCCCACTCGACGTCCGGTTCGGGGCCGGACAGCAGCAGGAAGGGCGCGCCGGTGGCGTCCTGGACGACCCGCACCTCGAGGGTGGGCTCCTCGTAGTCGGCCCAGGTGTCGCGTTTGAAGGTCAGCAGCGGGCGGCGGGCCCGGTAGTCCACGAGACGGTCGTGGTCGAAGCGTGCGACGACCTGGTGGGGCAGTGAGTCCAGCACCTGGTCGACGATCTGGTCGCCGGTCTCCCCGGCGTCGATGTATCCGTCGAAGTGGTAGAGCATGACCAGCCCGGCCGACTCCTGGGCGAGTGCCATGTCGACCACTGCCAGGCCCTTCGGCTCCCATGTGTACAAACCCTGCGGATCAAGCACAGTGACTGCTCCCCTCCTCGTGTTCACAGGTGACAACGCGGGGACGGGGGCGGACATTCCCCACGGAGAGCGCTGTGATCTTGAAAGCGGAGTCGCAGCGGGCCCCGGCGGACAGCAGGGTCACTGCACCCGGACAGCACCGAGGGGCCGCACCTCGGAAAGGTACGGCCCCTCGGTCAACGCTCAGGCCTCAGCGGCCCGCGATCAGCTCTGGCCGCCGGCCAGCTTCTCGCGCAGCGCCGCCAGCGCCTCGTCCGACGCCAGGGCGCCGGAGTTGTCGCCACCCTCGGAGGAGTACGAACCGCCACCGGACGCGGCCGGAGCCGCACCCGCGGTGTCGCCACCCTCGGCAGCGGCCTTCTCGTCCGCCTCGCGGGACTTGATGACCTGCGCCTGGTGCTGCTCGAAGCGGGTCTGCGCCTCGGCGTACTGGCGCTCCCACTCCTCGCGCTGCTTCTCGTAGCCCTCGAGCCAGTCGTTGGTCTCGGGGTCGAAGCCCTCGGGGTAGATGTAGTTGCCCTGGTCGTCGTAGGACGCGGCCATGCCGTACAGGGTCGGGTCGAACTCGACCGCCGACGGGTCGGCACCGAAGGCCTCGTTGGCCTGCTTCAGCGAGAGGCTGATGCGGCGACGCTCGAGGTCGATGTCGATGACCTTGACGAAGATCTCGTCGTTGACCTGGACGACCTGCTCCGGGATCTCCACGTGGCGCTCGGCCAGCTCGGAGATGTGGACCAGACCCTCGATGCCCTCGTCCACGCGGACGAACGCACCGAACGGAACCAGCTTCGTGACCTTGCCGGGCACGACCTGGCCGATCTGGTGGGTGCGGGCGAACTGCTGCCACGGGTCTTCCTGGGTCGCCTTCAGCGACAGGGAGACGCGCTCGCGGTCCATGTCGACGTCGAGGACCTCGACGGTGACTTCCTGGCCGACCTCGACAACCTCGGACGGGTGGTCGATGTGCTTCCAGGACAGCTCGGAGACGTGGACCAGACCGTCGACGCCACCCAGGTCCACGAAGGCACCGAAGTTGACGATCGAGGAGACGACGCCGGAGCGCACCTGACCCTTCTGGAGGGTGGTGAGGAACGTCTGGCGCACCTCGGACTGGGTCTGCTCCAGCCAGGCACGGCGGGACAGGACCACGTTGTTGCGGTTCTTGTCCAGCTCGATGATCTTCGCCTCGAGCTCCTTGCCCACGTAGGGCTGGAGGTCGCGGACGCGGCGCATCTCGACCAGGGAGGCCGGGAGGAAGCCGCGGAGGCCGATGTCGAGGATGAGACCACCCTTGACGACCTCGATGACGGTACCGGTGACGATGCCGTCCTCTTCCTTGATCTTCTCGATGGTGCCCCAGGCACGCTCGTACTGGGCGCGCTTCTTCGAGAGGATCAGGCGGCCTTCCTTGTCCTCCTTCTGGAGGACCAGGGCCTCGATCTCGTCACCGACGGCGACGACCTCGTTGGGGTCGACGTCGTGCTTGATCGAGAGCTCGCGGCTCGGGATGACACCTTCGGTCTTGTAACCGATGTCGAGCAGGACCTCGTCCCGGTCGACCTTCACGATGACGCCGTCGACGATGTCGCCGTCGTTGAAGTACTTGATCGTCTCGTCGATCGCTGCGAGGAAGGCTTCCTCGTTACCGATGTCGTTGACCGCAACCTGCGGGGTGGTGGCGGTGGTCTCGGTGCTGCTCGTCATGTGGGAAAGGGCTCCGGTACGGACATTGAAGTCGTAGGTACTGCTTACGCCGGGAGCCCGTTTCGCTCTGCAGAAGCCGGACAGCCAAAGAAGCACCACACGGAAATACTTGTGGCGCCCCGAGAACCGAGGGGACATACAACAGATGCGAGCGCGACCTGCTACGTCTGAGGTGCGCAGGCCCGCAGCGCAACTTGTAGCATACGGGGGCGGCCGGGCATGGTCAATGCGCGAAGCCGCACACCCGGGGCAGATCGCCGCATATCCGGCGCAAGTGCCGTCTCCGGAGGCCACGTGGACCCCATGGCGTCCCGTGCGACACCAGGGCGCAGCCACCCGGAAGAGCCGCAGACTAGTACGAGGGAGCCGGTCATCCAAGAGCCCGCAACGTCCGCAGCGGAAGAGACGGAACCCGAGGCCACTCGGCGTGCCGCCGGTGTCACGGAGAGCGCCCGCGCCAACCGCGGCTGGTGGGACCGGAACGCGGACGAGTACCAGATCGAGCACGGCACCTTCCTCGGCGACGACCGCTTCGTGTGGTGTCCCGAGGGCCTCGACGAGGTGGAGGCCCAGCTCCTCGGCCCGGTGGAGGACCTGAAGGGCAAGGACGTCCTGGAGATCGGTGCCGGAGCCGCCCAGTGCGCGCGCTGGCTGGCCGCCCAGGGCGCGCGTCCGGTGGCCCTGGACCTCTCCCACCGCCAGCTCCAGCACGCGCTGCGCATCGGGGGCTCGTTCCCCCTGGTCTGCGCCGACGCGGCCGTGCTGCCCTTCGCGGACGCCTCCTTCGACCTGGCGTGCTCGGCGTACGGGGCGCTGCCGTTCGTCGCCGATCCGCGGCTGGTGCTGCGGGAGGTGCGCCGGGTGCTGCGGCCCGGGGGGCGTTTCGTCTTCTCGGTGACCCATCCGGTGCGCTGGGCCTTCCCGGACGAGCCGGGCCCCGAGGGGCTTTCGGTGTCCGCCTCCTACTTCGACCGCACGCCGTACGTCGAGCAGGACGACGAGGGCCGCGCGGTGTACGTCGAGCACCACAGGACGCTCGGCGACCGGGTGCGGGACGTCGTCACGTCGGGGTTCCGGCTGGTGGACCTGGTGGAGCCGGAGTGGCCGGACTGGAACACGTCCGAGTGGGGCGGCTGGTCGCCGCTGCGCGGCCATCTGATCCCCGGCACGGCGATCTTCGTGTGCGAGCGGGACTGACCCGCTCGCACCGGGCACGCGTGCGTGGGGACGGTTTCGCCGGCGTACGACACTGGGGGCGTGATCCGTTACGACGCCCTGGACGCCCTCCCCGTACGCGATGCCCTGCCCGCCCTCCGCGAGGCCCTGGACGGCCCCGGCACCGCGGTGCTGGTCGCCCCGCCCGGCACCGGCAAGACCACGCTGGTGCCGCTCGCGCTGGCCGGGCTGCTGGGCGAGGGGCCCGCGCGGCGCGTGGTCGTGGCCGAGCCGCGGCGGATCGCGGCGCGGGCGGCGGCCCGGCGGATGGCGTGGCTGCTGGGCGAGAGGCCCGGCGCGGGCGTCGGGTACACGGTGCGCGGGGAGCGGGTGGTCGGGCGGCACACGCGCGTGGAGGTCGTCACGACCGGAGTGCTGCTCCAGCGGCTCCAGCGGGACCAGGAGCTGACGGGTGTCGACGCGGTGGTGCTGGACGAGTGCCACGAGCGGCACCTGGACGCGGACACGACGGCGGCGTTCCTGTGGGACGTGCGGCAGACGCTCCGGCCGGAGCTGCGGCTGGTGGCCGCGTCGGCGACGACGGACGCGGAGGGCTGGGCGCGGCTGCTGGGCGGAGCGCCGGTCGTGGAGGCGCGCGGGGTGTCGTACCCCGTGGAGGTGGTGTGGGCGCCGCCGGCGCGTCCCGTGCGGCCGCCGCACGGAATGCGGGTGGATCCGGCGCTGCTCGCGCACGTGGCGTCGGTGGTCCGGCGGGCGCTGGCCGAGCGGGACGGGGACGTGCTGTGCTTCCTGCCGGGCGTCGGGGAGATCACCCGGGTCGCGGGGCTGCTGGGCGGCCTCGGGGACGTCGAGGTGCTCCAGGTGCACGGGCGGGCGCCGGCCGCCGTGCAGGACGCGGTGCTGTCCCCGGGGGCGGGGCGTCGGGTCGTGCTGGCGACCTCGGTCGCGGAGTCCTCGCTGACGGTGCCGGGTGTGCGGGTGGTCGTGGACGCCGGGCTGGCGCGTGAGCCGCGGGTGGACCACGCACGGGGGCTGAGCGCGCTGACCACGGTGCGCGCCTCGCGGGCCGCGGCACGGCAGCGGGCCGGGCGGGCGGGGCGTGAGGCTCCCGGCACGGTCTACCGCTGCTGGACGGAGGCGGAGGACGCCCGGGTACCGGCCTTCCCGTCGCCGGAGATCAAGGTGGCCGACCTGACGGCGTTCGCTCTGCAGGCGGCGTGCTGGGGCGACCCGGACGCCTCCGGGCTGGCGCTGCTGGATCCGCCGCCGGGCGGGGCGATGGCGGCGGCGCGGTCGGTGCTGGCGGCCGTGGGCGCGGTGGACGCGGCGGGGCGGGGCACCGAACGGGGCGTGCGGCTGTCGCGGCTGGGGGTGCATCCCCGGCTGGGACGGGCGCTGCTCGACGCGGGCGGCTCCGGAGCGGTGGCGGAGGTGGTCGCGCTGCTCAGCGAGGAGCCTCCGCGGGAGTACGGGGACGACCTGGCGTCCGCGCTGCGCACCGCCCGGCGCGCAGGCGACGCGTACGCGGCCCGGTGGCGGACGGAGGCCCGCCGCCTGCGGTCGGCGGCGACGGAGTACGGCGTACGGGGCGCGGGGGCACCGGACGACGATGACGCCGGTACGTGGCCGGGCGCGGGGGACGGCGCCGGTGGGCAGGGCGGGCGCGGGGAGGGCACAGAAGTCGAGGCCGGCGGCCGTGGTGGTCCGGTGGAGGCCGGTGGTCGTTCCGGCCGCGCCGAGGAGGGTGGCCGGGCGCGGGGCGCCTCGTCGGAGAGCCCCCGCCACGGCGGCCGGACGGAGGGCGGTCGCGGGGCGGGGGAAGCCGTGCCGGACGACGACGGTGCCCGGGGGGACCGGGCGCGCGGTGCCGCCTCGCGGGACCGCCGGGCCGAGGACACCGGCGCCGGGGCGGAGGGCGGCGGGGGCCGGGCGGGGCTCCGTGGGCGTCGCGGGGCCGGCGCCGGGCTTCCGGAGGACGCGCTCGTCGGGCTCGTGGTCGCTCTCGCGTTTCCCGAGCGGGTGGCCCGGAAGGACGGGGGGTCGTATCTGATGGTCTCCGGAACACGGGCGGAGCTGCCGGAGGGGTCCCGGCTGCGGGACGCGCCGTGGATCGCCGTGGCCGTGGCCGACCGGCCCGTGGGCCGGGGGCACGCGCGCGTGCGGCTCGGGGCGGTGGTCGACGAGGCGACGGCCCGGCTCGCGGCGGGCGCGCTGCTGGCGGAGCGGGACGAGGTGCACTGGGCCGACGGCGACGTGGTGGCCCGGCGGGTCGAACGGCTGGGGGCCGTCGAGCTGTCCGTGGGGCCGCCGGCCGACGCCGCCCCCGGGCTCGTACGGGACGCCCTGCTGGAGGGGCTGCGGCAGGAGGGCCTCGGGCTGCTGCGCTGGTCGGCCGATGCCCTGGTGCTGCGGCAGCGGCTCGCGTTCCTGCGGCTGCACCTGGGCGAGCCCTGGCCGGACGTCTCGGACGACGCGCTCCACGCGCGCGTGGACGAGTGGCTGGAGCCGGAGCTCGGCCGGGCCCGCCGGCGCGCCGACCTGGCGCGGATCGACGCCGGGCAGGCACTCGCGCGGCTGCTGCCCTGGGCCTCGGGCGAGGCGGCGCGGCTGGACGAACTCGCCCCGGAACGGATCACCGTGCCCAGCGGGTCCCGCGTCCGGATCGACTACGACGACCCGGAACGGCCCGTGCTCGCGGTGAAGCTGCAGGAGATGTTCGGGCTCCAGCGGTCGCCCGAGATCGCCGGGGTGCCCCTCCTCGTCCACCTCCTCTCCCCCGCCGGCCGTCCGGCCGCGGTCACCGCCGACCTGGCCTCCTTCTGGCGGGACGGCTACAGGGGCGTACGGGCGGAACTGCGCGGCCGGTACCCGAAGCATCCGTGGCCCGAGGACCCGGCCTCGGCGCGGCCGACGCGGCACACCAAGGCGCGGCTCGGGCGGGAGTCCGCGGCCGGGTCGTGACGGTCCGCGGCGACGTACGGCCGGGGGCGCCACGCCACGACGGCGCGACGCCCCGGTGGGTGCCTGGACCTGCGGGCGCCTAGGCGGTGGGCTCCGTCGTGGCCGGCTCCGTCGACGGTTCGGCCGAGGGGCTCGACGAGCCGTCGGTGGACGGGGTCGGCGACGGCTCCGGCTCGGCCGCCGCCTCGACCGTCAGCTCGACGTCGAGCGTGGCACCGCCCGCGGTGGTCAGTCGCAGCACGAACGTGCCGGCCGTGTCGTCCGCGTACAGCTTCGGCAGCGTCAGCCGGCCCTCGGCGTCGGTCCGCAGTCCGGTCAGGGTGCGCACGGCCTTGCCGTCGGCGTCCTTGAAGTAGGGGCCCTTGTCGTTCTCGGCCGCATCGAGCGCCGACTTGACGAGCGTGGCGGCGACGGCGACCTCCCCCGCGGCGGCGCCCTTGTAGGTGGCCCTCACCGCGACCGGGTCGGCGAACTCGCCGCCCGCGGTGCAGGTGAGCGCCGTGTCGCCGGTGCGGGTGAGGGCGTCGGCGACGCGCTCGGTGACGGTGGCCCGGTAGTCGAGGCCGGGCAGGGTGCGGCCGACGACGGTGGCCCGGACGGTGAACGCGCCCGTCTTCTCCCCGGCGCGCAGTGCGGGCGCCGCGGCCACTCCGGCGCTGCCGGTGACGACGGTGGCGACCTTCTCGCCGCCGGTGAAGGTGGCGTCCGTGTCGCCGATGATCGTGAAGCGGATGCGCACCTTGGCGACGGGCTCGCCGTCCCCGGTCTCGGCCCGTGTGCTGATCCGCTCGGCGAAGGCGCTGCCCGCGACGGCGCCGAGGCGGCCGGTGCCGGCGTTCTCCAGGCGGCGCACCGTGTCGGTGGGCGTCTCGGTCCCCGGACTCGGCGGCGGGGTGGCGCCGGGGGGCGTGGTGCCGGGGGGCGTGGTGCCGGGGGGCGTGGTGCCGGGCTGCGAGGGCTTACCGGGCGGGTTGGCGGCCGGCGGGTTCGGTGTCGGCGTGCCGGGGCCCGAGGATCCGGCGGAGCCGGGCGTGCCGGTGCCCCCGGGCGACGGGCTCGGTCCGGCGCCGGGGGTGTTGTCGCTGCGGCCCGACGGCAGCGCGCCGGTGCCGTCGGGAATCTCGTGGGTGCCCCTGCGGTAGTACTCGAGCCAGGACAGGACCGTGTGCAGGTAGTCCTGCGAGTTGTTGTAACTGAGGATGGCGCGGTTCAGGTCGGACTGGACGGACAGGTCCCAGCCGTTGCGGCACAGGTAGTGACCGGCGGCGAGGGCGGCGTCGTAGACGTTGTTGGGATCCTTCTTGCCGTCGCCGTTGCCGTCGCGGGCGGCCCAGGACCAGGTGGACGGGATGAACTGCATGGGGCCGACGGCGTTGTCGTAGCTGCTGTTGCCGTCGTAGACGCCGTTGTCGGTGTCCTTGATGAGGGCGAAGCCGTTGCCGTCGAGCTGCGGGCCGATGATCTGACCGATGGTGGTGCCGTTCGCGTCGACGCGGCCGCCGCGGGCCTGACCGGACTCCACCTTGCCGATGGCGGCGAGGAGTTGCCACGGGAGGTTGCAGCCGGGCTTGGCCTCGCGCAGCGCCGACTCCGCCTTCTTGTACGCGTCCAGGACGGTCGCGGGTATGCCCGCCTCGGCGGGGCCGCGGGTAACGGGGGTACCGATCGTGGGTGCGGGGCTCGGACTGTTGAGCGGCGGCAGGTCGGTGTAATAGGGCGAGTTGCCGGTGGCACTGTCGCCGGAGGGCGCGGAGGGCGAGGGCGCGCTGTCGGCGGTGGTCCGCCTGCCGTTGCCGTCGGCGGTCACGTCGGGGGCCTGGGACGCGGACAGGGCCGCGACCGCGACCGCTGCCACGGTGGTGGTGACCGCCGCCTTGCGGAGCCTCCTGTCGAACTGCGCCGCCATAGAATGACCCCTCCCGTGGACGCCCGCGCGTCCGTCTCCGTCGTCCGTCTCCGCCCGGCCCGGCCGTGGTGCTCGCGCGCCGTACTCGCTGTGGAGTGACGAGCGGCCCGGGCCGAGGGTTGTACCCGCAACCGTCCGAGCACGACGAGCGTCCCTTCGACCCGTACGGTGCCGCAGGCGACCCTACGACAACTTGCTTTGCACGGGCACCCGTTCGTGCCCGATATTCACCAGTTGGCCATATGAGGAGCAGCGTTGCCCTTCACCCTCAGTCATGCGGCCGCCGTGCTGCCCGCCGTGCGCGGCGACGGGACCGGGCGGGGGCGCCTGGTGCCGGCGGTCATGGTCGCGGGGTCGTTCGCGCCCGATCTCACCTATTACGCGGCGAGTTTCCTGTCCGGTGCGATGGAGTTCGGGGACGTGACGCACTCCTTCCCCGGCGTCCTCACGATCGACGTGGTCCTCGCCTGGGCGCTGGTGGGGCTGTGGCTGCTGGTCCGTGAGCCGTTGGTGGCGCTGCTGCCGCGGTCCCGGCAGGGACGGGTCGCGGCGCTGCTGCGCTGCGGAGCCGTACGCGCGGATGTCCGGCCGTCTCTTGCCGGGTGGTGGTACGTGTCGGCGGCGCTGGGTGCGCTGACGCACGTGGTGTGGGACGCGTTCACGCACCTCGACCGGTGGGGGATGCGGGTGTTTCCCGCGCTGGGCCGGGAGATCGCGGGTTCGCCGCTGTACTGGTACCTGCAGTACGGGGGTTCGGCGGTGGCCGCGGTCGTGATCGCCGTGTTCGTGGTGCGGGCGCTCCGGCGGCAGGCCCCGGCCGGGCCACCGGGCGTCCCGGTGCTCTCGGTACGGGACCGGTGCTGGGCGGGGGCGGTGCTCGCCGGGTGCGCGGTGGCCGGGGCGGTGCAGCGGGCGACCCGGTGGTGGGACCACTGGGGTGCGGTCGCCAAGCCGTGGGAACTCATCCCCACGGTCTGTTTCGGGGCGGGCGCGGGGCTGGTCCCGGCGCTGCTGCTGTGTGCCGTGGGGATCAGGGCGCGGCGTCCGGCCCCGCGTCCCGCCGTCCCGGAAGACGCCGGTGCGGTGCCGGACCGGCGGGTCGCGCGCTGAGGGTGTCGGCGGGCGCGACGAACACGGTGAAGGTGCGGGCGGGGCGGGGCTGCGGCAGCAGCGTGAGGGCGAGCGCCAGGTAGCCGCGGGCCAGGTCGGCCCACAGGCGCCAGGCGGGTGTGCCGCGCGGGGGCGCCGCGTCCGCCGGGTCCCGGCGGACGAGCCTGCGGCGGAGGTCGGCGGCGGTGCGGCCCAGGGCCGCCGCGAATGTGGCGGGGGTGCGGCCCGTACTTGCGCCCGGTGCGAAGACCGGGACCCGTAGGAGTGGCACGCGGGCGGGTCCGTCTGTGCTTGCCCGTGCCGGTGTCGTCCGGTGGTGGAGCATGCGTATACCCATGCCCGCATCCTCACGGGCCCCCCGGGGCGCGGCTTGTCCGCGGGGGCCACCTGAGTGACGGTGCCCTGCGGGCGGCGGGCGCCGCGCAGACGGGGAGCGGACCGACGGCGCTCGGCGCACCGGCGTCACGATGCGGACGGACGGCGATGAGCGCACGGGGGGGCCGCCGGGCAGGCCGACCGCGCTCGCGGCACGGACCCCGAGGGGCGGGGCCGACGCACGCGACGGGCAGGCGTCGGGACGCACGCCGACCAGGCGCCACACCGGCACCGACGCGCAGGCCCCACGCGCTCGAGCACGCTGACGCCGAGGGCGGGCCGGCGCAGGCGGCGCCGGGCGGCCGGCAGCGGAGGGAGTACCGGGGGCGGGGCGTCCGGGCGGGGAACGCCTGCTCCCCGCCCCTGCCTCGAACCGCGCCGGAGGCTAGTGCGCGGCGGACTCCCAGTCCGGGCCCGAGCCGACCGAGACGCCCAGGGGGACCCTGAGGGTGACGGCGTTCGCCATTTCGCGGCGGACGAGTTCCTCCGCTGCCGCCCGCTCGCCGGGGGCGATCTCCAGCACGATTTCGTCGTGCACCTGGAGCAGCATGCGGGACTTGAGGTCCGCCTCGCGCAGCGCCTTGTCGACGTTGAGCATGGCGATCTTGACGATGTCCGCCGCCGTGCCCTGGATCGGGGCGTTGAGGGCCATGCGCTCGGCCGCCTCGCGGCGCTGGCGGTTGTCGCTGTTGAGGTCGGGGAGGTAGCGGCGGCGGCCGAAGAGGGTCGCCGTGTACCCGGTGGCCCGTGCCTCGTCGACGACCCGGCGCAGATAGTCCCGTACGCCGCCGAACCGCTCGAAGTAGGCGTCCATCAGGCCCCTGGCCTCGGCCGCCTCGATGTTGAGCTGCTGGGACAGGCCGAAGGCCGACAGGCCGTACGCCAGGCCGTAGGACATGGCCTTGATCTTGCGGCGCATCTCCGCGTCCACCGCCGACTGCTCGACGGAGAACACCTGCGCGGCCGCGGTGGTGTGCAGGTCCTCGCCGGAGGTGAACGCCTCGATCAGGCCCGCGTCCTCGGAGAGGTGGGCCATCACGCGCAGTTCGATCTGGCTGTAGTCGGCGGTCATCAGCGACTCGAAGCCCTCGCCGACGACGAAGCCGCGGCGGATCGCCCGGCCCTCGTCCGTGCGGACCGGGATGTTCTGCAGGTTCGGGTCGGTCGAGGACAGCCGGCCCGTCGCGGCCACCGTCTGGTTGAACGTGGTGTGGATGCGGCCGTCCGCGGCGATCGTCTTGATCAGGCCCTCGACGGTGACGCGCAGCTTGGCCTGCTCACGGTGCCGGAGCATGATCACCGGCAGTTCGTTGTCGGTCTGCGTCGCCAGCCAGGCCAGGGCGTCGGCGTCCGTCGTGTAACCGGTCTTGGTCTTCTTCGTCTTGGGCAGGTTCAGCTCGCCGAAGAGCACTTCCTGGAGCTGCTTGGGCGAGCCCAGGTTGAACTCGCGTCCGGCCGCATCGTGGGCCTCCTTGACGGCCTGCTGGACGGCGCCCGCGAACATCTGCTCCATCGCCCTCAGGTGCTCCCGGTCGGCCGCGATGCCGTGCCGCTCCATGCGGGCCAGCAGCGCGGACGTCGGCAGCTCCATGTCGCGCAGCAGGTCCGCGGCGCCGACCTCCCGCAGGCGTCCCTCGAAGGCCTCGCCCAGGTCGAGGATCGCTCGGGCCTGCACCATCAGCGCCTCGGCCTCGGCGGCGTCGTCCGCGCCGAAGGCGAGCTGGCCGTCGGCCGCGGCGGCGGGGGCCAGCTCGCGGTGCAGGTACTCCAGGGACAGCGCGTCCAGGTCGAAGGAGCGGCGGCCCGGCTTGACCAGGTAGGCGGCGAGCGCGGTGTCCATGGCGACGCCGGCGACGCTCCAGCCGTGCTCGGCGAAGACGCGCATCGCGCCCTTGGCGTTGTGGAGGACCTTCGGCCGGTCCGCGTCGGACAGCCAGCCCGCGAACGCCCGCTCGTCGGCCTCGTCCAGCTCGGACGGGTCGAACCAGGCGGCCTTGCCGTCGGACGCGGCCAGCGCGACCTCGGCGACCGATCCGGTGCCCAGCGCCCAGGTGTCGACCGTGGCCACACCGAGGGGCCGGGTGCCGTGCTCGGCGAGCCAGCCGGCCACCTCGCCCGTGCCCAGCACCGTGCCGTCCAGCTCCACGCCGTCCGCGACGACCGGTGCCGCCTCGGCCTCCTCGCCGCCCGGGTCGACGGCGAAGAGGCGCTCGCGCAGGGACGGGTTGCGGATCTCCAGGGTGTCCAGGATCATCGCCACGCCCTTGCGGTCGTACGCGGGACGCTCCAGGTCGGTGACCGTCTTCGGCAGCTCCACCCGCCGCTCCAGCTCGGTGAGCCGGCGGTTGAGCTTGACGGACTCCAGGTGGTCGCGCAGATTCTGCCCGGCCTTGCCCTTGACCTCGTCGACGCGCTCCACCAGCTCCGCGAACGACCCGAACTGGTTGATCCACTTCGCGGCCGTCTTCTCGCCGACGCCCGGGATGCCCGGCAGGTTGTCCGACGGGTCGCCGCGCAGCGCGGCGAAGTCGGGGTACTGGGCGGGGGTCAGCCCGTACTTCTCGACGACCTTCTCCGGGGTGAACCGGGTCAGCTCGGAGACGCCCTTGGTCGGATACAGCACCGTGGTGTGCTCGCTGACCAACTGGAAGGAGTCCCGGTCGCCGGTGACGATCAGCACCTCGAAGCCCTCGGCCTCGGCCTGCGTGGCGAGCGTGGCGATGACGTCGTCGGCCTCGAAGCCCTCGACGGCGAAGCGCGTGACGTTCATCGCGTCGAGCAGCTCGCCGATCAGCTCGACCTGGCCCTTGAACTCGTCCGGGGTCTTGGAGCGGTTCGCCTTGTACTCCGTGAACTCCTCGGAGCGCCAGGTCTTGCGGGAGACGTCGAACGCCACCGCGAAGTGCGTGGGCGCCTCGTCACGCAGCGTGTTGGCCAGCATCGACGCGAAGCCGTAGATCGCGTTGGTCGGCTGGCCCGTCGCGGTCGTGAAGTTCTCCGCGGGCAGCGCGAAGAACGCGCGGTACGCCAGCGAGTGCCCGTCCATGAGCATCAGGCGCGGGCGGGCGCCGCCGGAGGTGCTGTCGGTCTTCTTCGATGCTGTCTCTGCCACGTCCCCGATCCTGCCACGTGCCACTGACAGCCGTCCCCGCGCTCGCCGCCGGACCGGAGCGGCAGCGTCCGCCTCCGGTCGCCGCGAGCGCCGCCGCCGGGCCCCGGCCCGCCCGGCCCGCGTCGCTGTCGGTGGCGCGTGCGAGGATCGGAGACGTACCTCACACGTGTACGCGAAGGAGCGCGCGATGGCCACGAAGCCGCCCGAGAGTGACCCGGTCCAGGACGCGCCGCGGGTCACCGGCCCCCAGCACGCGGCGGCGGGCATCCCGGCCATCGGGCACACCCTGCGCATCGCGCAGCGGCAGATGGGGGTGAGGCGGACCGCGCTGACGCTGCTGAGCGTCAACCAGAAGAACGGCTTCGACTGCCCCGGCTGCGCCTGGCCCGAGCCGGAGCACCGGCACACCGCGGAGTTCTGCGAGAACGGCGCGAAGGCCGTGGCCGAGGAGGCCACCCTGCGCCGCGTCACCCCCGAGTTCTTCGCCAAGCACTCCGTGGCCGACCTCGCGGCCCGCAGCGGCTACTGGCTGGGCCAGCAGGGCCGGCTCACGCACCCCGTGTACCTCCCGGAGGGCGGCGAGCACTACGAGCCGGTCACCTGGGAGCGCGCCTTCGACATCGTCGCCGAGGAGATCGGCGCCCTCTCCTCCCCCGACGAGGCCGTCTTCTACACCTCCGGGCGCACCAGCAACGAGGCGGCGTTCCTCTACCAGCTCTTCGCGCGTGAGCTGGGCACCAACAACCTGCCGGACTGCTCCAACATGTGCCACGAGTCGTCCGGTTCGGCCCTGTCCGAGACCATCGGCGTCGGCAAGGGCAGCGTCCTGCTGGAGGACCTGTACAAGGCCGATCTGATCATCGTGGCCGGCCAGAACCCGGGCACCAACCATCCGCGGATGCTCTCCGCGCTGGAGAAGGCCAAGGCGAACGGCGCCCGGATCGTGAGCGTCAACCCGCTGCCGGAGGCGGGTCTGGAGCGCTTCAAGAACCCGCAGACGCCGAAGGGCCTGACCACCGGAGCCGCGCTCACCGACCTGTTCCTCCAGATCCGCCTCGGCGGCGACCAGGCCCTGTTCCGGCTGCTGAACAAGCTGATCCTGGAGACCGAGGGCGCGGTCGACGAGGCGTTCGTCCGCGAACACACGCACGGCTTCGAGGAGTTCGCCGAGGCCGCGCGGGCCGCCGACTGGGACGAGACGCTGACCGCGACCGGTCTCACCCGCGCGGAGATCGAGGAGGCGCTGCGCCTGGTGCTCGCCTCCGAGCGCGTCATCGTGTGCTGGGCGATGGGCCTGACCCAGCACAAGCACTCGGTGCCGACCATCCGCGAGGTCGTGAACTTCCTGCTGCTGCGCGGCAACATCGGCCGCCCCGGCGCGGGCGTGTGCCCGGTGCGCGGCCACTCCAACGTGCAGGGCGACCGCACGATGGGCATCTTCGAGCGCCCCGCGCCCGCGTTCCTGGACGCCCTGGAGGAGGAGTTCGGCTTCGCCCCGCCGCGCGAGCACGGCTACGACGTCGTACGGGCCATCCGCGCGCTGCGGGACGGCGAGGCGAAGGTCTTCTTCGCCATGGGCGGCAACTTCGTCTCCGCGTCACCCGACACGGAGGTCACCGAGGCCGCGATGCGCCGCGCCCGCCTCACCGTGCACGTGTCGACGAAGCTGAACCGCTCGCACGCGGTCACGGGCGCGCGTGCCCTGATCCTGCCGACGCTGGGGCGGACCGAGCGCGACCTCCAGGCCGGCGGCGAGCAGTTCGTCACCGTGGAGGACTCCATGGGCATGGTGCACGCCTCGCGGGGGCGCCTCGAACCGGCGAGCCGCCACCTGCTGTCCGAGCCGGCCATCGTGTGCCGCCTGGCGCGCCGGGTGCTCGGCGGGAACAGCAAGGTGCCGTGGGAGGAGTTCGAGCGGGACTACGCGACGATCCGCGACCGCATCGCCCGCGTGATCCCCGGCTTCGAGGACTTCAACGCGCGCGTGGCCCGCCCCGGCGGCTTCGCCCTCCCCCACGCCCCGCGCGACGAGCGGCGGTTCCCGACGGCCACCGGCAAGGCCAACTTCACCGCCGCGCCCGTCGAGTACCCCGAACTGGCCGAGGGCCGGCTGCTGCTCCAGACCCTGCGCTCGCACGACCAGTACAACACCACGATCTACGGGCTGGACGACCGCTACCGGGGCATCCGCGACGGCCGCCGGGTCGTCCTGGTCAACCCGGAGGACGCCGAGAGGCTGAACGTCCGGGACGGCGCGTACGTCGACCTGGTCGGCGAGTGGTCGGACGGGGTGGAGCGGCGGGCGCCCGGTTTCCGTGTCGTGCACTATCCGACGGCGCGGGGCTGCGCGGCGGCGTACTACCCCGAGACCAACGTCCTGGTGCCGCTGGACGCCACCGCGGACACCAGCAACACCCCGGCCAGCAAGTCCGTCGTCGTCCGTCTGGAACAATCGGCGACCGACTGAGCGTTCGCTCAGCCGAGCCGACAGGCGGATCAGACCGACGAGCGCAACGAACGGAGCCGGGGCCATGGGCGAGCAGCAGCAGGTGAAGTTCCCGCAGGGGATCATCGACGAGTGGGCCGCGATGGGCGTCGACCTGCCCTCGCTGTTCTCCGCGGGGCACCTGGGGAGGCGGATGGGCGTCCAGGTCCTGGAGGCGGCCCCGGAGCGGGTCGTCGGCACCATGCCGGTCGAGGGCAACACCCAGCCGTACGGGCTGCTGCACGGCGGCGCCTCGGCGGTGCTGGCAGAGACGCTGGGGTCGGTCGGGGCGATGCTGCACGGCGGCTGCTCCAGGATCGCCGTGGGCGTCGACCTGAACTGCACCCACCACCGCGGGGTGCGCTCCGGTCTGGTCACCGGCGTGGCCACGCCCGTGCACCGGGGCCGTACGACGGCCACGTACGAGATCGTGATCACCGACGAGCAGGACCGGCGGGTCTGCACCGCCCGCCTCACGTGCGTGCTGCGGGACGCCGACCCGGCGGGCGCGGCCGGCTGAGCCCGGCGCGGCGGCACCATTGTCAGCGTCGCCGGGCCGCCTTAGCTTCGGGACATGGAACGGGGACGAGTCCCTCGGCCGGCGGCCGCCGCGCGCCGCTTCCGGCACACGCTCTCACTGGCGCTGCTGACGGCCGCGCTGGCGTCGGGATGCGGCAACCCGGTTGCGGGCGGCGCCCGTTCGGCCGCGACCGGCCATGGCACCGGCACCCCGTCGGCCGCCGCCCCCGGCCCCCCGCCCTCCTCCTCGTCGACGCAACCCCCCGTGTCCCCGGCGGAGTTGTGCGTGCGCGTCGTCTCCCACTGGGCGCGGGAGGTGCTGGCGGGAGGCACCTACGGCGACTACCAGTCGATGGGCCTGTCCAATCGGCAGTACGACGTCCTGCGCGAGGCCGTGGACGCCGCGCGGCCCGTGCGGCGGGAGCAAGGCGACCGTGCCGCAGGGCAGGTGATCGACCGCATCACCCGCGACCGGTGCGCCGGGCACCACCGCGGCGGCGGTCCGGGCCAGGGGCCGTGGCGGTGAGCGGCACGGGCCCCGTCGAGGCGGGCGAGGGCACCCTGGAGCAGGAGCCCCCGCCGTACGCCGCCCGGCCCCGCGGACGCATCGGCCGGTACTACCGACGCCACCGCGGCGCCGTCCACGCCGCCGTCGCGGCCCTCCTCGTCCTGGCGGGCGGCGGTCATCTGTACGCGAGCCGGCCGCAGAAGCCGCCGCCCGATCCGGCGCCGTACCCGTCCCAGGCGGTCGAGGTCCTCTACCTGGACCCCGTGACCGGCCCCGGAGGCCGGGTGACCGGCGACTTCAGCTTCGCGGTGCTGCTGAGCGTGCGGTCGGGACCGCCCGTCACGGTGACGCGTGTGACGCAGCCCTACGCCGGCCTGTCGGCGGCCTCGACACCGGCGGCACCTTTCCAGACAAAGTCACATTCCGCCCGCAAGATCATCGTCACGCTTCGGGTGACGGAATGCGAAAAAGCACCACGGAACCCCGGACTCCCTTTCCTGGATGTAACGCTGCGTAATACGCGCGCAATACAGGACCACAGTTTCATCCTGGGGGAGCGCTATGCGCGGGACCTCTCCCAGGCCCTGAGGGTCGCCTGTGGCAACGATTCCCGGTAATCACCAAAACGCCTTACACGCCTGAACCACGGCCGCCGGTCCTGCGCGTTCTCAGTATGTGGACCGGGCGAATCGGCCGGAATTCCTCCCTTCTTCCCAGCCAGTACCGCTCTGCATTACCGCGTGTCATAACAAGAGAGTCACAGCCTGAGTCAGACCCTCCTCCACGTTCCCCACACACGCTTAGAGTCACGGCCAGTCACCGCGCCGTCCGATTGTCACTTCGGCCCAGCGCTCGACTCGGCCGTCTCCACGGGGAAACGGCTGTGCCAGGGAAAGGACTGATCGTGCGTCAACGTTCGCTCATCGCCATCACCGCCGCTCTGGCGGCGGGAGCGCTCACCCTCACCGCCTGCGGCTCGCGCGACGACGACGGCGGCTCCGACTCCGGGAACGGCGGCAGCGGTGGCGGCACCACCGTCGTCATCGGTGTCGACGCCCCGCTGACCGGCGACCTGTCCGCGCTGGGCCTCGGCATCAAGAACTCGGCGGACCTCGCGGCGAAGACCGCCAACAAGCAGAAGTACGTCGAGGGCGTCACCTTCAAGATCGAGGCCCTCGACGACCAGGGCCAGCCCTCCGTGGGCCAGCAGAACGCCACCAAGCTCGTCGCCGACAAGGACGTCCTCGGCGTCGTCGGCCCGCTGAACTCCTCGGTCGGCGAGTCGATGCAGAAGGTGTTCGACTCGGCCAAGCTGGTCGAGGTCTCCCCCGCCAACACCAACCCGTCGCTCTCGCAGGGCGTGGACTGGCAGACCAAGAAGGTCCGGCCGTACAAGTCGTACTTCCGCACCGCGACCACGGACGCCGTCCAGGGCCCGTTCGCCGCGCAGTACGTCTACAACGACTCCAAGAAGCGCAAGGTCTTCGTCATCGACGACAAGAAGACCTACGGCGCCGGTCTCGCGGCCACCTTCACCGAGGAGTTCAAGAAGCTCGGCGGCAAGGTTGTGGGCACCGAGCACATCAACCCGGACACCAAGGACTTCAACGCGGTCGCCACCAAGGTCAAGAACTCCGGCGCCGACGTCGTCTACTACGGCGGTGAATACCCGCAGGCCGGCCCGCTGAGCAAGCAGATCAAGGAAGCGGGCGCAAAGATTCCGCTGGTCGGCGGTGACGGCATCTACAGCGCCGACTTCATCAAGCTGTCGGGCACCAGCGGCACCGGTGACCTCGCCACCTCCGTCGGCGCGCCGGTCGAGGAACTCCCCTCGGCCAAGGAATTCGTCGCCAACTACAAGGCCGCCGGTTACAAGGAGGCCTACGAGGCGTACGGCGGCTACTCCTACGACTCCGCCTGGTCGATCATCGAGGCCGTCAAGAAGGTCGTCGACGACAACGGCGGAAAGCTCCCCTCGGACGCCCGGGCCAAGGTCACCGAGGCCATGCAGAACGTCTCCTTCGACGGAGTGACCGGCAAGGTCTCCTTCGACGAATTCGGTGACGCCACCAACAAGCAGCTCACCGTGTACGCCGTCGAGAACGGTGCCTGGAAGGCAGTGAAGTCCGGCACCTACACCGGCTGACCCCCACCAGCACCACAGCCCACGAGCCGCGCGGGGCGCTGTTCCACAGGCGCCCCGCGCGGACTCGCATCCGGGCCACATCCGTCGAACATCCGAAAGTCTCGGAGGACATGCGGTGAACGAACTGCCGCAGCAGCTGGTCAACGGCCTGCTACTGGGATCCATGTACGGGCTGATCGCCATCGGCTACACAATGGTCTACGGCATTGTCCAGCTCATCAACTTCGCCCACGGTGAGATCTTCATGGTCGGCGCCTTCGGGGCGCTCACGGTCCACCTGTACATCCTTCCCGACGGCATCACCATGTGGGTGGCCCTGCCGCTGATGCTGCTCGGCGCCATGGTGGTCTCCGTCGCGGTCGCCGTCGGGGCGGAACGGTTCGCCTACCGTCCGCTGCGCGGCGGTCCCCGCCTCGCCCCGCTCATCACCGCGATCGGCCTCTCCCTCGCGCTGCAGCAGGCGGTGTGGGCCTGGTACCCGAACGCCAAGTCCAAGCTGCCCTTCCCGCAGATCGAGGGCGGCCCGTTCCGCATCGGCGACGTCACCATCCACACCGGCGACATCTTCCTGCTGCTCGCCGCGCCGATCAGCATGGCGGTCCTCGGCTGGTTCGTGATGCGCACCCGCACCGGACGCGGCATGCAGGCCACCGCCCAGGACCCGGACACCGCCAAGCTGATGGGCGTCAACACCGACCGCATCATCGTGGTCGCCTTCGCCCTCGGTGCCCTCTTCGCCGCCGTGGGAGCCGTCGCCAACGGCCTCAAGTACGGCCAGATCGACTTCAAGATGGGCTTCATCCTCGGCCTGAAGGCCTTCACCGCGGCCGTCCTCGGCGGCATCGGCAACATCTACGGCGCCATGATCGGCGGCGTCGTCCTCGGCATCGCCGAGACCCTGGCCACCGCCTACATCGCCGACATCCCCGGCCTGGACAAGTTCGGCAGCCAGTCCTGGGCGGACGTCTGGGCCTTCATCCTCCTCATCCTCGTGCTGCTGGTCAGGCCACAGGGCCTGCTCGGCGAACGCGTTGCGGACAGGGCGTGACACCGATGACCACACAGACCACCGCTCCGAAGACCGCGGGCACCCCCGTCGCGGACGACACCTCCGGCCTCATCGGCATACCCCCGCACATCGGGCGCGCACTCGCCACCGGCGGCGGCGTCCTCACCGTCGTCTCCACCTTCCTCGCCTGGACCTGGACCGCCGAGTTCCCCGGCGACCTCACCGTCTACGGCTACCCGGGCGGCCTCCAGGTCCTCGTCCTGATCGCCGGCGCCCTCACCGCCCTGCTCGGCCTCGCGTCGTACGGCGTCAAGGGCGTGCGCGCGCTCGCCCCCGCCGGCGCCGACGCCGCCGTGAAGCTCGCCGCGCTCGCCGCCTTCGCCACCACCTGGTACACGATCATCGCGATCAGCGCCCAGCTCGGCGGCCTGGTCAACCTGGAGCCCGGCGGCTACGTCGCGGCGGCCGCCACGCTCGTCGCGGTCCTGGGCGCTCTCGCCCTGCCCTTCGAACGCCCCGAGCCCGACCCGTTCGACCCGGACGACACCGGCCTGGACAAGTTCAAGCACACCGCCTCCCAGAACTGGCAGACGGTCAGGGCCGCCTTCGCCTCCGGCACCCCGCGCCCCGTGCGCGCCCTGCCCTCCTACGTCGAGATCCTGCTGATCGTCGGCATCCTCGCCGTCGCCCTGCTCGTCTTCACGTACGGCATCGGCGCCGAGTACGACGAACTCTTCGTCGGCTTCCTCATCACCGCCGGCTTCGGCTTCGCCGCGCTCAACAAGTCCGGTCTGATCAGCCAGGCCACGCAGATCACCGCGCGGCACCAGAACATCACCATCAGCGGCGCCTTCATCGCGGCGGCCTGCTTCCCCTTCACGCAGACCGACGACCAGTACGCCACCCTGGGCGTGTACATCCTGATCTTCGCCACGGTCGCCCTCGGTCTGAACATCGTCGTCGGCCTCGCGGGCCTCCTCGATCTCGGTTACGTCGCCTTCCTCGGCGTCGGCGCCTACGCCGCCTCGCTGGTCTCCGGCTCCCCCAGCTCCCCGTTCGACGTGCACTTCCCGTTCTGGGCCGCCGTCCTCGTGGGCGCCGCCGCCTCGCTCGTCTTCGGCGTGCTGATCGGCGCACCGACCCTGCGGCTGCGCGGCGACTACCTCGCCATCGTCACCCTCGGCTTCGGCGAGATCTTCCGCATCGCCGTCAACAACACCGACGGCACCTCCGGACCCGATCTCACCAACGGCTCCAACGGCATCTCCTCCATCCCGGACCTGAAGATCTTCGGCTGGGACCTCGGGGTCCCGCACGACATCGGCGGCTTCACCATCGGCCGGTTCGCCAACTACTTCTTCCTGATGCTGCTCATCACGGCCGTGGTCGTCCTCGTCTTCCGGCGCAGCGGCGACTCCCGCATCGGCCGGGCCTGGGTCGCCATCCGCGAGGACGAGACCGCCGCCCTGGCCATGGGCATCAACGGGTTCCGGGTCAAGCTGATCGCCTTCGCCGTCGGCGCCACCCTCGCCGGTCTCGCCGGCACCGTGCAGGCGCACGTGACGTACACGGTCACCCCCGAGCAGTACCTGTTCGCCGGCACCACGCCGCCCAACTCGGCCTTCCTCCTGGCCGCGGTCGTCCTCGGCGGCATGGGCACCATCGCCGGACCGCTCATCGGTGCCGCGCTGCTCTTCCTGATCCCGAACAAGCTCCAGTTCCTCGGCGACTACCAGCTCCTCGCCTTCGGACTCGCGCTCGTCCTGCTGATGCGCTTCCGCCCCGAAGGCCTCATCCCCAACCGGCGCCGGCAGCTCGAGTTCCACGAAAAGGCCGACGAGCCCGCGGTCCTGAGCAAGACAGGGGCATGACCACCATGACCACCGACACCACCACCAAGGACACCCCCGCGGGCGCGTCCGCCTCCGGCACCCCGGTCCTCGACGCGCGCGGCGTCACCATGCGCTTCGGCGGGCTCACCGCCGTACGCGGGGTCGACCTCACCGTCAACAGCGGGGAGATCGTCGGTCTCATCGGCCCCAACGGCGCCGGCAAGACCACCTTCTTCAACTGCCTGACCGGTCTCTACGTGCCGACCGAGGGCGAGGTCCGCTACAAGGACAAGGTGCTGCCGCCCAAGTCCTTCAAGGTCACCGCGGCCGGCATCGCCCGCACCTTCCAGAACATCCGGCTGTTCGCCAACATGACGGTCCTGGAGAACGTCCTCGTCGGCCGCCACACCCGCACCAAGGAGGGCTTCTGGTCGGCCGTCCTGCGCGGCCCCGGTTTCCACCGGGCGGAGGCCACCTCCCGCGCACGCGCCCTGGAGCTGCTGGAGTTCGTCGGCCTCGCCGACAAGGCCGACCACCTGTCCCGCAACCTCCCCTACGGCGAGCAGCGCAAGCTGGAGATCGCCCGTGCGCTCGCCAGCGAACCGGGGCTGCTGCTCCTGGACGAGCCGACGGCCGGCATGAACCCGCAGGAGACCCGGGCGACCGAGGAACTCGTCTTCGCCATCCGCGACCAGGGCATCGCCGTCCTCGTCATCGAGCACGACATGCGGTTCATCTTCAACCTCTGCGACCGCGTCGCCGTCCTCGTCCAGGGCGAGAAGCTGATCGAGGGCGACAGCGCCACCGTCCAGGGCGACGAACGCGTCGTCGCCGCCTACCTGGGCGAGCCGCTCGAGAACGACCCCGGAGCGGCGGAGGCCGCCGAGGTCGAAGCCGCCGAGGCCGCCCAGGCCGACACCACCACGGACACCGCGGCCGGCAAGGAGAACGACCGATGACCGCACTGCTCGAGGTCGAGGACCTCCGCGTCGCCTACGGCAAGATCGAGGCCGTCAAGGGCATCTCGTTCACGGTCGACGCCGGCCAGGTGGTCACCCTCATCGGCACCAACGGCGCCGGCAAGACCACCACTCTGCGCACCCTTTCGGGGCTGCTCAAGCCGGTCGGCGGGCAGATCAGGTTCGGCGGCAAGTCCCTCAAGAAGATCCCCGCCCACCAGATCGTCTCCCTCGGGCTCGCCCACTCCCCCGAGGGGCGGCACATCTTCCCCCGTATGACGATCGAGGACAACCTCCGCCTCGGTGCCTTCCTGCGCAGCGACAGGCCGGGCATCGAGAAGGACATCCAGCGCGCCTACGACCTCTTCCCGATCCTCGGCGAACGCCGGAAGCAGGCCGCGGGCACCCTGTCGGGCGGTGAGCAGCAGATGCTGGCCATGGGCCGGGCCCTGATGTCCCAGCCCAAGCTGCTGATGCTGGACGAGCCGTCCATGGGTCTGTCCCCGATCATGATGCAGAAGATCATGTCGACGATCGCCGAGCTGAAGGCACAGGGCACCACCATCCTGCTCGTGGAGCAGAACGCCCAGGCCGCCCTGTCCCTGGCCGACCAGGGCCATGTCATGGAGGTCGGCAACATCGTCCTGTCCGGCACCGGACAGGACCTCCTCCACGACGAGTCGGTCCGCAAGGCCTACCTCGGCGAGGACTGAGCCGCGGGCACAGCACGCGAGGACCGCCGCCTCACGGAGGTGGCGGTCTTCGCGTTTCCCCCGCGGTGAGGCGGTCCACGGCGGATGCCCCCCGTCGGCAGGTGGCAGACCTCGCGGACCCCCGGTCGTTCCCGGTGCCACTTGCGTGACGGCGTCGGCCGGCCGCTCCGCCCTAGCCTTCGAGCAGATCCCCGACATAGTCGCGGAGCTGCGGAGGAAGGTCGCCGAGGACGATCTCACGCAGCGGCGAGAGGTGGTCCAGGCCGACATGACCGGTCGACGAGAGTTCGATCAAGGCGTTCAGCTCGGCTTCCAGGGCGGAGGTCTCCGTCTCGCAGGCGGCCGTCGCCGCCAGCAGCGTCGCCAGGGCCGAAACCTGGGCGGCCGTGTACGCACCCACGTGATCGGTCACTTCGTCGGCCGCGCGTTCTCGTTCCCGGGCGTCGGCCACCAGGATCGTTCGCGCGACGCCGATGAAGTCGTGGGACTTCAATGTGAAACACCCGTTCGTCAGTCGTAAGGAAGCGAAAACTGGGCCGGCCAGGGGATGTGTGTGGCATGGGCCGCGTCCGAATTGTAGTGAGGGCTGTTCGGGTTGTGGACCTGACGGTGATACAGGTTGCCGGCCTCGTCCTGGTACTTACCGCCGATCGAGATGCGGTAGATGTCCCCGTTCGCCGCGTTGGACCCGGGGGGAGCGGTCCCGTCCTTGTCGTGCACCCGCAGACGGACCTTGTTGCCCGTCACGGGGTCCTCCCACTTGTATTCCACCCCCTTCTGCGCACCGCCGTTGGGGTCCGGCTTGAGTATCCGCATCTCGGCGTCGTCGGGAACGATGTCCAGCGGGTTGTGCCCGCGTACGTCCCAGCCACCCCCCTCGACGCGGGAGGGGTAGGGGGACAGACCCAGCGGGTCGGCCCACACGTGCGGGTTGACCACGTACGTCGTCGGATTGGGAGCGGGCCTGAGACCGAGGGGGTCGGCGGTGAGATAGCGGGCCGTCGCGGGATCGTAGTGTCGGCCGGCTCACGCAGTGACGGCACGATCTCGTCCACGATCCGGGCCCCCAGCAGCGCGGCGTACTCCATCGACCGCCCGCCGGGCGCGTGGTGCAGGGCGAACCGCGCCAGCGCCGCCTCGTCCGTGAAGGCGCAGACCCAGCGCACCCCGCCCGAACGCGCGCTCCACAGACCACCGCCGTCCAGCGGGACCAGCAGCGTCGATCTGCGCATCTCGCCGACCAACGCCCGCGGGTCCCCGACTCCGGCCCGCCGCTCGGCGATACGCCCGGCGAGCACCGTCCCCGACTGCTCCACGGCTCCACCCCCGTTCCGGTGCCTGGCGGCACCCTAGAACAGGACGCGGCCCGTTCGCCGGTCGGTTCTGTGCAGGGTCCGTGCGACCGTGTGAAAGACGCGACGAGGCCCGCACCCCCCGGCACACGGGGAACACGGGCCTCACCAAGCGCGGGGCGTCAGCCCTTGGACGCCTTCTTCTCCTCGGCGTCCTGGATGACCGCCTCGGCCACCTGCTGCATCGACATCCGACGGTCCATCGACGTCTTCTGGATCCACCGGAAGGCGGCCGGCTCGGTCAGCCCGTACTGCGTCTGCAGCACCGACTTCGCCCTGTCCACCAGCTTCCGCGTCTCCAGCCGCTGGGAGAGGTCCGCGACCTCCTTCTCCAGCGCCTTCAGCTCCGTGAACCGCGAGACGGCCATCTCGATCGCCGGAACGACGTCGCTCTTGCTGAACGGCTTCACCAGATACGCCATGGCGCCGGCGTCCCGCGCCCGCTCCACCAGGTCGCGCTGCGAGAACGCGGTCAGCATCAGCACCGGCGCGATGCTCTCCTCCGCGATCTTCTCGGCCGCGGAGATGCCGTCCAGCTTGGGCATCTTCACATCCAGGATCACGAGGTCCGGCCGGTGCTCCCGGGCCAGCTCCACGGCACGTTCCCCGTCCCCGGCCTCACCGACGACGGAGTACCCCTCCTCCTCCAGCATCTCTTTCAGGTCGAGCCGGATGAGCGCCTCGTCCTCGGCGATGACGACGCGGGTCGTCAGCGGAGGCACGTGCGAGTTGTCGTCTTCGGGCACGTCTACGGGCTGGGGCGACTCGGGGGCGGTCACGTGGGCGCTCCTTGTTCCGGGGCGGGCGGTACTGCTGACAAGAGCGTACCTAGCTGCGATAAGGTGGGGTCACGGCGGGTGACCGTCAACCTTTGTTTTATAGGAAGCCCCGGTAGTCCAGCGGGAGAGACACGGTGCTCAAACCACCGACAGCGTGGGTTCGAATCCCACCCGGGGCACTTTTCCTTCATTCCAAAGGCCGAGGCAGCGGACGTCTCCCTGCCTAACGCCGCCGCTCTTCCTCCTCCCCGATGTGGTGCACCCGCACCAGATTCGTCGTGCCCGAGACGCCCGGCGGGGAGCCGGCCGTGATGATCACCACGTCGCCCTTCCGGCAGCGGCCGTACTCGGTGAGCAGTTCGTCCACCTGGTCGACCATCGCGTCCGTGGAGTCCGCGTGCGGGCCGAGGAAGGTCTCCACTCCCCAGGTCAGGTTGAGCTGGGAGCGGGTCGCCGGTTCCGGGGTGAAGGCGAGGAGCGGGATCGGGGAGCGGTAGCGCGACAGGCGGCGGGCGGTGTCACCGGACTGGGTGAAGGCGACCAGGTACTTCGCTCCGAGGAAGTCGCCGATCTCCGCGGCCGCGCGGGCGACGGCGCCGCCCTGGGTGCGGGGCTTGTTGCGTTCGGTCAGCGGGGGCAGGCCCTTGGCGAGGATGTCCTCCTCGGCGGCCTCCACGATGCGGGCCATGGTGCGCACCGTCTCGACCGGGTGCCTGCCGACGCTGGTCTCGCCGGAGAGCATCACCGCGTCCGTGCCGTCGATGACCGCGTTGGCCACGTCGGAGGCCTCCGCGCGGGTCGGACGGGCGTTGTCGATCATCGAGTCGAGCATCTGGGTGGCGACGATGACCGGCTTGGCGTTGCGCTTCGCCAGCTTGATGGCGCGCTTCTGGACGATCGGCACCTGTTCCAGGGGCATTTCGACGCCGAGGTCGCCCCGGGCGACCATGATGCCGTCGAAGGCGGCGACGATGTCCTCGATGTTCTCCACGGCCTGCGGCTTCTCGACCTTGGCGATGACGGGGAGGCGGCGCCCCTCCTCGTCCATGATGCGGTGCACGTCGAGGACGTCGCGCGCGCTGCGCACGAAGGAGAGGGCGACGACGTCGAAGCCGGTGCGCAGGGCCCAGCGCAGGTCGTCCTCGTCCTTCTTGGAGAGCGCGGGGACGGAGACGGCGACGCCGGGGAGGTTGAGGCCCTTGTGGTCGGAGACCATGCCGCCCTCGACCACCCGGGTGTGCACGCGGGGGCCGTCGACCTCGGTGACCTCCAGGCAGACCCTGCCGTCGTCGACCAGGACGCGTTCGCCGGGGGTGACGTCGGTGGCGAGGCCGGCGTAGGTGGTGCCGCAGATGTGGCGGTCGCCGCCGACGCCTTCCTCCACGGTGATGGTGAACGTGTCGCCGCGTTCGAGGAGTACGGGTCCTTCGGTGAAGCGGCCGAGCCGGATCTTCGGGCCCTGAAGGTCGGCGAGGACGCCGACGCTGTGGCCGGTTTCGTCGGAGGCCTTGCGGACACGGTGGTATCGCTCTTCGTGTTCGGCGTGGGTGCCGTGACTGAAATTGAAGCGGGCGATGTCCATTCCCGCGTCGACCAGGCCCTTGATCTGGTCGTAGGAATCGGTGGCGGGCCCCAGGGTGCAGACGATCTTTGCTCGGCGCATGGGTCCGAGCCTATGACTTACCGATGGGTAGGGAATTGGCCACACATGACTACTCAACCACCTTTGAGTAAAGGGTGATTGACAAGTGTTGAATTGTGCGCGGGACCGCTCCTATGAGCATTCCGGGCCGCTCCCTCCCTTGACAGCCGCCATGTTCAGGACAGAATCTACGCGCGTTGTCCTGCTGCCGCATCGTCCGCGAGGAGAGTCGTCCATGTCGTTGAACCGCCGGAAGTTCCTGAGCAGATCCGCCGTCACGGGGGCGGGGGTCGCGCTCGCCGGCACGGCCGCGGCCCCGGCCGCCGAGGCCGCCGAGGGCAACCGCGGGCACGACAGGCGGAAGCGGTACGCGCTGACGGTGCTGGGCACGACGGATCTGCACGGGCACGTCTTCAACTGGGACTACTTCAAGGACGCCGAGTACACGGACGCGGCGGGCAACGCCCAGGGCCTGGCCCGCGTCTCGACGCTGGTGAACCAGGTGCGCGAGGAGAAGGGCCGCGCCAACACGCTGCTGCTGGACGCGGGCGACACCATCCAGGGCACGCCGCTGACGTACTACTACGCCAAGGTGGACCCGATCACCGCCGCGGGCGGCCCGGTGCACCCGATGGCGCAGGCCATGAACGCGATCGGGTACGACGCGGTGGCGCTCGGCAACCACGAGTTCAACTACGGCATCGAGACGCTGCGCAAGTTCGAGGAGCAGTGCGACTTCCCGCTGCTGGGCGCCAACGCCGTGGACGCGACGACGCTGAAGCCCGCCTTCCCGCCGTACTTCATGAAGACGTTCCGGGTGAAGGGCGCGCCGCCGGTGAAGGTGGCCGTGCTCGGGCTGACCAACCCGGGCATCGCGATCTGGGACAAGGCGTACGTGCAGGGCAGGCTGGCCTTCCCCGGGCTGGAGGAGCAGGCGGCCAAGTGGGTGCCCAGGCTGCGGTCGATGGGCGCGGACGTGGTGGTCGTGTCGGCGCACTCCGGCACCTCGGGCACGTCGTCCTACGGCGACCAGGTGCCGTACGTCGAGAACGCGGCGGCCGACGTGGCCCGGAGGGTGCCGGGCATCGACGCGATCCTCGTCGGGCACGCGCACGCGGAGATCCCGGAGATGAGGGTCGTCAACGAGCGGACGGGCCGGACGGTCGTGCTGTCGGAGCCGCTGTGCTACGCCGAACGGCTCACCCTGTTCGACTTCGAGCTGGTCTTCGAACGGGGCCGGTGGCAGGTCGAGTCGGTCAGGGCCTCGCTGCGGGACTCCAGCACGGTCGAGGACGACCCAAAGATCGCCGAGCTGCTGGCGGACGAGCACGCGAAGGTGGTCGCGTACGTCAACCAGGTCGTCGGGACGGCGACCGAGACGCTGACGACGGTGGAGGCGCGGTACAAGGACGCCCCGATCATCGACCTGATCACCAAGGTGCAGGAGGACGTGGTCCGTCGGGCGCTGGCGGGCACCGCGCACGCGTCGCTGCCGGTGCTGGCGCAGGCGTCGCCCTTCTCGCGGACGTCGGAGATCCCGGCCGGCGACGTGACGATCCGGGACCTGTCGAGCCTGTACGTGTACGACAACACGCTGGTGGCCAAGCTGATGACGGGTGCGCAACTCAGGGCGTACCTGGAGTTCTCGGCGGAGTACTTCGCGCAGACGGCGCCGGACGCGCCGGTGGACGTGGCGAAGCTGACGAACGCGAACGGCCGCCCGGACTACAACTACGACTACGTGTCGGGGCTGACGTACGAGATCGACATCGCCCGGCCGGCCGGTTCGAGGATCGTGCACCTGTCCTTCGGGGGCGCTCCGCTGGACGACGCGCAGCAGTTCGTGCTGGCGGTGAACAACTACCGGGCGAACGGCGGCGGCGCGTTCCCGCACGTGGCGTCCGCCAAGGAGCTGTGGTCGGAGTCGACGGAGATCCGCACCCGGATCGCGGAGTGGGTGACGGAGAAGGGCGTACTGGACCCGGCGGACTTCGCGTCCGTGGACTGGGTGCTGACGCGGGGCGGTACGCCGGTGTTCTAGCCCGGTGCCGCTGAGGCGGCCTCAGATCCCGTCCGCGAGAGGCGTGAGCGTCCGGTGCCGGCGCGCGGAGGGGACCCGGGGCTGCCCGCTCGCCAGGCCGAAGGTGGTGAAGGCGGTGCGGGCGGGCAGCGGGTACGGGTTCCGCCCGGTGAGGTCGTTGAGGATGGTGGCGCTGCGCCAGGCGGCGAGTCCGAGGTCGGGTGCGCCGACGCCGTGGGTGTGGGTCTCGGCGTTCTGGACGTAGACGGAGCCGGTGACACAGGGGTCGAGGACGAGGCGGAAGCGTTCGTCGACACGGGGGCGTTCACGGTGGTCGCGGCGCATGTACGGGTCGAGGCCGGCCAGGAGCCGGTCGAGGGGGCGCTCCCGGTGGCCGGTGGCGAGGACGACGGCGTCGGTGGTGAGGCGGCCGCGGGTGTTCTGCCGGGTGTCTTCGAGGTGGAGTTCGATGCGGGTGGCGGTGAGGCGGCCGGCGGTGCGGACGCGGACGGCCGGGGTGAGGACGGCGTCGGGCCAGCCGCCGTCGAGGGTGCGGCGGTAGAGCTCGTCGTGGATGGCGGCGCTGGTGTCGGCGTCGATGCCCTTGTGGAGCTGCCACTGTGCGGGCACGAGGCGGTCGCGGACGCCCTCGGGCAGGGCGTGGAAGTAGCGGGTGTGGTCGGGGGTGAAGTGTTCGAGGCCCAGCTTGGAGTACTCCATGGGCGCGAAGGCCTCGGTGCGGCCGATCCAGTGGAGGCGTTCGCGGCCCGCGGGGCGGTGGCGGAGCAGGTCGAGGAAGATCTCCGCGCCGGACTGCCCGGTGCCGACGACGGTGATGTGCCCGGCGGCCAGGAGGGTGTCGCGGTGGCCCAGGTAGTCGGCCGAGTGGATCACGGGCACGGTGGGGTCGTCGGCGAGGGGTCTGAGCGCGTCGGGGACGTACGGTTCGGTGCCGATGCCGAGGACGACGTTGCGGGTGTGGGTGCGGCCGGGGACCTCGGCCCCTGGGCCCGCGTCCAGCCGCGTGTGGTCGACCTCGAAGAGGGCGCGTGCGGGGTCCCAGCGCACGGCGTCGACCCGGTGGTGGAAGCGGAGGGCGGGGAGGCGGCCCGCGACCCAGCGGCAGTAGGCGTCGTACTCGGCGCGCTCGATGTGGAAGCGCTCGGCGAAGTAGAAGGGGAAGAGGCGTTCGCGGGCCCGCAGGTGGTTGAGGAAGGTCCAGGGGCTGGCGGGGTCGACGAGACTCACGAGGTCGGCGAGGAACGGGACTTGGATGCGGGCCCCGTCGAGGAGCAGGCCGGGGTGCCAGCGGAAGGCGGGGCGCTGGTCGTAGAAGACGGCGTCGACGGCGGTGAGGGGCTCGGCGAGCGCGGCGAGGGAGAGGTTGAAGGGGCCGATGCCGATGCCGACGAGGTCGCGGGGCGCGCCCGGGTGCTGCGGGGTGGGGGTCATCGCGGGGTGTGTCCTTCCACGAGGGAGATCAGGCCGGTCAGGTCCTCGGTGCGGATGTGGGGGTTGAGGAACGTCGCCTTGAGCCAGAGCCGGCCGCCGGCGCGGGCGCGTCCGAGGACGGCGCGGCCGGTGGTGAGCAGGTCGCGGCGTACTCCCGCGACGGCGCTGTCGGTGGCGTGGGCGGGCCGGAACAGGACGGTGCTGATGGTGGGCGGGGCGTGCAGGGTGAGGCGGGGGTGCGCGTCGACGAGGCCGGCGAACTCCTCGGCGCGGGCGCAGACGCCGTCGACGAGGGCGCCGAGTCCGCTGCGGCCGAGGGTCTTGAGGGTGACGGCGACCTTGAGGATGTCGGGGCGGCGGCTGGTACGTGGTGAGCGGCCGAGGAGGTCGGGGAGCCCGGCGTCGGTGTCGTCGTCGGCGTTCAGGTAGTCGGCGTGCTGGTGGAGCGCGGTGAGGTCGTCGGGGTCCTTGACGGCGAGAAGACCGGCGGCGATGGGCTGCCAGCCGAGTTTGTGCAGGTCGAGGGTGATGGTGTGGGCGGCGTCGAGGCCGGTGAGGCGGGCGCGGTGCCTCTCGCTGAACAGGAGGCCTCCGCCGTAGGCGGCGTCGATGTGCAGGCGGGCGCCGTGGGCCGCGCAGCGGCGGGCGATCTCGCGCAGGGGGTCGATGAGTCCGGCGTCGGTGGTGCCGGCGGTGGCGGCGACGAGGTGGGGGCCGGGGACGGTGGTGAGGGCTTCGTCGAGGGCGCCGGGGTCGAGGGTGCCGGCGGGGGCGGGCACGGTGACGGGTTCGGGGAGCCCGAGGAGCCAGGCGGCGCGGGGCAGGGAGTGGTGGGCGCCCGCGCCGTGGAGCAGCCGGAGCCCGGAACCGTGCTTCTCGCGGGCGAGGAGGACGGCGAGCTGGTTGGACTCGGTGCCGCCGGTGGTGACGAGCGCGTCGGCGGCTCCGGCCTCGCGGGCGAGGGCGCGGGTGACGAGGGCTTCGAGGGCGGAGGCGGCGGGTGCCTGGTCCCAGGAGTCGAGCGAGGGGTTGAGGGCGCTCGCGGCGAGGTCGGCGGCGGTGGCGACGGCGAGGGGCGGGCCGTGCAGGTGGGCGGCGCACAGGGGGTGGGCGGGGTCGGCGGCGCCTTCCGCGAGCGCGGTGACGAGGGTGCGCAGGGCGTCGGCGTCGCCGTGGTCGGGCAGGACGTCGCCGAGGGCGTCCCGGATCCGGGCGGTGACGGTGCCGGGGCCGCCGGCGGGCAGTGGTCCGCCGCGTGCGGCCGCACCGGCGCGCAGGGCGTCGAGCACGGTGTCGCACAGGGGGCGCAGGGCGTCGGGTCCGTGCGGTCCCGAGGCGAGGGGTGGCATGCCCATGGGCTGTCTGTCCTCCGGGCGCGATGCGAAGGGGCGGCGCGCCGCGCCTCGGTGAGGGCGGCGGCCGGTGCCGGGTGGGCCGCAGTACAGCTTGGGCCGTGCGGGGTGTCCGCGCCGGGGAAGTGGGGCGATCGGAACCCGAAAGGGGGTACTTCCGCGCGGTGATGTGTGCCGGCGCGGCCGGCCTCCGTCCTGGGGGAGGCCGACCGGACGGCCGGGGTCAGCCGGTGTGCGCCTGCCGGACCCGCAGGGCGCGGGCCAGGTCGTCGAGCTGGTCGACGAGCTTGCGGCGCAGGGCGGGGATCGGGTCGGCGCCGGAGAGGCATTCCCGGCCGAGGCGCAGCGTGTCGTCGTCGACGGCGTACGCGGGGAAGGCCCAGCGGCCGGCGGCGTCGGCGATGGCGGGGCCTCGACGGGCGGCGACGGCGACGGCCTCGGCGTAGTAGCGGGGGACGTAGTCCGCGACGAGGTCGGCCTGTTCGGGCTGCCAGAAGCCCTGGGCGGTGGCGGTGAACAGGTAGTTGGACAGGTCGTCGCGGGCGAACATGGCGTCCCAGGCGCGGCTCTTGGCCTCGGCATCGGGCAGGGCGGCGCGGCAGCGGGCGGCGCCCTCCTGGCCGGTGGCGCTGGGGTCGCGTTCGAGTTCGGCGGCGATGGCGCTCTCGTCGGTGGCGCCGAGGACGGCGAGGCGGGTGAGGATGCGCCAGCGCAGTTCGGGGTCGAGTTCGGGGCCGCCCGGAACGGTGCCGTCGGCGAGCCAGGCGGCGATGGTGTCGGGGTGGGCGGCGGTGTCGATGCGGTGGCGTACGGCGATCAGGCGCAGGCCGGGGTGGTCGCCGTCCTCGGTGCGGCGGATGAGGTCGCGGCACAGGTCGGTGAGGGTGGCGAGGGCGGCGGGCCGCTGACCGGGCGCGACGTAGCGGTTGGCGAGCTGGGCGGTGGCGAAGGCGAGGACGCCTTCGACGAGGGCGAGGTCGGTCTCGTGCGGGAGGTGGGCGCGGGCGGTGTCGAGGTAGGCGGCCGGGGCGAGTTCGCCGTCGCGGACGGCGTCGCGCAGGGCGTTCCAGACGACGGCGCGGGTGAGCGGGTCGGGCAGGCCGGACAGGGCGGTGCGGAGGGTCCGGGAGGACTCGGCGTCGAAGCGGATCTTGGCGTAGGTGAGGTCGCCGTCGTTGAGGACGACCAGCGCCGGGGCGGGTCCGGTGGAGGCGACGGCGGTGGCGCCGTCGGCGGGGAGGTCCACGTCCCTGCGTTCGCGCAGGGCCAGCCGGCGCGGGTCGTGCAGGTCGGTGTCGTAGACGCCGATGCCGGTGCGGTGCGGCCGCGTGCCTCCCCCGGCCGGGCCGGGCCGGTCCGTGGCGTCGTCGGGCGCGGCCCCCGCTCCGGTGCTGCCCCGGTGCTCGATGTGGAGGTGCCAGGTGCCGTTCTCGGCGCGCAGTTCGGGCACCAGGGTGTCGACGCCGGTGGTGCGCAGCCAGGCGTCGGCCCAGGCGTGGACGTCGCGTTCGGTGGCGGAGGCGAGGGAGTCGATGAAGTCGGCGAGGGTGGCGTTGCCGAACTTGTGCCGCTCGAAGTGGGCGTTGATGCCGGCGAGGAAGTCCTTCTCGCCGAGCCAGGCGACGAGCTGGCGCAGGGCGGAGGCGCCCTTGGCGTAGGAGATGCCGTCGAAGTTGAGCAGGGCGGAGGCGGTGTCCGGGACGTGCTCGGGTGCGACGGGATGGGTGGAGGGGCGCTGGTCGGCGTCGTAGCCCCAGGGCTTGCGGGTGACGCCGAAGTCGGTCCAGGTGCCGGTGAACCGGGTGGCCTCGGCGCAGGTCTGGTAGCCCATGTACTCGGCGAAGGACTCGTTCAGCCAGATGTCGTCCCACCACTTGAGGGTGACGAGGTCGCCGAACCACATGTGGGCCATCTCGTGGGCGATCACCATGGCGCGGGTCTGGCGCTGGGTCTCGGTGACGGCCGACCGGAAGACGAACTCGTCGCGGAAGGTGACCAGTCCGGGGTTCTCCATGGCGCCGGCGTTGAACTCGGGGACGAACGCCTGGTCGTAGGAGTCGAAGGGGTAGGGCTCGGCGAACTTCTCGTGGTAGCGGTCGAAGCAGGCGCGGGTGACGTCCAGGATCTCGTCGGCGTCGGCGTCGAGGTGGGGGGCGAGCGAGCGGCGGCAGTGGATGCCGAAGGGCAGGCCGCGGTGCTCGGTGCGCACGGAGTGCCAGGGGCCGGCGGCGACGGCGACGAGGTAGGTGGAGATCAGCGGGGTGGTGGCGGCCTTCCAGCGGCCGCCGCCGGTGTGCTCGGTGATGCCGTTGGCGAGGACGGTCCAGCCCTCGGGGGCGGTGACGGTGAGGTCGAAGACGGCCTTGAGGTCGGGCTGGTCGAAGGCCGCGAAGACGCGCTGGACGTCGTCGAGGAAGAGCTGCGTGTAGACGTACGTCTCGTCGTCGGTGGGGTCGGTGAAGCGGTGCATGCCCTCGCCGGTGCGGGAGTAGCGCATGGCCGCGTCGACGCGCAGTTCGTGCTCGCCGGGGGCGAGGTCCTTCAGCGGCAGCCGGTTCCCGGCGAGGGCGTCCGGGTCGAGGGGCTGTCCGTCGAGGGTGACACCGCGCAGCTCGGCGGGCTTGAGCTCGACGAAGGTGTCCGTGCTGCCCGTCCCGGCGCGCACGGTGAACCGGATGACGGTGCGGGAGTCGAAGGTCTCTTCCCCACCGGTGAGATCGAGGTCGATCGCGTAGTGGTGGACGTCGAGGAGCCGGGCACGGGTCTGCGCTTCGTCGCGCGTCAGTACGGACATGCACGACATGCTGCCTGATGCGGTGGGCACGGCACAGGGGCGGTTCGGTACGCGGAGTTTGTCCGCCCGGCGGCGGGGCCGCCGGGGGCCGCGGTGCCGGGGTGCGCGCGGTGCGGTGCGCGGGTGCGCGGTGCGGGGGTGTGCGCACGCCCGGCGGCGCCGCCCAGGGTCAGCGGGCGGCGGGGTCCGTGCCGTTGCCGGTGTCCTCCGCGATCCGCTCGTGGTGGTGGATCACCTCGGCCACGATGAAGTTCAGGAACTTCTCGGCGAACGCCGGGTCGAGTTTGGCGCTCTCGGCGAGGGCGCGCAGCCGGGCGATCTGCTGGGCCTCGCGGGCGGGGTCGGCGGGCGGGAGCTGGTGGCGGGCCTTGAGGTGGCCCACCTGCTGGGTGCACTTGAAGCGCTCGGCGAGCATGTGGACGACGGCCGCGTCGATGTTGTCGATGCTGTCCCGCAACCGGGTCAGCTCCTCGGTGACGGCGGGGTCGACGGCTCCGGTGTTGCTGGTGGTCATGGCCGATCACCCTACGGGCGGCGCGCCGGGTGCGGCAGTCCGTCTCAGGCCGTGGGCGGCCCGGGGTGCGGTGCGGCTCGTACAGTGGAGGAAGGGTCAGGCGTCTTGGGGGTTCGCGTGGCGAACGGTGGACCGGTCGAGCACGGCTTTCCGCATCTGGAGACGGTGCGGGCCGCCGTCACCGCGCTGTACCGGCGCCTTTCCTACGACACGGTGCGGATGTTCTCGGCGAGCGTGGCGCCGGTCGACGTGGCGTTCTGCGACACGGACGACCTGTATCTGGGGACGCAGCGGGTGGCGCGCGAGCTGGTGCGCCACTACCGGCTGCCGGACGCCCGGGTGATCGTCTCCTTCCGCGAGATGACCCATGCGGCCAACGTGGAGCTGGCGGCGGGCCCGGAGTACTTCGTCGAGCTGAACGACCGTTTCCGCACCCACCGCAGGGACATCGGCGCGGCCCTGGCCCACGAGGTGATGCACGTCTACCTGCACCGGCTGGGGCTGTCCTTCCCGGGGACGCGGGACAACGAGATCCTCACGGACACGGCGGCGACGTACCTGGGCGCGGGGTGGCTGCTGCTGGACGCGTACCGGGAGGACGAGGTGTCGTCGCAGAAGCTGGGGTACCTGACGCCGGAGGAGTTCGGCTACGTCCTCGCCAAGCGGGCGCTGGCCTTCGGGGAGGACCCCGCGGTGTGGTTCACCAGCCCGCAGGCCTACACGGCGTACACCAAGGGCCTGGCGCGGGCCCGCCGGGACGAGGAGCAGCCCCCGCTGACGGCGGCCGGCTGGGCGGGCCGCCGCCGCTACGCCCGCGACCGCCGCCACGCCCAGGACCCCCACGCGGCCCCGGCCCGCGACACCCCGTACACCTTCAGCCCGGACGCCCGCGGCCCGCTCCGCGTCTCCTTCCCCTGCCCCACCTGCCACCAGCGCATCAGAGTCCCGGTGAGCGGCCGCGTACGCGCCCGGTGCGGCCTGTGCCGGACGGTACTGGAGTGCGACACGTAGGGCGGGCCACGCCTCCGGACGCGGACGCCGGTCCTTCGTTCCGCGGCGGTCCCGGGTGACCCCGCCTCTCGGCTTCTTCGCGGGGCTTGGATACTTTGTTCGGCGCCGTCCCCACCGGCTGACCGTCCGTCCGTCCCGAGGAGCCGGCCGTGGATTCCGAGTCCACCGTCACGACCTGTTATCGCCATCCCGCGGTGGAGTGCCACGTCCGCTGCACGCGCTGCGACCGCTACATATGCCCCGACTGCATGCACGAGGCGGCGGTGGGCCACCACTGCCCGGAGTGTGTGCGGGAGGGGGCGCGGTCGGTGCGGCAGGCCCGGACGATCGTCGGTGGTCGGGTCTCGGCGACGCCCGTGGTGACGGTCGTCCTGATCGCGCTGAACGCCCTCGCCTACCTCGGCGAGCTGGTGCGGCCGGAGATCGTGGACCGGTTCGCGATGGTCGGCGCGCGGCTGGTCGGGCCGGACGGCGGCCACTACGTCCACCAGAGCGTGTTCCCGCCGGGCTTCCACGCCGAGGGTGTCGTCGCCGGCGAATGGGAGCGGATGCTCACCAGCGCCTTTCTCCATCTGGAGCCCACCGAGGGCCTGTTCGGCCTCCTGCACATCGTGATGAACATGGCCGCGCTGTGGCAGCTCGGCCGGGTCGTGGAGCCGATGCTCGGCCGGGTGCGGTACGCCGTGCTCTACCTGCTGTCGGCACTCGGCGGTTCCGTCGTCGTCCTGCTCCTCGCCGACCCGGCGCAGCCCACGGTCGGCGCGTCGGGCGCGATCTTCGGCCTCGGGGCCGCGTACTACGTCCTGGCGCGGCGGCTGGGCGCGGACATGGCGCCGGTCAACCGCTTCATGGCGTATCTGCTGCTGTGGCTGCTGATCTCCGCCGGGCTCACCTCCTGGCAGGGCCACCTGGGCGGTCTGCTCGTGGGCGGGGCGGTGGCCGCGGCGTACGCGTACGCGCCCCGCGACGGGCGCCGGACGCCGGTGCAGGCGGGTGCGTGCGTCGCGGTGGTGGTGCTGCTGGCGGTGACGGCGGCGGTCAGGGTGTCGGAGTTGTCAGGCGGAGGGATCCCCCAGTGAAACGTGCCGGTGTGCTGCTCCTCGGGGCGGCCCCCGTGATCGCCGCGGGCGTGTACTTCCTCGTGCCGGCGGACGCGGCGGACACGCCCGCCTCCCCTCCCGCGGCCACGGCCCAGTCGGCCCGTGAGGACGCCAAGGACCGGGCCGAGGAGGAACGGGAGGCGGACGACGCGGTGATCGCCGCGCTGCCGCCGGGGCTGGCCTCCCCGGCGAAGAAGGAGCTGGCGCAGCAGCTCGTGTCGAGCGCCGAGAACTCGACCACCGACTGGCGCAGCGCCTACGGCTCCATCGAGGACCCCGGGGAGGGCGACGGCTACACCGCGGGCATCATCGGTTTCTGCACCGGCACCCACGACCTGCTCGCCCTGGTCGAGCGCTACACCGAGGACCACCCGGACAACGGGCTGGCCGCGTACCTTCCCGCGCTGCGCGCGGTCGACGGCACCGACTCCCACGAGGGCCTGGACCCCGGGTTCACGGACGCGTGGCGGGCGGAGGCCGCGCTCCCCGCGTTCCGCAAGGCGCAGGACGAGGAGCGCGACGACGTCTACTTCCAGCCGGCGGTGCGCCTGGCCAAGCTGGACGGGCTCGGCACGCTGGGCCAGTTCGTCTACTTCGACGCGATGGTCTTCCACGGCCCCGGCATCGACGCGGACGGCTTCTACAGCCTGCGCGAGCAGGCGATGAAGAGGGCGAAGACACCGGCCGAGGGCGGCTCCGAGAAGGCGTACCTGTCCGCCTTCCTCGACGTGCGCCGCGCCGCGATGCTCGCCAAGCGCCCCGGCATCGACACCTCGCGCGTCGACACGGCGCAGCGCCGGTTCCTCGACGCCGGGAACATGGACCTGGACACGCCGCTGGTGTGGGAGATGTACGGGGAGACCTACCGGCTGCCCTGACAGACGACGCCCGCCCCTTCGTCCGGTCGGGGACAGGGCAGGCGCCGTCTCGGACGGTCCGGGGCGTACCCGCGGACCGCCCGCCCGCACGCCTTTGTACGGGACGTTCTGCAAACGCTCGTCAGACCGCCAGTGCGCGGTCCGTCGGCCGGATCGGGGCCGGCAGGTCGCTGGCTCCGGTCAGGTAGCGGTCCGCGCCGCGGGCCGCGGAACGGCCCTCGGCGATCGCCCAGACGATGAGCGACTGGCCGCGGCCGGCGTCACCGGCGACGAACACGCCCGGCACATTGGTCTGGAAGTCGGCGTCCCGGGCGATGTTACCCCGTTCGTCGAGCTCCAGGCCGAACTGGTCGACCAGGCCGTTCTCCCGGTCGGTACCGGTGAAGCCCATGGCGAGGGTGACGAGCTGGGCCGGGATCTTGCGCTCGGTGCCCGGCTTCGGGGTCGGCCTGCCCTCGACGAACTCGACCTCGTTCATGTGCAGCCACTGGACGTTGCCGTCCTCGTCGCCCTCGAAGTGGGTGGTGGAGACGGCGTAGACCCGCTCGCCGCCCTCCTCGTGGGCGCTGGTGACCTTGTAGAGCATCGGGAAGGTCGGCCACGGCTGGGAGACCGGGTTCCGCTCCTCACCGGGGCGGGGCATGATCTCGAGCTGGGTGACGGAGGCCGCGCCCTGGCGGTGGGCGGTGCCCACGCAGTCGGCGCCGGTGTCGCCGCCGCCGATGACGACGACGTGCTTGCCCTCGGCCGAGATCGGGGAGGTGACGTAGTCGCCCTCCTGGACCTTGTTGGCCAGCGGCAGGTACTCCATCGCCTGGTAGACGCCCTTGAGTTCCCGGCCGGGGACGGGCAGGTCGCGGGCGGTGGTGGCACCGGCGGCGATGACGACGGCGTCGTAGCGCTTCTTCAGGTCGGTCGCCTTGAGGTCGCGGCCGATCTCGACGCCGGTGCGGAAGCGGGTGCCCTCCGCGCGCATCTGCTCGATACGCCGGTTGATGTGCCGCTTCTCCATCTTGAACTCGGGGATGCCGTACCGCAGGAGGCCTCCGACGCGGTCCGCGCGCTCGTAGACGGCGACGGTGTGGCCGGCCCGGGTGAGCTGCTGGGCGGCGGCGAGTCCCGCCGGCCCCGAGCCGATGACGGCGACCGTCTTGCCGGACAGGCGCTCGGGGATCTGCGGGGCCACGTCGCCCGTCTCCCACGCCTTGTCGATGATCGAGACCTCGACGTTCTTGATGGTGACCGGCGGCTGGTTGATGCCGAGCACGCACGCCGACTCGCACGGGGCCGGGCACAGGCGGCCGGTGAACTCCGGGAAGTTGTTGGTGGCGTGCAGGCGCTCCTGCGCGGCCCGCCAGTCCTCGCGGTAGGCGTAGTCGTTCCACTCGGGGATCAGGTTCCCGAGCGGGCAGCCGTTGTGGCAGAACGGGATGCCGCAGTCCATGCACCGGCTGGCCTGCTTGCTGATGATCGGCAGCAGGGAGCCGGGTACGTAGACCTCGTTCCAGTCCTTGACGCGCTCCTCGACGGGGCGGGTCCTGGCGACCTCGCGCCCGTGGTTCAGGAAGCCCTTGGGATCAGCCATTGGTCGCCGCCTCCATCATCTTCTCGGTGATCTCGGTCTCGGAGAGACCGGCTCGCTCGGCGGCGTCCTTGGCGGCGAGCACTGCCTTGTACGTACGGGGAATGATCTTGCTGAAGCGGTCCGCGGCGGCCGGCCAGTCGGCCAGCAGCTTCCGGGCGACCGTGGACCCGGTCTCCTCGGCGTGGCGGCGCACGACGTCGTGCAGCCACTGCCGGTCGGCGTCGTCCAGCGCCTCGACCGCGTCGAGGTTGCCGGCGTTGACGTTGTCCCGGTCGAGGTCGACGACGTAGGCGACGCCGCCGGACATGCCGGCCGCGAAGTTGCGCCCGGTCTCGCCGAGGACGACCGCGTGGCCGCCGGTCATGTACTCGCAGCCGTGGTCGCCGACGCCCTCGGAGACGACCAGCGCGCCGGAGTTGCGGACGCAGAAGCGTTCGCCGACCCTGCCGCGCAGGAACATCTCGCCGCCGGTGGCGCCGTAGCCGATGGTGTTGCCGGCGATGGTGGAGTACTCGGCGAGGTGGTCGGCGCCCCGGTCGGGGCGGACGACGATCCGGCCGCCGGACAGGCCCTTGCCGACGTAGTCGTTGGCGTCGCCCTCCAGGCGCAGCGTGATGCCGCGCGGGACGAAGGCGCCGAAGGACTGGCCGGCGGAGCCGGTGAAGGTGATGTCGACGGTGTCGTCGGGCAGGCCCGCGCCGCCGAACTTCTTCGTCACCTCGTGGCCGAGCATGGTGCCGACCGTGCGGTTGATGTTGCGGATGGCGACCTGGGCGCGCACCGGCGCGGCGTCCGTGGCGTCCGTGGCGGCCAGCGCGTCGGAGGCGAGCTTGATCAGCTCGTTGTCCAGCGCCTTCTCCAGGCCGTGGTCCTGGCCGACGGCCTGGTGGCGCACCGCGCCCTCGGGCAGTTCGGGCACGTGGAAGAGCGGGGCCAGGTCCAGGCCCTGGGCCTTCCAGTGGTCGACGGCGCGGGTGACGTCGAGGGCCTCGGCGTGGCCGACGGCCTCCTCGATGGAGCGGAAGCCCAGCTCGGCGAGGATCTCGCGGACCTCTTCGGCGATGAAGCGGAAGAAGTTCACGACGTACTCGGCCTTGCCGGAGAACCGGTCGCGCAGCACCGGGTTCTGGGTGGCGATGCCGACCGGGCAGGTGTCCAGGTGGCAGACGCGCATCATGACGCAGCCGGACACGACGAGCGGCGCGGTGGCGAAGCCGAACTCCTCGGCGCCGAGCAGCGCGGCGATGACGACGTCGCGGCCGGTCTTGAGCTGGCCGTCGGTCTGGACGACGATCCGGTCGCGCAGGCCGTTGAGCAGCAGGGTCTGCTGGGTCTCGGCGAGGCCCAGCTCCCAGGGGCCGCCCGCGTGCTTGAGCGAGGTCAGCGGGGAGGCGCCGGTGCCGCCGTCGTGGCCGGAGATGAGCACCACGTCCGCGTGGGCCTTGGAGACGCCCGCGGCGACGGTGCCGACGCCGACCTCGGAGACCAGCTTGACGTGGATGCGCGCCTTGGGGTTGGCGTTCTTCAGGTCGTGGATGAGCTGGGCGAGGTCCTCGATCGAGTAGATGTCGTGGTGCGGCGGCGGGGAGATCAGCCCCACACCGGGGGTGCTGTGCCTGGTCCTGGCGACCCACGGGTACACCTTGTGGCCGGGGAGCTGGCCGCCCTCGCCGGGCTTGGCGCCCTGGGCCATCTTGATCTGGATGTCGTCCGCGTTGACCAGGTACTCGCTGGTCACGCCGAAGCGGCCGGAGGCGACCTGCTTGATGGACGACCGGCGGGCCGGGTCGTACAGGCGCTCCGGGTCCTCGCCGCCCTCGCCGGTGTTGGACTTGCCGCCGAGCTGGTTCATGGCGATGGCGAGGGTCTCGTGCGCCTCCTGCGAGATGGAGCCGTACGACATGGCGCCGGTGGAGAAGCGCTTGACGATCTCGGAGACCGGCTCGACCTCGTCGAGGGGGACCGGCTGCCGGTCGCTCCTGAAGCCGAACAGGCCGCGCAGCGTCATCAGGCGCTCGGACTGCTCGTTCACCCGCTCGGTGTACTTCTTGAAGATGTCGTACTTGCCGGAGCGCGTGGAGTGCTGGAGGCGGAAGACCGTCTCCGGGTCGAACAGGTGCGGCTCGCCCTCGCGGCGCCACTGGTACTCGCCGCCGATCTCCAGCGCCCGGTGCGCGGGCGCGATGCCGCTGGCCGGGTACGCCTTGCCGTGGCGGGCGGCGACCTCCTCGGCGACGACGTCGATGCCGACGCCGCCGATCTTGGTGGCGGTGCCGTTGAAGTACTTCTCCACGAAGGCCTCGTCCAGGCCCACGGCCTCGAAGACCTGGGCGCCGCGGTAGGAGGCGACGGTGGAGATGCCCATCTTGGACATGACCTTGAGGACGCCCTTGCCGAGGGCGTGGATCAGGTTCCTGATCGCCTTCTCGGGCTCGACGCCCGGCAGGAAGGTGCCGGCGCGGACCAGGTCCTCGACGGACTCCATCGCCAGGTACGGGTTGACGGCGGCGGCGCCGTAGCCGATGAGCAGGGCGACGTGGTGGACCTCGCGGACGTCTCCGGCCTCGACCAGCAGGCCCACCTGCGTGCGCTGCTTGGTGCGGATGAGGTGGTGGTGGACGGCCGCGGTGAGCAGCAGGGAGGGGATCGGCGCGTGCTCGGCGTCGGAGTGGCGGTCCGACAGGACGATCAGCCGGGCGCCGTTTTCGATGGCGGCGTCGGCCTCGGCGCAGATCTCCTCGATGCGGGCGGCCAGCGCGTCGCCGCCGCCGTGCACCCGGTAGAGGCCGGAGAGGGTCGCGGCCTTGAAGCCGGGCATGTCCCCGTCGGCGTTGATGTGGATGAGCTTGGCCAGCTCGTCGTTGTCGATGACCGGGAAGGGCAGGACGACGCTGCGGCAGGAGGCGGCGGTCGGGTCCAGCAGGTTGCCCTGGGGGCCGAGCGAGGAGCGCAGGGAGGTGACCAGTTCCTCGCGGATGGCGTCCAGCGGCGGGTTGGTCACCTGGGCGAAGAGCTGGGTGAAGTAGTCGAAGAGCAGCCGGGGGCGTTCGGAGAGGGCCGCGATCGGGCTGTCGGTGCCCATGGAGCCGATCGGCTCGGCGCCGGCCTTGGCCATCGGCGCGAGGATGACGCGCAGTTCCTCCTCGGTGTAGCCGAAGGTCTGCTGGCGACGGGTGACCGAGGCGTGGGTGTGCACGATGTGCTCCCGCTCGGGCAGGTCGGACAGCTCGATCTCGCCGGCTTCCAGCCATTCGGCGTACGGCTTCTCCGCCGCGAGCCGGGCCTTGATCTCGTCGTCCTCGATGATGCGGTGCTCGGCGGTGTCCACGAGGAACATGCGGCCGGGCTGGAGGCGGCCCTTGCGGACGACCTTCGCCGGGTCGATGTCCAGCACGCCGACCTCGGAGCCGAGGACGACGAGGCCGTCGTCGGTGACCCAGTAGCGGCCGGGGCGCAGGCCGTTGCGGTCGAGGACGGCGCCGACCTGGGTGCCGTCGGTGAAGGTGACGCAGGCGGGGCCGTCCCAGGGCTCCATCATCGTGGAGTGGTACTGGTAGAAGGCGCGCCGGGCCGGGTCCATGGAGTCGTGGTTCTCCCACGCCTCGGGGATCATCATCAGCACGGAGTGCGGCAGCGAACGCCCGCCCAGGTGCAGCAGTTCCAGGACCTCGTCGAAGGAGGCGGAGTCCGAGGCGTCGGGCGTGCAGACCGGGAAGAGCCGCTCCAGGTCCGGGGACGCGCCGAACACGTCGGAGACGAGCTGGGACTCGCGGGCGACCATCCAGTTGCGGTTGCCCTTGACGGTGTTGATCTCACCGTTGTGCGCGACGAACCGGTACGGGTGGGCGAGCGGCCACGACGGGAAGGTGTTCGTGGAGAACCGGGAGTGCACGAGCGCGATCGCGGAGGCGAAGCGGCGGTCGGACAGGTCCGGGAAGAAGGGTTCGAGCTGGCCGGTGGTCAGCATGCCCTTGTAGACGATGGTCCGCGCGGACAGCGAGGGGAAGTAGACGTCCGCTTCGCGCTCGGCGCGCTTGCGCAGCGCGAAGGCGCGGCGGTCGAGGGCGATGCCGTGCGAGGCGCCGTCGGTCACGAAGACCTGACGGAAGACCGGCATGGTCGAACGGGCGGTGGCGCCGAGCATCTGCGGGGCGACCGGGACCTCGCGCCAGCCGAGGACCGTGAGGCCCTCCTCGGCCGCGATCGTCTCGATCCGCGAGACGGCGTCGGCGGTGCCGTCCTCGGGCAGGAAGGCGATGCCGACGGCGTACGCCCCGGCCTCGGGCAGTTCGAATCCGGCCACCTCACGGAAGAAGGCGTCCGGCACCTGGGAGAGGATGCCCGCACCGTCGCCCGAGTCGGGCTCGGAGCCGGTGGCCCCTCGGTGCTCCAGGTTGCGCAGCACGGTGAGGGCCTGGTCGACCAGGGCGTGGGACGCCTCGCCGGTGAGGGTGGCGACGAAGCCGACGCCGCAGGCGTCGTGCTCGTTGCGGGGGTCGTACATACCCTGCGCGGCAGGGCGAGCATCCATGAAGGACCAGTTCTGGCCATTCGCGGAATGCTGGGACGGCTGGCGCGGCGTACGCATCGGCTCTCCCGTCGTCGTCTGTGGCATGTGGCAAATTGCCGAGGGACGACGTTGGCCCTCTGCTGGAGTGCAAAATTTGATGCAGGTTACATGATGGGGTCGCTCTCGTTAACCGGGACAACGCGTTCCATCATGCGGACACCGACGGGGTCGCGGAAGAGGTCTCCGCGCACTTCGCGGTGAAAGCTGGGGGGACCGGGCGAACAGATCGGTGTCCGTCGGTCCGAGGGGCGGAGGGGGCGCCGTCGCCCGCTCCGCGCGATACGTGGCGGGCGTCTTTGCCCACAGCGCTTACGGCTCATGCCCGGTGGTCACGCGCCCGAAACCAGCGAGTAACGACTACTTATGCGGTGAGCCGCATAAGTTCGAGCCGGGTCATCCTACGGCCGTTCCGAACAGGCTGCCCAGGAGATATGTCACACCGGCCGCCGCTCCGCCGAGGGCGAGCTGCCGCAGTCCGCTGTACCACCAGCTCCGTGCCGTCACCTTGGCCACCACGGCGCCGCACAGGAACAGACCGGCCAGCGCCAGCAGCACGGCGGGCCACAGCACGCTCGCGCCGAGCAGGAACGGCAGGACGGGCAGCAGGGCGCCCAGGGCGAAGGACCCGAACGACGACACGGCCGCGACCAGCGGGGACGGCAGGTCACCGGGGTCGATGCCCAGCTCCTCGCGGGCGTGTATCTCCAGGGCCTGCTCGGGGTCGCGGGAGAGCTGCCGGGCGACCTCGCGGGCCAGCTCGGGATCGACGCCCCGGGCCTCGTAGAGGGCGGCCAGCTCGGCCTCCTCGTCCTGCGGGTGCTTCTTCAGCTCCCGGCGCTCCACGTCCAGCTCCGCCTCGACGAGTTCGCGCTGCGAGGCGACGGAGGTGTACTCGCCGGCGGCCATCGAGAAGGCACCGGCGGCCAGGCCGGCGAGCCCGCTGAGCACGATGGTCTGCTGACCGGCCGCGCCGCCCGCGACGCCGGTCATCAGGGCGAGGTTGGAGACCAGGCCGTCCATCGCGCCGAAGACGGCGGGGCGCAGCCAGCCGCCGTTCACGTCCCGGTGCGTGTGGTTGTCGCGGTGCGCCGCGTGCAGCGACGCCTCGGTCTCGATGATGGCCATGAAGGTCCCCCAGGAGTCTCTGCGGACAGCTCTTTGGACGAGTTCTACTTTTCGACAACACCGAATGTACGCCGGTCATTTCCACCGCGCCAGCAAGGAAAGGCTCGGCTAACCTGCGGTTTTGCCTGCGATTGCTCATCCGTGATCATGCCCGCACATATGTCGACCGGGTGACGCTGGGCTCGGTGAGGCTGCGCGGCGAGCCGCACCGGGGACAGTTCCGCAAAGGGCTGTGCGCCTCCTCGGGCGCCGCCTGAGAGGAGAGGCCGCATGGCATCCACCGCCTGCATTCCCTCGGTCCCCGCCTCCGGGGACGCCGGGCTCCGCGATCGGGCCCGCGGCGCGCTGCTCGGTCTGGCCGTCGGGGACGCCCTCGGGGCCCCGGCCGAGAACATGAAGCCCTCCGAGATCCGCGCACGCTGGGGGCGCATCACGGGCTACGTGGCGGAACGGCCGTCCGGCACGGACGACACCGAGTACGCCATCTTCTCGGGCCTCCTGCTGGCCAGGCACGGTCGTGGCCTCACCCCGGCCCATGTGGAGGCGGCCTGGCACGAGTGGATCGCGGACCGGGAGGAGGGGCCGTTCCGGGGCGCGGGTTTCAGCGAGCGCGGCACCCTGGAGAACCTGCGCCGGGGGCTGGCCGCCCCCGTCTCCGCACAGCACCGCCACGCCTGGAGCGACGGGCTGGCGATGCGGGCCGCGCCGCACGGCGTGTTCGCCGCCGGCCGTCCCGCGGAGGCGGCCCGGCTGGCGGCGATCGACGGCTCGGTCAGCCATGACGGCGAGGGAATCTACGGCGGCCAGGCGGTGGCGGCGGGGGTCGCGGCGGCGATGACCGGGGCGCCGCCCGTCGCGGTCGTGGCCTCGGCGCTGGCCGTCGTCCCGGAGGACTCGTGGACGGCTCGCTGTCTGCGCCGCGCGATGACGGCGGCCCACCTCGGCGAACGCGCGGTGCGCTCCGCGGTGGTCATCGGCGGCTACCCGTGGACCGACCTGGCCCCGGAGGCGGTCGCGCTCGCCTTCGGCGCCTACGCGGCGGCCGACGGCGACTTCACCGACGCCGTCCTGGCGGCCGTCAACATGGGGCGCGACGCCGACACCACGGCAGCGGTGGCCGGTGCCCTGGCCGGCGCGACCCACGGCATCGCCGCGATTCCCCGCGACTGGGCGGCGGCGATCGGCCCGGCGCGCGGAAGCTGCCTCCCGGCGATGGCCGGACACCATGTGCTGGAGGTGGCCGACCTGCTGGTGGGCGGCGGTGCGCCGCCGGACGGTCAGGGCGGGGCGCGCAGGACGGTGCAACCGAGGACCGTGCCGGACGCGACGGCCACGACGCCGGCCGGCGTGACCAGGGCGACGCGGGAGACCGCGGCGCCGGCCGAGCCGGACGGGCGGGGACGCGGCCCGGCGCCGGCCGGCACGGCGACGGAAGTGCCGGGCGGCCCGGCGCCGAGCGGCACGGCAACGGCGGGGCCGGACGGGCGGGACGGCGTCGTACCGGTCATCGTGGCGACGGTGCCCGACGGACAGGCACACGACGCCGTGCCCGACGAGCCGCACAACGCCGCACCGGGCGGCCGCCCCACGGCGACACCGGACGAACCTGAGCCGCACGGACCGGACCACGCCCCGTCCGACACCACCGCACCGGACCGCACCACGCCCGACGAGCCGCGCGGTGCGACCGCGGTGGTGGCGTCGTGAGCCCGGGGCGGCCCGCCGGGGAGGAGCCCGCCACCACCGCGTACGTCGCCCCGCCCGGCACGCCGGAGGCGACCGTGGCGGGGAGCGGTCACCGGACCGCCGCCGAGCCGGGCGGGCAGGCCCCCGGTGCCGAGCCGGGTGGGCAGGCCGCCGGGGTGTCGCGGGCCGGGCGGGTCGAGGGGCTGCTGCTCGGACTGGCCGCCGGGGACGCGGCCGGCTGGCCCGCCGCCCGGCACCGGGCCGCGCGGATGCCCGAGTGGACCCGCCGCCTCACCCGCGAGCTGGACACCTTCGCCGAGCAGAACGCGACCACCACCCTCCCCGTGCCCATCGCCCTGAACCAGTCCCCGGAGCCCCTGCGCCTCGGCCCCTCGGACGACGCCGAGTGGGCGGCGTTCGCGGCGGAGGCCCTGCTGCGCGCCGGGGACGACAGCGCGCTCGGCGACCTCAGCCGGGAGCGCCGGACGCGCGCCGCGATCGACCTCACCTGGAACGCCGTCGCCAGCGAGGTGGCCGCCGCGGCGGACCGCGCCCCCGAGGTCGAGTCGGCCGTCCTCCCCCTGCGCGCCCGCATCTCGGTCCGGGCCGGCCTCGGCAACCTCGCCACCGGTCTGCGCCCGCCCGCCACCGGGCACGACAACCCGCACTACTTCGACGACGCCGCCTGCGTCCGAGCCTGCGTGCTGGCCGTCGCCCATCCCGGCGACCCGCGCCGGGCCGCCGCCCTCGCCGAGTTCGACGCCCGCTACACCCAGGACGGCGACGGCGTGCACGGCGCCCGTGCCATGGCGGCGGCGCTCTCCGGCGCCCTCGCCGGCAGTGACGTGGCGGCGTGCGTGAAGGCCGCCCTCGCCGAGCTTCCCGAGGCGACGGAGATCGGCCGCAACACCCGCCAGGCCCTCGCGCTCGCGGCGGAGGCGGACAGCGCGTTCGCCCTCGTACCGCTGCTGGAGCACCAGATCGTCGACCACGTCTACAGCTACGGCGTCGCCGCCGCCGAGACCGTCCCGGTCGCCCTCGCCCTGGCCCGCGCCGCCCGGGGCCGGATCGCGGAGGCCGTACCGGCGGCGGCCTGCCTGTCCCGCGTCGCCGACTCCGCCCCGGCGCTGGCGGGCGCCCTCACCGGCGCCCTCGGCGGCGGCGCCTCGATCCCCGCGCCCTGGCGCGACGCCTGCCGCACGCTCTCCGGCTGCGTCCTGCCCAGGCTCACCGGCACGGACCTGGTGGAACTCGCCGGGCTGCTGCACGCCGCGCAGCCGTCCCGGCCCGAAGGAGGACGCACGCCATGACAGCCCGCACTCCGGAGAACGGCACGGCGAGCCTGGAGGAACGCGTCACGGGCGCCCTCGTCGGCGCGGCCGTCGGCGACGCCCTCGGCGGCCCGGTCGAGGGGTACTCCCCCGAGCAGATCCTCGAACGCCACGGCGGCAGGATCCACGGCGTCGTCGGCCCCTGGAACGGCGACGCCTGGCGCACCGCCCGCCCCATCGCCCCGTACCACAAGGGCGACGGCCACGTCACCGACGACACCCTGATGACCCACGCGCTGGTCCGCGTCTACGGCACGGTCCGCGACCACCTCGACGCGTACGCGGTCGCCGAGCACCTGGTGCCGGACCTGATGACCACCCCGCGCTGGATCCCCGAGCTGGAGGCGGAGGCGCTGCCCCTCCAGCGGATCTTCCTGGCGGAGAAGTGGCTGGTGGCCCGGATCCACTACGGGCACGCCGACCCGCGCGAGGCCGGCACCGGCAACATCGTCAACTGCGGTGCGGCGATGTACATGGCCCCCGTCGGCCTGGTCAACGCCGCCAACCCGGCGGGCGCGTACGCCGAGGCGCTGGACGTCGCGGGCGCGCACCAGTCCTCCTACGGCCGTGAGGCGGCCGGTGTCTTCGCGGCGGCGGTGGCGGCGGCGTGCGCGCCCGGCGCGAGCCCGGAGTCGGTGCTGTCGGCGTGCCTGTCCCTGGCGAAGGACGGCACCCGCGCGGCGATCGAGGCGGTCGCCGACGTGGCCGCGCGCCACACGGACTTCGAGTCGGCGCTCGCGCCCCTGCGGGAGGCGGTCGCCCCGTACGACACGGTCGGCCCCGACTACCGCGCCCCCTCCCTGGGCGCCCGCCGGCCGTCCCGGCTCCACGCGATCGAGGAGCTGCCCGTCGCGCTCGGCATGCTGCTGGTCGCGGGCGGGGACTACCGGCAGGCGGTCCTCGGCTCGGTGAACTACGGCCGCGACTGCGACTCCATCGCCACGATGGCGGGCGCCCTGGCCGGGGCGCTGGGCAGTCCCGCCCCGGAGGACTGGGCGAAGCGGGTCGCGGAGGCCAGCCGTCTGGACCTGTGGGAGCCGGCGGCCACGCTCACCGACGTGGCCCGCGAGGTCTTCGCCCGGGACGTACGGCGACGCCGCGCCCACGAGCGGGCGTTCACCGCGATCGGAGGCGCGGGATGCTCCGACTGACCTGGGTGCAGCCGGAGGACCTGATCGGCCACGAGCTGCGGCAGGCGGCGCTGGACGGCCGCGACGCGTCGGCGGTCGCCTCCCGCTGGCGCGCGGCGGGCGGCCCGGACGCCCCCGACCGGGCGGGGGCCTCGCCCGAGCCGGCCTCGCCCGCCCTGCGGCGCCTGGCCGGGGAACTGCTGGACGAGCTGGCGGAGCTGCCGAGCCCGTCGGCGGCGGCGGAACCCACGGACCTGGAGGACATCAAGGCCCAGTGCCCCCACTGGCCCGCACCGCCCGCCGGGCCGGAGGGCGACGGTCCGCGGCCCGCCCGGCTGGAGGCCGCCTGGCTGGGCCGCGCCGCCGGCTGCCTCCTCGGCAAACCCGTCGAGAAGCTCCCCCTGCGCGGCATCCGCCTGCTCGCCCGCGCCGCCGGCAACTGGCCCCCGACCCGCTACTTCACGGCCCGCGGCGTCCCCGGCGACCTCACCGCCGCCTACCCCTGGAACCGCCGCTCCGCCCCCACCTCGCTCGCCGAGAACATCGACGGCATGCCCGAGGACGACGACCTCGACTACCCCTTGCTGAACCTCCTGCTGCTCCAGCGTCACGGCAAGGACTTCACCACCGCCGACGTCGCCCGCGTCTGGCTGGACGAACTCCCCGCGGGCCGCACCTTCACCGCCGAACGCGTCGCCTACGGCAATCTCCTGGCCGGTCTCGAACCCCCGGAGACCGCCCGCCGCCGCAACCCGTTCCGCGAGTGGATCGGCGCCCTGATCCGCGCCGACGTGCACGGCTGGACCAACCCCGGCGACCCGGCCGGCGCCGCCGAGCAGGCACACCGCGACGCGGCCCTCACCCACACGTCGGCCGGGGTGCACGCCGCGATGTTCGCGGCGGCCGTCATCGCCTGCGCCGCCGCCGGCACCCAGGACGTGCACGCCTGCCTGCGCACCGGTCTCACCGTCGTCCCGTCCCGCTCCCGACTCGCCGAAGCCGTCCGCCACGCCGTCCGGCTCGCCGAGGCGCACGACGACTTCGACACGGTCGTGGACGCGCTCCACGCCACCCACTCCCCCGCCCACCACTGGGTCCACGCCGTACCGAACACCGCCCTGATCGCCGCCGCCCTCACCCACGCGGACGGCGACTTCACCGGCTCCGTCGCCCGGGCCGTGTCGGGAGGCTGGGACACCGACTCCAACGGCGCCACCGCCGGCAGCGTCGCCGGCCTGCTCGCCGGTCACCCGGCCGCGCTGCCCGAGCACTGGACGGCACCGCTGAAGAACCGCCTGGCCGCCTCGGTCGGCGGCTTCGACGGCATCGGCTTCGACACCCTCGCCCACCTCACCCACACGGAGGCCACCCGCTCATGCCCCGGCCCGTCGTGACTCCCCCCGCCCCCGTTCCCGTGCCGGCCCCCCTCACCGGGCTGCGCGTCCTCGACCTCGCCACCCTCTTCGCGGGCCCGCTCGCCGCCACCATGCTCGGCGACTTCGGCGCCGACGTGGTGAAGGTCGAGCACCCCACCCGCCCCGACCCCTCCCGCGGCCACGGACCGTCCAAGGACGGCGTGGGCCTGTGGTGGAAGCTGCTGGGCCGCAACAAGCGCACGATCACCCTCGATCTGTCGCATCCCGCCGGCCGCTCCACCCTGCTCCGGCTCGCCGCGGGCGCGGACGTCCTCGTCGAGAACTTCCGCCCGGGCACCCTGGAGAAGTGGGACCTGGGTTGGGACGAACTGTCCGCCGTCAACCCGCGGCTGGTCCTCACCCGCGTCACCGGCTTCGGCCAGTTCGGCCCCTACGCGCGCCGCCCCGGCTTCGGCACACTCGCCGAGGCCATGAGCGGCTTCGCGGCGATGACCGGCGAACCGGACGCCCCGCCGACGCTTCCGCCGTTCGGGCTCGCCGACTCGATCGCCGCGCTGGCGACCGCGTACGCCGTGATGACGGCCCTGTCCGCCCGCGACCTGACCGGCGAGGGCCAGGTCGTCGACATGGCGATCATCGAGCCGATCCTGACCGTGCTGGGCCCGCAGCCCATCTGGTACGACCAGCTCGGCCACGTCCAGCCGCGCACCGGCAACCGCTCGCAGAACAACGCCCCGCGCAACACCTACCGCACGGCCGACGGCGACTGGGTCGCCGTCTCCACCTCCGCGCAGTCGGTCGCCGAGCGGGTGATGCGGCTGGTGGGCCGGCCGGAGCTGATCGAGGAGCCCTGGTTCGCCACGGGTGCGGACCGGGCCCGGCACGCCGACGTGCTGGACGCGGCGGTCGGCGACTGGATCGCCCGGCACACCCGCGCCGACGTGCTCGCCGCCTTCGAGAAGGCGGAGGCGGCCGTCGCCCCGGTCCAGGACGTGCGGGACGTGATGAACGACCCGCAGTACCAGGCCCTCGACACGGTCACCACGGTCGACGATCCGGAGCTGGGCCCGCTGCGCATGCAGAACGTCCTGTTCCGGCTCTCCGCCACGCCCGGCGCGATCCGCTGGGCGGGCCGCCCGCACGGCGCGGACACCGAGGAGGTGCTGAGCGAGCTGGGGCTGACCCCGGCGGACGTGAAGGAGCTGCGCGAGGCGGGTGCCGTATGACGGTGCCCGCGCTGACCTGGCTCTACGCTCCCGGGGACCGGCCCCGGGTGGTGGCCAAGGCGCTGGCCGCCGGCGCCGACGTGGTCGTGATCGACCTGGAGGACGCGGTCGCCCCGGACCGCAAGGAGTACGCCCGCGCGGCCACCGCCGAGCTGCTCGCCGCCCCCCAGCCGGTGCCGGTGCACGTGCGGGTGAACGCCCTGGACGGACCGCTGGCCGCCGCGGACCTGGCGGCGGTGGCCGCGCTGCCGGGGCTGTCAGGGCTGCGGCTGCCCAAGGTGACGTCCCCCGAGCAGATCACCGGCGTCGCCGGGATCACCGGCGGGCCCCCGCTGTACGCGCTGCTGGAGACCGCGCTGGGCGTGGAGCGGGCGTATCCGATCGCCGCGGCCCATCCGGCGCTGCGCGGCATCGCGCTCGGCGAGGCGGATCTCCGCGCCGACCTGGGCGTACGGGGTGACGCGGGGCTGGACTGGTCCAGGGCGAGGGTGGTCGTGGCCGCCCGGGCGGCGGGGCTCGCGCCGCCGTCGCAGACGGTGCATCCGGACACCCGCGACCTGGAGGGCCTGGCGGCGTCCTGCGCCCACGGCCGGGCGTTGGGCTTCCTCGGGCGGGCCGCGATCCATCCCCGTCAGCTCCCGATCATCGAGCGGGCCTACCTGCCCACCGAGCGGGAGCTGGAGGAGGCGGAGACGATCGTGAAGGCGGCCACCACGCAGCCGGGCGCGCAGGCGCTGCCGGACGGGCGGTTCATCGACGCGGCGGTGGTGGCGACGGCCCGGCGCACGCTGTCGCTGGCCCGGCGGCCCGACCTGTCCTGAGACGCGCCGAGGGCGCCCGGAGAGTCTCCGGGCGCCCTCGGCGCGGTACGGCGGGCGCTCAGCCCTTCTTGGCGGAGTCGGCCCCGTTCTTCACGGCACCGTCCCCCGAGTCGCCGGGGTCCTCGGCGTCCTCGCCGTTCCCCGCGTCGTCCTTGCCGCGGCCGCTCGCGTCCTCGGCGCTGCCGGAGTCGTCGGGCTTCCCGGTGGCGCCCTCGGCGTCCTCCTTCGCACCGTCCCCGTCCGCGGTCTGCGCGCCCGGCTCCACCACGGCCTCGCGGCCGGGCCGGGTCCTCGCCGAGAGCACCATGTACACCACGGCGAGCAGGAACACGACGAGCGCGGTCCAGTTGTTCAGCCGCAGGCCCAGGATGTGGTGGGCGTCGTCGACGCGCATGTACTCGATCCAGAAGCGGCCCGCGCAGTACGAGGCGACGTACAGGGCGAACGCCCGCCCGTGGCCGAGCGTGAAGCGGCGGTCGGCCCAGATGACGAGCAGGGCGACGCCGACGCACCACAGCGACTCGTACAGGAACGTCGGGTGGTACGTGCCCGGCACCCGTCCGTCGGCCGACGACGTGATCTTCAAGGCCCAGGGCAGGTCGGTGGGCCTGCCGTACAGCTCCTGGTTGAACCAGTTGCCCCAGCGGCCGAGGGCCTGGGCGATGGCGATGCCGGGGGCGACGGCGTCGGCGTACGCGGGCATCGGGATGCCGCGCCGGCGGGCGCCGATCCAGGCGCCGAGCGCGCCGAGGGCGATCGCGCCCCAGATGCCGAGGCCGCCCTCCCAGATCTTGAAGGCGTCCACCCAGTCGCGGCCCTCGCTGAAGTACAGCTCGTAGTCCGTGATCACGTGGTAGAGCCGGCCGCCGATCAGGCCGAAGGGAACGGCCCAGACCGCGATGTCGGCCACCGTGCCGGCCCGCCCGCCGCGGGCGATCCAGCGCTTGTTGCCGAGCCAGACGGCAACGAAGACGCCGAGGATGATGCAGAACGCGTAGCCGCGCAGCGGGATGGGACCGAGGTTCAGCACCCCGCGCGACGGGCTGGGAATGAAGGCAAGTTCCATGGCAGGGTCGACGCTACCGTGTGGAACGGGGCCCGCGTCGAGCGGCCCGGCTACGGGTCCGTAACGGGCGGGCCGGAAAGGGCGCCCCGCGGACGCCCTTCCGCACCGTCTACCGGTTGGCCTCCTGCACCATCTGCTTGAGCTTGGCCGGGGTCATGCTGCGGTCCTGGTAGATGTTCCTGCCGTCCAGCAGGACGGTCGGGGTGCCGGTGAAGCCGCCGTTCTGGAAGGCCTTGTTGGACTTCTCCACCCACCCGTCGTGCGTGCCGTTCTGCACGCACGACCGGAAGGCGGCCGTGTCCAGCCCGTCGACCTTGCCGGCCAGGTCGAGCAGCTTGTTCTCGTCGGCGAAGGCGTCGTCGGTCTCCGGCGGCTGGTTGTCGAAGAGCACGTCGTGGTAGGCGGGGTACTTGCCGGCGTCCTGGGCGCAGGCCGCGGCGTTGGCCGCGGTGCGGGAGCCGGTGCCGCCCATGTTGCCGTCGATGATCGTCGCCAGGTGGTACTCGACCTTGAGCTGTCCGGAGGCGGTGAGCTCGTGGATCGTGTCGCGGTACGCCAGCTCGAAGGCCTTGCAGGCCGGGCAGCGGAAGTCCTCCCAGACGGCGAGCGTCGACTTGGCGCCGTCCTTGCCGACGGGAATGGCGAGACTGTCCTTGCCCTGCGCGCCCGAGGGCGCCACGACCGGGCCCGCCGACCCGCTGCCGTCGTCCTTGCCCGCGTTCGCGGCGACCACGCCGATCACCGCGGCGAGGCCCAGGACGCAGACCACGGACGAGCCCACGATCAGGCCGCGCCGGCGCTTGTCCCTGGACTTCTGCTTCTCGCGCTCGGCCGCCATTTTCTGCCGGGCGGTGCGCTTTCCGTCTCGGTTCTTCTCGCTCACACCCCGCAGAACGAACCGGGGAGGCGCACAGCGCCTCCCCGGTCCCAGGTCCACTCGTACGAGGGACCCCTGTCACATGCCCGCGGTCACACCCGGCCGCGTACCCCCTTCGCCAGGTCGGCGGCGAGGGCGCGGACGCCGTCGAGGCCGGCCGCGTCGTCGGGGGCGTCCAGCATCCGCTTGACGAACGCCGAGCCGACGATCACACCGTCGGCGAAGCCGGCGACCTCGGCGGCCTGGGCGGCGTTGGAGACGCCGAGCCCGACGCAGACCGGCAGGTCGGTGGTGGCGCGGGTGCGCCGCACCAGGTCCTCGGCCTGCGCGCCGACCGACTCGCGGGTGCCGGTGACGCCCATCAGGGAGGCGGCGTAGACGAAGCCGCTGCCGGCCGCGGTGATCTCGGCGAGCCGTGCGTCCTTGCTGCTGGGCGCGACGACGAACACGGTGGCGAGGCCGTGCTTGTCGGCGTGCTCGCGCCACAGGGCGGACTCCTGCACGGGCAGGTCGGGCAGGATGCACCCGGCGCCGCCCGCCTCGGCGAGTTCGGCGGTGAAGCGCTCGACGCCGTAGCGGTCGATGGGGTTCCAGTAGGTCATGACGAGGATCGGCTTGCCGGTGGCCGCGTGGGCCTCCCGCACCGTCCGCATCACGTCGGCGATCCGGACGCCGCCGCGCAGGGCGATGTCGTCGGCGGTCTGGATGACCGGGCCGTCGAGGACGGGGTCGCTGTGCGGCAGGCCGACCTCGACGACGTCGGCGCCGCCGTCCAGCGCGGCCTTGACCGCCTCGATGCCGCCGTCCACGGTCGGGAACCCGGCCGGCAGGTAGGCGATGAGGGCGGCGCGGCCCTCGGACTTCGCCGCGGCGAGGGTGTCGTTCAGCAGCTGCACGTTCCCGCTCACTTGGCGTCCCCCTCGATCTCGGCGGTGGTGCCGGCCTCGTCGGCGGCGACCTCGGCGTCGGTGTCGTACAGCCCGAAGTACCGGGCGGCGGTGTCCATGTCCTTGTCGCCGCGGCCGGACAGGTTGACGACGATCAGCCCGTCCTCGCCCAGTTCCCCGCCGACCTCCAGGGCGCCGGCGAGCGCGTGGGCGGACTCGATGGCCGGGATGATGCCCTCGGTGCGCGACAGAAGGCGCAGCGCCTGCATGGCGGCGTCGTCGGTGACCGCGCGGTACTCGCCGCGGCCGGAGTCCTTGAGGTAGGAGTGCTCCGGGCCGATGCCGGGGTAGTCGAGCCCGGCCGAGATGGAGTAGGGCTCGGTGATCTGGCCCTCGTCGTCCTGGAGGACGTAGGAGCGGGAGCCGTGCAGGATGCCGGGCTCGCCCGCGGTCAGGGTGGCCGCGTGCTCGCCGGTCTCGATGCCGTGCCCGGCGGGCTCGCAGCCGATGAGGCGGACGCCGGTGTCGGGGATGAAGGCGTGGAAGAGGCCGATGGCGTTCGATCCGCCGCCGACGCAGGCGATCGCGGCGTCGGGCAGGCGTCCGGCGCGCTCCAGGATCTGGCGGCGGGCCTCCACGCCGATGACGCGGTGGAAGTCGCGGACCATCGCGGGGAAGGGGTGGGGGCCGGCGACGGTGCCGAACAGGTAGTGGGTGCGGTCCACGTTGGCGACCCAGTCGCGGAACGCCTCGTTGATCGCGTCCTTGAGGGTGCGGCTGCCGGACTTCACCGCGATGACCTCGGCGCCGAGCATGCGCATCCGGGCCACGTTGAGGGCCTGGCGCCGGGTGTCGATCTCGCCCATGTAGATCGTGCAGTCGAGGCCGAACAGGGCGCAGGCGGTGGCGGTCGCCACGCCGTGCTGTCCGGCGCCGGTCTCGGCGATCACGCGGGTCTTGCCCATGCGCTTGGTGAGCAGGGCCTGGCCGAGCACGTTGTTGATCTTGTGCGAGCCGGTGTGGTTCAGGTCCTCGCGCTTGAGGAAGATCCGGGCGCCGCCGGCGTGCTCGGCGAAGCGGGGCACCTCGGTGAGGGCGCTGGGACGTCCGGTGTAGTGGACGAGCAGGTCGTCGAGCTCACGGGCGAACTCGGGGTCGGCCTTGGCCTTGTCGTACTCGACGGCGACCTCGTCGACCGCGGCGACGAGGGCCTCGGGGATGAACTTGCCCCCGAAGGCGCCGAAGTAGCCCTCGGCGGAGGGGACGTGGCCCTCCGGATCGGGGATGAAGAAGTTGCTGGGCATGCGTGTACCTCACGGTGAGCGTCTGGTGGTGACTAATCGCCGTGGGGGCGGGGACCAGTTGTCGGATGCCGGCCGTCGGTGGCTGGTCGCGCGGTTCCCCGCGCCCCTAGGTGGGCTGGTGCCATCGCATGCCGTTGACCTGCCCGGGCTCGTCCCCGATGACGTACCGCACCCGGCGGCCGTGGACCCGGCGCGCGGGCGCGCGGCAGCCACGGGGCCGGCAGCCGCGCGCGAGGCGGGCGTACGGGTCCCGGGGGGCCGAAGCGGGCGGAAGCGTCATCGTCGGCAAGCCTACCGGGGGTCAGCCTCGCCCGTGCCGCAGCGCCGGGTGCTCGCCGGCCGCCACCAGGTCGGAGACCGCCGTCTTCGGGTCGCGGCCGGTGACCAGGGACTCTCCGACCAGGACCGCGTCGGCGCCCTCGTTGGCGTAGGCGATCAGGTCGTGCGGACCGCGGACGCCGGACTCGGCGACCTTGACGATGTGCGCGGGGATCTCCGGGGCGACGCGCTCGAAGGTGCCGCGGTCGACCTCCAGCGTCTTCAGGTTGCGGGCGTTGATGCCGATGACCTTGGCGCCGGCGTCCACGGCACGCTCGACCTCGTCCTCGTCGTGCACCTCGACCAGCGGGGTGAGCCCGATGGACTCGGCGCGCTCGATGAGCGACTCGAGGGCGGGCTGGTCGAGGGCCGCGACGATCAGCAGGGCGAGGTCGGCGCCGTACGCGCGGGCCTCCCAGAGCTGGTACGACGTGACGATGAAGTCCTTGCGCAGGACGGGGATGTCCACCCGGGCGCGGACGGCCTCGAGGTCGGCCAGCGAGCCGCCGAAGCGGCGCTGTTCGGTGAGGACGGAGATGACGGCGGCGCCGCCCGCCTCGTAGTCGGCGGCGAGTCCCGCCGGGTCGGCGATGGCGGCCAGCGCGCCCTTGGACGGGCTGGAGCGCTTGACCTCGCAGATGACCTTGACGCCGTCGCCGCGCAGGGCGCTCACGCCGTCCTTGGCGGGACGGGCCTCGGCCGCGCGCTCCTTGAGCTCGTCGAGGCTGACGCGCGCCTGCCGTTCCGCGAGGTCGGCACGGACTCCGTCGATGATCTCGTCGAGCACACTCACGCGAGCGGCCCCCTTTCAGACGGCTCAATCTGTGGTCACTGCGATGGTATCCGCAGGAGCGGGCAGGCCCCGCATCCGGTGGCCGGCGGTCCCATTAGCTGGACGTTCGCCGGATGATCAAGGCAGCAGCCAGCCACCGAACGGCAGGTTCCGGACAACGGTGAAGACCAGGAGCAACGTGCCCAGCGTCCACAGGTGCACCGGCCCCAGGTCGACGCGGACGGGGCGGCCGCGTGCCGCGCGGATCACCCAGACGGTCCACAGCACGGCGAAGCCGACGTAGCCGAGGACGGCCGGCGCGTTGGCGTGCAGCGCGGTCAGGACGTCCCCGTGGACGAACGCGTGGGCGCTGCGCAGGCCGCCGCAGCCGGGGCAGTACAGGCCGGTGAAGCGCAGCAGCGGGCAGACGGGGTAGTGGCCCGGCTCGTTGGGGTCCACGCTCCCCACGTAGGCGAAGGCGCCGACGACGGCGGTGAGCACCCCGGCCGGGACGGCGAGGCGGGCCGCGACGGCCGTGGCGCGCGGCGGGGGCGCGATCGTGCTGCCCGCGGGTTTCCGGCTCTCGGCGTCCACGCCCCGCATTCTGCCCCGTACGGTGCGTACGCGCACATGAGGGGCGGCCCCGGCACGCTGGTACCGGTCCACCCCTCAGGATCGCGCGCGGCCGTCAGCCCTTGGCGCCGGCCGGCTCGCCGGCGACCTGGTGCACCGGGTGGTTCTGCTTCGGCTGGCCGAGGCCCATCGCGCGCATGATGCCGCCCACGGCACCGCCGAGGAGCACGACGCCCATGCCTGCCCAGAAGCCGACCGGCTGGGCCGCCACCATGAAGAGGCCCGCGATGCAGAAACCGATGAAGGCGATGATGACACCGGTCCAGGCGGCCGGGGTGTGACCGTGGCTGCTGCCCGCCATTGCTTGCTCCTCGTTGCTGTGTACGTGTCTGAGCAGGACGCTCGTGCCCATTGTCCCGCACGGGCGCGCGCGCCGTGAGCGGGGGTGCTCTCCACGCGCGCGTGGCGGGTGCCGGACGCCCGGGCGCGCGTGCCGGGTCGGCGGGTTCCCCGGCGGGCGCGGCCGAACCACGGGCACGCGCCCGGCGCGTCGTGCGGGCGGGACGGCCGGCGCGTGTCGCGTCCGGCCGGGCGCCGGTGCGTGCCGGGCGTGGTGGGGGTCAGGCGCCGGTGGGGTCCTCGCCGCGGTCGAGGGCCTTCCAGAGGTCCTCGGGGCGGTCGGGGTCGACCGTCTGGGCCCTGCGGCGCGGGCGCGGAGTGCCGTCGCGCTCGTAGCGGCCGGACATCGCGGGCCACAGCCGGCCGTAGCGCAGGGCGAGCAGCCCGGCCAGCAGGAGCAGTACGCCGCCCCCGGCCGCCACGTAGGGCCAGGCGGTGTGGGTGAGGGCGCCCACGGTGGCCGAGGTGTCGCCGGCGGCCTCGGCGGCCTTCCCGTCCAGCGCGGAGCTGTCGGTGGCTCCGACGAGGGCCGCGGCGACGGTGCCCGCTCCGCTCAGCGCGAGCAGAACGGCCACGGCGACGCGGCCGGCGCGGCGGACGGCGAAGACGGCGACGAGCGCGGCGAGGCCCACCACGGCGAGGGCCGCGGGCACGCCCGTGACGTCGCTGCCCTTGGCGGTCAGGGGGAAGGTTCCGCCGGCCACCGTCGCGGTGCCCTCGGACCACTCCTGGCGGGTGGCGAGCAGGGCGATCGCCGCGCCGAGCGCGCCGCACAGCAGGGCGGCGGCGAGACTGCGGCGGCCGGCCCGGGCGGGTCCTGCGGCGGGGGTGCGGGGGGAAGGAACGGCTGTCACGTACTCCACTATCGCCCGGACCCCGGGCGAAGCGTCACCCGGGGTTGGTCATGGACGGCGTGAGAAAGGCCCTATCGCCCGAGCCGGTTCGCGGTGTGCACCGCCCGCAGCACCGCGGCCGCCTTGTTGCGGCACTCGGTGTCCTCGGCGACCGGGTCGGAGTCGGCGACGACGCCGGCGCCCGCCTGGACGTAGGCGGTGCCGTCGCGCAGCAGCGCGGTGCGGATGGCGATGGCCGTGTCGGAGTCGCCGGCGAAGTCGAGATAGCCGACGCAGCCGCCGTACAGGCCGCGCCGGGACGGTTCGAGTTCGTCGATGATCTGCAGGGCCCGCGGCTTGGGCGCGCCGGAGAGGGTGCCGGCCGGGAAGCAGGCGGTGAGGACGTCGAAGGCGGTGCGGTTCGGGGCGACCCGTCCGGTGACCGTCGAGACGATGTGCATGACGTGCGAGTAGCGCTCGACGGACATGAAGTCGACGACCTCGACGGAGCCGGGTTCGCAGACGCGGCCGAGGTCGTTGCGGCCGAGGTCGACGAGCATCAGGTGCTCGGCGCGCTCCTTGGGGTCGGCGAGCAGTTCCTCGGCGAGGGCCTGGTCCTCCTGCGGGGTGGCGCCGCGGGGGCGGGTGCCGGCGATGGGGTGGACCATGGCCCGCCCGTCCTCGACCTTGACCAGCGCCTCGGGGGACGAGCCGACGACGTCGAAGCCGTCGAAGCGGAACAGGTACATGTACGGCGAGGGGTTGGTCGCCCGCAGCACCCGGTAGACGTCGAGGGCGCTCGCCGTGCACGGCGTCTCGAAGCGCTGCGAGGGGACGACCTGGAAGGCCTCGCCCGCACGGATGCGCTCCTTGATGTCCTCGACGGCCTCCTGGAAGTCGGGGCCGCCCCACAGCGCGGTGTACTCGGGCAGCTCGGAGGGCGGCAGCGCGGCGGGGGGCTGGGCGACCGCGCGGCCGAGGTCGGCCTCCATGGCGTCCAGGCGGGCGATCGCGTCGGCGTAGGCCTCGTCGACGCCGGTCTCCAGGTCGTTGTGGTTGATCGCGTTGGCGATCAACAGGACCGAGCCCTCCCAGTGGTCCATGACGGCGAGGTCGCTGGTGAGCAGCATGGTCAGTTCGGGGAGCCGCAGGTCGTCGCGGTCGCCGGGGCCGATCTTCTCCAGGCGGCGCACGATGTCGTAGCCGAGGTAGCCGACCATGCCGCCGGTGAACGGGGGCAGGCCCAGGTCGTGGGCGAGGTCGCGGGGGGTGTGCAGGGCCTCGACGGTGGCGCGCAGGGCGGCGAGCGGGTCGCCGCCGGTGGGGACGCCGACGGGCGGGGTGCCCTCCCAGTGCGCCTCGCCGTCCCGCTCGGTGAGGGTGGCGGCGCTGCGGACGCCGACGAAGGAGTACCGGGACCAGGACCGTCCGTTCTCGGCGGACTCCAGCAGGAAGGTGCCGGGGCGCTCGGCGGCGAGCTTGCGGTACAGGGCGACCGGGGTGTCGCCGTCGGCGAGGAGCTTGCGGCTGACCGGGATCACCCGGCGGTCGGTGGCCAGCTTGCGGAAGGTCTCGAGGTCCATGACGTCCATGGCGGCCGACCCTACTGACCGGCGCCGCGGACGGCGCCGTCCGAGCTGTCCGTGCCGTCCGAGCTGTCCTTGAGCAGGACGTCGGCGTCGAAGCAGGTGCGGGCGCCGGTGTGGCAGGCGGCGCCGACCTGGTCGACCTTGACCAGGACGGTGTCGGCGTCGCAGTCCAGGGCGACGGACTTCACCCACTGGAAGTGCCCGGAGGTGTCGCCCTTGACCCAGTACTCCCGGCGGCTGCGCGACCAGTACGTGCAGCGGCCCGTGGTCAGGGTGCGGTGCAGCGCCTCGTCGTCCATCCAGCCGAGCATCAGCACCTCCCCCGTGTCGTACTGCTGGGCGATGGCGGGCAGGAGGCCGTCGGCGCTGCGCCTGAGGCGCGCGGCGATCTCCGGGGCGAGCGGGCTGGGCCGCCGGGAGGAGCTGCTGGTCATGACGCCCATTGTGCCGCGCGCGCGGGGCACGCCCCGGCGGCGTCCACTGGGCGGACCCGGTCGGCGGCCTTAGGCTGACTCCATGTCGACATTCGCCAAGCGTGAACGACTTCTGCTGGCCGACCTGTTGGAGACGGCGGGCCCGGACGCCCCCACCCTGTGCGAGGACTGGCGGACGCGGGACCTCGCCGCGCACGTGGTGGTGCGCGAGCGCAGGCCGGACGCCGCCGGAGGGACGCTGATCAAGCCGCTGGCGTCCCGGCTCGGCCGGGTGATGGAGGAGTACGGCGCGAAGCCGTACGAGGAGCTGATCCAGCTCATCCGGACCGGGCCGCCGCGGTTCTCGCCGTTCCAGCTCAAGCAGGTCGACGAGGCGGCGAACACGGTGGAGTTCTACGTCCACGCCGAGGACGTCCGCCGTGCCCAGCCGGACTGGTCGCCGCGCGAACTGGACCCGGTCTTCCAGGACGCCCTGTGGTCACGCCTGGAGCGCGCCGCCCGCCTGATGGCCCGCGGCGTCCCGACCGGCCTGGTCCTGCGCCGCCCGAACGGCCAGACGGCCGTCGCCCACCGCGGCACACCGGTGGTGACGGCGACGGGCGAACCCTCCGAGCTGCTCCTGTTCGCCTACGGCCGCCAGAGCGCGGCGAAGGTGGACCTGGAGGGCGAGAAGGACGCCATCGCCCGCCTGAGCGAGAGCAAACAGCTCGGCATCTGATCGCCGGGGCGTCACGCCTTCGCCCCACCTCCGGACGCCGGGGTGACTACGCCCAGGCCGGCGCCCGGCGGCCGTGGGCGAGCCCCGGGTGCGACGTAGGCGGCCCCGGCTCCCAGCGGCCGACGCGGGCGCCCGGGGTGGTTGCGCAGTGGCCGGTGCCGGACGCCGAGGAATCGAGCCCCGGGTGCGACGCGGGCGGCCTCGGCTCCGAGCACGAGAACGGTGTGCGTGCGCCCTCCCCGAGGGGCGAGGGCGCAGAGCCGTGGAGCCGCCCCGCTCCGCCCGTTCACCCCGGCAGCTCGGCCCGTCGCACCCCCGGGGCGCACAGGGCGACCAGGCCGCCGAGGGCGCAGACCGCGGCGCTCGCCGCGAAGACCGGCCCGGTGCCCCAGGCGCCGATGGCCGCCGCGGAGAGCGGCATGCTGAGCGGCGCGACGCCCAGGCTGACGATGCCGGCGACCGCCGTGACGCGTCCCATGCAGGCGGGCTCGGACTGGGTCTGCAGCAGGGCCCCGCACACGGCGCCGCTGAGTCCCGTGAGCAGCCCGACGGCCACCGCGATGCCGACGGCGACGGCGAGGCCGGGGGCGTGCGGCAGGACGCCGATCGCGGCGGCGCCGGGGACGATGGCGCCGGCGGCGACGCACCCGGCGTGCGGCAGGCGCCCCCGTACGGTCAGCAGCAGGGCCGCCGTACCGGCGCCGACCCCGAACCCCGCGAGCACCCAGCCCATCCCGGAGGCGCCCCAGCCGCGTTCGTCGGCGAGCAGGGTCAGCCCCACGTTGAGGGGACCGACGAAGCCGAGGTCGCCGAGGGCGATGGTCACCATCAGCGGGCCGAGGACGCGGTGCCGGCGGATGTACCGGAGCCCGGCGACCAGGTCCCGCCACGCCGTGGTGTCCGCCGTCGCGTCGTCGGCCGGCAGCTCCCGCACCCGCACGGACACCAGCAGCGGCAGCGACAGCGCGATCAGCAGCCCGGCCAGGGCGAACGCGGCGGCGGAACCGCCGGCGGCCACGCCGAGCCCGCCGAGCGGGGCGCCGACGACGGCGGCGAAGCGGACGGCGAGGCCCCGCATGCCCTGTACGCGGGCGAGCTGGTCCTTGGTGGTGATGCGGGCCGGCAGGGCCCCGACGGCGGGCATGAACACGGCGTCGACGGTGCCGAAGACGACCGCCAGCAGGGCCAGCAGCCACAGCCCGGGGTCGGTGGCGAAGAGCACCGCGGCGACCGCCAGGACCGTGACGCACCGTACGGCGTCGCTGCCGATGACGACCCTGCGCGGGCCCAGCCGGTCGGCGACCACCCCGCCGCCGAGCATGAGCAGTGCCCGCGGCACCGCGCTGACGGCCGTGACGAGACCGGCCTCGGCCGGGCTGCCGCCCCGCACGGCGGCCCAGGACAGCGCCAGGAAGAAGACGGTGTCCCCCAGCATGGAGGCGGTGTAGGCGGCGACCCAGCGCAGCACGTTGGCGTCGCGGTGGGCCGGGACGGGGCCGGCTGCGCGGGGTATGAGCGTGTCCGGCACGGACGCGGTCCTCTCAGACACGGAACGGGAACCCGTACACGTGCAGCGCGACGTTCTCGCGCCCCTCGGTGTCGCCGGCGGCTTCGGCGGCGCGGCCCTTCTCCTCGTACTTGCGCGCCAGGGCGAGCAGTTCGCGGCCCAGTTCGGCCAGTTCGGCGGGGGTCAGCCGGAGCAGGGCCTCGTTGTCGGAGGCGGCGGAGTTCCACTCGGGGCCCCAGGTGGGGCGTTCGTCCAGGTAGCGCCGGTACATGCCGGCGCGCTGGTCGTGGAAGAGGCGGGTCGCCGCGAGGTGGGCGGCGGCCTTCTCGGGGGCGTCGCGGAAGTTCTCGTCGCGGATGCTCACCCCGTCCGAGGCGGGCCGCCACCACCGCTCCCGGCCGTCCGCGCTCTGCCGCTCGGCCTCCTCGATCAGCCCGTGCTCGGCCAGCTTGCGCAGGTGGTAGCTGACCAGCGAGACGGCCTCGTCGACCTGTTCCGCGAGCTGTGACGCGGTGGCGGTCGCGCTCACGCACAGCGCCCGGTAGAGCTGCATGCGCAGCGGGTGCGCCAGGGCCTTGAGCGTGCCCAGGTCGGTGATGGGGCGGTTCCTCTCCCGGCTGGCCATGCCGCCACCCTAGAACAGGAAAGAAAAGTTGCGCAATATTTCTTGCGCGGTTTCGCCCCGGGCAGGGATCAGCCCCGGCCGCCGGGCGGCCGGGGCTGATCTCGCGTGTACCGGGTGCTACCGGACCGGGTGGCCCGCCTGCCGGAGCGTGTCCTTCACCTGGCCGATGCGCAGGTCGCCGAAGTGGAAGACGGAGGCCGCGAGGACCGCGTCCGCCCCCGCCGCGACGGCCGGCGGAAAGTGGTCCAGGCGGCCCGCGCCGCCGGAGGCGATCACCGGGACGCTCACGTGCTTGCGGACCGCCGCGATCATCTCCAGGTCGTAGCCGTCCTTCGTGCCGTCCGCGTCCATCGAGTTGAGCAGGATCTCGCCCGCGCCCAGCTCGGCGGCGCGGTGCGCCCACTCCACCGCGTCGATGCCGGTGCCGCGCCGGCCGCCGTGGGTCGTCACCTCGAACGAGCCCGACCCGGTGCGGCGGGCGTCCACCGACAGGACGAGGACCTGGCGGCCGAAACGCTCGGCGATCTCGCGGATCAGGTCGGGACGGGCGATGGCGGCCGTGTTGACGCCCACCTTGTCCGCGCCGGCCCGCAGCAGCTTGTCGACGTCGTCGGCGGTGCGCACGCCGCCGCCGACGGTCAGCGGGATGAACACCTGCTCGGCGGTGCGGCGCACGACGTCGTAGGTCGTCTCGCGGTTGCCCGACGAGGCGGTGATGTCCAGGAACGTCAGCTCGTCGGCGCCCTCGGTGTCGTACACCTTGGCCATCTCGACGGGGTCACCCGCGTCGCGCAGGTTCTGGAAGTTGACGCCCTTGACGACCCGGCCGTTGTCCACGTCCAGGCAGGGGATGACTCGGACCGCCAGGGTCATGAATCCACGGCTCCTTCGATGCCTCTCACTGTTCTCTGAATGCTTCCAGCTCCACCGACACCAGGACCCGCGAGTCGATGAAGCCCTCCACGACCAGCAGGGTCGTGGCCGGGCGCACCGCGTCGAACAGCTCCTTGTGGGCGCGGCCCACCTCGTCGACGTCGCGGGTGTGTGCCAGATACACACGGGTCCGGATCACGGACTCGATGCCCAGCCCGAACTCGCCGATCGCCTCGACGGCGGTGGCGAAGGCCACCTTGGTCTGTTCGTACGGGTCGCCCTCGCCGTACAGCACCCTGCCCTTGAAGGCGGTCGTGCCCGCCACGACGACACGGTCGCCCGCCGCGACGGCGCGTGCGAAACCGAAGGACTCTTCCCAGGGACTTCCGCTCTGCACGCGCCGTACGGCTTCGGACGTCATGGCGACACGGCCTCCAGTGCTTCTTCCAGGGTGAACGCCTTCGCGTAGAGGGCCTTCCCGACGATGGCGCCCTCGACACCGAGCGGGACGAGTCCGGCGAGCGCGCGCAGGTCGTCCAGCGAGGAGACGCCGCCGGACGCCACGACCGGGCGGTCGGTGGCCGCGCACACGTTCTTCAGCAGCTCCAGGTTGGGGCCCTGGAGAGTGCCGTCCTTGGCGATGTCGGTGACGACGTAGCGGGAGCAGCCCTCCTTGTTCAGGCGGTCCAGCGTCTCGTAGAGGTCGCCGCCGTCGCGGGTCCAGCCGCGGCCGCGCAGGGTGGTGCCGCGTACGTCCAGGCCGACGGCGATCTTGTCACCGTGTTCGGCGATGACCTTGGCGACCCACTCGGGGGTCTCCAGGGCGGCGGTGCCGAGGTTGACGCGGGTGCAGCCGGTGGCGAGGGCGGCGGCGAGGGTGTCGTCGTCGCGGATGCCGCCGGACAGCTCCACCTTGATGTCCATGGCCCGCGCGACCTCGGCGATCAGCTCGCGGTTGTCCCCGGTGCCGAACGCGGCGTCCAGATCGACCAGGTGCAGCCACTCGGCGCCGGAGCGCTGCCAGGCGAGGGCCGCCTCCAGCGGGGAGCCGTAGGACGTCTCGGTGCCGGACTCGCCGTGCACGAGGCGGACGGCCTGGCCGTCGCGGACGTCGACGGCGGGGAGGAGTTCGAGCGTGCTCATCTCTACAGGGTCTCGATCCAGTTGGTGAGGAGCTGGGCTCCGGCGTCGCCGGACTTCTCGGGGTGGAACTGCGTGGCCCACAGGGCGCCGTTCTCCACGGCGGCCACGAAGGGCCTGCCGTGCGTGGACCAGGTGACCCTGGGCTCGGCGAACGCCGGGTTGTGGGTCTCCAGCGTCCAGTCGTGGACGGCGTAGGAGTGCACGAAGTAGAAACGGGCGTCCGCGTCGACGCCGGCGAAGAGCTGGGAGTCGGAGGGCGCCTCGACCGTGTTCCAGCCCATGTGGGGCACGACGTCGGCCTGGAGCGGTCCGACCGTGCCGGGCCACTCGTCCAGGCCCTCGGCCTCCACTCCGTGCTCGATGCCGCGCGCGAAGAGGATCTGCATGCCGACGCAGATGCCCATGACCGGGCGTCCGCCGGACAGCCGGCGGTCGACGACCCAGTCGCCGCGGGCGGCCCTGAGGCCCTCCATGCAGGCGGCGAAGGCGCCGACGCCGGGGACGAGGAGTCCGTCGGCGTTCATGGCGCTGTCGAAGTCACGGGTGATCTCGACGTCGGCCCCCGCACGGGCGAGGGCGCGCTCGGCGGAGCGGACGTTGCCGAATCCGTAGTCGAAGACGACGACCTTCTTGGCGGTCAATTCCACACCTCCAGCCTCAGCACTCCCGCGACGAGGCACATCGCGGCGCCGATGGACAGCAGGACGATGAGCTGCGTGGGCATCTTCTGCTTGGCGAAGGAGATGATGCCGCCCACGAGGAACAGGCCGACGAGGATCAGCGCGGTGGAGGTGCCGTTCACAGCGCGCCCTTCGTGGAGGGGAGGATGCCGGCCGCGCGCGGGTCGCGCTCGGAGGCGTAGCGCAGGGCGCGGGCGAGCGCCTTGAACTGGCACTCCACGATGTGGTGCGCGTTGCGCCCGTAGGGCACGTGCACGTGCAGCGCCACCTGCGCCTGGGCGACGAAGGACTCCAGGATGTGCCGGGTCATCGTGGTGTCGTACTCGCCGATCATCGGCGCCATCTTCTCGGGCTCGGTGTGCACGAGGTAGGGCCGGCCGGACAGGTCGACGGTGACCTGGGCGAGGGACTCGTCCAGCGGGACCGTGCAGTTGCCGAAGCGGTAGATGCCCACCTTGTCGCCGAGCGCCTGCCTGAAGGCGGCACCGAGTGCGAGGGCGGTGTCCTCGATGGTGTGGTGGGAGTCGATGTGCAGGTCGCCGTCGGTCTTCACGGTCAGGTCGAACAGACCGTGCCGGCCGAGCTGGTCGAGCATGTGGTCGTAGAAGCCGACGCCGGTGGCGATGTCGGTCTTGCCGGTGCCGTCGAGGTCGATCTCGACGAGGACCGAGGTCTCCTTGGTGGTGCGCTCCACGCGCCCGACGCGGCTCATCCGCTCTGCTCCTGTTCCTTCTTGAGATCGCGTACCGCATCGAGGAACGCGTCGTTCTCCGCCGGGGTGCCGGCGGTCACCCGCAGCCAGCCCGGTACGCCGTTGTCCCGGACCAGGACGCCCCGGTCGAGGATCCTCTGCCAGGTGGCGTGCGAGTCCGCGAACCGTCCGAACTGGACGAAGTTGGCGTCGGACTCGGTCACCTCGTAGCCGGCGGCGCGCAGTTCGGCGACCAGCCGGTCCCGTTCCGCCTTGAGCTGTTCGACGTACCCCAGCAGCGTGTCCGTGTGCTCCAGGGCGGCCAGCGCGGTCGCCTGGGTGACGGCCGACAGGTGGTACGGCAGCCGTACGAGCTGGACGGCGTCGACGACGGCCGGGTGCGCGGCGAGGTAGCCGAGGCGCAGGCCCGCCGCGCCGAACGCCTTGGACATGGTGCGGGAGACGACCAGGTTCGGCCGTCCGTCGAGCAGCGGCAGCAGCGAGTCGCCGTGGCTGAACTCGACGTAGGCCTCGTCCACCACGACCATGGACGGCCCCGCCGCCTGGGCGGCCTCGTAGAGCGCGAGGACCGTCTCGCGCGGGACCGCGTTGCCGGTGGGGTTGTTGGGGGTGGTGATGAACACCACGTCGGGCCGGTTCTCGGCGACGGTCTTCTCGGCGGCGGCCACGTCGATGGTGAAGTCGTCGTGGCGCGGGCCGGAGATCCAGCCCGTGCCGGTGCCGCGGGCGATGAGGCCGTGCATCGAGTACGACGGCTCGAAGCCGATCGCGGTGCGGCCGGGCCCGCCGAAGGTCTGCAGCAGTTGCTGGATGACCTCGTTGGAGCCGTTGGCCGCCCAGACGTGGCGCACGTCCACGGCGTACCCGGAGGTCCGCGTCAGGTACTCGGCGAGCTTCGTGCGCAGTTCGACCGCGTCCCGGTCGGGGTAGCGGTTGAGGCCGCGGGCGGCCTCGCGGACGCGCTCGGTGATCCGCTCGACCAGCACCTCGGGCAGCGGATAGGGGTTCTCGTTGGTGTTCAGCCGTACCGGCACGTCCAGTTGGGGCGCGCCGTAGGGGGACTTGCCGCGCAGCTCGTCCCGTACGGGCAGATCGTCGATTCCGAACGTCACTTGCTCTGGGGCACCTTCCACTCGAACCGCGCCTTGATCGCCGCGCCGTGGGCGGGCAGGTCCTCCGCCTCGGCCAGCGTCACCACGTGGTGCGCGACCTCGGCGAGCGCGTCGCGCGTGTAGTCGACGATGTGGATGCCGCGCAGGAAGGACTGCACGGACAGGCCCGAGGAGTGGCAGGCGCAGCCACCGGTGGGCAGGACGTGGTTGGACCCGGCCGCGTAGTCGCCCAGCGAGACGGGCGCCCAGGGGCCGACGAAGATCGCGCCGGCGTTCCGTACGCGCTCGGCGACGGCGGCGGCGTCGGCGGTCTGGATCTCCAGGTGCTCGGCGCCGTAGGCGTCGACCACGCGCAGGCCCTCGTCGATGCCGTCGACCAGCACGATCGCGGACTGGCGGCCCTTGAGAGCGGGCACGATCCGGTCGTCGACGTGCTTGGTGGCCGCGACCTGCGGCTCCAGCTCCCGCTCGACCGCGTCGGCCAGTTCCGGCGAGTCGGTGACCAGGACGGCGGCGGCCAGCGGGTCGTGCTCGGCCTGGCTGATCAGGTCGGAGGCGACGTGCACCGGGTCGGCCGTGGAGTCGGCGAGCACCGCGATCTCGGTCGGGCCGGCCTCGGCGTCGATGCCGATCTTGCCGGTGAAGTAGCGCTTGGCGGCGGCGACCCAGATGTTGCCGGGGCCGGTGACCATGTCGGCCGGCGGGCAGGACTCGGTGCCGTACGCGAACATCGCCACGGCGGTGGCGCCGCCGGCCGCGTACACCTCGTCGACGCCGAGCAGGGCGCAGGCGGCGAGGATCGTCGGGTGCGGAAGCCCGCCGAACTCGGCCTGCGCGGGCGAGGCGAGGGCGATCGACTGGACGCCGGCCTCCTGCGCGGGCACGGCGTTCATGACCACGGACGACGGGTAGACCGACCGGCCGCCGGGCGCGTACAGGCCGACACGGTCGACGGGCACCCACTTCTCGGTGACCGAGCCGCCGGGGACGACCTGGGTGGTGTGGGTGGTGCGGCGCTGCGCGCGGTGGACGAGCCGGGCGCGGCGGACGGACTCCTCCAGGGCCGCGCGCACGGCCGGATCCAGCTCCTCCAGCGCGCGCGTGAGCGCGGCCGCGGGGACCCGGACCTGGTCGAGCTTGACGCCGTCGAACTGCTCGGCGAAGTCGATCAGCGCCGCGTCGCCACGATGATGCACGGCCTCGCAGATCGGACGCACCTTCTCCAGGGCGGCCGAGACGTCGAAGTCGGCTCGGGGCAGCAGGTCGCGCAGGGCGGGACCCTCGGGGAGGGCGTCGCCGCGCAGATCGATTCGGGAGATCACGGAACCAATTCTCTCAGACCCGCGTCGGGGACCGTTCGCGCGTATCAGTGGCTGATACAGAACGCGACGACTCGTCGCCGCGGGTCGCGGAACGCTCGGATCGACCTCACGTTCAGTGTTCAGGTCGTCACGCAGTGGGCATGAACGGTTGTACGAAGCGTGAGTGACCGACGAGTAGCCGGGGAGGGAGGGAGCGCCGTGACCGAGGGGGACGGCCACCGTGACGGAGAGCTGCCGCGCGATCTGACCCCCGCCGAGGCGGGCATGTGGCAGGCCTTCCGCAACGGCAGTGTGTACGACCTGAGCAGCGGGGACGCACTGGTCGACGATCCGCACGGAGGGCAGCCGTGGGGCCCGGAGCGGACCGTGCGGGCCCGCATCGTGTGCTGGCTGCTGCTCGACGGCCCGCCCGCGCTCGCGGGCCGCGTGTCCTCGCTCCAGCTCGTGGGCGTGCAGATCAGCGACACGATGGACCTGGCGGGCGGCACGGTGGTGCCGTACGTGGAGCTGCGGGGCTGCCGCTTCGAGCGGGAGCTGCTGCTGCCCGAGACCCGCTTCACGACCCTGCGGCTGGTGGACTGCTCGGTACCGCGCCTGGAGGCGGCCCGTCTGCACACCGAGGGCGATCTGCATCTGCCGCGCTGCCGGTTCCCGGGCGGCATCCGGCTCACCGACGCCCGGATAGGCACCGACCTGCTGCTCAGCCAGGCCGTGGTGCACCGGGACCGCAGCGGCCGTTCCATCGCGGCGGACGGCATGGCGGTCGGGCAGGACCTCCAGGCGGAGATGCTGGAGTCGTACGGCGAGGTCAGTCTGCGCAGCGCCCAGGTCGGCGTCTCCCTGAGCCTGCGCGGCGCGCGCCTGTTCAACCCGTACACGCGGCACGCGCTGAACGCCCCGCGGCTGGCGGTGGAGCGCACCCTGTATCTGACGCCGGCGGGTCTGGGCAGCCCGATGCTGCGGGGCACCACTCCCGCGCAGGGGACGCGGATCCAGGTCTTCGAGTGCGAGGGCGGGGTGCGGCTGGACGACGGGCGGTTCGGGGACGCCGTCGACTTCGAGCACGCCCGGTTCACCTTCAGCGACGACCAGGAGCTGTCCCTGCGCCGGGTGCAGACGCCCGAGCTGCGGTTCCTCGGCGAGCGGCCGGCGCGCGGCCGGGTGGTGCTGTCGGGGGCGCGGGTGGTCAACCTGATGGACCGCGCGGAGAGCTGGCCGGGCCCGGGCCGGCTGCACATGGGCGGCTTCGCCTACGAGAACCTGGTGCCGCGCGGCCCGTTCCCGCTGGAGAAGCGGCTGCGCTGGGTGGGCGCGGCGACCGCCGAGTACAACCCGGAGCCGTACGAGCGCCTCGCCGCCGTGCTGCGGGCGGGCGGTGAGGACGAGGACGCCCGCGAGGTGCTGCTCGCCAAGCACCGGCGGCGCCGCGAGAGCCTGCCCCTCGCCGCGAAGCTCGTGGGATACGCGCAGGACTGGACGGTCGCCTACGGCTACCGGCCGGGGCGCGCCGCGGTGTGGATGGCGGTGCTGTGGGCGGCGGGCTCCTTCGCCTTCTCGCGCGCCCACCATCCACCGCTCAAGACCGGGGAGCACCCGGAGTGGAACCCGGCCCTGTTCGCCCTCGACCTGCTGCTGCCGGTCATCGACCTGGGCCAGGTCGGCTTCTGGCAACTGCGCGGCGGCTGGCAGTGGCTGGCGGCGGTGATGATCCTCCTCGGCTGGATCCTGGCGACGACGGTCGCGGCGGGGGCGACGAGGCTCCTGCGCCGAAGCTGACGCGGGCGAGGCGCCCCTGCCCCCAAGGCGCGCCCGCGCCGCCCGGCGGCCGCCGACGGCGGGCACGGCCTGCGGGAGCCACCCGCACCCGACGACGCGTCCGCACGGCCGTGCCGGGAGGAACACCCGGGGGCCGACGGCGGAGCCGAGGCCGCGCGACCCGCACAACCATCCCGCTCCCCCGACCGTCGTACAGGCCATGCTGCGTGCGTTCCTCCGTACGTCGCGGCCCGCCGCCGCACCTCCCCCCGCCGACGACGAAGCCGACGTCCTCCTCGACGCCCCCGACGACCGCCTGGCCCCCGCCCTGGTGGCCGCGGCGGGCGGCGATCACGGCCCGGCGGCCGCCCTCCTCGCCGCCACCCGCGACGGCGCCGAGTGGGAACGCCGCGACCGCTGCGCGACCCGGCTGGCCGCCTTCGCACGCGCCCGCTCCGCATGGCTCGAGCACTGGCACGCCACCGCCCCGGACGACCCCGGCGCCCTGCTGGTCGGCGCCAGGCTCGCCGTGGACCGCTGCTGGGACTCCCCCGCCCGCGCGGAACTCCTGCGGCAGGTCGCCCCCGCGGTCACGGCCGCCACCCGGGCCGGCGGCCCCGACCCGGTGCCGTGGCGCGTCGCCCTGGACGCCGCGCGGGGCGCCCGCGCGGGGCACGCCGTGTTCGAGGGGCTGTGGGAGCAGGCGGTCCGCCGCTCCCCGCACCACTACGGCTGTCACGTGGCCGCCCTGGAGTACCTGGCCGCCTCCTCGCCCCACGCCCACCGCGAGTGCCTCGACTTCGCCAAGAGGGCCGCACAGGACGCCCCCGAGGACGCGCTCGTACGCGCGCTGCCGCTCCACGCGGCGTTCGTCTGCCTGACCCGGACCGGCCCGGACGGCTCGGCCCGGGAACCCGCCCGGGGTGTGGACCGTTCCCGCCTGCACGCGGCGGCCGACCGGGCGATCGCCCTGTCCGCCGCGCACCCGCCGGCGGACCCCTGGCCGGCGGAGCTGCGCAATCTGCTGACCTACGTGCTGGTGCGCCTGGAGCGCCCGCGGGAGGCGGCGGAACAACTGCGGCTGACCGGCCCGTACGTCACGTCCTTCCCGTGGGACCGGGACGCCGACGACCCGCTCGGACGGTTCCTCCAGGTGCGCGGGAACCTCCGCGCCGCGCTCGCGGACACGGGGCCTGCGGCGGGTTCGCGCCATCCGCGTACGGGGCGCGGCGGCCGCTTCTGTCCCGGCGGCCATTAGGCTTCTGGGTCGTGACCACCGTCCGGCTCCCCCTCTTCCCCCTGAACTCGGTGCTGTTCCCGGGACTCGTGCTCCCCCTCAACGTCTTCGAGGAGCGCTATCGCGCCATGATGCGCGAGCTGCTGAAGACGCCCGAGGAAGAACCGCGCCGATTCGCCGTCGTGGCGATCCGCGACGGCCACGAGGTCGCGCCGAGCGCCCCCGGCATGCCCGACCTCACGGCCGTGCCCGAGCGCGGCCCCGCCGCCGGGTTCGGCCCCGACCCGGCCAAGGCGCTCCACAAGGTGGCCTGCATCGCGGACGCGGCGACGATCCGGGAGCGGGCCGACGGCACCTTCGAGGTGCTGGCGACCGGCACGACCCGGGTGCGGGTGCTGTCCGTGGACGCGTCGGGGCCCTTCCTGACGGCCGAGCTGGAGCCGCTGCCCGAGGAACCCGGCGACGAGGCGGGGGCGCTGGCCGAGGGGGTGCTGCGCTCGTTCCGGCAGTACCAGAAGCGGCTGGCGGGGGCCCGGGAGCGCTCGCTGGCGACCGGCGCGGAACTGCCGGACGAACCGGGTGTGGTCTCCTACCTGGTCGCCGCCGCGATGATGCTGGACACGCCGACGAAGCAGCGGCTCCTCCAGGCGCCGGACACCGCGTCCCGGCTGCGCGACGAGCTGAGACTCCTGCGCACCGAGACGGCGATCATCCGTACGCTGCCGTCCCTGCCGGCGTTCGACCTGACGCGCGGCCCGACGAGTTTCAACTGAGGTACTGGCCCGGATGGCGAAGAAGTCGAAGAAGCAGCAGCAGTCCGGCGGCACCCCCGCGACGGTGGCCCTCACGGCCGCCGGTGTGACGTACACGGTCCACGCCTACGACCACGACCCGTCCCACCCGTCCTACGGCGAGGAGGCGGCCGAGGCGATGGGGGTCTCCCCGGAGCGGGTCTTCAAGACGCTGGTGGCGGACGTCGACGGGGCACTGACGGTCGCGGTGGTCCCGGTGGCGGGCCAGCTCGACCTGAAGGCCCTGGCGTCGGCGGTGGGCGGCAAGCGGGCGGCGATGGCCGATCCGGCGCTGGCCGAGCGCACCACGGGGTATGTGCGGGGCGGTATCTCCCCGCTCGGCCAGCGCAAGCGGCTCCGGACGGTCCTGGACGCGTCCGCCTCGGGCCACGCCACGATCTGCGTCTCGGCGGGCCGCCGCGGCCTGGAGGTCGAACTCTCCCCCGACGACCTGGCGAAACTGACCGACGCCACCCTGGCCCCCATCGGCCGCCCCTGACCCGCGCCCCGGCCGGCTTCGCGGCCGGCCGGCCTACGCCTGCTTCTCGCCGCCCGGTCCTCCCTGACGCCCCTGCGGGTAGTACGGCTGGTACTGCCCGTACGGGTCGGGCTCCGGGTCGCGGGGGCCGAACAGGCCCGTCAGCCCGAGGTGCACCGCCAGCGCGGCGAACGGCCAGGCCAGCAGCGCCCCCTTCGCGCCCAGCTTCAGCGGCGCGGAGAACGTCACGCCCTTGCCCACGTCCTTCGCGTGGGCGATCACGTCCTGCGTCGGCCCCAGCCACACGCCCACGCGCCACGCCAGCACGGACGCGAGGAGTCCGCCGACGCCCAGGGCGACCACCAGCGGCACACCCCCGCGCCGGCGCAGCAGGAAGACGACCACCGCGCTGACCAGCCCGAAGCCGAGCGCGAGCAGGGTGAACGTGCCGTCGACGCCGACCGCCTGCTCGCCCTCGGAGTCCTTCAGGTAGACGACCCAGCTCTCGTCGACCACGTTGCCGACGAGCGGCACGTGCGGCGCGAGCCGCCACCACAGCAGGCCCAGCAGCACTCCGGAGAGGGTCACGGCCACCAGGGCGACGACGGCCTGCCGGATCTCGGTCAGCATCCCGGTCCCGTCCTGTTCGCCGTGGTCGTGCGCGGGCCCCATCGCGTGCGCCCCGACGGGGGGCGGCACCGGCCCGTGGGACGAGCGATCGTTCGGCGGCGGAGGCGGAGTCAGCGGTGCGGTCACCCCGTCATCGTGCCAAACGTGCCTGTGCCGCGCGTCACCGGACGGCGGCCCGGCGGTACGCCCAGGTGGCGACGGCCAGGGAGAGCACGCCCACCGCCCCGCACACGGCGAGGTCGCCGAGGACGAGGGCCCAGTCGGGCCGCTCGCCGAAGGTGCGCGCGAAGGCCTCCACGCCGTACGTCGAGGGCAGCAGGTCCCGCGCCAGTCGGACCGCCTCCGGCATCCGCTCCGCGGGCAGCACGCCCAGCAGCAGCGCCGCCGACATGCCGAGCTGGCCCAGCAGGGTGGCCAGCTCGGGGCGCGGCGCCAGCAGGCCGAGGGCCGCCCCAAGTCCGGCGAGCGCGGCGCCCGCCAGCGGGATCACGGCCGCCAGCACCCACAGATGGGTCACCGGCAGCCCGAACAGCATGCAGCCGAACACCGCCGTCACCACGGTCCCCGGCACCGTGAAGGAGGCGTACGCGCCCGCCGCGCCCAGGACGACCGCGGCCGGCGGCACCGGCAGCGTCGCGTAGTGGTCGAGGCCGCCGCTCGCGCGGAGCTGCCCGAAGTACTGGGCGAGCAGGTTGAGCGCGACGAACGCCACGACGAGCACCGCGGACCCGGCGACCACGGCCTGGGCCTCGCCCCCGCCGTCCACGACACCGCGCATCAGGATCATGATGCCGATCGACTGGAAGGTGGCCACGAACAGCAGCGGGATCCTGGCGACCCGGGCCCGGGAGAGCTGCGCCCGGTACACGGCCACCAGGGACGGCCACAGCCGCGCCCGGGGTCCGAGCTCGGCCGCGCCCCGCTCCCCCGCGGCCGGGGCGCCGTCGGGCAGGACTTCGGCGGGTACGACACTCACGTCGTGCTGCTCCCCTTCACCACTCGTCGCCGGGCCAGTCCGCGCTGCACCCGTCCTCCCGTGGGCGCTCGTCCCCGCCGCAGCGGACGCGGAGCCCCGGGTTCTCACCGCTCGCGTGCTCAAGCCCTCACCAGTCCCTGCCGCGCCGCCCCGCCCAGGGCCAGGTAGACGTCCTCCAGGCTGGGCGTGGCCAGGGTGAAGTCGTCGAGCGCGGCGAACGCGGCCCCGCCGGTGACGGTGGCGACGACGGCGCGGGCCTCCTCAGGGGCGAGCCGCAGCGTCCAGCGGCGCCCCGACTCGGCGGCCCGGTCGCGCAGCGCGGCGACCTCGGGGACGTTCAGCGGCGCCGTCTCGCGCCACACCAGGTCCACGCGGACCTCGCCGGCGACCTGCTCCTTGAGCCCGGCGGGCGTGTCGCAGGCGATCACGCGCCCCCGGTCGAGGACGGCGACCCGGTCCAGCACGGTCTCGGCCTCGATGACGTTGTGGGTGACGAGCAGCACCGTCGTGCCCCGCTCGGCGCGCCGGCGGTCGACGGCGGCCCAGACCGCGCGCCGGGCCACCGGGTCCATGCCGGTCGTGGGCTCGTCCAGGACCAGCAGCGGGCGCTCGCCCACCAGCGCGGCGGCGAAGCAGGCCAGGCGGCGCTGGCCGCCGGAGAGCTTCTTGAGGGGGCGCCCGGCGATCGGGGCGAGGCCCAGCTCGTCGAGGACGGCGTCCCGTTCGGCGCGGGCGTCGCGGGCGTCGAGGCCGCGCAGCCGTCCGGTGGTCTCGGCGGCGAGCGACACGGTCAGCTCGTCGAGGGCGCTGGACTCCTGGCCGAGGTAGGCGAGGATCCGCGCGGCCCGCTCCGGGTGGCGCACGATGTCGTGGCCGAGGATCTCGACGGTGCCGCGGTCGGGTCGCATCAGCCCGGTCATCTGGCGGACGAGGGTGGACTTGCCGGCGCCGTTGGGGCCGAGCAGTCCGAAGATCTCACCGCGGCGGATGTCCAGGGAGACGTCGTCGGTGGCCCTGACCTCGGGGGTGGCGGGGGCGCCGCGCCGGCCGCGTACCGCCGCGTAGGTCTTGGTGAGCCCGCGCACCGCGCACACGGCATCGCCGCCGGGTCGAGAGGCCTGTGCCGCGCGCGTAGTCACAAGGGACGAGCCTACGGGGTCGCCGGTCCCGCCCCGCCCTCGGGTCCGCCCATAAGCATCAATTCGGCCAGGCGTCACTCCCCGGCGGGAGCACGCTCGGTCGCGGTGCGCACGTCGATCTCCCGCCAGAACCCCGCCCTGATCGCGTACCGGTCGTGCTCGTCGATCTGGTCGTCCTTGTGGGCCAGCAGCCCGAAGCGGGCCGCGTAGCGCAGCAGCTCGCCGTCGACGCGGTGCGGGATGCGGGGGTACATGCCGGACAGTTTCTGCAGGTGGCTCTGGTCGCCGAGGCGTTCGACCCAGCGGCGGGCGAAGACCTGGCCGACCTCGTAGGGGTCGCCGCCGACCGTGGTGATGTCCTCCTCGCGGTCGGCCCAGCGCTGCTCGGCGGTGGTGAGCTGGGCCAGCGTCGGCAGGGAGAGGGCCTCGGCGGGCTCGGCGGCGGGCCGGTCGACCCAGCCCTTGTCGGAGGACCAGCGCAGGGTGGCGGTCGGCGGCTGCGGGGCAGGGTGGTGGGCGCCGGGGGCGCGCAGGGCGGCGAGGTCCTTGGGGGTGGGGACGCCCTTGGCGGGGGCCGTGCGCTCCCCGGCGCCGTTGCGCGCGGCGGTGTCCGCCGCGGGGTGCTCGGGTTCCCGGGCGGCCCGCTCGGCCGCGGCGGACAGGGCGGACTCGGGCAGCGGCGCGGAGAGGATCGCGGCGATCTCGGGCCGGGGCACGGGCGGCGGCGCGCAGATGCCGCCGACCTCCTTGGCGCGTACGGCCTTGGTGATCCAGGCGCGGTCGAGGACGCGGCGTTCGTCGGCCTCGGCGACCAGGTCCTCGGACTGGTTGTAGTCGCCGTCGGCGGCCTGCACGGCCCACAGGTGGACGGCGACGCCGTGCTCCTTGGCGGCCATCATGCCGGGCAGCAGATCGCCGTCGCCGGTGACGAGGACGATGTCCGAGCAGGCGCGGTTGCGGGCGAGTTCGGTCAGCTCGGCGTGCATGGCGGCGTCCACCCCCTTCTGCGCCCAGCGTCCGTCACTGCGCGTGAGGGCGCCGAGCCGAACGGTGACGCGGGGCATCACGCGCAGCCGGCGGTGCTCGGGCTGCGGGACGCGGTCGGGGGCGCCGTCGAACCAGTAGATGCGCAGCAGAGGCTGCTGCGTGTCGGACTCGGCGCGGTCGCGCAACCCCTGGATGAGGGCGGCGTGATCGACGGTGATGCGCGAGCGCGAGGGCTCCCCGGCGAGCAGACTGGCGGCGGCCCCCAGCAGATACCCGGCGTCCACCAGGACGATGCAGCGGTCCACGCGATCCACCCTCTTTCCGGGAGGTTTGCTTCGGGCTTGCTTCGAGTCTGCCCGACGGCACGGAGGTTAACGGCCCCAACTCGATCTTCGGCGTGGCGTTTCGGCGCCCCGTGACCCGACGAGCCGTGTCACGCACGGTAATTGCCCGATATGCGTTCTTTTTCAGTCTATGTGAGTCTGATGCCGGACCTGGCCCCCAGATCCCCCTCAGGAGGTAGATCACCATGGCCAAGAACAAGAACAACCGTGACCGTAAGCAGTCCGCGTCCGCCCGTGCCCCGCAGGCCGCCGCCGACCAGGCCGTGATGGACCGCGAGGAGCAGCACGCCCCGCCGCTCTCGTCCGGCGACATGCCCTCCCGCAAGCGGCAGAAGCGCTTCGGCCACAACTGACGTCCGGCACACGGGCCGTCGCGGCCGCCGTGACAGGAAGGGGCGCACCCGTTGCCGGGTGCGCCCCTTTCGTCGTTCCCCTGTCTCAGCCCGCCAGGCAGGACGGGCCGAGCAGCACCTTAAGGTCGCCGAAGAGGGCCGGGTCGGGCTTCACCCGGTGCCGGTCGAGGCGCAGCACCGTGGTCTTCGTCGGCCCCTGGAGCTTGATCCGGACCTCGCTGTCGCCCCGGTGGTGCGTGAGGATCTCGCCGAGGCGGCTGACCATCGGCGGAGTCACCCGCGTCGCCGGGATGGTGAGGACCACGGGCGCGTTGGTGCCCGCGTTGGACAGGTCGGGGACCATCAGCTCCATCGCCACGAGCCGCGGCACGTCCTCACGCTTGTCGAGGCGTCCCTTGACGAACACCACGGCGTCCTCGACGAGTTGGGTGGAGACGAGCTGGTAGGTCGCGGGGAAGAACATGCACTCGATGGAGCCGGCGAGGTCCTCGACGGTGGCGATGGCCCAGGCGTTGCCCTGCTTGGTCATCTTGCGCTGGAGGCCGGAGATGATGCCGCCGATGGTGACGACCGCGCCGTCGCCGAAGTCACCGCCGGTGAGCTGGGAGATGCCCGCGTCGGCCTTGTCGGAGAGCACGTGCTCGAGACCGAAGAGCGGGTGGTCGGAGACGTAGAGACCGAGCATCTCCCGTTCCTGGGCGAGCAGATAGGTCTTGTCCCACTCGTCCTCGCCGAACGTGACGTCGAGTCCGAAGCCGGGCTCGTCGTTCTGCTCGTCGCCCATGCCGCCGAAGAGGTCGAACTGGCCCTCGGCCTCCTTGCGCTTGACCGCGACCACGTTGTCGATCATCGGCTCGTACTGCGCGGTGAGGCCCTTGCGGGTGTGCCCCATCGTGTCGAAGGCGCCGGCCTTGATCAGGGATTCCGTCGTCCGCTTGTTGCAGACGACCGCCTCCACCTTGTCCAGGTAGTCCGGGAAGGAGCTGTACTTCCCCTTGGCCTTGCGGCACCGGATGATCGACTCCACGACGTTGGTGCCGACGTTGCGCACGGCGGAGAGGCCGAAGAGGATCACGTCGTCGCCCTGGGCGGCGAAGTTGGACATGGACTCGTTGACGTCGGGCGGCAGCACCTTGATGCCCATGCGGCGGCACTCGTTGAGGTAGACCGCGGACTTGTCCTTGTCGTCCTTGACCGAGGTGAGCAGCGCGGCCATGTACTCGGCGGGGTGGTTCGCCTTGAGGTACGCCGTCCAGTACGACACCAGGCCGTACGCGGCCGAGTGCGCCTTGTTGAACGCGTATCCGGCGAAGGGGACCAGCACGTCCCACAGCGCCTGGATGGCTTCGTCGCTGTAGCCGTTCTTGCGGGCGCCGGCCTGGAAGATGACGAAGTTCTTCTCCAGCTCCTCGGGCTTCTTCTTGCCCATCACGCGGCGCAGGATGTCGGCCTCGCCGAGCGAGTAGCCGGCGATGATCTGCGCGGCCTTCTGCACCTGCTCCTGGTAGACGATCAGGCCGTAGGTGACGGACAGGACCTCTTCGAGGGGCTCCTCCAGCTCCTTGTGGATCGGGGTGATCTCCTGGAGGCCGTTCTTGCGCAGCGCGTAGTTGGTGTGCGAGTCCATGCCCATCGGGCCGGGACGGTAGAGCGCGGAGACGGCGGAGATGTCCTCGAAGTTGTCGGGCTTCATCAGGCGCAGCAGGGAGCGCATGGGGCCGCCGTCGAACTGGAAGACGCCGAGGGTGTCGCCGCGCTGGAGCAGTTCGAAGGTCTTCGGGTCGTCCAGCGGCAGCGACAGCAGGTCGATGTCGATGCCCTTGTTGGACTTCACCATCTTGACGGCGTCGTCCATGATCGTCAGGTTGCGCAGGCCGAGGAAGTCCATCTTCAGCAGGCCGAGCGACTCGCAGCTCGGGTAGTCCCACTGTGTGATGGTCACGCCGTCGGTGTGCCGGACCCAGACGGGCACGTGCTCGGTGATGGTCTCGCTGGACATGATCACGCCGGCGGCGTGCACGCCCATCTGCCGCACCAGGCCCTCGACGCCCTTGGCGGTGTCGATGACCTTCTTCACGTCCGGCTCGTTCTCGTACATCGACCGGATCTCGCCGGCCTCGCTGTAGCGCGGGTGCGAGGGGTCGGTGATGCCGTTGAGGTCGATGCCCTTGCCGAGGACGTCGGCGGGCATGGCCTTGGTGAGGCGGTCGCCCATCGCGTACGGGTAGCCCAGCACGCGGGCGGAGTCCTTGATGGCGTTCTTCGCCTTGATCTTGCCGTAGGTGCCGATCATGGCGACCTTGTCGGCGCCGTACTTCTCCGTCACGTACCTGATCACCTCGACGCGCCTGCGCTCGTCGAAGTCGATGTCGACGTCGGGCATGGAGACGCGCTCGGGGTTGAGGAACCGCTCGAAGATCAGGCCGTGCGGGATCGGGTCGAGGTCGGTGATGCCCATGGCGTACGCCACGATCGAACCGGCCGCGGAACCACGGCCGGGGCCGACGGCGATGCCCTGCTTCTTGGCCCACATGATGAAGTCGGCCACGACGAGGAAGTACCCCGGGAACCCCATCTGGATGATGACGTCCATCTCGTACTCGGCCTGCTTCTGGCGGTCCTCGGGGATGCCGCCGGGGAAGCGGCGCTCCATGCCGCGGCGGACCTCCTCCTGGAACCAGGTGACCTCGGTGTACCCCTCGGGGATGTCGAACTTGGGCATCAGGTCGCGCTTCTCGAACATGCCCGAGGTGTCGACCATCTCCGCGACCAGCAGCGTGTTGGCGCAGCCCTCCTGCCAGGCGTCCGAGGAGTCGATGGCGTACATCTCGTCCGTGGACTTCAGGTAGTAGCCGGTGCCGTCGAACTTGAAGCGGTCCGGGTCGGAGAGGTTCTTGCCGGTCTGGATGCACAGCAGCGCGTCGTGGGCGGTCGCCTCGTGCGCGTACGTGTAGTGCGAGTCGTTCGTCACCAGCGGCGGGATGCCGAGCTTGCGGCCGATCTCCAGCAGGCCGTCGCGGACCCGGTGCTCGATGTCGATGCCGTGGTCCATCAGCTCCAGGAAGTACCGGTCCTTGCCGAAGATGTCCTGGTAGTCGGCGGCCGCCTTGAGCGCCTCGTCGAAGTGGCCGAGCCGCAGCCGGGTCTGCACCTCGCCGGAGGGACAGCCGGTGGAGGCGACGATCCCCTCCGACCACTGGGAGATCGTCTCCTTGTCCATCCGGGGCCACTTCTGCAGCCAGCCCTCGGCGTACGCGTCGGAGGAGAGGCGGAAGAGGTTGTGCAGGCCCGTCTTGTTCACGGCCCACATCGTCTTGTGCGTGTAACCACCGGAACCGGAGACGTCGTCCCGCTTCTGGTGCGGCTGGCCCCACTGGATCTTGCGCTTGTTGCGCCGCGACTCGGGCGCGACGTACGCCTCGATCCCGATGATCGGGGTGATCCCGGCCTTCTTCGCGGAGTGGAAGAAGTCGTACGCCCCGTGCAGGTTGCCGTGGTCGGACATGGCGATGTGCGTCATGCCCATCTCGTTGCACGCGTTGAACATGTCCTTCAGCCGCGCGGCACCGTCCAGCAGGGAGTACTGGGTGTGGACGTGCAGGTGCGTGAACGGCGGCTTGGACACGTGCGGCCTCCTGGGGAAACTCTGGGCGACGGGCTGCGGTCAGTCCGGGGGGTCAGCGTCGAAGTCTATGCCTCGCCACTGACACTCCGGCGCGCCGGACGCGTACCTTCATGCGGGGCCCCGCGTGTCGGGCCCGCCCCGGCGCGCGGGCACTCCCGCGCACCCTCGACCGTTGGTCCGAGTGGAATGACGCCCCACTCGCCCCGCACCGTCCGCACCAGGAGGCACCCAGCGATGTCGGTCCCGCAGCTCAGCGACGAGCACCGCGGCGAGGAGATCCTCGCCGTCTTCGACACCGCCTTCGGCGAGCTCCTGGCCGCCGACCCGGCCGCGTTCCGGGTGAAGTTCCGGAAGATGGCGGCCTCGGCCTTCGCGTTCTACCGGGGCACGGCCTGCCTCTTTTACCACGACCTGGACGCGGAGCACGGCGGGCAGGACGGCGGCCGGACGTACAGCGGCCCGTACCTGGACGAGCGGACCTCGCGCGTGTGGATCCACGGCGATCTGCACGCGGAGAACTTCGGCACGTACATGGACTCCACCGGCCGCCTGATCTTCAACGTCAACGACTTCGACGAGGCCTACGTCGGCCCGTTCACCTGGGACCTCAAGCGCTTCGCCGCCTCCGTCGCGCTGATCGGGTACGCGAAGGCGCTCGGCGACGAGCAGATCACCGAGCTGGTGCGGGTCTACGCGGGCGCGTACCGCGAGCGCATCCACTCCCTGGCCACGGGCGCCAAGAGCGACGAGGTGCCGCCGTTCACCCTGGACACCGCCGAGGGCCCGCTGCTGGGCGCGCTGCGCGTCGCCCGCTCGCTGACCCGGTTCGGGCTGCTGGACTCGATGACCGAGATCCGTGACTTCGAGCGCCGCTTCGCCCCCGGCGGCGGCTCCATCGAGCTGGACGCCGCCACGCGGTACAAGGTGCTGGCCGCCTTCGACGGCTACCTCGAGACGCTCCCGGAGTCGTCGCTGGCCCGCCCGGACTCCTACCGGGTCAAGGACGTCGTCGGCCGCCGCGGCATCGGCATCGGCTCCGCCGGCCTGCCGTCGTACAACATCCTGCTGGAGGGCAACAGCGACGCCCTGGAGAACGACGTCGTGATCTACATCAAGCAGGCCCAGACCCCGGCGGTCTCCCGGCACGTCACCGACCAGGCGATCCGGGACTACTTCGCGCACGAGGGCCACCGCACGGTGATCTCCCAGCGCGCCCTCCAGGCGCACGCCGACCCGTGGCTGGGCTGGACCGAGCTGGACGGCGCGGGCCAGCTCGTCGCCGAGGTCTCGCCGTACGCGGTCGACCTGGACTGGGGCGACATCGACGACCCGGAGGAGATCGCCGAGGTCGTCGCCGACCTGGGCCGGGCCACGGCCACGATGCACGCCGCGGCGGACGACCAGTCCGGCGAGTCCCTGGTGCCCTTCTCCACGGAGCGGGCCATCGACGCGGCGATCGCGGCCGACGAGGAGGGCTTCGCGCCCCTGCTGGTGGACTTCGCCCACACCTACGGCGCACGCGCGCGTGCCGACCACCAGACCTTCGTCGACCTCTTCCGCAACGGCCGGATCCCGGGCCTGTGACCGTGCCCCGGCCCACAGGCACCCTTTAAGGACCCCTTACCGGCCTTCATGACACACTCTTGACTCGCTATGGACATATCCGGGACCCCGCTCAGAGCCGTACGCGCGGCGCTGTTCACGTCACTCGTCGTGACGCTCAGCACCGCGTCGCACGTGCTGCTGTCCGGGGTGCCGCTGCCGCTGCCCACGGTGGCCGCCGTCGCGGCCGCCGTGTTCGTGATCGCGTACGCCCTGGCCGGGCGGCGCGAGCGCGGCTTCGGGCGGATCGCCGCCCTGCTGATCCCGCTGGAGCTGGCCGCCGACACGGTCTTCACCACCGGCCAGCACCTCTGCTACGGCAGGGCGGGCGGCCCGGTCGCGGGTCCACTGCGCTCGGTCGGCTTCGACGTGCTGTGCGGCGACGGCACGGGCGTCCGGGCCGGTGTCGCCGCCCCGCTCACCCGGGTCACCGGCGCCGACGGCGACCGGCTGGCGGCCGCCCTGGCCCACGCCGACCCGGCGACCGCCTGGCTGCTGCTCGGCGCGCACGTCGGCGTCGGCCTGCTGGCCGCGGCGTGGCTGCGGCGCGGCGAACGTGCGCTGGCCCAGCTCCTGAGCGCGGTGGCGGCGACGACGTTCCGGCCGCTGCTGCTGGCCGTCGCGGCCGTGACCGTGCGCCGGGCACCGGCGGTGCGCCGCCCGGCACCGGCACTGCGCCGCACCGCCGGTGCCCGCGAGCGGATCCTCACGCACTCCCTGGGACGGCGCGGACCGCCGCGCTCGCTCGCGCTCGCCTGACCTCCCGGTCACCGAGCACCAGCAGCCCACGTACGCATTTCCGCACACCCCCCGTGTGCGCGTCCCCGGAGAGAACATCACCATGAGCAAGCGGAACAGCCAGGCGGCGAAGACGGCGGCCCGTGAGCGCCTGCGCGAGGAGCGCGAGCGCCAGGCCAAGCGCGACAAGGTCAAGCGGCAGGCCGTCGTGGCCGGCTCCATCGTCGGCGTACTGGCGATAGCCGGCGGCATCGGCTATTTCGTCGTGCAGAACAGCAAGCCCACGGGGTGGGAGAAGGCCGCCGAGGCCAAGGTGGTGGCCCCGGCCAACACCTCGGGCAAGGACGGCACCACGGTCGTGCTCGGCGAGTCGAAGTCCGACAACGTGGTCCACCTCTACGAGGACCCCCGCTGCCCGGCCTGCGCCTCCTTGGAGCAGAACCTCGGCGAGACCATCAACAAGGGCATGAAGGACGGCGACTACAAGCTCTCCTTCACCATCGGCACTTTCCTCGACGGCAACCTCAGCGGTGAGGGCTCGAAGAACGCGCTCAGCGCGCTCGGCGCCGCGCTGAACGTCGGTCCGGACGCGTTCCTCGACTACAAGAGCGCGCTGTTCTCCTCCGAGTTCCACCCCGCGGAGACCACCGACGAGCTCGCCAAGGACGACTACCTGATCAAGGTGGCGAACACGGTCGACGCCCTGAAGGACAACAAGAAGTTCCAGGACGCCGTGAAGAACGGCACCTACGACGCCTGGGCGATGCGCATGAGCAAGTCCTTCGACAACGCCGAGGGTGTCGACTCCACCCCCACCATCAAGATCAACGACAAGGTGATCCAGAACCCGGGCACGGCCGCCGAATGGCAGAAGTCGCTCAAGGACGCGGGCGTCACCAAGTAGACGTGCGGCGAACGGGCGGGCGAATTTTCGGCAGTTCGCCCGCCCGTTCGCATACCGATCAGTAACCTGATCGGCCGTGACCAGTCGACACAGATCATCCGAAGAGATCGTCCCGTCGTCCGCCGAGCACGCGGGCACCCGCGCGCCCAGCCGCCGTTCGTTCGTCAAGGCCGCGGCGGCCGGCGCCGTTCTGGCCGCCCCGCTCGCCGCCTCGCCGCCCGCCGTGGCCGCCGGTGCCGCGCCCGCCTTCCTGCACGGCGTCGCCTCCGGCGACCCACTGCCCGACGGGGTCCTGCTGTGGACCCGGGTGACGCCGGTGCCCGAGGCGATACCCGGTTCGGGCCTCGGCCCGGACACCGAGGTGAGCTGGGTCGTCGCCACCGACAAGGCGTTCACGAACGTCGTCGCCAAGGGCTCCCTCACCGCGTCCGCCGCGTCCGACCACACGGTCAAGGCCGACGTCCGGGGCCTCGCCCCCGCCACGGACTACTGGTTCCGCTTCTCGGCCGGGCCGACCGTCTCCCCCGCCGCCCGCACCCGCACCGCCCCCGCGGCCGACGCGGCCGTCCCCCACCTGCGCTTCGGTGTGGTCTCCTGCGCCAACTGGGAGGCCGGCCACTTCTCCGCGTACCGCCATCTCGCGGCCCGCGGCGACCTGGACGCCTGGCTGCACCTCGGCGACTACGTCTACGAGTACGGCACCGGCGAGTACGGCACCCGCGACACCGTCGTACGGCAGCACGCGCCCGCCCACGAGATCGTCACCCTCGCCGACTACCGGATCCGGCACGCCCGTTACAAGACCGACCCGGACCTCCAGGCACTGCACGCCGCCGCGCCGGTCGTGGCGATCTGGGACGACCACGAGATCGCCAACGACACGTGGTCGGGCGGCGCCGAGAACCACACCGAGGGCGCGGAGGGCGCCTGGACGGCACGTCAGGCCGCCGCCAAGCAGGCCTACTTCGAGTGGATGCCGGTGCGTCCGGCCGTCACCGGCACCACCTACCGCCGGCTGCGCTTCGGCAAGCTCGTCGACCTCTCGCTGCTGGACCTGCGCTCGTTCCGCTCGCAGCAGGCCGCCCTCGGCAACGGCGACGTCGACGACCCGGACCGCACGCTCACCGGCCGCGCCCAGCTCGACTGGCTCAAGGCCGGGCTGACCTCCTCCGACGCCACCTGGCGGCTGGTGGGCAACCCGGTGATGATCTCGCCGTTCGCCATCGGCTCGCTCTCCGCCGAGCTGCTGAAGCCGCTCGCGGAGCTGCTCGGCCTGCCGAAGGAGGGGCTCGCCCTCAACACCGACCAGTGGGACGGCTACACGGACGACCGGCGCGAACTCCTGGCCCACCTGCGCGCGAACGCGGTCCGCAACACCGTGTTCCTGACCGGCGACATCCACATGGCGTGGGCCAACGACGTGCCGTACAACGCCGCCACGTACCCGCTGTCCGCCTCGGTGGCCACGGAGTTCGTCGTCACCTCGGTGACCTCGGACAACCTCGACGACATCGTCAAGGTCCCCGAGGGGACCGTCTCGGCCGTCGCCGCGCCGGTCATCCGGGCCGCGAACCGGCACGTCCACTGGGTCGACACCGACCGGCACGGCTACGGCGTCCTCGACATCACCGCCCAGCGGGCGCAGATGGACTACTACGTGCTGTCCGACCGCACGAAGCCCGACGCGACCTCGGCGTGGGCCCGTTCGTACCGCACCCGCAGCGGCACGCAGAAGGTCGAGCGGACCTACGACCCGGTCTGAGCCCGCCCCCTCCGCCCCGCACAGGCGATTTTCGGCCAACCCGAAACCGCGAGCGGACCCACCCGGAGGAGCCAGGTGACTACGGCGGGTGGTGCGACCGGTGCGCCGAACCGGGACACGCCACCCGCCGTGATCCGGATCCGTCACGCTGAGATCCCGGAACCTCCGGCGATGAACGGGACCCGCACAAGAAACTTCACCAATTGCCCGTGTTCGCCGGGTATTTGATTGGGCTTGATCACTGCTCTTTCCGCGTCCGCATGTACACGTAATCTCCGGGCGGTGGCCAGGAAGATCCCTGCGCCCCATTCCCCACCGCATCCGCTAGGAGCCCGCATGCGTGCGCTTGCCCGGATATCGCCCCTGACGCGCAGACGCCTTCTCGGCACGGCCGTCGTGGCCGGAACCCTGATGCTCAGCCCGCTGTCCGCACCCACCGGCGTCGCCGCGGCCGGTGCCCCGGTGACCGGCGCCCCGGCCGCCGACTGCGTGGAGGACACCCACGCCGCGGCCCGCGAGGCCCGCCCCGGCTCCGGCAGCCACATCGCGGAGCCGAACGAGATCAGCGAGGCCTCCGCCAAGGCCATGGACGCCGATCTGCGCGCCAAGCTCGACAAGCTGCGCGCGAACGGCCGCCTCTCCGCGGCCGCCGCCTCGGCCACCATCCCGGTCTACTTCCACGTCATCCACGACGGCGAGGCCGGCAAGCTCAGCGCCACCGACATCAACGCCCAGATGAACGTCCTGAACGCGGCCTACGCGGGCAGCGGCACCGGCAACACCGACTCGGGCTTCCAGTTCACCCTGGCCGGCACCGACTACACCGACAACGCCGCCTGGTACACCGTCGGTTCGGGCTCGGCGGAGGAGAAGGCGATGAAGTCCGCCCTGCGCAAGGGCGGCGCCAACGCGCTCAACGTCTACGCGGCCAACATCGGCGGCGGGCTCCTGGGCTGGGCCACCTTCCCCAGCTCCTACAAGGCCAGCCCCTCCATGGACGGCGTCGTCATCCTGAACGCCTCGCTGCCGGGCGGCTCCGCGGCCAACTACGACCAGGGCGACACCGCCACCCACGAGGTCGGCCACTGGCTGGGGCTCTACCACACCTTCCAGGGCGGCTGCAGCGGCCAGGGCGACTACGTCGCGGACACTCCGGCCGAGAAGAGCCCGGCCTACCAGTGCCCCGAGGGCCGTGACAGTTGCACCCGCCAGGCCGGCGCCGACCCGATCCACAACTTCATGGACTACACCTACGACGCGTGCATGGACCGGTTCTCCGCCGGCCAGGTGCAGCGCATGCAGGACAGCTGGGCCGCCTACCGGGCCGCCGGCTGATCCTCCTCCAGCGACTCGAGGAAGCCGAGCGCCACCCGCCAGGTGGCCTCGGCCGCCTCCTCGTCGTAGTCCGGCAGACCGGGGTCGGTGTAGAGGTGGCCGGCGCCCGCGTAGCGGTACACCTCGACGTCGGCTCCGGCGCGGCCCATCTGGAGGTACCAGGCGCTGAGCCAGTCGTCCGTCTCGAAGGGGTCCGGCTCGGCCACGTGCAACTGCACCGGCAGGTTGTCCACCGAGGCGTTGGCGGCGATGTCCGAGGTGCCGTGCAGGAGCAGCAGCCCGCGCGCCCGGTGGTCGCCGAGCGCGAGGGTCTGCGCGATGGAGGCGCCGAGGGAGAACCCGGCGTAGACGAGCCCGCGCTCGGAGTACGGCGCCACGGCCAGCACCGCCCGCTTCAGCAGTTCCTCCCGGCCGATCTCCTCCTGGTGGGCCATGCCCTCCTCGACCGTGTCGAAGGTCCGCCCCTCGAAGAGGTCCGGGGTCCACACCTGGTGCCCGGCGTCGCGCAGCCGGTCGGCGGCCTGCCGCACCGCGGGCCTCGGGCCATGGGTCGAGTGAAAGAGCACGATGTTCATGAGGCCATGGTGCCAGGCCGGGTGTGACGGCCGGGCGGGCGGCGATACCCGGTGCGGGACGCACATCACAGGTTCATGCCCCGGCCGTGCCGGATACGTTCGTGGGCATGGAGACCATACTCCGCCCGCTGATCGTCGTCGGCGGCTCCGTCCTGTTCACCCTGGTCATCGGCTGGGCCACCGACCTGTTGCTGCGCAAGGCCGACGAACGCCACCCGGAGACGCCGCTGTGGGGGCTGCTGCGCCGCGCCCGCATCCCGTACCAGGTGGTGCTGTGCGCGGCGCTGCTGAGAGGGTCCTACGACGAGGCCGGGCTCCTGGAGGGCCGTCAGGCCGGGGTCGGCCGGACGCTGACGCTGGTGCTGATCGGCTCGGCCGCCTGGCTGGTCATCCGGATCACCGCGGCGGTCGTGGAGACCTCGTACTCGCGCTACGCCCAGGCCCACGCCCAGCGTGACCCGGCGCGGGTGCGGCGGGTTCGCACCCAGGTCTCGCTGATCATGCGTGTCGTCTCCGCGGTCGTCGGCGTGGTCGCCGCTGCGTCCATGCTGCTCACGTTCCCCGACATGCGCGCCGCGGGTGCCTCGCTGCTGGCCTCGGCCGGTGTGCTCGGCATCGTGGCCGGCATCGCGGCCCAGTCCACGCTGGGCAACCTGTTCGCGGGGCTGCAGATCGCCTTCGGCGACATGGTGCGCCTCGGCGACACGGTCGTGGTGAACGGCGAGTGGGGCACCGTCGAGGAGATCACGCTGACCTTCCTGACCGTGCGCACCTGGGACGAGCGCCGGATCACGATGCCTGTCTCGTACTTCACCTCCAAGCCGTTCGAGAACTGGTCGCGGGGCACCCCGCAGATGACCGGCGTCGTCTACTGGCACCTCGACCACTCGGCCCCGCTGGACGCCATGCGCGAGCGACTGCGCGACATCCTGCGGGGCTGCCCCGCCTGGGACGGGCGGGCGTACAACCTGACCGTCACCGACACCACGCCGAGCACCATGCAGGTGCGGGCCCTGGTGACGGCGAAGGACGCGGACGACATCTGGACGGTGCGGGTGGAGGTGCGCGAGCGGATGATCCGCTGGCTGGCCGACGAGCACCCGTACGCCCTGCCCCGCGTCAGCACGGCGCAGGCGCCCCGGCGCCCGGACCACGACGGCCTGCCGCACGCCCGGCGCGCCCCGGACGAGGAGCCCCACCGCTTCCCCCGCCGGTCCGGGAAGTCGCTGTGACCGTCGGCCGCCGGGGCCCGGCCCCCGGGCCCGCGGTCAGCGCAGGCTGCGCACGTCCAGGTGGCGCAGCACGCGGTCGACGATCTCCGGGTCGGATCCGGGCTCGCTGCGTGCCGCCAGCACCTCGTGGCGCGCCGCGCTGAGCATCTCGCCCTGGATCCGGCGGATCCGCTTCAGCCGCCGGGTCCGCTGGAGCTGCGCCTCCCGGCGTTCCTCGTCCCCGATGTCGGGGCTGATCCGCACGCCGATGTCGTAGGCCCGCCGCAGCATCTGCTCGGACAGCTCCTCCGGCAGTTCCTCGACCGCCTCGATCTCCTTGAGCCGCTGCTTGGCCGCCTTGGCCGCGCGCACGGCCAGTTCCTTCTCGTACTCCTTCTCCCGCTCGGTGTCCGAGCGCACCCCGAGCCGGTTCACCAGCCACGGCAGCGTCAGGCCCTGCAGCAGCAGCGTCACCATGATCACGCCGAAGGCGATGAAGACGATCTCCTCCCGGTTGGGGAAGGGGGAGCCGTCGTCCGTCTTCAGCGGGATGGCGAGCGCGAGGGCCACCGAGGCGACGCCGCGCATCCCGGACCACCACATGACGACGGTCTCCCGCCAGCTCGTCGGGATGTCCTCGTCGTGGTCGCGCCGGGCGTGCAGCCGCTGGGTGAGCCAGGTGGCCGGCAGCAGCCACAGCAGCCGGACGAGGATCACCACGACGACGACCGCCCCGGCCCAGCCGAGCAGTTCGTCCCACCGCCCGGAGGCCGTGCGCAGGGCGTTGTGCAGCTCCAGCCCGATCAGCCCGAAGGCGACACCGGTGACGAGGGTGTCGACGACGTCCCAGACGGTGTGCCCGGCCAGGCGCGTCATCACGTCGTCGGGGCCGACCGCGTACTCGGCGAGGAACATGGCGGTGGTGAGCACGGCGAGCACACCCGAGCCGTGCAGTTCCTCGGCCAGTACGTAGGAGACGTACGGCACCAGCAGCGTCAGCCCGATCTGGAGGGTGGGGTCGCCGAGCACGTCGAAGAGCTTGCCGGTGCCCCAGCCGAGCGCGAGGCCGACGGCGACGGCGACGACGGCGGACAGCACGAGGTCGAGGCCGGCCTTCCAGGGCGAGAAGGTGCCGCCGACGGCCGCGGCGATGGCCACGTGGTACAGGACGATGGCCGTCACGTCGTTGAACAGCCCCTCGCCCTCCAGGATGGACACCAGGCGGCGCGGCAGTCCGAGCTGGCCCGCGACGGCGGTCGCCGCGACCGGGTCGGGCGGCGCCACCAGGGCCCCGAGCGCGAAGGCGGCGGCGATCGGCAGTCCCGGCACGATGGCGTGGGCCACGGTGGCCACGGACGCCATGGTGACGAAGACCAGGGCGACCGCCAGCAGGAAGATCGGGCGCCGGTTGGCCGCGAACTGTCTCCAGGACGTGCGCCGTACGGCCGCGTAGAGCAGCGGCGGCAGCAGCGCGGGCAGGATGAGTTCGGGCGGGATGTCGACGTTGGGCACGAAGTCGAGCAGCGCCAGCACGATGCCGAGGACGGTCATCAGCACCGGCGCCGGGAGTCCGAGCCGGTCGCCGAGGGGGACGCTCAGCAGGGCCCCGAGCAGCAGCACGAACAGCAGGGCCAACTGGTCCACGGTCACCGCTCCGGTGGGGTCTCGGCGTCACACGGCGGGTCTCAAGCCTGCCACGCCCCCGGCCACGTCAGCCCGTCCGGCGCGGCTCCGGGAGGACGCGCCGCATCGCGCGGTGCGGGATGCCCGCGTCGGGGAACTCCGGTCCGTACGCCTCGTACCCCAGCCGCCGGTAGAAACCCAGGGCGTGCGTCTGCGCGTGCAGGTCCACGGCCGTGAGCCCCTTCGCGCGTGCCGCCTCCTCGACGGCGCGCACCAGCGCGGCCCCGACGCCCAGCCCGCGGGCGTCGCGGACGACGGCGAGCCGCCCGAGGGAGCCGACGGCCGGGTCGCCGTCGCCGTTCTTCGCCGCGGCGGCCTCACCGTGCAGCAGCCGCGCGGTGCCGAGCGGCACACCGTCGTCCCGGACGGCGAGGAGGTGCACGGCACCGGCGTCGTAGGCGTCGTACTCGATCTCCTCCGGCACGTTCTGCTCGGCGACGAAGACCTCCTTGCGGACCGCGAAGCACGCCTCGCGGTCGGCGCCGTCCTCGGCGACGCGCACCTCGCAGACGGGGGCGCCGCTCACGCGTAGGTCTCCTCGCGGACCTTGTCGAGGGCCTGCTGGAGGTCCTCGGGGTAGTCGCTGGCGAACTCGGCCCACTGCCCGTCGCCGGGGTGCTCGAAGCCGAGCCGTACGGCGTGCAGCCACTGGCGGGTCAGGCGCAGCCGCTTGGCCAGCGTCGGGTCGGCGCCGTAGGTGAGGTCGCCGACGCAGGGGTGGCGGTGGGCGGCCATGTGGACGCGGATCTGGTGGGTGCGGCCGGTCTCCAGCTTCACGTCGAGCAGGGAGGCGGCGCGGAAGGCCTCGATGAGGTCGTAGTGGGTGACGGAGGGCTTGCCCTCGGCGGTGACGGCCCACTTGTAGTCGTGCTGCGGGTGGCGGCCGATGGGGGCGTCGATGGTGCCGCTGGTCGGGTCGGGGTGGCCCTGCACGAGCGTGTGGTAGCGCTTGTCGACCGTGCGCTCCTTGAACTGGCGCTTGAGCGAGGTGTACGCCCGCTCCGACTTGGCCACCACCATCAGCCCGGAGGTGCCGACGTCGAGGCGGTGCACGATGCCCTGGCGCTCTGCGGCGCCGGACGTGGAGATGCGGTACCCGGCGGCGGCCAGGCCCCCGATGACCGTGGGCCCGGTCCAGCCGGGCGACGGGTGGGCGGCCACTCCGACGGGCTTGACGATGACGACCACGTCCTCGTCGTCGTGCACGATCTCCATGCCCTCGACGGGCTCGGCGACGACCTGCACGGGCGCGGGCGCCTGGGGCATCTCGACCTCGAGCCAGGCGCCGCCGCTGACCCGCTCGGACTTGCCGACCACCGATCCGTCGACCTGGACCTTGCCCGCCGCGGCGAGCTCCGCGGCCTTGGTACGGGAGAAGCCGAACATGCGGGAGATGGCGGCGTCGACGCGCTCGCCCTCCAGGCCGTCGGGCACGGGCAGGGTACGGATCTCGGGAAGCGTGCTCACCCGTCGAGTATGCCGGACGGCCCGGACGGTCCCGAACGCGCGCTCAGTCCTTGTGCACGGTCCCGTCCGGGTCGAGGCCCCGGAAGGAGAGGATCACGATCAGGATGCCGCCGCAGACGATGGCCGAGTCGGCGAGGTTGAAGACGGCGAAGTGCTTGGGCGCGATGAAGTCGACGACCGCGCCCTCGAAGACGCCGGGCGAGCGGAAGATCCGGTCGGTGAGGTTGCCGAGCGCACCGCCGAGCAGCATGCCGAGCGCGATCGCCCACGGCAGGCTGTAGAGCTTGCGCGCGAGGCGGGCGATCACGACGATCACCGCCGCGGCGATCACCGTGAAGATCACGGTGAAGGCCTCGCCGAAGCCGAAGGCGGCGCCCGCGTTGCGGATGGCCGCGAACCGCAGCCAGTCCCCGATGATCTCGATGGGCTCGTGGTGCTCCAGCTTGGCGACCACGATCATCTTGCTGCCGAGGTCGAGGAGGTACGCGAACGCGGCGACCGCGAACAGCACCGCGATCCGGCGCCTGCCCCGCGGGGGCTCCTGCGCCTGTGCCTGCTCGGCATCGGGCCGTTCCTCCCCGTCCCCCGCCGCGTCCGGGGTGTCCGGCGTACCGATGATGCGCTCCGCCTCTGCCACGTGAGTCCCTCAGCCTAGGTACCTGACTGAGCACGAGGGTACGGCACGGCCCGCACCCCCGGGCCGCCCAGGACGCGTACGGGGGCGGATCAGTACCGGCGCTCCTGTTTCTGCTTGCACTCGACGCACAGGGTGGCCCGGGGGAAGGCCTGCATGCGCGCCTTGCCGATGGGGTTGCCGCAGTTCTCGCACAGGCCGTAGGTGCCGGCGTCGAGGCGTTCCAGGGCGCGCTCGGTCTGGGTGAGCATCTCGCGGGCGTTGGCGGCCAGGGCCAGTTCGTGCTCGCGCGTGATGTTCTTGGTGCCGGTGTCCGCCTCGTCGTCGCCCGCGCCGTCCCCGGAGTCCCGCATCAGGCCCTTGAGGGCCCGCTCGGACTGGTCGATCTCGGTGCGCAGGCGGTCCGCCTCGGACTGGAGTTCCCCGCGCGCCTCCTCGACCTCCTGCGGGGTCCAGGGTTCCTCGCCGGGGCGTACCGCGAGGTCGCCGGGGTCCGCGGCCATGCCGCGCGCCTTCGGAACCGCGGACTTGGCCGCCGTGGCCGTGCCAGGAGTCTTCTTCGCAACCACCGTCGTGGCTCCCGTCTGCTCCGCGGCCTCGGCCGCGCCCGCCTTCTTCGCCGTGCTCTTCCTGCCCGTACCGCTCTTGCCCGTACCCCGCTCGGCCCCGTCGCCCGGCTCCTTGCCCGCCGGCGCCCTGCCGGCCGGAGTCCTGCCTGCCGGGGCCTTCCCGGCCGCAGTCCTCCTGGCCGGGGCCTTCTTCGCCGTACCGGTGCCTGCCGTGGCCTCCTCCACCCGTGCCTCCCCGGCCGGGGCCTCCGTTGCCCGGCTCCTGCCGGCCGGAGCCTTCCCCGCGGCGCCGGCCTTCGCACCGGCCTTCCGCGCGTCGGCCGCCCCGCCGCCGGCGCCCGCCTTCTTCGCGGCGGCCTTCCGCACCGCCGTCTTCTTCGCCCCCGCCTTCCGGGCCGTGGCCTTCTCGGCCGGGGCCTTCTTCGCGGACGTCCGCCCCGTCGTGGCCGCACCGCCGGAGGCGGATGCACCGGCCGCGGGCCCCTCGGACGCCGACTCCTGCAGGGCGGTCTTCTTCGCCACCATGGCCGCGGCCCCTTCACATTTTGTGATCTTGCGCGCAAATCGTGCTGGGACGATAAATCGACTCGGGTCCCGCGGCAACGGGGCACGCCGCCCGATTCGCCCGCCCACCGCGCGCCGCGCGGCGAGCATGCCTGCGTTGTGCCCAGCTCCCCGCCGGGTAATCCGCCGCGGGCGCACCTCACGGCCCCGCCGGGAGCCGGACGCCGGACCACGGCATTCGGGTCACCCCGGCCGCACGGCACCCCCTCACCGGACCGCGTCGAAACCGGTCGGCCGCTGCCCGCGCGGCGCCGTACACTGGGCGGAGCGAAAAAGCGTGGATGGGGACGAGTAGCGGCGTACGCAGCCCAGAGCGACCCGGGGACGGTGTGAGCCCGGGGGCGAGCGCGACGTGAAGATCACCCCGGAGCCGCCGGAAGAAAGCCCGGACCGCAGGGACGGGCGAGTAGAACCGGCCTCGCGCCCCCAATGAGGGGGTCCGCCGGTGCACACGACGCACCGGGGGGCCAAGGAGGGTGGTACCGCGGGAGCACGCCGCACACAGCGGCGTACGTAGCCATTACGGCTCTCGTCCCTCCGACGGAAGGCAGCACGTCCGCCGGAGGAAGCTCGTTGAATACGCAGCCGCAGTACCGCCAGGTACCCGCCCAGGTCGACCTGCCCGCGCTCGAACACGCGGTGCTCGACTTCTGGCGCGAGCAGAAGATCTTCGCCAAGAGCCTGGAGCAGTCCGAGGGCCGCCCCGAGTGGGTGTTCTACGAAGGCCCGCCCACCGCCAACGGCATGCCGGGCGCCCACCACATCGAGGCACGCGTCTTCAAGGACGTCTTCCCCCGCTTCCGCACCATGCGCGGCTACCACGTCGCCCGCAAGGCCGGCTGGGACTGCCACGGCCTCCCGGTCGAGCTCGCCGTGGAGAAGGAGCTGGGCTTCAACGGCAAGAAGGACATCGAGGCGTACGGCATCGCCGAGTTCAACGCCAAGTGCCGCGAGTCCGTGACCCGGCACACCGACGCCTTCACCGAGCTGACGACCCGCATGGGCTACTGGGTCGACCTCGACGACGCCTACCGGACGATGGACCCGGAGTACGTCGAGTCGGTCTGGTGGTCGCTGAAGGAGATCTTCAACAAGGGCCTGCTGGTCCAGGACCACCGCGTCGCCCCCTGGTGCCCCCGCTGCGGCACCGGCCTGTCCGACCACGAGCTGGCCCAGGGCTACGAGACGGTCGTCGACCCGTCGGTCTACGTCCGCTTCCCGCTGACCTCCGGCCCGCTGGCCGGCGAGGCCTCGCTGCTGATCTGGACGACCACCCCCTGGACCCTGGTCTCCAACACCGCGGTCGCCGCGCACCCCGACGTCACCTACGTCGTCGCGTCCAACGGCGAGGAGAAGCTGGTCGTCGCCGAGCAGCTCGTCGAGAAGGCCCTCGGCGAGGGCTGGGAGACCACCGGCCAGACCTTCACCGGCGCCGAGATGGAGCGCTGGAACTACCGGCGTCCCTTCGAGCTGGTCGAGTTCACCGAGCCCGCCCACTACGTGGTCAACGCCGAGTACGTCACGACCGAGGACGGCACCGGTCTGGTCCACCAGTCCCCCGCCTTCGGTGAGGACGACCTCAGGGTCTGCCGCTCCTACGGCCTGCCGGTCGTCAACCCGGTCCGCCCCGACGGCACCTTCGGCGAGGACGTCCCGCTGATCGGCGGCGTCTTCTTCAAGAAGGCCGACGAGAAGCTGACCGAGGACCTGGACAGCCGGGGCCTGCTCTTCAAGCACATCCCGTACGAGCACAGCTACCCGCACTGCTGGCGCTGCCACACCGCGCTGCTGTACTACGCGCAGCCCTCCTGGTACATCCGCACCACGGCGATCAAGGACCGTCTCCTCCAGGAGAACGAGAAGACCAACTGGTTCCCGGACTCGGTCAAGCACGGCCGGTACGGCGACTGGCTGAACAACAACATCGACTGGGCGCTCTCCCGCAACCGCTACTGGGGCACCCCGCTGCCGATCTGGCGCTGCGAGGACGACCACCTCACCGTCGCCGGCTCCCGGGCGGAGCTGACCGCGCTGACCGGCACCGACCAGTCGGGCCTGGACCCGCACCGCCCGTACATCGACGAGGTCACCTTCGCCTGCCCGCAGGACGGCTGCGGCAAGACCGCCACGCGCGTGCCGGAGGTCATCGACGCCTGGTACGACTCGGGCTCGATGCCGTTCGCGCAGTGGGGCTACCCGTACAAGAACAAGGAACTCTTCGAGTCCCGCTACCCGGCGCAGTTCATCTCCGAGGCCATCGACCAGACCCGGGGCTGGTTCTACACGCTGATGGCCGTCGGCACCCTGGTCTTCGACAAGTCGTCGTACGAGAACGTCGTCTGCCTCGGCCACATCCTCGCCGAGGACGGCCGCAAGATGTCCAAGCACCTGGGCAACATCCTGCAGCCGATCCCGCTGATGGACCAGCACGGAGCCGACGCGGTCCGCTGGTTCATGGCGGCCGGCGGCTCCCCCTGGGCGGCCCGCCGCGTCGGCCACGGCACCATCCAGGAGGTCGTCCGCAAGACGCTCCTCACCTACTGGAACACGGTCGCCTTCCAGGCCCTGTACGCCCGCACCAGCGGCTGGGCGCCGAGCGCCGCCGACCCGGCCCCGGCCGACCGCCCGCTGCTGGACCGCTGGCTGCTGTCCGAGCTGCACGCGCTCACCGACCAGGTGACGCAGGCGCTGGAGGGCTACGACACCCAGCGCGCCGGCAAGCTGCTGTCCGCGTTCGTCGACGACCTGTCCAACTGGTACGTCCGCCGCTCGCGCCGCCGCTTCTGGCAGGGCGACAAGGCCGCGCTGCGCACGCTGCACGAGGTCGTCGAGACGGTCACCAAGCTCATGGCCCCGCTGACGCCGTTCATCACCGAGCGGGTCTGGCAGGACCTGATCGTCCCGGTGAGCCCGGGCGCCCCCGAGTCGGTCCATCTGTCCTCCTGGCCGGAGGCGGACCTGACGGCGATCGACCCCGAGCTGTCGAAGCAGATGCTCCTGGTCCGCCGCCTGGTCGAACTGGGCCGCGCCACCCGCGCGGAGTCGGGCGTCAAGACCCGCCAGCCGCTGCGCCGCGCGCTGATCGCCGCCACGGGCTTCGACGCCCTCTCCCCCGAACTGCACACACAGATCACGGAGGAGCTGAACGTCGAGTCGCTCGCCTCGCTGAGCGAGGTCGGCGGCTCCCTGGTCGACACCACCGCGAAGGCCAACTTCCGTGCGCTCGGCAAGCGGTTCGGCAAGCGCGTCCAGGACGTCGCCAAGGCGGTCGCGGCCGCGGACGCCGCCGCGCTGTCCCTCGCCCTGCGCGAGGGCACCGCGTCGGTGGAGGTCGACGGGGAGACGGTCGGCCTCGCTCCCGACGAGGTGATCATCACCGAGACGCCGCGCGAAGGCTGGTCGGTCGCCTCGGACTCGGGTGCGACGGTCGCCCTCGACCTGGAGATCACCGAGGAGCTGCGCCGCGCGGGCCTCGCCCGTGACGCGATCCGCCTGATCCAGGAGGCCCGCAAGAACAGCGGCCTCGACGTCGCCGACCGCATCGCCCTGCGCTGGACGGCCACGGACCCGGCGACCATCGCCGCGCTGACCGAACACGCCGGCCTGATCGCCGACGAGGTCCTCGCCACGGACTTCACCCAGGCCGAGGCGGACGACACGTACGGGAGCGCGTTCACGGACGAGGGCCTGACCCTGACGTTCCGCCTGCGCAAGCAGTAAGGACCACGACGAAGGCCCGGCCCCGCGAGGGGCCGGGCCTTCGTCATGCCTGCGCCCGCCGCGCCGGGCGCACCGACACCCCCCACCACGCACAAGGGCGGGCCCCGGGTCACAAACCCGGGGCCCGCCCTGAACGCCGCCGAAGGCTACGCCGTACTACTGATCAGTTGTCGTCCTCATCGATCAGGAAGCCCCGCATCGGCGAGGGCGCCTGTCCCATCGGCGAGGGACCCTGCGGCCGCACCGGCGCCATCGGCTGGGTCATCGCCGGCGACATCTGCTGCTGCCCGCCGTACGACGGACCGGACTGGCTCGGTCCGCTGCCCATCGACTGGTTGCCGCCGTAGGACGGCGCGCTCGCACCGGCCGGAGCCATGGAAGGCGCCGGGGACGGCGGCAGCGAAGCCGTCGCGGGGGTCCGCGGCGGGGCGAGCGAGTCGTCCGCCTGGGTCTCGAGCTGACGGAGCTGCGACTCCAGGTAGGACTTCAGCCGCGTGCGGTACTCACGCTCGAAGCCGCGCAGATCCTCGACCTTGCGCTCCAGCGTGGCGCGGGCCGACTCCAGGGAGCCCATCGCGACGCGGTGCTTCTCCTGCGCGTCCCGCTCCAGGGCGTCCGCCTTGGCGCGGGCGTCCCGCTCCAGGCCCTCGGCACGCGAACGCGCCTCGCCGACAATCTTGTTGGCCTCGGAACGGGCCTCGGCGATCGCCTGGTCGGCGGTCTGCTGGGCCAGCGAGAGGACACGGGCGGCGCTGTCGCCGCCGGGGCCGCCCTGACCGGGCATGCCGCCGGGACCACCGGGGCCCTGCGGACCGCCCATCGGGCCGCCCATCGGACCGGGACCCATCTGGCCCTGCATCGGACCCGGGCCCTGGCCCATCGGCCCCGGACCCTGGCCCATCGGACCGGGACCCTGCGGGCCACCCTGACCGCCGGGACCGGCGGGCAGTTGCGGAGCACCGCTCGGCAGCTGGGGCGGGCCACCCATGGGGCCACCCATCTGCTGCTGCGGCGGGCCCGATATGCCGGCGGGCACCGGAGCGCCGGGACCTCGCATGCCCTGCTGCGGCATCCCGCCCTGTTGCTGCGGATGCTGCTGCTGATCCTGGGGCGGTTCCGGGGGCTTGCGCATGTTCTGCTGGTTCTGCGCAGCCGCGCGCGTCGCCGCCGCCAGTTTGGCGCGCAGGTCCTCGTTCTCGCGGAGCAGCCGGGTCAGTTCGGCTTCAACCTCGTCGAGGAAGGCATCGACCTCGTCCTCGTCATAGCCCTCTCGGAGGCGGACGGTCGTGAACTGCTTGTTCCGCACGTCCTCAGGGGTCAACGGCATCTCTTCACCTCAACGTAGTCGTCGGCATTCGGCAAGCCCGTATCTCTCTCTCATCGCTCACAGCCGGCTCACGATCGAGATCAGGATGTAGACGATGATCATCAGTACGAAGAAGGACAGGTCGAGCGCCACGCCCCCGAGACGCAGCGGCGGGATGAACCGCCGCAGAAGCTTCAGCGGTGGATCGGTGACAGTGTAGGTGGCCTCCAGAACGACCACCATCGCCTTGCCGGGTTGCCACGAGCGGGCGAACTGGAAGACGTAGTCCATGACCAACCGGAAGATGAGCACGATGAGGAAGCACATCAGCGCGATGTAGACGACATCCAGGACCACGCTCATGACCTGTGCTTCCCTCTCCCCTGAACCATCTTTCGGACCCGTCCTCGGGTCCGTGCTCTTGCTCTTTGCCGGTCGTGCGTCTCAGCTCTGGTTGAAGAACCCGCCCTCTGCGATGCGGGCCTTGTCCTCCGCCGTGACATCGACGTTAGCAGGAGACAGCAGGAACACCTTCTGCGTCACCCGCTCGATACTCCCGTGAAGACCAAACACCAAACCGGCGGCAAAGTCGACAAGTCGCTTCGCATCTGTGTCATCCATCTCAGTCAGATTCATGATCACCGGCGTGCCCTCACGGAAGTGTTCCCCGATGGTACGGGCCTCGTTGTAGGTCCGGGGGTGAAGCGTGGTGATCCGGTAGGGCTCTCGTTCGGACACGACCTTGGGCATGATGACCGGTGCGCTCTTTTCCAGGCTCGCGCGTTCTTGTGTGATGGATGCCACGGGCGCGATGCGCGCCGGGCGGCCCGATTCCGCCGCGAGCGAAGCGGAACGGGACACCGGCTCGCGCTGGGCGGGCGGTTGGACGACTCGCACCTCTTCATCCCTTTGGGGCTGGTGTGCACCATGGGACTGATGTGCGGGTTCATGTCGCCTGTGGTCCCGCTCGGGCTCCGGGTCCAGTTCGGGTTCGAAGTCGTCGTCGGGGTCGAACCCCCGGCCGTCGTACCCATCGTCCTCCACGAGGCCGAGGTAGACCGCCATCTTGCGCATCGCGCCGGCCATGCTCTGAGTCCTCCGCTCTGTGGTGGATCGGCTGACGACTGCCAAGTGCCTGCGATCCACTAGGTCGTTGCCTCCGCCTTTCGGCGGTAATGACCATATTTTCTGCTGTGGTCCGACTTCTTGGCGACGTTACCCGAGCCTGGGGCGGACTCCGAGTACCGCGGTGCCGACGCGTACATGTGTCGCTCCGGCGGCCACGGCCTGCTCGAGGTCCGCACTCATCCCTGCGGAGACCATGTTCGCAGCCGGATGGGTTCGGCGCAGGTGCGTCGACAAATCCATGAGGTGCTCGAACGCGGCTTGTTGACGCCCGGCGTACTCGCCGGTGAGCGGGGCCACGGTCATCAGGCCGTCGAGCCGCAGCCCCTCCGATCCGGCGACCAGATCGGCCAACTCTTCGATTCCCCCGGGAGCGACACCGCCGCGCTCGCCGCGCGCGCTCTCCCCCGCGTCGAGCGCGACCTGGAGGAGGACGCCCACCTCGCGGCCGGCCCGCACCGCCTCCCGGGACAGAACCGTGACGAGCTTGGCACGGTCCACGGACTGCACGACATCCGCGTATCCGACCACGGAACGCACTTTATTGGTCTGCAACTGACCGACGAAGTGCCAGGAAAGCGGCAGATCCGCGCAGGCGGCGGCCTTGGGCGCCGCGTCCTGGTCGCGGTTCTCGGCGACGTGGCGCACGCCGAGTTCCGAGAGAATGCGCACATCCTCGGCCGGGTAGGTCTTGGTGACCACGATCAGGGTCACCTCGTCCCTGTCGCGTCCGGCGGCCGCGCAGGCGGCGGCGATGCGCTCTTCGACTTTCGCCAGGTTCCCGGCGAGTTCGTGCTTACGGTCCGTCATGCCCCATCAGTCCAGCCAGACATAGCCCGCGAGCCGCCCGGTGGTGCGGTCGCGTCGGTACGAGAAGTGATCCTTCGACTCCCGGGTGCACACCGGCGACTGCGCCCGGTCGCACACCCCGAGGCGTTCGAGCTGCGCGTGCACGCCGGCGCTCACGTCGACGGCCGGAGTGCCCCAGCTCGTCACGGCGTGCGCCGCCGGTTCGACGGCGGCGACCTCGGCGCGCATCTCCTCGGGCACCTCGTAGCACCGGCCGCACACGGCGGGTCCGGTGCGGGCGACGATGCGGGCGGGCTCGGCGCCGAGCTCCGTCATGGCCCGTACGGCGGCGGGGACGACCCCGGCGACCAGGCCGGGCCGGCCCGCGTGCGCCGCGGCGGCGACACCGGCGACGGGGTCGGCGAGGAGGACGGGTACGCAGTCGGCGGTGAGAACGGCGAGGGCGAGGCCGCGTTCGGCGGTGACGACCGCGTCGACGCGCGGGACCGGCCGGTCCCCCCAGGGCGCGTCGACCACGGCGACGTCGGCGCCGTGCACCTGGTTCATCCACACCACGCGGGCAGGGTCGACGCCCAGTGTCTTCGCGGCCAGTTCCCGGTTGGCCGTGACGGCGGCGGGATCGTCGCCGACCGCGCCGCCGAGATTGAGCTCCTCGTACGGAACGGCGCTCACTCCGCCCCACCGGTCGGTGAAGCCGAAGTGCGCGCCGTTCACGGTGTCGCGCTGTCCTATCACTTCAGGAAGTCCGGCACGTCCAGTTCCTCGGCCGCGCTGTCCGAGTAGGTGCGCGACGGCGGGACGGGCGGCTGGGCCACCGGCGGCAGGTCGCTCACCGGCTCCGGCACCGGGGCCGGCTCCGGCTCCTCCTTGGGCTTGACGCTGCCGAGCGAGCCGAAGGTCGGACGGCTCTCGGGCTGCCGCGCCGGAGCGGGCTCCTCGCGCTTGGGCGAGGACGAGCCGAGGACGTTCTCCCGCTGCTTGGCCGGCGGCTGGCCCCCGTCGAAGCCCGCGGCGATCACGGTGACCCGCACCTCGTCGCCGAGGGCGTCGTCGATGACCGCGCCGAAGATGATGTTGGCCTCGGGGTGGGCGGCCTCGCTGACGAGCTGAGCGGCCTCGTTGATCTCGAACAGGCCGAGGTCGGAACCGCCGGAGATGGAGAGCAGCACGCCCCGTGCGCCGTCGATGGACGCCTCCAGGAGCGGCGAGGAGATCGCCATCTCGGCCGCGGCCACCGCGCGGTCGTCGCCGCGGGCGGAGCCGATGCCCATGAGGGCCGAACCGGCCTCGGACATGACCGACTTCACGTCGGCGAAGTCCAGGTTGATCAGGCCGGGGGTGGTGATGAGGTCGGTGATGCCCTGCACACCGGACAGCAGCACCTGGTCGGCGGACTTGAACGCGTCGAGCACGCTGACCTGGCGGTCCGAGATGGACAGCAGCCGGTCGTTGGGGATGACGATGAGGGTGTCGACCTCTTCGCGCAGCTCGGCGATGCCGTCCTCGGCCTGGTTGGCGCGGCGCCGTCCCTCGAAGGTGAACGGGCGCGTGACCACACCGATGGTGAGGGCACCGAGCGAGCGGGCGATGTTGGCCACGACGGGAGCCCCGCCGGTGCCGGTGCCGCCGCCTTCACCGGCCGTCACGAAGACCATGTCGGCCCCCTTGAGGACCTCCTCGATCTCCTCGCGGTGGTCCTCGGCGGCCTTGCGGCCTACGGCCGGGTTGGCTCCGGCGCCGAGTCCGCGGGTGAGTTCGCGGCCGACGTCGAGCTTGACGTCGGCGTCGCTCATCAACAACGCCTGCGCGTCGGTGTTGATGGCGATGAACTCGACGCCCTTGAGACCGACCTCGATCATCCGGTTGATGGCATTGACACCACCGCCGCCGACACCGATGACTTTGATGACTGCGAGGTAGTTCTGCGGTGCTGCCACGTCGAAGGCCTCTCGCCTCGAGTTACGTGTCGCCGGATCACCGGAGCGTTTGCTGCCCCGCGACCCGACGACTGATGCCGAATGGGACGGTCCGTAGCGCCGACCCGAACCCTAACGCTGAAGTTTAGGGTTACCAGTGTGTCTGTTCCTTGGAGTCTTCTGAACAGGACACTAAGTCGACAAGTGGCGCGCGTTCAACGAACACGCCGAACCTCCCGTTTTTCTTTTCACCCTATGTGATCAGCCGTAGCGCTGCCCAACCAGGGTGCTGGCCTGCACGTATACCCGTCAACTCCCTGATGACGCCGGTGCGGTGGGAACACTCACGTCGAAGTGCCGTGCGTCGGGGGTGGCTTTCATCAGCGCGGTGAGCGAACGGGCCTTCTCCTCGCCCAGTTCGCCACTGCCCCAGGCCACGGTCCGGTCGCCGCTCAGCTCCAGCGAGATGTCGTCGAAGGAACGCACCGTGACCAGGCGCGTCCGCCGCGCGACCGCGTCCGGAAGGTCGCCGGCGACGCGTACCGCCTCGCGCACCAGGCGGTCCTCGCCGAAGCGGCGCAGGCTCGCAGCGGCGGGGCCGGAACGGGCGGGCTCCAGTGTCAGCGCGGGCACGCCTTTCGGCGCCCGCGAAACGGTGGCGAATCGGACGCCCTCGTCATCCACTTCCACGAACTTCCGGCCTTTTTGCACCACCAGAACCGGAGTCCGCTCTGTCACCTCGAGCGTGATTCCGTGCGGCCAGGAACGCTCCACCTCGACCTCGTCGACGCGGGGCAGTTTCCCGGCGAGCCGGGCGGCGATGGCCCCGGTGTCGACGGAGGCCAGCGGATCACCGACCGGGACGTCCGCCGCCTCGCGGACCTGGGCCGGTGTCAGAACACGGGTACCGGAGACCGATACCTGTTCCACGCGGAGCCAGTTGGAGCCGTACAGCACCCAGAGCACGCCGGCCGTGACCAGGACCAGGGCGACGGCCAGGATGATGATCGTACGGAGACGGGGCGGTCCGAACCGCCTCGCACGGGGCGGGCCGGACGACTCCTGCTGGCGTTCACCGCGCTCGGCGGTGGTCGGTCCGGCCACGCTCCCTGCCTTCCGTCATGCCTGACTAGCGGCGCGCACGAGCGGCGATCGCCTCGTACACCATGCCGACGAGGAGGTCGTCGGCGTCCCGGCGGCCGAACTCGGCGGCGGCGCGGGACATCTCGTACAGCCGGTGCGGATCGGCGAGCACGGGCAGGACGTTGTGCTGCACCCACTCCGGCGTCAGTTCCGCGTCGTCGACCAGCAGTCCGCCGCCGGCCTTCACCACCGGCTGGGCGTTGAGCCGCTGTTCGCCGTTGCCGATGGGCAGCGGGACGTAGGCGGCCGGGAGTCCGACGGCGGAGAGTTCGGCGACGGTCATCGCGCCCGCGCGGCAGAGCATCATGTCGGCCGCGGCGTACGCGAGGTCCATCCGGTCCAGGTAACTTACCGGGATGTACGGCGGCATCCCCGGCATCTGGTGGACCTGCGGCAGTTCGTTCTTCGGGCCGACCGCGTGCAGGATCTGGATGCCCGCCTGCTGGAGCCACGGCGCGACCTGCTGGACCACCTCGTTGAGGCGGCGGGCGCCCTGCGAACCGCCGGAGACCAGCAGCGTCGGCAGGTTGGGGTCGAGCCCGAACATCGCACGGGCCTCCGGGCGCGCGGCGGCGCGGTCCAGGGTGGCGATGGAGTGGCGCAGCGGGATGCCGATGTAGCGCGAGTTGCGCAGCTTGCTGTCCGGGGTGGCCACGGCGACCTGGGCCGCGTAGCGGGAGCCGATCTTGTTGGCCAGGCCCGGGCGGGCGTTGGCCTCGTGGATCACGATCGGCACGCCGAGGCGCTTGGCCGCGAGGTAGCCGGGCAGGGCTACGTAGCCGCCGAAGCCGACCACGGCGTCCGCCTTGGTGCGCTCCAGGATCTGCTCGGTCGCCTTGATGGTGCCGCGCAGCCGGCCCGGGACGGTGATCAGCTCGGGGGTGGGCTTGCGGGGCAGCGGGACCGCCGGGATCAGCGCCAGCTCGTAACCGCGCTCGGGCACCAGACGGGTCTCGAGGCCGCGTTCCGTGCCCAGGGCCGTGATGCCCACGGTCGGATCCTGCCTGCGCAGGGCGTCCGCGAGGGCGAGCGCGGGCTCGATGTGGCCCGCGGTTCCTCCGCCGGCGAGTACGACATGCACCGAAATTCACCGCTCTCCGGACGAGCGCGCCGCCGAGGCACGTCGTCGCATCGTGTTCCAACTCCGGGAGTTCCGCCGGGGCCCGGAGCCCCGTGTTCCCCCCGTTCCCCGCTTTCTACCAAAGCGAGGTTGCCGCAGCGCAAGCGCCGCCCGCGCACCGGGCTCGTCGCGGGCGAAGGCGATGAGCAGTCCGACGGCGAACATGGTCGGCAGCAGGGCGGATCCCCCGTAGGAGAACAGCGGGAGGGGGACACCGGCGATCGGCAGCAGTCCGAGGACCGCACCGATGTTGATCACGGCCTGGGCCGTGATCCAGGTGGTCACGCCTCCCGCGGCATACCTGACGAAGGGGTCCTCCGTGCGTCCGGCCACGCGGATACCCGCATAGCCTAGAGCCGCGAACAGGGCGAGCACCGACAGTGTCCCCGCCAGACCCAGTTCCTCACCGGTGACGGCGAAGATGAAGTCCGTGTGGGCTTCGGGGAGTTGACCCCATTTCTCCACGCTGGCACCGAGCCCGGAACCGAACAGTCCGCCCGAGGCGAGGGCGTAGATGCCGTGCACGGCCTGCCAGCAGGCGTCGCCGGGGCCGGGGTCGGTGGCGCCGATGCAGTTCAGCCGGGCCATGCGGTTGGGGCTGGTCTTGATGAGGATCGCACCGAGCAGCGCGGCGACGGAGAGCACCCCGGCGAACAGCCGCGTGGGCGCGCCGGCCAGCCACAGCAGACCGAACAGGATCGCCGTGAGGATGATCGCCGTCCCCATGTCGCCGCCGATCATGATGAGTCCGAGCAGCATGAAGGCGGCCGGCACCAGGGGCACGAGCATGTGCTTCCACTGGGCCAGCAGCTTCTTGTCCTGTTTGCGGGCGAGCAGATCGGCGCCCCACAGCACCAGGGCGAGCTTGCCGAACTCGCTGGGCTGGATCTGGAAGGAGCCGCCGAGCGAGATCCAGTTCTGGTTGCCGTTGACCGCCATCCCTATCCCCGGGATCTGCACCAGGATCATCAGGAAGACGGCGGCGGCGAGGATCGGGTACGCGAGCGCGCGGTGCAGCTTCACCGGCATCCGCATGGCGGCCAGCATCAGTGCTCCGCCGATCAGGGCGGCCAGGAACTGCTTGCGGAAGAAGTACGAGCCGGGCAGGGAGAGCTGGAGCGCGGTGATCTGGGAGGCCGAGTAGACCATCACCAGGCCGAGCACGGTGATCAGCAGACTGCCGCCGAAGATCAGGTAGTAGGCGGTCAGCGGCCGGTCCCAGGCGCGGCGCAGGCGGACGTAGAGGCTCAGGACCGGGTTCTCGCGCGGCGGCCCCGGTGGGGCCGGCCGCTTGACGGTCCGCTGCACGGGCGGACGTCCGGTACGGCTACCGGGCATCGTGGCCTCCGCTGTCGATCGGCCTGGACCGTGCCACGCGTCCCTCCCGAGATCACCCGGCGCAGCAGCGGCCGGGTCAGGCGCCGAGTTCGCGAACGGCCGCCGCGAACGCGTCACCACGCTTGTTGTAGTTGGTGAACATGTCCATGGAGGCGCAGGCCGGGGCGAGCAGGACCGTGTCGCCGGGCCGCGCGAGCCGCCGCGCCTCCTGGACGGCCTGGAGCATCGCCCCAGTGTCGGTCCGGTCGAGGTCGACCACCGGTACCTCGGGCGCGTGTCGCGCCAGGGCTTCGCGGATCAGCGCGCGGTCGGCGCCGATGAGGACGGCGCCCCGCAACCGCTTGGCCGCACCGGCGACCAGCTCGTCGAAGGTGGCGCCCTTCGCCAGTCCGCCGGCGATCCACACGATCGACTCGTACGCCGCCAACGAGGCTTCCGCGGCGTGGGTGTTGGTGGCCTTGGAGTCGTCCACGTAGGCGACCGAGTCGACGTCCGCGACGTGCGCGATGCGGTGGGCGTCGGGCGTGAAGGCCCGCAGTCCGTCCCGTACGGCGGCGGCGGAGACGCCGAAGGCGCGCGCGAGGGCCGCCGCGGCCAGGGCGTTGGCGATGTTGTGCGGGGCCGGCGGGTTGACGTCGGAGACCTCGGCGAGCTCCTGGGCGTTCTTCTGCCGGTTCTCGACGAAGGCGCGGTCGACCAGGATGCCGTCCACGACGCCGAGTTGGGAGGGCGCCGGGGCGCCGAGGGTGAAGCCGATGGCGCGGCAGCCCTCCTCGACGTCGGCCTCGCGGACCAGGTCCTCGGTGGCCTTGTCCGCCACGTTGTAGACGCAGGCGACGCGATTGCCCTCGTAGATACGGCCCTTGTCGGCGACGTAGGCCTCCATGGAGCCGTGCCAGTCGAGGTGGTCCGGGGCGATGTTGAGCACGGCGGCGGAGTGGGCGCGCAGGGAGGGCGCCCAGTGGAGCTGGTAGCTGGACAGCTCCACGGCCAGGACGTCGTACTCCTCGTCGCCGGTGACCGCGTCCAGCAGGGAGACGCCGATGTTGCCGACGGCGGCCGTGCGCAGGCCGGCCGCCCTCAGGATCGACGCCAGCATCTGGACGGTGGTGGTCTTGCCGTTGGTGCCGGTGACGGCGAGCCAGGGGGCGGCGTCCGGGCCGCGCAGCCGCCAGGCCAGTTCGACGTCGCCCCAGACCGGCACGCCGGCCTCGCGTGCGGCACTGAACAGGGGCTTGTCCGGCTTCCAGCCGGGTGCGGTGACGATTAGCTCGGTGCCCCCGGGGAGGGTGTCGCCGTCGCCGAGGCGCACGGTGACACCGAGCGCCTCGAGTTCGGCGGCCTGCGCCCGTGCGCGCTCGTCGTCGCCGTCGTTGACGACGGTGACGTGCGCGCCGAGGCCGTGCAGGACCTTGGCCGCCGGGACGCCGGAGACGCCCAGTCCGGCGACGGTGACGTGCTTGCCCGTGAATTCCGAAGGCACCGAGGAGGTCACTTGTCCGCTGCCCATCCCGCGTAGAAGAGGCCGAGTCCGACGATCACGCAGATGCCCTGGATGATCCAGAAGCGGACCACGACAAGGACCTCGGACCAGCCTTTGAGTTCGAAGTGGTGCTGAAGTGGCGCCATCCGGAAGACGCGCTTGCCGGTGAGGCGGAAGGAGCCGACCTGGATGACCACCGACATGGTGATCAGGACGAACAGACCGCCGAGGATGGCGAGCAGCAGCTCGGTGCGGGAGCAGATCGCGAGACCCGCGAGCACGCCGCCGAGCGCGAGCGAACCGGTGTCACCCATGAAGATCTTGGCCGGCGAGGTGTTCCACCACAGGAAGCCGAGGCAGGAACCCATCAGCGCGGAGGCGACCACCGCCAGGTCGAGCGGGTCGCGCACCTCGTAGCAGGCGCCCGGGTTGGTCAGGGTCAGCGCGTTGGCGCAGGACTCCTGGAACTGCCAGACGCCGATGAAGGTGTAGGCGCCGAAGACCAGGACGGAGGCGCCGGTGGCCAGGCCGTCGAGGCCGTCGGTGAGGTTCACGCCGTTCGACATGGCGAGGATCATGAACAGCGCCCAGACCACGAACAGCACCGGGCCGATGGTCCAGCCGAAGTCCGTGATGAACGACAGCTTGGTGGAGGCCGGGGTGTTCCCGCGGTTGTCCGCGAACTGGAGCGCGAGCACCGCGAAGGCGATGCCGACGATGAGCTGGCCGGCCATCTTCGCCTTGGCCCGCAGGCCCAGCGAACGGCGCTTGACGATCTTGATGTAGTCGTCGAGGAAGCCGACCAGGCCCATGCCGACCATCAGGCCCAGCACCAGCAGGCCCGAGAAGGTCGGCCCCGCGTCGGCCTCCTCGTCCAGGTAACCGGTGATCACCTTGGCCAGGAAGTAGGCGATGACCGTCGCCAGGATGAAGGCGATACCACCCATGGTCGGCGTACCGCGCTTGCTGGCGTGCTCGCGCGGCCCGTCGTCGCGGATGTACTGGCCGTAGCCCTTGCGGGCCAGCAGCTTGATCAGCAGCGGGGTGCCGACCAAGGTCAGGAAGAGGCCAATGACTCCCGCGAACAGGATCTGCTTCATCATCGGGCGGCGACCTCACCCTCGGCGCCGGTCTCGAGCAGCGCCGTGGCGACGCCCTCCAGCCCCACCGAACGGGACGCCTTCACGAGTACCACGTCCCCCGGGCGCAACTCGCTGCGCAACAGGTCGATCGCCGCCTGTGCGTCGGACACGTGCACCGACTCCTCACCCCACGAACCCTCGTTATATGCGCCCAGTTGCAGCCAGCGGGCTTCCCTGCCCCCGACCGCGACGAGCTTGCTGACGTTGAGCCGGACGGCGAGCCGTCCGACCGCGTCGTGCTCGGCGAGCGCCTCGTCCCCGAGCTCGGCCATCTTGCCGAGCACCGCCCACGTGCGACGTCCCTTGCCCATGGCCGCCAGCGCACGCAGGGCCGCTGCCATCGACTCGGGGTTCGCGTTGTAGGCGTCGTTGACGACCGTCACGCCGTCCGGGCGCTCGGTGACCTCCATCCGCCAGCGGGAGAGGGAGCCCGCCTCGGAGAGCGCGGTGGCGATCTCGTCTGCGGACATGCCCAACTCGTGGGCGACGGCGGCCGCGGCGAGCGCGTTCGACACGTGGTGCTCACCGTACAGGCGCATGGTCACATCACTTGCACCGGAGGGTGTGTGAAGCCTGAAGGAAGGCTGTCCGCTGTCCGTGAGTCGCACGTTCTCGGCGCGAACGTCCGCTTCGCCGGACTCCCCGAAGAAGATCACCTTCGCCTTCGTACGGGAGGACATGGCGCGGACGTAGGGGTCGTCCGCGTTGAGGATCGCGGCGCCGTCCTCGGGGAGCGACTCGACGAGTTCGCCCTTGGCCTGGGCGATCTGCTCCCGGCCGCCGAACTCGCCGATGTGGGCGCTGCCGACGTTGAGGACGAGGCCGATCCTCGGCGGGGTGAGGCCGGCGAGGTACCGGATGTGGCCGATGCCGCGGGCACCCATCTCCAGCACGAGGAACTTCGTCTCCTCGGTGGCGGTGAGGGCGGTGAGCGGCAGCCCGATCTCGTTGTTCAGCGAGCCGGGCGTGAACACCGTGGGCGCCTTGCGCCCGAGGACCTGCGCGATGAGGTCCTTGGTGCTGGTCTTGCCGGCGGATCCGGTGAGGGCGACGAGGGTGGCGCCCAGCCGCCGGACGACGTGCCGGGCGAGGGCGCCGAGGGCGGCCTGGACGTCGTCGACGACGATCGCGGGCACCCCGACGGGACGGAGGCCGAGCACGGCCACCGCCCCCGCCTCGACGACCGCCGACGCGAAGTCGTGGCCGTCCACGCGTTCGCCGACGAAGGCGACGAAGAGGCTGCCCGGCCCGGCCTCGCGGGAGTCCCGGACCACCGGTCCGGTGACCTCGACGGACGCGTCCGGTATGTCGTGCATCTGCCCGCCGACGACTTCTGCGATCTCGGCGAGGGAGAGGGCGATCACAAGTTCATCCCCTGGGTCTTCAGGATTTTCATCCCTGGGTCTTCCGGATGGCTTCGCGAAGCACCTGGCGGTCGTCGAAGGGACGGACCACGCCGGCGATGTCCTGGCCCTGCTCGTGGCCCTTGCCGGCCACCAGTACGGTGTCGCCGGGCCGGGCCCGGGCGACGGCGGCGGCGATGGCCGCGGCCCGGTCCTCGAAGACCTGGACCTCACCGCGCTCGTGCGCGGGCACGGACGCCGCGCCCCGGAGCATGGTGGCGAGGATCGCCAGGGGGTCCTCGGAGCGGGGGTTGTCGGAGGTCAGGACGGCGGTGTCCGCGAACCGGGCCACGGCGGCGCCCATCGGCTCCCGCTTGGTGGTGTCCCGGTCGCCGCCGCAGCCGAGGACCGCGTGCAGCCTGCCCTCGGTCACCTTGCGCAGGGCGCGCAGGACGGACTCGACCGCGTCGGTCTTGTGGGCGTAGTCGACCACCGCGAGGTAGGGCTGGCCCTCGTCCACGCGCTCCAGCCGGCCCGGCACGCCCGGTACGGCCGCGACGCCGTCGGCGGCGGCCTGCGGGTCGAGCCCGGCGGCGGCCAGGGCGACGATCGCGGCGAGGGTGTTCGCCACGTTGAACGGGCCGGCCAGCGGCGACCTGGCGCTGATGCGCTCGCCCTTGGGGCCGGTCACGGTGAACGTCGAGTCCATCGGGCCGACCTGGACGTCCTCGGCGCGCCAGTCGGCGTCGGGGTGCCCCTCGGCGGAGTAGGTGACGACGGGGACCGAGGCCTCCTTGGCGAGGCGGCGGCCGTACTCGTCGTCGGTGTTGACGACCCCGAGCCTGCTGCGCAGCGGCGTGAACAACTGCGCCTTGGCCTGGAAGTAGTCCTCCATGCCGGAGTGGAACTCCATGTGCTCCGGGCTCAGGTTCGTGAACACCGCGATGTCGAAGACGCAGGCGTCGACCCGGCCGAGCACGAGGGCGTGGCTGGAGACCTCCATGGCGACGGCCTCGGTGCCGCGCTCGCGCATCACCGCGAACAGGGCCTGGAGGTCGGTGGCCTCGGGCGTGGTGCGCTCCGACTTGATGCGTTCGTCGCCGATGCGCATCTCGACCGTGCCGATGAGCCCGGTGGTCTTCGCGGTGCGCAGACCGCCCTCGACCAGGTAGGCGGTGGTGGTCTTGCCGGAGGTGCCGGTGATGCCGATCTGGAGGAGGTCGCGGCCGGGGTGGCCGTAGATCGTGGCCGCCAGTTCGCCCATCCGCGCGCGCGGGTCGTCGACGACGAGCGCCGGCAGCCCGGTGGCGGCGACGCGCTCGGCGCCGGCCGGGTCGGTCAGCACGGCGGCCGCGCCGAGGCCGGCGGCCTGGGTGACGAAGTCGGCGCCGTGGGCGCGGGCTCCGGGGAGGGCGGCGTACAGGTCACCGGGGCGGACGGCGCGGGAGTCATGGGTGATGCCCGTGACCCCGGCGGTGCTGTCCGGCGCGGCGACACCGAGCTGATCGGCGAGCTCCGCGAGGGGGGTGGCGGAGACCTGCACCGGCCGGGGCGGTCCCGGGTATGTCACGGGGTGGCCCTTCTGGGTGGATTGGGACTGATCAGCGTGTGGCACGGCGGTGAGCGTACCGGGCTCACCCGCTTGCGGGCTAAATAGGGGCCCGCGTGCGGTGCCGTCCGGCGAGGGCCCGTTCTGGTTCCCGGGATCCGGGGTGATCGTTGTCACGGATGGTTCCTGGTGGCTCGGTGCTGACGCGGTGCGTGGCCGCTGGTGGGGGGTCAGGGCTTGAAGGTGACCGGGAGCCTCGCGGGCGCGGCCCCGGTCGGGGGGACCTGAAGGGTCTTCAGGGCGAACTCCATGACCTGCTTGTAGATGGGGCCGCAGATCTGGCCGCCGAAGTAGCTGCCCGCTGTGGCGTTCTGGATGGCGCAGTAGACGGTGACGCGGGGCTGGTCCGCGGGGGCGAATCCGGCGAAGGAGGAGGTGTAGCCGTGGTACTTGCCCGTGGCCGGATCCACACGGTTGGCCGTGCCCGTCTTGCCGGCCACGCGGTAACCGGGGATGCGCGCCTTGGTGCCGGTGCCCTCCTCGTCGTCCACCACGGACTCCAGCATCTGCGAGAGGGTCTTGGCGGTCTTCTCGCTGACCACACGGGTCTTCTTGGGCTCGGGGGCCGGTGTGAAGCGCCCGTCGGCGTCCTTGGTGCCGCGTACGAGGGTGGGCTCGATGCGTACGCCGCCGTTGGCGATGGTCGAGTACACGGAGGCCGCCTGCAGCGCGTTCACGGAGACGCCCTGGCCGAAAGGAATCGTGTACTGCTGCGAGGTCGACCACTTTCCCGGCGGCGCGAGGATGCCCTTGGTCTCGCCGGGGAAGCCGAGGCCGCTGTAGGCGCCGAGGCCGAACTTGCGCAGGTAGGAGTAGAGGACCTTGTTGGCCTCCGGCTGGGTCTTGCCGAGTTCGCCGGTGGCCAGGATGGTGCCGATGTTGCTGGACTTGGCGAGCACGCCGTTGAGCGTGAGGTACCACGTGGGGTGGTCGATGTCGTCCTTGAACAGCCGGTCGCCGCGGTGCAGCCGGTTGGGGACGGTGACGTGCGTCTGCGGGGTGGCGACGTTCTCCTCCAGCACGGCGGCCATCGACATCAGCTTGGCGGTGGAGCCGGGCTCGAAGGCGTCCTGGAGGGCCGCGTTGCCCAGTGCCGCGGGGTCGGCGTGGGCCAGGTCGCCCGGGTCGAAGCCGGGTGAGTTGGCCATGGCGAGGATCTCGCCGGTGCGGGTGTCCTGGACGATGACGTAGCCGCCGTCCGCCTTGGACTTCTCGACCTGCTGGGAGATGGCGTGCTGCGCGGCCCACTGGATGTCGCGGTCGATGGTCAGCTCGACGTCGCTGCCGGGCACGGCGGGTGTCTCGGTGGTCCCGGCGGTGGGCACCTGGCGGCCGCCGGACTGCGCGTAGCGGATCTTGCCGTCCTCGCCGGCCAGCGTCTTGTCGAGCTGCCGTTCGAGTCCGCCGCCGCCCTCGCCGTCGGCGTTGACCCAGCCGAGGATGCCGGCGGCGAGGTCGCCGCCCGGGTACACGCGCTTGCTGCTGGGGTCGGCGAAGACGCCCGCGAGGACGTTGACCGCGGTCTTGTCGGTCTCCGTCTTCTTGGTCAGGGCGGTCTTCAGGTCCTTGATCTGGTTCCAGACCTGCGGGGTCTGCCGGTGGGCGAGGCGGACGTAGCGCAGTTCCTTGTTCGCGGGGCGCAGCCGCTCGACCAGGTCCTGCTGGTCCACGCCGAGGATCGGGGCGAGGAGCGCCGCCGCCTGCTCGGGGCCGTCGCCGACCTTCAGCCGCTCGCGGGTGAACATCGTGGGGTCGGCCGTGATGTCGTAGGCGTCCACGGTGCTGGCGAGGGCCACGCCGTTGCGGTCGGTGATGCCGCCGCGCTCGGCGGTCAGGGTGTGCACGACGTAGCGGTTCTGCTCGGCCTTGGCGGCGTACGTCCCCGCGTCGACGGCCTGCACCTGGAGGAGGCGTACGACGAAGGCGGCCATCACCAGCGTCAGCGCCAGGCCGATCATGCGCAGGCGGGGCCGCGGGCTGCCCAGCCTGATGGAGCGGGCGGCGGGGGGCCGGGAGGGGCCGGGGCGGCGGACCGGCCGGGCGCCGGGGCCCGGCGGCCGGCGGCCGCCGGGGCGGACGGGCCGCGCGGGTCCGGGCACGCGGCGGCGCGGCGGTTCCCTGTCGGACACTTCCGTCACCTGCCGGGGGTCGGGGTCGGGGTGGCTGCGGCCGTCGAGGCGGGCGGGGCGGTCGGGCCGGTGCCGGCGGACGCCGTCGCGGCCGGACCGGTGGGACCGGTGGGACCGGTGGGACTGGTAGGACCGGTGGGGCCGGCGGACACGGTCGCCGCCGGACCGTTGGCCCCGGTGCCGGGGGTGGCGGTGCCCGGGGTGACGGGGGCGGCCGGCTCGCCCAGTGCCTCGGGGACGAGGACGAGCGGAACGGTGCCGGCCGAGGCGGGCCGGGGCGAGCCCGCGGCGGCCGAGGCCGGCCTGGGCGAACCCTTGACGGTGCCGTCGGGGGCGAGGAAGACGGGGTCCGTGCCGGGCACCATGCCGAGTTCGCGGGCGCGGTGCTGGAGGGCCTGGGGGGCCGAGTAGGTGTCGATGTCCCGCTGGAGGGCCTGCTCCTCGTCGGTGAGGCTCTTCGTCTCCTGCTTGAGGTCCTCCAGCTCGAACGAGCCCTCGCTCAGGGCGGAGTTGAGCACCAGCAGTCCGATGAGGCCGCCGCCCAGCAGCAGGACGACGAGAAGGACGAACGGCGCCCGGGCGGCCTGGCCGCGTCCGCCGCCGGGCGGCAGAAGCCGGGCGAGCCGGGCGGCCCTGCCCTTCAGCTCGGGTTTCCTGCTCACTCGCCCTCCCCTCGGCACGGGCGGCCCCTCCGCACGCGCCTGGCCTGCCTCACTCGACGTCCTCCCTGACGCGTTCGGCGCCGCGCAGCCTCGCCGGCGCGGCCCGCCGGTTCTCGGCGATCTCCTCCTCTGTGGGAAGTTCGGCACCGCGTGTGAGCAGCTTGAGCCGGGGCGCGTAGCGCTCGGGGACCACCGGCAGTCCGGGCGGCGCGGTAGTGGCGGCGCCGGCCGCGAACACCTGCTTGACCAGCCGGTCCTCCAGGGAGTGGTACGACAGCACGGCGATGCGTCCGCCGACGGCGAGCGCCTTGACGGCGGCCGGGATCGCACGTTCCAGGACGGACAGCTCGCCGTTGACCTCGATGCGCAGGGCCTGGAAGGTGCGCTTGGCCGGGTTGCCGCCGGTGCGCTTGGCGGCCTGCGGCAGCGCGGCGCGGATCAGCTCGACCAGCCGGGCGCTGTTGGTGAACGGCTCCTTCTCGCGTTCGCGCACGATGGCGGAGACGATCCGCTTGGCCTGCTTCTCCTCGCCGTACGCCCGCAGGATGCGGACGAGTTCGCCGGGCGGGTAGGTGTTGAGGACCTCGGCGGCGCTCATGCCGGTCGTCTGGTCCATGCGCATGTCGAGCGGGGCGTCCTGGGCGTAGGCGAAGCCCCGGTCGGCCTCGTCGAGCTGCATGGAGGAGACGCCGAGGTCGAACAGCACGCCTTGGACGCGCGGGAGGCCGAGCCGGTCGAGCACGTCGGGCAGCTCGTCGTAGACGGCGTGCACCAGGGTGGCGCGGTCCCCGTACGGGGCGAGCCGCTCGCCGGACAGGCGCAGGGCCTCCTTGTCCCGGTCGAGGGCGACGAGCCTCGCCTCGGGGAAGCGGTCGAGCAGCGCCTGGCTGTGCCCGCCGAGCCCGAGGGTGCAGTCCACCACCACGGCGCCCGGTGCCTCCAGGGCGGGCGCCAGCAGGTCCAGGCACCGCTGGAGCATCACCGGGACGTGTCGACTCTGACTCAAGTGGGGCGGCCTCTCGGGTCCGGCACGGCGTCACGCACTGCCGGGTCCCCTCCCGCTCGCTCGTGAAGGGGGGCCTGCCGGCGCCGGAAGCGTCAGCCGGCCAGGAGCAGGGAGGAGGCCGAGCCGTACGTACGCGCCGCGCACGTGGGGAGATCCGGGGGATCGTCGCCCGGGTCTCCGTGGTGTTCAGTCCAGCGGGGAGAGCCTCGCCTCCCGCTTCGCGTCACTTTAGTCCACCGTGTCGCCCGGTCAATCAACCGGCCTGCGCGTCGCGGGCGCCGGCCCGCGCAAACCGTTTCAGCAGGGCATTTCACCCGTACGGGGCCGTCCTCACGCCCTGTGGATTGGCTCACAACAAGCCGTGATGCCGTTCTTTGTCCCCCTTCACAGCGGGCTGCGGCCGCGCGTGACCAGTAACGTCATTCTTATGACGACTTCCGCATCGGTTCCCGCAGGTTCAGATTCCGCCATCAAGGACGCCACCGTCACCGACCGGCTCGTCGAGGCGAACGCGCACTATGCCGAAGCGTTCAGCGACCCGGGGATGGACGCCCGCCCCGTGCAGCGCGTCGCCGTCGTGGCCTGCATGGACGCCCGCCTCGACCTGCACGCCGCCCTCGGCCTGAAGCTCGGTGACTGCCACACCATCCGCAACGCGGGCGGTGTCGTCACCGACGACGTGATCCGCTCCCTCACCATCAGCCAGCGCGCGCTCGGCACCCGCAGTGTGGTCCTGATCCACCACACCAACTGCGGAATGGAGTCCATCACCGAGGAGTTCCGGCACGACCTGGAACTCGAGGTCGGCCAGCGTCCGGCGTGGGCCGTGGAGTCCTTCCGGGACGTCCAGCAGGACGTCCGGCAGTCGATCGAGCGGGTGCGGACCTCGCCGTTCCTGCTGCACACCGAGGACGTGCGTGGTTTCGTCTTCGACGTGAAGACGGGCCGCCTGAGCGAGGTCTCCCCCGCCTGACCCGGCCGTGCCGCGGCCGTCTCCGCCCTGCCGCGTCCCCACCGTCCGGTCATAAGACCCGACATATCGGGGGCAGTTGTCCACAGGCGAGTGACACGAATCGGTAACGGCGGCAAGAATGCGGGAAAGCGGTGTCGCGCGGAACTGTTTCCGCGCGGCACCCGTGGTTCGGGGTGGGCCGGCCCGCTGTTCGGGGCGGGTCCGGAATGCTGGGGTACCCCTCGCTTCCCGAGGGAGCGCGGGGCAAGGCCGAGGAGGGCCGGGTGACGACCTATGACGATCGAGCGAGCCTCACTGATCTGACCGCTGTGGTCGAGCGGGTGCGCGGTTCGGTGGAAGGCGTGATCGAGGGAAAGCCCGAGGTCGTACGGCTCTCGCTGACCGTGCTGCTCGCCGAGGGACACCTGCTGATCGAGGACGTCCCGGGAGTCGGCAAGACCATGCTGGCCAAGGCGCTGGCCCGGTCGATCGACTGTTCCGTGCGGCGCATCCAGTTCACGCCGGACCTGTTGCCCTCGGACATCACGGGGGTGTCCATCTGGGACCAGCAGCGCCGCGACTTCGAGTTCAAACCGGGCGCGATCTTCGCGCAGGTGGTCATCGGGGACGAGATCAACCGCGCCTCGCCGAAGACGCAGTCGGCGCTGCTGGAGTCGATGGAGGAGCGCCAGGTCACCATCGACGGGCAGACCTATGAGCTGCCCAGCCCCTTCATGGTGGTGGCGACGCAGAACCCGGTCGAGATGGAGGGCACCTACCCGCTGCCCGAGGCCCAGCGCGACCGTTTCATGGCCCGTGTGTCCATCGGCTATCCCAGCCCGGACGCCGAGCTGCAGATGCTCGACGTGCACGGCGGGGTGAACCCGCTGGACGACCTCCAGCCGGTGGCGCACGCGGACGAGATCCTCAAGCTGATCGAGGCGGTGCGGGGCGTCCACGTCGCCGACCCGGTCCGGCGCTACGCGGTGGACCTGGTGGCCGCCACCCGGACCCACCCGGACCTCAGACTCGGCGCCTCACCGCGCGCCACGCTGCACCTGCTGCGCGCGGCGAAGGCGTCCGCGGCCCTGAGCGGCCGGGAGTACGCGCTGCCGGACGACGTGCAGGCCCTCGCGGTCGCCGTCCTGGCGCACCGCCTGCTGCCCACCGCCCAGGCCCAGCTCAACCGGCGCACCTCCGAGCAGGTCGTCCAGGAGATCCTTCAGCGCACCCCGGTGCCCTCGGCGCCGCAGCAGACCGGCCTCGGCATGGGTCGCGGCGGGCCGGCGTACGGTCAGCAGCCGCCGCGGAGGCTCTGATGGACGCCGGGGGGCCGGGCCCCGCGCCGACGGAGCGCGGGGGGACCGGCGGTGTCCGCACCGCCCTTGCGGGCCTGACCACCCGCGGCCGCTCCTTCCTCGCGGCCGGTGTCGCCGCCGCGATCTGCGCCTACGTCCTCGGGCAGAGCGACCTGCTGCGCGTCGGCCTGCTGCTGGGCGTCCTGCCGCTGGTCTGCGCGACCGTTCTGTACCGCACGCGCTACCAGGTGGCGGGCAGCCGCCGGCTCTCCCCCGGGCGCGTGCCCGCGGGCAGCGAGGCCCGGGTCCATCTGCGCGTCGACAACGTCTCGCGGCTGCCCACCGGTCTGCTGATGCTCCAGGACCGGGTGCCGTACGTGCTCGGGCCGCGCCCCCGTTTCGTGCTCGACCGGGTCGAGCCGGGCGGCCGCCGGGAGGTGTCGTACCGGGTCCGTTCCGACCTGCGCGGCCGCTATCCGCTCGGCCCGCTCCAGTTGCGCCTGACCGATCCGTTCGGCATGTGCGAGCTGACCCGGTCCTTCTCCACGTACGACGACCTCACCGTCATCCCGCGCGTGGAGCCGCTGCCGCCGGTGCGGCTGAGCGGGGAGGCGAAGGGGTACGGGGAGGGGCGGCAGCGCTCGCTCGCGCTGGCGGGCGACGACGACGTGATCCCGCGCGGGTACCGCTACGGCGACGACCTGCGCCGCGTGCACTGGCGCTCCACCGCGCGCCACGGGGAGCTGATGGTGCGCCGGGAGGAGCAGCCGCAGCGCGCCCGGTGCACGGTGCTGCTGGACACGCGCCGCCCGGCCTTCGAGGGCGCGGGCCCCGACTCGGCCTTCGAGTGGGCGGTGTCGGGCGCGGCGTCCGTGCTGGTGCACATGCTGGAGCGGGGCTTCTCCGTCCGGCTGCTCACCGACACCGGCGACTCGGTGCCCGGCGAGGGCGCCGACGGGTTCGCGGGCGTGAGCCAGGGGACGGACGAAACGGCCGGGCTGATGATGGACACCCTCGCCGTGATCGGGCACTCCGACGGCACGGGCCTGTCCCGGGCCTACGACGTGCTGCGCGGCGGGAACGACGGACTGCTGGTGGCGTTCTTCGGCGATCTGGACGAGGAACAGGCCGCGGTGGCCGCACGGATGCGGCAGCGCAGCGGCGGCGCGGTCGCCTTCGTGCTGGACAGCCGGACCTGGCGGCGGGAACCGTCCGACGCGCCGGGCCCGTCGGACGGTGGCGGGGAGCGGCTGCGGCTGCTGCGCGAGGCGGGGTGGACCGCCGTGAGCGTGCCCCGGGGCGCCGGCCTGGAGGAACTGTGGCGTCTGGCGGACCGCGAGCGCACCGGCCTCACGGCCATGAACGGCGGGGAGGGCGGATGGTGAGGCGACGGACACGGCAGACGCCGCCGCGTCCCCTGAGCGGTCACGCCCGGCCCGCCCCCCGGCTCACGGACCGGCGGCACACCGGTCTCACGGCCGTCGACGGCGGGGAGGGCGGATGGTGAGCCGGCGGACACGGCAGGTGCCGCCGCGCGGCCGGGCGGCCGCACGCGGGCCACGTCGCCGCGCGGAACGGGAGACCGGCCGTCCCGCGACGGTGCGTCACGGGGAGGGTGCGCGATGAGCGGACAGGCACGGCTGGTGCTGTGGGCGTGGGGCGCCACGATGATGGCGGCGTGCGCGCTGCTGCCCCTGGTCGACCCGGCCTTCTGGATCATCCAGGCGGCGATCATGCTGGCGGTTCAGTCGGGGGTGGGCGCGGCGGCCCGCCGCATCCCGCTGGCCCGGCCGCTGACCGTCGCCGCGCAGGCCCTGACCGGGCTGGTGCTGCTGACCCTGGCCTTCTGCCGTCAGCAGGCCGTCGCCGGACTGATCCCGGGCCCCGAGGCCTTCCGGCACTTCGCCGAGCTGCTGCGCCAGGGCGGCGACGACATCGCGCGGTACGCGATCCCCGCGCCGCTGGAGTCCGACGGCATCCGTCTGATGCTGGTCGGCGGGGTGCTGGTGATCGGACTGCTGGTGGACACCCTCGCGGTGACCTTCCGCAGCGCCGCCCCCGCCGGGCTGCCGTTGCTCGCCCTGTACTCGGTGGCCGCGGGGCTGTCCGACGGCGGTGCCGACTGGCTGTGGTTCCTGATCGCCGCGGCGGGCTATCTGATGCTGCTGCTGGCCGAGGGCCGCGACCGGCTGTCGCAGTGGGGCAGGGTCTTCGGCGGTGCGCCGCGCTTCCCCGGCGAGAGCCGCGGTGCGGTGACCCCGGTCCGCACCGGGCGCAGGATCGGTGCGTTCGCGCTGGGCCTGGCCCTGGTGGTGCCCCTCGCGCTGCCCGCGATGGACGGCGGTCTGCTGGATCCCGCCGGGACCGGCGTCGGCTCGGGGAACGGGCGCGGAGGGACGATCTCCGCGGTGAACCCGCTGGTCTCCCTGCGGGACAGTCTCAACGTCGACGAGGACCGCCAGGTCCTGTCCGTCCGGACCGACTCCTCCGACATATCGAACCTGTACCTGCGGATCGTTTCCCTGGACGACTTCGACGGCAGCACCTGGAAGCCGTCCAAGCGGCAGATCACCGCAGTGCCGGAGGGGCCGTTCCCGACGCCGGTCGGCCTCGGCCCCGACATCGAGCGCGCGCAGACCGAGACCACGATCTCGGCCGCGGACTGGTACGCCCAGGACTGGCTGCCGATGCCGTACCCGCCGAGCGGAGTCCGGGTCGACGGCAACTGGCGCTACGAACCCGTCGGCATGACGCTGGTCGGCGACCACGGCCAGAACACGCGCGGGCTGACGTACGAGGTGCGCAGCCTGGACGTGCAGCCGACGGCCGAGCAGCTCGCCTCGGCGCCCCGGCCGCCGGAGGCCCTGCTGCGCGAGTACACCGAGCTGCCCGAGTCGCTCCCGGCGGTCGTGTCACGCACGGCCCGGGAGGTGACCGAGGGGGCGGCGAACTCCTACGAGCGGGCGGTCAGGCTCCAGGAGTACTTCGCGGTCAACGGCCGCTTCCAGTACGACACCGAAGTGTGGGTCGGCAGCGGTAAGCAGGCGATCGCCCGTTTCCTCAGGGACAAGCGGGGTTTCTGCGTCCACTTCTCCTTCGCCATGGCGGCGATGGCCCGCTCGCTGGACATTCCGGCACGGGTCGCGGTCGGGTTCGCGCCGGGCTCCCCGCAGGCGGACGGTTCGGTGTCGGTGGGGCTGCGCGACGCGCACGCCTGGCCCGAGCTGTACTTCGAGGGCGTGGGCTGGACCCGCTTCGAGCCCACGCCGACCCGTGGCTCGATCCCCTCCTACACGGTGGAGGACACACCGGGCACCAACGTGCCGGACCCCGCGCTGCCCTCCCGGGGCACGACGACGGAGCCCTCGGCGGCGCCCTCGGTGAGCGAGGGCTGCACGCCCCAGCAGAAGAAGCTGGACGCCTGCCCGAGCGAGTCCGCGGCGGCGGTGCCGGTGACAAAGGACGACGGGCCCCGGTGGTACGCGGCCCTGGCCTGGGCGCTGGGCGGGCTGGCGGTGCTGCTGCTGCCGCTGGCGCCGATGCTGTGGCGGGTGCGGATCCGGTCGGTACGGCTGGGGGCGCACGGCCGCGCCGAGGGGGACGCGGTGCCGCACGTCCTGGCGGTCTGGGAGGAGCTGACCGACACGGCGTGGGACTTCGGTGTCCCGCCGGACGCGTCGCGGACACCGCGCGGGGCCGCGGCCCGGATCGTCCGGCTGGGCCGGCTCGATCCGACCGCCGAGGCGGCGGCGCACCGGGTGGCGGACGCGGTGGAACAGGTCCTCTACGCGCCCCGCCCCCGTCCCGCGGCGGGCCTCGCGGAGGACGTGCACCGCGTCCGCGCCGGGCTGCGGGCCTCGGTCAGCGGGAAGAGCCGACTGCGCGCACGGTTCGCCCCGCGTTCCGCCATTCGGGTGACATGGATGCTCTCGGCCCGCTGGTCGGCCCTCGAGCAACGCCTCTCGTCAGCCCGACCGACCCTGCGGAAACCGTCGGGGCAGCGGGGCTGAGCCCCTTCGCCCACAGAGGCGGCGGCCGGCACCGGGCCCGGCGCCGCCTCACCGCTTGGCCGGCCGCCCGGCCGGGCTCGGAACGACACCGCGGGCCGCAGGGCTCACCCGGGCCAGAGCCGTTGAGGGCCGACCCTGCCCGGGCCGTGGGGCACCTCGGACCCACCGGGGTCACCGGGTGCCGGGCCGGACCGAGGGAGACCTTGTCGGCCGTGGACCCCGACCGGTTCACCGGCTGCCGAGGCCGGACCGGGGAAGACCTCGTCGGCCGTGGCCCCCGACCGGTTCACCGGCTGCCGAGGCCGGACCGGGGAAGACCTCGTCGGCCAGGGGTCCGCCGGGCCACCGGACGTCGAACCCAGCCGGGAGCATCCGAGCCGAGGCCGCCGGGCCTTGCCTGGCCGGATGGAGTCGGCCGCCGGACCCCCTCCCTCGCCCGGCGGGCGCGCATGCGTGAGGGGGACCACCGGCTCGGTGGTCCCCCTCACGGGACTGTCCTGGTGAGCGGAGCGCCTAGTGGCCGCCGCCCTGCTGCTCGTCCCGGCGCCGCTGCCAGCGCTCCTCGATGCGGTCCATCACGGAGCGTTTCTGCCGCGCCTGTCGGCGTGCCTGTGGTCCTGCGCCGGGGGCCGACTGCTCGCCCGGCTTGGGGGCCTTGCGCCAGCCGGTCACGGCGAGGACCGCGCAGCCCAGCATGACGAGGAACCCCACCACGCTGAGCCAGACCTGCTTGGCGACCATACCGGCCATGAGGAGCGCAATTCCCACGAGGAAGCCCGCGACCGCCTGGTAGACCCGCCGCCGGGTGTACGTACGCAGCCCGCTTCCCTCGAGCGCCGACGCGAACTTGGGATCTTCGGCGTACAGCGCTCGCTCCATCTGCTCGAGCATGCGCTGCTCGTGCTCCGAGAGCGGCACGGAGTCCTCCTCATCGTGCAGTCGCCGGGGCGACCCGGGGGGTCCCTTCAGGATAGGCAGGGAATCGCCCCCGTGAAACCCGCCCCTCTACGCCAATTGGCCAACCGGTGCCCGTCATGGCCACGCCGGCTCGCTGAAGGTCCCTTTCCCCAGCGACCGGCCCGTCATGCCGAGCGGTCTCCCTCGATCATACGGCGCCGGGCCCCCGTTCGGGGGGCCTGTGGCGTACTCCATCTGCGGCGGCGCCCCTGATCAGGGGCCTGCCCCGCGTGCCGGCTCTCAGGCCCCTTGCGTCTCTCCGGTCTCACCGAGCACATGGAGCTGGGTCGCCACCGAGTGGAAGGCGGCGAGCTCGGCCGCCGCGGCCTCCAGCGCGAGCAGCGCGTCGAGGGCGCCGGGCTCGGTGTCCACCAGCGCCCCGGGGACCAGGTCGGCGAAGACCCGCACCCCGTGCACGGCACCGACCCGCAGTCCCGCGTCCTCGACCAGCCCTGTGAGCTGCTGCGCGGTGAACCGGCGCGGCATCGGGTCCCCCGTGCCCCAGCGGCCGTCCGGGTCGCCGAGCGCCTGCCGGGCCTCCGTGAAGTGGCCGGCGAGGGCCCGCGCGAGCACGGCGCCGCCGAGACCGGCGGCGAGCAGGCTGAGGACGCCGTCGGCGCGCAGGGCGGCCACCGCGTTGCGCACGCCTTCCGCCGGGTCGTCCACGTACTCCAGGACTCCGTGGCACAGCACCACGTCGTAGCCGCCGGGCTCCACGACCTCGAAGAGGCCGTGGACGTCGCCCTGGACGCCCCGCACCCGGTCGGCGACCTCGGCCTCGGCGGCCCGGCGCTCCAGGGCGAAGAGCGCGTTGGGGCTGGGGTCGACGACGGTGACGCGGTGGCCGAGGCGGGCCAGGGGCACCGCGAAGTTGCCGCTGCCGCCGCCGGTGTCCAGGACGTCCAGTGCCTGGCGGCCCGTGGCCTTCACGCGGCGGTCCAGGGCCTCCTGAAGGACCTCCCAGACCACGGCGGTACGAAGTGCGGCGCGGGACCGAGCGGGCTCGGGGCGCGGCGACGCCGTGTGAGGGCGGTGGGGGGAGGCGGGCGGGCGCATCGGGTCCGACACGGCAGTTGACTCCTCGGCGCGGCACCGCCTCGGGCACGGGCGGAGCGAACGGGCTGCCTGCCCGGCGCGGATGCGGGAAAGGGCAGGCTTTCAGGCTTCTCCCACCCTATTGCCTCCCGTGTCCCGGCCGGTCACTCCGGGTGCCCCGCCGTGGCAGGGGGCCGGGCGGGGCGGACCGGAGCGGCCGGGGCGCCTCATCCCGCGTCCGGCACCGGGGCCCCACCGCCCGTCTCCGGGTCGTCCGCGCCGGGGCGGGGCTGGGGCAGGACCGGCTGGAGGACGAGCATCCGCTCCACGATGCGCAGGAACATCGTCACGTCCCGTATCAGGTCGTCGGCGTCCCTGGTTCCGGCCGCGCCCTGGATGCCCGCCTCGGCGCGTGCCCGGCGCCGGGCGCCCGCGGCGAACAGCGCGCTCCAGTCGGAGAGCTCGGGCGCGATCTCGGGGAGCACCTCCCAGGCACTGCGGATGCGGGCGCGGGCCCGTGGGGTGGCCTCCGGGCGGCCGCGGGCCGCGAGGACCGCGGCGGCGGTGCGCAGGGCCGCGAGGTGGGCGGTCGCGTACCGCTCGTTCGGCGTCTCGAGGACGGCGGCCTCCTCCAGTCCGGCACGGGCCTGGGCGAGCAGGCCGAGGGCGGCGGGCGGGGCGGTGGTCCGGCGCAGCACGGGATGCACGTCGCTCGCCGGGCCGGTCAGTGAGGGGGCAGGGCCGGCTGCGCGGTGCCGCCGGGCGGCGGCTGCGGACGAGTGGGCCATGACGATCCTCCTGTCGTCTCCGTGACGGCACTGTGGCCGTATGTGCCCATCGTGCGGTATGCCACTGACAATCCGTTCTGACCTGCATTTTTGATGCGAGCACACGTTCGGTACGGGAAGGGCGACGGGGCCCTGCGGTGCACCGGGCGGGACGGGTGCTGTGAGAATCGGGGCCATGGAAAGCAGCAGCACCGCCTCACGGGGCGGCGGCCGTCGCGAGGCCACCCGGCAGAAGCTCTACGAGGCAGCGGTCACCCTCATCGCCGAGCAGGGCTTCTCCGCCACCACCGTGGACGAGATCGCCGAGCGCGCCGGAGTGGCGAAGGGCACGGTCTACTACAACTTCGCCAGCAAGTCCGTCCTCTTCGAAGAACTGCTGCGGCACGGGGTCGGGCTGCTCACGGCATCGCTCCGGGAGGCCGCCGAGGGGGCGGCGCGAGAGGGCCTCGGCAGGGTCGACGCGCTGGACGCGATGATCCGCGCGGGGCTCGTCTTCATCGACCGCTATCCCGCGTTCACCCAGCTCTACGTGGCGGAGCTGTGGCGCACCAACCGCGCCTGGCAGTCCACGCTGCTGGTGGTCCGTCAGGAGGCCGTCGCCGTGGTGGAGGGGGTGCTGCGCGAGGGCGTGGAGAGCGGGGAGTTCAGCGACGAGATCGACGTCCCGCTGACCGCCGCCGCGCTGGTCGGCATGGTCCTGGTGGCCGCGCTGGACTGGAAGTCGTTCCAGCCGGAGCGCTCCCTCGACGACGTGCACGCGGCCCTGTCACGGTTGTTGCAGGGCCGGGTGAGCGGCCGGGGCTGAGACGCGGGCCGCAACGGAGAACGCCGGTCCGCGGCGGCCGCGTCTCCCCGCGGGCCACCGTAGGACCGGCGCCTTTCCTGCTCCCCGTACGTCCCCCCGCGGGGCCCCCGTTCTCGGTCGTCCCCCGGGTCTCCCCCGTGCCTCGCTCCCGCCGGCCGCGGCCGGCGGAAGGAGCGGATCGTGGGCCCGGCTCCGTTCCGGCGCCCCGTGTCGCCGGTGCCGGAGCCGTGCCCCTCTCCGTTGCCCCCACTCTCTCGTTCGCGCAGGTCGGGCCCCATCCGCACGGGTACTCATCTCGCGTACTAGGTACGGATACTCAGCCCTGCGCACGCGTGCCCACCGGTGCGCGGCGCCGCGCGGTCACCCGCGCGCCCGTCCGGATACTCAGGGGCCCGCCGGCGGTACGGGGTCCCGGGTCCGCCCGCGGGCCGCTCCCTCGGCCCCTCGGCCCGGTTCGCCGGTGGCGGCGGATAAAGTCCCTGGCATGGCACGGATTGCGGTGATCGGCGCCGGGATGGGCGCGATGGCGGCCGCCGCCCGGCTGGCCGTCGCGGGCCACCGGGTGGCGGTGTACGAGCGGACGGAGACGTACGGCGGGGCGGTGCGCCGCTTCGAGCGGGACGGTTTCTCCTTCGACACCGGTCCCGGCCTGCTGCCGCTGCCCGCGGTCTGGCGCGACCTGTTCGTCAAGACCGGCAAGGAGCCGCTGGAGTCCTGCGTCGAGCTGGTCCAGGTCGACCCGTCGTCACGGCACGTGTTCGCGGACGGCACGGAGGTCTCGCTGCCGAACGCGTCACGGGCGGGCGTGGTCGCCGCGCTGGACGAGGCGCTGGGCGCGCCCGCCGGGCAGCGGTGGGGGGACTTCCTGGTGCGGGCCCGGGAGGCCTGGGACCGCACGCGCAGGCCGCTCCTCGAGGAGCCGCTGTGGTCCGACTGGCGGGTGCTGGCCGAGCGCGAGCCCTACCCGGCCGTCCCGCACAAGCGGCTGCTGCGCACCCGCCGCGCCGGCACGCTCGCCGAGGTCGGCGCCTGGGAGCTGCGGGACCCCCGGCTCGTCGCCCTGCTGGAGAGCCACGCGCTCGCGTACGGCCTCGATCCGCGGACCGTCCCCGCCAACGCGGCCGTGCTGCCGTACATGGAGCACGCCTTCGGCATGTGGTGTCCGCGCGGCGGGCTGCGGGAGCTGGCGCGGGCGGTGTACGAGAGGTGCCGGGCCCGCCGGGTCGAGTTCCGCTTCGGCACCGAGGTCACCGGGCTCGTCGAGAAGGACGGCGGGGTGGCGGGCGTGGAGCTGGCCGGCGGGGAGGTGGCCGAGGCCGAGTTCGTGGTCGCCGGTGTCGCCCCCGAGGTGCTGGACCGCGTCGCCGGCGGCACGGCGCCGCGCGGTGAGGCCGGGGTCCCGCCGCAGCGCGGGGCGGCGAGCCGGATCACGGTGCTGCTGGCGCTGCGCGGCGCCCGTCCGCGGGGCACGGCACACCGGACGGTGGTCCACGCGCCCGACCGCGAGGGGGAGTTGGACGCGCTGTTCGGTGCCACGCCCACTGTGTCCGCCCGTCCGACCGTGACGGTCCTGCGGCCCGACGATCCCGCGCTGGTCCCCGGCCCGGACCACGAGGCGGTGTCGCTCACCTCGGTGGTGCCGGCGGGCGTGGGCGCGCAGGGCCACGCCGAGAACCTGATCGCCGTCGCCGAACGCGCGATTCCGGACCTGCGCGACCGCCTCCTGTGGCACGAGGTGCGCACCCCGGCCGACATCGCGGCGGAGACCGGCGCGGCGGGCGGCGCGGTGCCGGCCCCGGCGCTGGCGGCTGCCGGGGGCAGGCTGCTGCACCCGGCCAACAGCACGCGCGTGGCGGGGCTGTTCACCGTGGGCGGCTGGTCCCATCCCGGAGGCGGTCTGCCGCACGCCGGGATGTCGGGGGCGCTGGTCGCCGGACTCGTCGTGGAGGGACCCGAGTTCCGGGGCTCGCAGTGAGCGGCGGGCCCGTCGCCGGGCCCGCGCGCCGTCAGTAGCGGTACTGCTCGTCGTATCCCTGGTTCGGGCCCTGCGGCCGGCCGTCGTCCTGGTACGGATACGTCTGCTCCGGCGGGAGTTCACCGCCGTAGGGGTCGTCGGCGCTGCGCTGCTGCGGCACCCACACCCCGCCGGGCGGCGTCTCGGCCGGGTGGCCGCCGGCCGTACCGGTGGCGTACATGCCCTGGTCGTAGGCCTGCGCGGGGTACTGCTGGGTACCGGCGGTGTCGTAGCCACCGGTGTCGTACGAGCCGCCGCCGTAGGTGCCGATGTAGGGGTCGGAGTAGGCGGCGTACTGCTGGCCCGTGTCGTAGCCGTAGCCCTGCTGGCCGTATTCGGAGTAGCCGTATCCGTGGGACGACGGGTCGGCGGCCGGCGCGGCCGGTGCCTGCTCCTCGTGCCCGGGGCCCGGGTCGCCGTACACGCCGTAGGAACCGGTGTCGTCGGGCATGGGCTGCGGTTCGTAGACGGCGGTGGTCTCCGCGGCCGTGGGGTCCGCGGGCCGGGCGGGGGTGAAGACGTCGTCGCGGTCGTAGTCGTCGTGGCCGAAGTCGCCGTACGGGGTGTTGCCGTGGTCCTGCGGGCGGTCGTCGTAGGCGCCGGGGAGGGCGTCGCCCGCCTCCAGGCCGGAGACCTCCAACGTCGGTTCCTGGCGGCCGCGTTCGGGGCGCCGGCGCTTGCTGCCGACGAGGCCCGCAGGGGCGTTGACCGCCCATCCGGCCTCGAAGCCGCGGCGGAACGACAGCGTCACGTACGTCTGGCCGACGGCGAAGGCGGCGGCGCCCAGTCCGATGACGAGCACGTTGGACATCAGCACGCCGGCCACGACGCCGGCGAATCCGCCGAAGGCGAGCAGCCGCCAGCGCAGCCGCGCCTTGTACTGCAGCAGCACCTCGCCCAGCAGCCACAGCGCGACGATGCCGAACGCGATGTAGAGGACCGTCCAGCCCATGTACGCCCCTCTCCCAGTGGCCGCTACGCAGTGTGTCGCAAATACGTGCGGCCGGTCTAGGCCCGCGGGGGGTGGTGCAGGCCCAGGTTCTCGTAGATTTCCAGCGTCGCCGTGGAGTTGTTGAGCGTGATGAAGTGCAGTCCGGGCACACCTTCGGCCAGCAGCCGCGCGCAGAACTCCGTGGCGAACTCGATGCCAATGGAGCGTACAGCCGCCGGATCGTCCTGTGCCGAGAGGATCCGCTCTTTCAGCTCGGCAGGGAACGAGGCGTTGCTGAGCTTCGGCAACCTCTCCAGCATCTTCACGCTGGTCACCGGCATGACCTCGGGGATGACCGGGGTCTCGCAGCCCGCCTTGGCGACCCTGTCGCGCAGCCGCAGGTACGACTCCGGCTGGAAGAACATCTGCGTGATCGCGTAGTCGGCGCCGGCCCGGCACTTGTCGACGAAGTGGGCCACGTCCGTGTCCCAGTCGGCGGAGCGCGGGTGCATCTCCGGGAAGGCCGCCACGCCGACGCAGAAGTCTCCCGACTCCTTGATGAGCCGGACCAGTTCGGCGGCGTAGGTCAGGCCCTCCGGGTGCGCGACCCAGTCGGCCGTCGGGTCGCCGGGCGGGTCGCCGCGCACGGCCAGCATGTTGCGGATACCGGCGTCCGCGTACTGGCCGATGATGTTGCGCAGCTCCGCGACGGAGTGGTCGACCGCGGTGAGGTGGGCGACCGGGGTCAGGGTGGTGTCGGCGACGATCTGCTCGGTCTCCCTGACCGTGCCCGCGCGGGTGGATCCGCCGGCGCCGTAGGTCACGGAGACGAAGTCGGGGGCGACCGCCTCGACCCTCCTGAGCGCGCTCCACAGGTTCTTCTCGCCCTTGGGTGTCTTCGGCGCCGAGAACTCGAACGAGTACGTCGTCTTGCCGGCGGCGAGGATGTCGCGCACGGTGCGTGCGCGATCAGTCCTGGTGGATGCGGTTCCGAGGGCCATACGGGCAGGTTAGCCAGGCCGCGGCGGTCCCCCAACCGGATGGGGGATATTTGTCCGCATTGTCGACTTGTTGTCCACCCTTTGGACAGATGCCTCCGTCGAGCGGGCCGGGGACGCCCCTGGGCTACGCCTCCCGCAGGCGCGCGGCGAACTCCGCGGCCGCCGCTCCGGGGTCGTCCGCGGCGGTGACGGCGCGGACGACGACGACCCTGCGGGCGCCCGCGTCCAGCACCTCGTCGAGGTTGCCGAGGTCGATGCCGCCGATCGCGAACCAGGGGCGGTCGGTGCCCAGGGAGGCGGTGTGGCGGACCAGGCCGAGGCCGGGGGCGTGGCGGCCGGGCTTGGTCGGGGTGGGCCAGCACGGGCCGGTGCAGAAGTAGTCCACGCCCTCCTGGACGGCCGCGGCGGCGGCCTCGGACTCGGAGTGGGTGGAGCGGCCGACGAGGACGTCGTCGCCGAGGATCGCCCGGGCGGCGGGCACGGGGAGGTCGCCCTGGCCGAGGTGGAGCACGTCGGCGCGGGCGGCGTGGGCGACGTCCGCGCGGTCGTTGACGGCGAGGAGCTTGCCGTGGCGTGCGCAGGCGTCGGCGAAGACCCGCAGGTGCTCCAGTTCCTCCGCGGCCTCCATGCCCTTGTCGCGGAGCTGCACGATGTCGACGCCGCCGGCCAGCACCGCGTCCAGGAACTCGGGCAGGTCGCCCTGGCTCCGGCGCGCGTCCGTGCACAGGTAGAGCCGGGCGTCGGCGAGGCGGGCGCGTGCGGTGGCGGCGGCGGTCTCGGGCATCGGGTGTCCCCCCAGGTAGGTGGCGTACGGGCCGCTGCGGGCGGCGGCAACCATGATGCATGGGCCATGGATCGGGGCGGCCGGGCGGTCACGCGCCACGCGACCGAGGGGGGCACGACCCCGGTGCCGGCGCCTGCGACGGGGGGCGGCGGGCCGATGGGGCCGTCGGGCCGGCCACGGACGGCGCACGGGCGTGGGCTCCGGCAGATGCGGCCACGGACGGTTCAGGCCGTGGCGGACAGGCCGAAGGCCACGGCCGCAGTGCCGGCCCCCGTACGGCGGCAACGGTGGCGGGCAGCCGCGTGCGTCGGCGGCTCGGCAGGCAGCCGCGGACGGCTACGGCCGCACCGCGGGCTAGCGTACGGCGGCCCGTGGCGCGGGGGCCGGGACGTGCCCGGCACCCGCGCGGGGCGGTGTCGGGTCAGACGGCGAGCGCCTGGGCGCGGCGCTTCACCTCCGTACCGCGATTCTCACTCAGCGCCTGCGCGGGCGTGCCGGGCAGGCTCGGGTCGGGCGTGAAGAGCCATTCGAGCATCTCCTCGACCGTGAAGCCGTCGTCCCGCAGCAGGGTCAGGGTCCCGGTCAGGCCCTTGACGACCTTGTCCCCGTCGATGAAGGCCGCCGGGACGTGCAGCGCGCGGTTCTCCCCGCGGCGCACGGCGATGAGCTGGCCCTCCTTGATGAGCTGCCGTACGCGGGTCACCTCGACGCCGAGCATCTCGGCGATGTCGGGGACGGTGAGCCAGGCCGGTACGAGAGCATCGATCTTTGCGTCAATCTCGGTCACGTCTCCAGCCTGCCATCTGGCACTGACAGTCGGAAACCGGACCCGACCGGACCCGCCGGGCCCGGGACTACACGGTCGCCGCCTTCAGCGGCCTCGCGGGGTCGGCGAGCAGCGCCGGATCCATCGCCGTGCCCGCCTCGATCAGCCGCCTGCCCTGCGCCAGGTCACGCGGTCGGCCCACCGCCAGCAGGGCGGTCAGGCGCCCGTCGCGCAGCCAGCACACCGTCCAGGCCGGTCCGGAGGGGTCGCCGCGCCACACGAGGGTGTCGGCGGCCCCGTGGTGCCCGGCGTACTGGACGAACCGGCCGAACTGCTCGGACCAGAAGTACGGCACCGGGTCGTAGGCGTCGGCGGTCTCGCCGGTGCCGGCGCCGACGATGTTCGCGGCGACCGTGCCCGGGCCCTGCAGGGCGTTGTCCCAGTGGTGCACGAGCAGCCGCTCGCCGTAGCGGGCGGAGGGGAAGGAGGCGCAGTCGCCGACCGCGTACACGTCCGGAGCGGACGTGCGCAGACGGTCGTCGGCCAGGATCTCGCCGTACGGGCCCAGCTCGATCCCGGAACCGGCGAGCCACGCGGTGGCGGGCCGCGCGCCGATGCCGACGACGACGGCGCCGGCCGGCAGCCGCGTACCGTCGTCCAGGACGACGTGGCCGGGCTCGACGCGCTCCACGCGCGCGTGGGTGCGCAGTCGTGCGCCCGCGTCGGCGTACCAGGCGGTCATGGGCGCGGCGACCTCGGCGGGCAGCGCGCCGGCGAGGGGCCGGCCGGCGGCCTCCACGACGGTCACCGCGCAGCCCGCCTCACGTGCGGCGGTGGCGAACTCGGCGCCGATCCAGCCCGCGCCGACGACCACGATGTCGTGCTGCCGGGCCAGCACGGGGCGCAGCCGCTCGGCGTCATCCAGGGTGCGCAGCAGGTGCACGCCGGGGACGCCCTCGGCGCCGGGCAGCCGCAGCGGTTCGGCGCCGGTGGCGATGACGAGGACGTCGTAGGGCACCGGACCGGCGGAGGTCACGAGGACGTGCGCGTCGGGGCGGACGCCCAGGGCCTCGCAGCCGAGGCGCACCTCGACGCCGAGCGCCTCGAAGTCCACGTCGAAGGCGGAGCCCTCGGCCGTGCCGAGCAGGACGGCCTTGGACAGCGGCGGGCGGTCGTACGGCTGGTGGGGTTCCGCGCCGATCAGCGTCACGGTGCCGGTGAAGCCCCGCTCGCGCAGGGCGACGGCGGTCTGCACGCCCGCCATGCCCGCGCCGACGACGACCACGCGGCGCCCCGCGTCCGCTTCCCGCTGCTGCGTCTGCTCGCTCACCCGATCACCTTAGACACCCGGCAAATCGCCGGTCAGTCCTCGGGCCCGGTGATCTGCTCCACAACGCTGGTGCCGCTGCCCGGCCGCGACTCCCACTCCCAGGTCTCCTCCAGGCGCACCCGCCCGTCGGGCAGGTCGACGACCGCCGAGACGCAGTGTCCCGACGACGTGCCGCCGTCGGTGCGGAGCTGCACGTACCGGAAGTCGAGCCGGTCGCCCGTGCGGGTGCCCACGAGCCGGCCGCGTACGACGTCGCCGCCCTCGTACTCGGCCCAGATCGCGCCGTCCTGCTCGTGGTAGGTGAACCGGGTGCGCGTGCCCACCTGGCCGGGTGCCTGGTCGGTGACCGGGGCGAGGACGAGACCGTCGAGTGAACGGGCCACGGTGGAGGCTCCCTTACGAGTTCGGTGCGCTGCGGGCTAGGGTGGCCAACGTAAAGCACTCGCGGGAGCCCGGACGCACCGGGCTGAGAGGGAGGCTGGCGGCCTCCGACCGTACGAACCTGATCCGGGTCATGCCGGCGAAGGGAGGGGCTGGACGCCCATGTCGTCCACACCGATCGCATCCGCACGCCCGTCACCGGGCGGCCCGCGGCGTACGCCGGACGTCCTCGTCGTCGGCGGCGGGATCATCGGCCTGGTCACGGCGTGGCGGGCCGCGCAGCGCGGGCTCACCACGGCGCTGGTGGATCCCGAGCCGGGCGGGGGCGCCGCCCGGGTGGCGGCCGGAATGCTCGCCGCCGTCACGGAACTGCACTACGGCGAGCAGACGTTGCTCTCCCTGAACCTCGCCTCGGCGGAACGCTATCCGCGGTTCGCGGCCGAACTGTCCGACGCCACGGGCCACGACCTCGGCTACCGCCGGTGCGGCACTCTCGCCGTGGCGCTGGACGCCGACGACCGCGCCCACCTGCGTGAACTGCACGCGTTCCAGCAGCGCTGCGGGCTGGCGTCCGAGTGGCTGCCGGGGCGCGAGTGCAGGCGCCTGGAGCCGATGCTCGCGCCGGGCGTGCGCGGGGGCCTGCGGGTGGAGGGCGACCACCAGATCGATCCCCGCCGTCTGGCCCGCGCGCTGGTGGCCGCCTGCGAAGGCGCGGGCGTGGTCTTCCACCGGGTGTGGGCCGAGCGGCTCACCGTCTCCGGGGACCGGGCGAGGGGCGTCGTCACGGCCGACGGCACCGCGCTGGAGGCCGGGCAGACGGTGCTGGCCGGGGGCAGCCTGAGCGGACGGCTCGCGGGCGTGCCGGACGAGGTGCTGCCGCCGGTGCGGCCGGTGAAGGGGCAGGTGCTGCGGCTGACCATGCCGGCGGCGCACGGGCCGCTGCTGAGCCGGACGGTGCGGGCCGTGGTGCGCGGCAACCCGCTCTACCTGGTGCCCCGCGAGAACGGCGAGCTGGTCGTCGGCGCCACCAGCGAGGAGCTGGGCTGGGACACCACGGTGACCGCGGGCGGCGTCTACGAGCTGCTGCGCGACGCCCACGAGCTGGTCCCCGGCATCACCGAGCTGCCCCTGGCGGAGACCCGCGCGGGCCTGCGCCCCGGCTCCCCCGACAACGCCCCGCTGCTCGGCCCGACCGGGCTGGAAGGGCTTCTGCTGGCCACCGGGCACCACCGCAACGGCGTGCTGCTGACCCCGGTCACCGGCGACGTCATGGCGGACGTCCTGACCACCGGGGAGCTCCCGGAGCAGGCGCGTCCCTTCACCCCCCGGCGCTTCGGCGCCGTACCCGCATCCACGGAGCGGACCGCATGAAGATCTCCGTCAACGGGGAGCCGCGCGAGGTGGCTCCCGGCACCGCCCTGGACACCCTGGTGGGCACGCTGTCCGCCGCCCCGTCCGGAGTGGCCGCCGCCCTGAACGAGACCGTCGTCCCGCGCGCGCAGTGGGCCGCAACCGCCCTGTCCGACGGGGACCGCGTCGAAGTCCTCACCGCCGTCCAAGGAGGCTGAACCATGGCCGACGATCCCTTCGTCCTCGGCGGTACGACGTACTCGTCCCGCCTGATCATGGGCACCGGCGGGGCGCCGAGCCTGGACGTGCTGGAGCGGGCGCTGGTCGCGTCCGGGACGGAGCTGACGACCGTCGCCATGCGGCGCGTGAACGCCTCCGTGCACGGGTCCGTCCTGTCGGTGCTGGAGCGGCTCGGCATCCGGGTGCTGCCGAACACGGCGGGCTGCTTCACCGCCGGGGAGGCCGTCCTCACCGCCCGCCTGGCTCGCGAGGCCCTCGGCACGGACCTGGTCAAGCTGGAGGTCGTCGCCGACGAGCGCACGCTGCTGCCGGACCCGGTGGAGCTGCTGGACGCCGCGGAGACGCTGGTGGACGACGGGTTCACGGTGCTGCCGTACACGAACGACGACCCGGTGCTGGCGCGGAAGCTGGAGGACGCCGGGTGCGCCGCGATCATGCCGCTCGGCTCTCCGATCGGGTCGGGGCTGGGCATCCGCAACCCGCACAACTTCGAACTGATCGTGGAGCACGCGCGCGTGCCGGTCATCCTGGACGCGGGCGCCGGTACGGCGTCGGACGTGGCGCTGGCGATGGAGCTGGGGTGCGCCGGGGTGATGCTCGCGTCGGCGGTGACGCGGGCCCAGGAGCCGGTGCTGATGGCCGCGGCGATGCGCTCCGCGGTGGAGGCGGGGAGGCTGGCCCGGCGGGCGGGCCGGATCCCGCGCAGGCACTTCGCCCGGGCGTCGTCGCCCTCGGAGGGCCTGGCGGTACTGGACCCGGAGCGGCCGGCTTTCTAGGCACCGGACGCCGGACCGGCGGACCGGCCGGGCTCCCGGGGACGGACACGTCACAGGTGCGCTGCAGGACCGCTGCGGTCGCGGACGTGGCGGCCGGGTGTCCGCGGGGGCTCGTACACTCGCCTGCGTGGACACGACCCTTCAGGACCCCCTGGTCGGGCAGACGCTCGACGGCCGGTACCGCGTCGAGGCGCGGATCGCGGTCGGCGGGATGGCCACGGTCTACCGGGCCGTGGACACCCGCCTCGACCGCGTCCTCGCGCTGAAGGTGATGCACCCGACGCTGGCGACCGACGCCACGTTCGTCGAGCGCTTCATCCGCGAGGCCAAGTCGGTGGCCCGGCTCGACCACCCCAACGTCGTCCAGGTCTTCGACCAGGGCGCCGAGGGGGCGTACGTCTACCTGGCGATGGAGTACATCGCCGGCTGCACCCTGCGGGACGTGCTGCGCGAGCGCGGCGCCCTCCGGCCGAGGGCCGCGCTGGACATCCTGGAGCCGGTGCTCGCCGCGCTCGGCGCCGCGCACCGGGCCGGGTTCGTGCACCGGGACATGAAGCCGGAGAACGTGCTGATCGGGGACGACGGCCGGGTGAAGGTCGCCGACTTCGGGCTGGTGCGGGCCGTGGACACGGTCACCAGCACCACCGGCTCCGTCCTGGGAACCGTCTCCTACCTGGCGCCCGAGCAGATCGAGCACGGCACCGCGGACCCGCGGGTCGACGTGTACGCGTGCGGTGTCGTCCTGTACGAGATGCTGACCGGCGGCAAGCCGCACGAGGGGGACTCCCCCGCCCAGGTGCTCTACAAGCACCTCCACGAGGACGTGCCGCCGCCCTCGGCCGCCGTGCCGGGGATGGCGTACGAGCTGGACGAGCTGGTCGCCGAGGCGACCGCGCGCAACCCCGAGGTCCGTCCGCACGACGCCGTCGCCCTGCTCGCCCGCACCCGCGCCGCGCGTGCGGCGCTGAGCGACGAGCAGCTCGACGCGGCGCCGCCGCAGGCGCTGGCCGGGGAGCACGACAACGCCGAGGACCGCACCAGCGTGATCCCGCGCGCGCTGACGATGCCCCGCCCGCTGCCGGTCAACGAGGACGGGGACGGCGCCCCCGCGGACGGCGTGCACCGCACCAGCCGGCTCACCGCTCCCCCGCCGCCCGTACGCCGCCGCACGGAGCTGCGCCGCGGCCCGCTGGCGCTCGTCGCGGCCGTGCTCCTGGTCCTGGGCCTGGGCACGGGCGTCTGGTACATCAACTCCGGCCAGTTCACCAAGGTGCCGCCGCTGCTGTCCAAGACGGAGGCACAGGCCGGGGACCGGCTGCGGGACGCCGGACTGGACGTCGGCACGGTCCGCCACGCCCACAGCGACACGGTCGAGCGGGGCAAGGTCATCAGCACCGACCCGGGCGTCGGCTCGCGCATCCGCAAGAACGACTCGGTGTCGCTCACGATCTCCGACGGCCCCCGCACCGTGAAGCTGCCCGATGTGCGCGGCTACCGGCTGGACCGGGCCCGCGCCCTGCTGGAGGACGAGGGTCTGGAGCCGGGCATGGTGACCCGGGCGTTCAGCGAGGACGTCCCCAAGGGCTACGTGGTCTCCTCGGACCCGGAGACCGGCACCGAGGTGCGCGGCGGCTCCGCGGTCGCGCTCGTCGTCAGCAAGGGCCGCGCGATCGACGTACCGGACGTCACCGGCGAGGACCTCGCGGACGCCCGGCAGGAGCTGACGGAGGCCGGACTGAAGGTCGAGGTCGCCGCCGGGAAGGTCACCTCGCCCGAGTACGACGAGGGCCAGATCGCCCGGCAGACCCCGGCGCCGGGCAGCCGGGCGGCCGAGGGCGACAAGGTGACGCTGACCGTCTCCAAGGGCCCCGCGATGATCGAGGTCCCGGACGTGGTCGGCGCCGGCGTGGACGACGCGAAGCGGACGCTGAAGGACGCCGGGTTCGAGGTCCGGGAGGACCGCGGGCTGCTCGGGCTGTTCGGCGACACGGTGAAGAAGCAGTCCGTCGACGGCGGCGACACCGCGCCGGAGGGGTCGACCATCACGATCACCATCAGGTGACCGCTCTCACGGTCCGGACCTCCCACCAGGCATGACACCCTGAACGGGTGAAGAGTCAACAGCCCGTCCCCGCCCGCAACCCCGTCGGCGGCCATGTCCCCGTGGCCGGCGGCCTGCACTCCGTGGGCCTGTCCTACGCCCGCGACCTGAAGGCGGAGACCGTGCAGGTCTTCGTGGCCAACCCGCGCGGCTGGGCCACCCCGGCCGGCAACCCGCGGCAGGACGAGGCGTTCCGGGAGACCTGCGCGGCCGAGGCGATCCCGGCGTACGTGCACGCGCCGTACCTGATCAACTTCGGCTCCCACACCGAGGCGACGGTGGAGCGGTCGGTCGAGTCGCTGCGGCACTCGCTGCGGCGGGGCCGGGAGATCGGCGCGCTCGGCGTGGTCGTGCACACCGGCAGCGCCACCGGCGGCCGGGAGCGCTCCGTGGCGCTGAAGCAGGTACGGGAGTTCATGCTGCCGTTGCTGGACGAGCTGACCCACGACGACGACCCGTACCTGCTGCTGGAGTCGACCGCCGGTCAGGGCGCGTCCCTGTGCTCGCGGACCTGGGACTTCGGGCCCTACTTCGAGGCGCTGGACGCCCACCCGAAGCTGGGCGTGTGCCTGGACACCTGCCACATCTTCGCGGCGGGGCACGACCTGACCGGCCCGGCCGGCATGCACCGGACCCTGGACCTGCTGGTGGACACGGTCGGAGAGGGCCGGCTGAAGCTGATCCACGCCAACGACTCCAAGGACGTGGCGGGCGCGCACAAGGACCGGCACGAGAACATAGGCGCCGGCCATATCGGCGAGGACCCGTTCCGCGCGCTGATGACCCACCCGGCCACCGAGGGCGTGCCGCTGGTCATCGAGACGCCGGGCGGCAAGGAGGGGCACGCGGCGGACGTGGAGCGGCTGAAGAAGCTGCGCGACGGCTGACCCGGGCGCCGGGTCAGAGCTCGGGGCCCTCCCCGGGCTCCTCCTGGTAGGAGTAGCGCTGCTCGCGCCAGGGGTCGCCGATGTTGTGGTAGCCGCGTTCCTCCCAGAAGCCCCGGCGGTCGGCGGTCATGTACTCGATGCCGCGGACCCACTTCGGGCCCTTCCAGGCGTACAGGTGGGGGACGACCAGGCGCAGCGGGAAGCCGTGCTCCGCGGTCAGCAGCTCGCCGTCCTTGTGGGTGGCGAACAGGGTGCGGTCGGCGGCGAAGTCGGACAGCCGCAGGTTGGAGCTGAAGCCGTACTCCGCCCACACCATCACATGGGTGACGGCCCGCGCGGGCGGTGCGAGACCGAGGATCGTGCGGGCCGGGACGCCGCCCCACTCGGCGCCGAGCATGCTGAACTTCGTCACGCAGTGCAGATCGGCCACGACCGTGGTGTACGGCAGCGCGGTGAACTCCTCGTGGGTCCAGCAGTGCTTCTCACCGTCGGCGGTGGCGCCGAAGACGCGGAACTCCCAGCGTTCGGGCCGGAACTTGGGTACCGGTCCGTAGTGGGTGACCGGCCAGCCGCGCTGGAGGCGCTGCCCCGGTGGAAGCTCGAACTGCGGCGCTCTTTCCGAACCGCCTTCTCCCGACCCGTGTTCCACCGGCTGACCCATGCCTCCATCCTGACAGACCCGGACCGATGCCCCCGACCCGCCCCTCTTACATGAGAACAAAAGGGGCAATATCTCCTAAGCCTTCACTTACTTACTAAGTCAAGACTTACTGGACGATCTTCGGTGCCGGTGCAATCATGCGCGCAAACCGCCAGTTCCCGCGTGGAAGGAGCCTTACGCGATGCAGGGCGACCCCGAGGTCATCGAGTTCCTCAACGAGCAGCTCACCGCCGAGCTGACCGCGATCAACCAGTACTTCCTGCACTCGAAGCTGCAGGACCACAAGGGCTGGACCAAGCTCGCGCGGTACACCCGCGCCGAGTCCTTCGACGAGATGCGCCACGCCGAGGCCCTCACCGACCGCATCCTGCTCCTGGACGGCCTGCCCAACTACCAGCGCCTCTTCCACGTGCGGGTCGGCCAGACCGTGACCGAGATGTTCCAGGCCGACCGGGAGATCGAGGTCGAGGCCATCGACCGGCTGCGCCGGGGCGTGGAGGTGATGCGGGCCAAGAACGACATCACGTCGGCCAACGTCTTCGAGGCGATCCTCGCCGACGAGGAGCACCACATCGACTACCTGGAGACCCAGCTCGACCTGATCGAGAAGCTGGGCGAGTCGCTGTACCTGTCGACGGTCATCGAGCAGTCCCAGCCGGACTCCTCGGGTCCGGGCTCGCTCTGACGCCGGGCCCGGCAGCGGGCGCTAGGCGGCCTCGGGAAGCTCCGAGAGGACCGGTTCGCCCTGGTCGGCCAGTTGCCGGCGGGGACAGGCGCCCCGGCCGAGCAGCGCCTGGATGCGCCGGACGCAGCCACCGCAGTCGGTGCCCGCCTTGCAGGCGGAGGCGATCTGGCGGGGCGTGCAGGCGCCGGCCTCCGCGTGGCTCTTGACCTGTTCCTCGGTGACACCGAAGCAACTGCAGACGAACACGCGGTTCACCTCCCGAGCGGGGTACAAGGTCGTGCCGTACCGATGACCGGAGGGCCCGACTGATCGGTGAGGCAAACCTAACCTTACCCATGGCTCAGGGGCGGCAAAAGGGGAAGGGGCGCGGATCGTATGTGACCCGCGCCCCATTTTCCCGTATTCGCCGCCCGCGCGGGGGCCGGCCGTCACTGGTCCCGGTACATCTCCGCCACCAGGAACGCCAGGTCGAGCGACTGGCTGCGGTTCAGCCGCGGGTCGCAGGCCGTCTCGTAGCGCTGGTGCAGGTCGTCGACGAAGATCTCGTCGCCGCCGCCCACGCACTCGGTGACGTCGTCACCCGTGAGCTCCACGTGGATGCCGCCCGGGTGCGTGCCGAGCGACTTGTGGACCTCGAAGAAGCCCTTGACCTCGTCGAGCACGTCGTCGAAGCGGCGGGTCTTGTGCCCGGAGGCCGCCTCGTAGGTGTTGCCGTGCATCGGGTCGGTGATCCACGCGACGGTGGCACCGGACGCGGTGACCTTCTCGACCAGCTCGGGGAGCTTGTCGCGGATCTTGTCCGCGCCCATGCGGACGATGAACGTCAGCCGGCCGGGCTCGCGGTCGGGATCCAGGCGCTCGATGTACTGCAGCGCCTCCTCGGCCGTCGTCGTCGGGCCCAGCTTGATACCGACCGGGTTGCGGATCTTCGAGGCGAACTCGATGTGCGCGTGGTCGAGCTGGCGCGTGCGCTCGCCGATCCACACCATGTGGCCGGAGACGTCGTAGAGCTGCCCGGTGCGGGAGTCGACGCGGGTGAGCGCCGACTCGTAGTCGAGCAGCAGCGCCTCGTGCGAGGAGTAGAACTCGACGGTCTTGAACTCCTCCGGGTCCGTGCCGCAGGCCCGCATGAAGTTCAGCGCGCTGTCGATCTCGCGGGCGAGCTGCTCGTAGCGCTGCCCGGAGGGGGACGACTTCACGAAGTCCTGGTTCCAGGCGTGCACCTGGCGCAGGTCGGCGTAGCCGCCGGTGGTGAAGGCGCGCACCAGGTTCAGCGTGGACGCCGACGCGTGGTACATGCGCTTGAGCCGCTCGGGGTCCGGGATCCGGGCCTCTTCGGTGAAGTCGAAGCCGTTGACGGAGTCGCCGCGGTACGTAGGCAGCGTCACGCCGTCGCGGGTCTCGGTCGGCTTGGAGCGCGGCTTGGAGTACTGGCCGGCGATCCGCCCGACCTTCACGACGGGCACGGAGGCGGCGTACGTGAGGACGGCGCCCATCTGGAGGAGGGTCTTGAGCTTGTTGCGGATGTGGTCCGCGGACACCGCGTCGAAGGCCTCGGCGCAGTCGCCGCCCTGGAGGAGGAACGCCTCTCCCTTGGCGACGGCCGCCAGCCTGGCGCGCAGCTGGTCGCACTCGCCCGCGAAGACGAGCGGCGGATACGACTCGAGGTCCGCGACGACTGCGCGCAGAGCCTCAAGGTCGGGGTACTCGGGCTGCTGCGCCGCGGGCAGGTCTCGCCAGGTGTTGCCAGCGCTCGCGCTGGTCTTCGCGTTCACGGTCACAGCGTCAACATTACGGGGTCGGACGGACGCTCCCGCCCCGTGCCCAGGAAGTGAGACACGGACAACGCCCTGTGGACGGACCGCCGTGGGGTACGCTGCGCCGTATGTTCGCGCACTCGATCCAGAACTGGTGGTGGACCGCTCCCCCGGCGGCCCGCTGACTGCGCGTACTCGAAACTTCGCGAAGGCCGCCCCGAGAGGCGGCCTTCGGTGTTCTCACGGCCGGGCCGTTCCTCTCACCGAGAGACGAGAAGGACACGGACCCATGCCCCAGTTCGACCTGCGCGCCCTGCCGGGCGACCCCCGCCCGTTCGCGCTGCTGCGCCGCCGCACCCCGGGCCGCGACCACGACACCGTGGAGCTGCTGCTCGGCCCGGTGACCGAGCACGACCGGCTCGCCGACCTGCCCGACGAGGGACTGGCGCTGGTCCCCTTCCGGCAGATCCGCGAGCGCGGCTTCGACGTGCGCGACGACGGCACGCCGCTGCTGGTGCTGACCCCCGGCGAACGGTACGAGATCCCGCTCGCCACCGCCCTGGAACACCTGCCCGCGCACGGCGTCCACGTCGAGGACGGCGGCTTCGACGTGGCCGACGAGGAGTACGCGCGGATCGTCGGGCGGGTGCTCGACGAGGAGATCGGGCGGGGCGAGGGCGCCAACTTCGTGATCCGGCGGACGTACGGCGGCCGGATCCCCGGGTTCGGGCGGGCCGACGCGCTGGCCCTGTTCCGGCGGTTGCTGGAGGGCGAGCGGGGCGCGTACTGGACCTTCGTCGTGCACACCGGGGAGCGCACGCTGGTCGGCGCGAGCCCCGAGGTGCACGTGCGGATGTCCGGCGGCACGGTCGCCATGAACCCGATCAGCGGCACGTACCGCTACCCCGCCGAGGGCCCGACACCCGAGCACCTGCTGCGGTTCCTCGCCGACGGCAAGGAGATCGAGGAGCTGTCGATGGTCGTCGACGAGGAGCTGAAGATGATGTGCACCGTCGGCGACATGGGCGGTGTCGTCGTCGGGCCCCGGCTCAAAGAGATGGCGCACCTCGCGCACACCGAGTACGAGCTGCGCGGCCGTTCCTCGCTGGACGTGCGGGACGTGCTGCGGGAGACCATGTTCGCGGCGACCGTCACCGGCTCGCCGGTGCAGAACGCCTGCCGGGTCATCGAGCGGCACGAGAGCGGGGGCCGGGGCTACTACGCGGGCGCGCTGGCGCTGCTGGGCCGGGACGCGGGCGGCGCGCAGACCCTCGACTCCCCCATCCTGATCCGCACCGCCGACATCGACGCCGACGGCGGGCTGCGGGTGCCGGTGGGCGCCACGCTGGTGCGGGGCTCGGACCCGGCGGGCGAGGTCGCGGAGACGCACGCCAAGGCGGCCGGGGTGCTGGCGGCGCTGGGGGTGGGCCCGTCCCGGCCGCGTGCGCGTCAGGCGCTGCCCGGTCTGGCCGAGGACCCGCGGGTGCGGGCGGCGCTGGACGGGCGCCGGGCGTCGCTGGCCCCGTTCTGGCTGCGGATGCGGGAGCCGTCGGACATCCTCACGGGCCACGCCCTGGTCGTCGACGCGGAGGACACCTTCACCGCGATGCTCGCGCACGTGCTGCGCTCGGCCGGGCTCGGCGTCACCGTCCGGCGGTACGACGAGCCGGGGGTGCGCGAGGCGGTGCTCGGGCACGACGGCCCGGTGGTGCTGGGGCCCGGTCCCGGCGACCCGTCCGACACGGCCGACCCCAGGATGCGCTTCCTGCGGGCGCTGACCGCCGACGCGATCCGGGGCCACCGGCACGGCGTCCTCGGTGTCTGCCTCGGGCACGAGCTGATCGCGGCCGAGCTGGGGCTGGACATCGTCCGCAAGGAGGTGCCGTACCAGGGGGCGCAGACGGAGATCGACCTGTTCGGGCGGCGGGAGACCGTCGGGTTCTACAACAGCTTCGTGGCCCGCTGCGACGACGGGGCCGCCGACGAACTGGCCGCGCACGGCGTGGAGGTGAGCCGGAACGCCGCCCACGAGGTGCACGCGCTGCGCGGTCCCGGCTTCGCCGGCGTGCAGTTCCACCCGGAGTCGGTGCTGACGCTGAACGGCTCGGCGATCGTGCGGGAGCTGGCGGGTCAGCTCCGCGGCACGAGCACGTTCTCCGAACGGCGGCCCGCCCGGTAGTCGAGGACGTTGCGCAGGGTGGCGTCGACGATCTGCCGCACGGCGTCCTCGGTGTAGTACGCCTGGTGCGAGGTGACCAGGACGTTCGGGAAGGTGACGAGGCGGGCCAGGGTGTCGTCGGCGATGGCCTCCAGGGACTTGTCGAGGAAGAACAGGCCCGCCTCGGCCTCGTAGACGTCCAGGCCCACGCCGGTGAAGCGGCCCGCCCGCAGTTCGCCGACCAGGGCGGCGGTGTCGATCAGTCCGCCCCGGCTGGAGTTGATCAGGATGGCGTCGTCCCTCATCGCCTTCAGGGCGTCCGCGTCGATCAGGTGGCGGGTCTCGGGCATCAGCGGGACGTGCAGGGTGATCAGGTCGGACTCGGCGAGCAGCTTGTCCTTGGGGACGTAGTCCATGCCGAGTTCGAGGCAGGCCGGGTTCTCGGCGATGTCCCAGCCGAGCAGCCTCATGCCGAAACCGTGGGCGATGCGGGCGAAGGCCTCGCCGATCTTGCCGGTGCCGAGCACGCCGGCGGTGCGGCCGTGCAGGTCGCGGCCCATCAGACCGTGCAGGCGGAAGTCGAAGTCACGCGTCCGGTTGGAGGCGCGGACGACACGGCGGTCGACGGCCAGCGCGAGCGCCCAGGCGAACTCGGCGACCGAGTACGGGGAGTAGTACGAGACCCGGGCGACGGTCAGCCCGAGGCGCTCGGCCGCGTCGACGTCGACGTTGTTGAAGCCGGTGGAGCGCTGGGCGACCATCCGGGTGCCGCCGGCCGCGAGGATCTCCAGGACGGGGGCGCCGAGGTCGGCGTTGACGGACGTGGAGATGATCTCGTGACCGGCCGCGATGGGGGCGGTGTCCTCGTCGAGGAAGACCTCCAGGCAGCGGATCCGCCCGTGGCCGGCGAAGGCCTCCTCCACGAGGGGCTTCTCGTCGGCCTGGACGCCGAAGGCCAGGATCTCCATGACCGCTCCCGTTCGCTGGGGCCGTGGCCGCACACGCGGCCGAATATACGGCCCGCCGCGCGGCCGCGCCGGTCGGGGGAGGACGCCCGCCGCGGCCCTACTCCTCGTCGAGGCCGCGTTCTATCGCGTACCGCACCAGCTCCACGCGGTTGTGGAGCTGGAGCTTGCCGAGGGTGTTCTGCACGTGGTTCTGCACGGTGCGGTGGGAGATGACGAGGCGCTCGGCGATCTGCTTGTAGCTCAGTCCCTTGGCCACCAGCCGCAGCACCTCGGTCTCGCGGTCGGTGAGCCGGGGCGCCCCAGGGTCGCCGGTCTCCGCGGCGGGCGCCGGTTCGGAGGCGAGGCGGCGGTACTCGCCGAGGACCAGCCCGGCCAGACCGGGGGTGAAGACGGGGTCGCCGGCGGCCGTGCGGCGCACCGCGTCCTGCAGCTCCTCGGTGGAGGCCGACTTCAGCAGGTATCCGGTGGCGCCGGACTTCACCGCCTCCAGCACGTCGGCGTGCTCCCCGCTCGCGGACAGCACGAGGACGCGCAGCGTCGGGTCGGCTCCGACGACCTCCTTGCAGACCTGGACACCGGGCTTGCCGGGGAGGTTGAGGTCGAGCACGAGGACGTCGGGCGCGGCGGCCCGGGCGCGGCGCACGGCCTGGTCACCGTCGCCCGCGGTGGCGACCACCTCGAAGCCCGACTCGGCGAGGTCCCTGGCCACGGCGTCGCGCCACATCGGGTGGTCGTCGACCACCATGACCTTGATCGAGTCCTGTCGTTCACTCATGCTGCGCTGCCTTCCCCCTGGCGGCGGCGCCGCCGGTCTCCTTCGGTGCCCTCAGTTCGACCTCCGTGCCCTGCCCGGGCACCGAGATCAGCTCGGCCGTGCCGCCGAGGTCGCGCAGCCGGCCGCGGATGGACAGGGCGACGCCGAGCCGTCCCTCGCCCTCGGCCTCGGTGAGCCGTCCCTCGGGGATGCCGGGGCCCTCGTCGCGGACGCTGACGATCACCTCGTCCGGTTCGTCCTCGACCAGGATCCAGGCGCGCGCGTCCTCGCCGACGTGCTTGCGGACGTTGTCCAGGGCGGCCCCGACGGCGGCGGCCAGCTCCCGTGCCGCGTCCGGCGGCACCAGCACGGGGGCGCCCGGCTCGGCGAGGTTCACCCGCGCCCCGGCGTACCGGGCGAGCAGCGCGCGCAGATCGACGGGCTCGTCGCCGGTCTCCGCGTCCGGTTCCTCCACCGCCCGAACGAGGGCCCCCTGCGCGGCGTCCTCGGACACCCGGGACACGGGGACCAGGCCGCCGGAGACCAGGTTGCGCAGCGCCACCTCCTGCTCACCGGCCAGCCGGCCCAGTTCGGCCGCCTCGCCGCCGATGACGGCGCCGCGCCGCTGCACCATGGCGAGGACCTGGAGCACGCTGTCGTGGATGTCCCGGGCGAGCCGCTCGCGTTCCCGTGTGGCCGCCTCGATCTCCAGGGCGCGGGCGAGGGTGCGCTCGGAGGCGCGGGCGACCTCGACGACGTAGCCGATGGCGATGGAGGCGACCCAGACGAGGATGACGTTGTGGACGGTGTCGCGGGCCGGGGTGCCGCGTTCGGCGATGTTGGCGACGGCGACCAGGGTGGAGGCGAAGGCCGCCCAGCGCCAGCCGCCCTTGATGGCGAAGGCCAGGACGGAGCCGGCGGTCCATATCGACGGCAGGGTCGGCCCGCCGTCCATGACCCGTTCGTGGGCGTCGGCGAACGGGGTGAGCATGATGCCGGTGAGCGCGATCGTGAGGTCGACGGCGAGGAACCGCTTGGTGCAGCTCACGGCGCCCGAGACCTTGGGCAGGGTCGCCAGGGTCCACACCGACAGGACGGCGTAGTAGGCGAGGGCGAGCCAGGGGCGGCTGAAGCCGGCGTAGGCGGTGGTGAAGACGCCGATCGCGTACAGCATGGTGAGCACGCGGTAGCCGGCGAGCGCGCGCCACAGCGGCTGCTCGACCGACATCCTCATGACTCTCTCGCGCCTGGCCATGTCCCCCACCCCCGGCCCGGGCAGGGCTCGGTCCCTGCCCGGCGGCCCGTCCTACTCGGCCGCCTTCTCCTTCGCGGACTGTTCCTTCTCCGCCTGCGCGAGCGCGGCCTTCGCCGCCTTGCCCGCCTCCTTCTCGGCCTTCGCCGCCTCCGCGAGCTGCCGCTTCATGGCGGTCGCGTAGACGTCGACGTACTCCTGGCCGGAGAGCTTCATGATCTCGTACATGACCTCGTCGGTCACCGCCCGGAGCACGAAGCGGTCGTGCTCCATGCCCTGGTAGCGGGTGAAGTCCAGGGGCGCGCCGATGCGGATGCCGGGCCGCATCAGCTTGGGCACCACCTTGCCGGGCGGCTGGATCTTCTCGGTGTCGATCATGGCGACCGGGATGACGGGGGCGCCGGTGGCGAGGGCCACGCGCGCGAGGCCGCCGGGCTTGCCGCGGTAGAGCCGGCCGTCCGGGGAGCGGGTGCCCTCGGGGTAGATGCCGAACAGCTCGCCGCGTTCCAGGACCTCTATGCCGCTCTTGATGGCGGCCTCGCCCGCGCCGCGCGCGCCGGAGCGGTCCACCGGGAGCTGGCCGACGCCCTTGAAGAACGCGGCGGTCAGCCGGCCCTTGACGCCGGGGGTGTTGAAGTACTCGGCCTTGGCGATGAAGGTCACCTTGCGGTCGAGGACGGCCGGCAGGAAGAACGAGTCCGAGAACGACAGGTGGTTGCTCGCCAGGATGGCGGGGCCCTCGGCCGGGATGTGCTCGAGGCCTTCCACCCAGGGACGGAACGCGAGCTTCAGCGAACCCCCGATGGTGACCTTCATCGCGCCGTACAACAAACCGAGTGCCTCCTGTGTCTGTGGGTCAGACCTTATCCCGGAGCGCGGTCAATGGCCCCGACGGCCCTGGTCGGTGTCAGTGCGGTCGCGTACGGTGAAGTACCCGCAAGTACCCGCACACCCCGTGCCGGCTGTGCCGGCCCCCTGACGACAGGAGACCGAGACGTGCCGGTCCTGCCCGGAGCCGAGCCGTACCGCCACGAGGGCGGGGAGGCCGGCGTCCTCCTCTGTCACGGCTTCACGGGTTCCCCGCAGTCGCTGCGCCCCTGGGCCCGGTATCTCGCCGAGCGCGATCTGACGGTGTCGCTGCCGCTGCTGCCCGGGCACGGCACGCGCTGGGAGGACATGCAGGTCACCGGCTGGCAGGACTGGTACGCGGAGGTGGACCGCGAGCTGCGTGCCCTGCGGGAGCGCTGCTCGCGCGTGTTCGTCGCCGGTCTGTCGATGGGCGGCGCGCTGGCGCTGCGGCTCGCCGCCCGGCACGGGGACGCGGTCTCGGGCGTCGTGGTCGTCAACCCGGCGAACCGGATGCACGGCGTGGCCCAGCACGCCCTGCCGGTCCTGCGGCATCTGCTGCCCGCGACGAAGGGCATCGCCAGCGACATCGCCAAGCCGCTGAGCAGGGAGCTGGGCTACGACCGGGTGCCGCTGCACGCGGCCCATTCGCTGCGCCGGTTCTTCCGGCTGGTCGACGGTGACCTGCCCCAGGTCACGCAGCCGCTGCTGTTGCTGCGCAGCCCGCAGGACCATGTGGTGCCGCCCGCCGACTCGGAGCGGATCCTCGGCCGGGTGTCGTCGACGGACGTCACGGAGATCCTGCTGGAACAGAGTTACCACGTGGCGACGTTGGACCACGACGCGGACCGGATCTTCGCCCGGAGCGCGGCGTTCATCGGCCGGCTCGCGCCGGGCCTGGTCAAGGAGCCGGGGCCCGGTCCCGGCGAGGAAGGGACGGCCGCAGGTGACTGAGCACGACTCCGACCGCGAGGACCGGGAGGAGCGGGGAGAGCGGGAGGAGGTGCGGAACGTGGAGCGGGACCGCGAGCGGGACGTCGAGCGGGAGGGCCGCGAGGGGCTGGACCGCGGGGAGGACCGCGCGCAGGAGGAACAGGGGGCGCCCTTCGACGAGGACGCGGCCTGGGCGGCGATCGTCGCCGGGTACGGGGAGGAGCCGCCGGACCCGCCGGGTGCGAAGCCGTTCAAGTCGGTGGAGGACCTGGCGCTGCTGGAGGCCGAGACGAACGACGAGGCGCCCGAGCCGGAGCGGCCCGCCTCCGCCCGCCCGCTGGGCAGTTCCGTCGCCTTCGCGCCGGGAGTCGGGCCGCGGGACCACAGTCTCGCCGAGCCCTCGGAGGACGATCTCGGCGAGGACGACGAGGGCCACTTCGTGCCGCCGGAGCCGCCGCCGCTGCCGGAGGGCGACACCACGACGAAGTTCGCCTGGCTGGGCGTGCTCGGCGGCCCGGTGCTGCTGCTGCTCGCGGTGGTGCTCGACTGGGACATGACCTGGTGGCTGACGACCCTGAGCATCGGCGGCTTCCTCGGCGGCTTCGCCACGCTGGTCATGCGGATGCGGCCGGGCGACGAGGACGACGACGACCCGGGCCGGGGCGCGGTGGTCTGACCCCGGCCCGGGCCTCAGCACCGGGCGGCTGCGTGCCGCGGCCCCCGCGGAGGGGTCCACACGGCGGGACCCACGCGTCGGCGGGCCCACACGGCGGGGGCCTCGGCGCCTGGCAGTTCCTACGCCGGCACGTCCCGCGCGGCGGGTACGCGCAGCGCGGTCAGGACCGGGAGGTGGTCCGTGGCCGCCCTCAGGTCCTCCTCGGCGACGCCGGGCAGCCCCACCGGCACCCCGCAGCCCAGCACCTCGACGCCCTCGGTGACGAACACCGCGTCGATGCGCTGGTGCGGGTCGGCGGCGGTGGAGGTGTACTCCCCGCTGAAGGGCGCGGCGGTCCAGCAGTCGCGCAGCCGGTCGCCGAGCCGCCGGAAGACGGGCCCGCCGGGCGGTTCGTTCAGGTCGCCGCCCGCCACCGCGTGCTCCACACCCATCCCGGCGAGCCGGTCGAGGAGCAGGCCCGCCTGCGCGTACCGCTCGTCCTTCTGGAGCGACAGGTGGCAGCTCAGGACGCCCAGCCGGGCCCCGCCGAAGCGGACCACCGCGGTGGCGAAGCCCCGTCGGTGCAGCCCGGGCGTGAGCGGGAGCAGGACGTCCTCCGTGCGTTCCACGGTGGCCCGCAGGGAGCACAGCAGCGCCGGCCCGGCGGCCGTGGCACCGCCCGAGAGGATCACCAGTCCGGACGCGGCGGCGAGCCGGGCGAGCTTCTTGCGCCAGCGGAAGAAACGGGGCGCCTCCTGGAGGAGGACGAGGTCCGGGGCGCAGGCGCTGATCACACGGGCGAGGGCGGCGGTGTCGTCGCGCATCGAGCGGATGTTGTAGCTCAGGACGCGGATGACGGCGGAACCGTCGGGTTCGGTGCGGGAGTTGGGGAGCGACGCCATGTCGATCAATGTACGCCCCATGACACGGGGCGCGGGGTACGCGGGCGACTGCCGGTCGGTGCGGCTCGTCGCGCGGCTCCCCGCGCCCCTGAGGACGTTCGGCGGCCGTCCGCTACATGATCGGGTCGGGCTCGCGGGCCAGGTCGGCCGCGCCCACCAGGCCGGCCTTGTTGCCGAGCTGGGCGGCGATCACGTCGGCGACCGGGCGCCAGTTGCCGCCCACCAGCCAGCGCTTGTACGACTTGCGGATCGGGTCGAGGACCAGGTCGCCCTCGTCCGAGAGCCCGCCGCCGACGATGAAGGCGGACGGGTCGAAGAGCGAGGCCAGGTCGGCGAGACCGGCGCCGGCCCAGCGGGCCAGCTCGCGGTAGGAGTCGACGGCGACCGGGCAGCCCTGCCGGGCGGCGACCGAGATGTGCTTGCCCTCGATGCCGTCGGGCGTGCCGTCGCCGAGCGCGAGCAGCACCTCGGCGCGCTCGGGGGTGGCGTTGGCGCGCTGCTTGGCGTAGCGCACGAGGGCGCGGCCGGAGGCGTACTGCTCCCAGCAGCCCTGCGAGCCGCAGCCGCAGAGCAGGCCGTCCGGCACCATGCGGATGTGGCCGAACTCGGCGGCCACGCCGAAGTGGCCGCGGCGCAGCTTGTTGCCGATGATGATGCCGCCGCCGAGGCCGGTGCCGAGCGTGATGCAGATGACGTTGCGATGGCCCTTGCCGGCGCCGAACTTGTACTCGCCCCAGGCCGCGGCGTTGGCGTCGTTCTCCACGACGACCGGGAGAGCCACGCGGGCCTCGACCTTCTCCTTGAGCGGCTCGTTGCGCCAGTCGATGTTGGGCGCAAAGTAGACCGTCGAGCGCTGGCGGTTGACGTAACCGGCGGCGCCGATGCCCACGCCGACGATCTCGTGCCCGGCGCGTGCGCCCTCCACCGCGGAGGCGATGGCGTCCACGATGCCCTCGGGCGTGCCCGGGGTCGGCACCTTGAAGGTCGAGAGGATGTTGCCTTCCTCGTCGACCACGCCGGCCGCGATCTTCGTGCCGCCGATGTCGACGCCGATGGTGAGTCCCATGAATCCCTCAGTTTCGGTCGAGCCCCGCTACGGCCAACCGTACCCGAGCAGGGCCTCAGTCCAAGTCGATACGCTGGCCCGGGCCGGTGCCCCCGTCGCCGTCGTCGCGTCCGCCGTCGCCGGGTTCGTCCAGGTCGCGGGTGTCGCGGGGTTCGTCGCCCGGGGGCCGTCCGGCGGTCCAGCGGCTCTCCTGGTGCTGGACGGCGGAGCGGTAGGCGGCGAGGAGTTCGCTGCCGGCGGCGGCGAGGTGGTCGAAGACGTCCGGGTTGCGTTCGATGACCGGTTCCACGGCGGCCTTGGCCTGCTGGACGACCTGCCGGACCACCTGCTGGGCGGCCGGTCCGGCGACCTGGCCGAGCAGTGGGGACTGGAGGCCGGCGAGCTTGTCGGCCACCGTGTCGACGAGTCTGCGCAGTTCCTCGGCGGCGGATCCGGGCGGCGCCCCGCCGGCGGTGCGGCGGCGGGCCTTCTCCGCCTCCAGGTCCTCGGCGCACGCCGTCGCCCAGGCGTAGGCGTCGGTCGCCCGCACCGCGTCGGTCCCGTCGTCGCCGGCGGCCTCGGGCGGGGGGAGCTGTTCGCTCATGACGGACTCCTGACTACGGTTCGTCCTTACGACGTTACCCGAACGGGAGGGGGCGTTCAGCGGCCCGAGGGCCACAGCCGGGGGTCCGGCGCGAACCGGACGGCGAGCGTGCCCTCCCGCAGGGCGGCCCCGTCGACGGTGCAGCGGCGCAGCGCGGACGGCAGCGGCACGATCCGGCGGAACGGCCCGACGGTGACGACCAGTTCGTCGCCGCGACGGACGAGGTCCAGGTCATCGCGTATGGCGCCGGGCAGGGGGATGTTCCACACGAGGACGCCGTCGTCGGCGAGCCGGTCGGTGACGGGCCACTCGACCGGGGCGGGCGGCGGCACGTCCTCGCCGGCGCCCGGCGCGGCGAGCGCGGCGAGGTCGTCCGCGCCGCGCGGGTCGCGTCCCAGGTGGGCGACGGTGCGGACGTCGTGGTCGTCCTGCCACTCCTCCAGTGCCTTGCGCTGCTGGGCGAGGGGGCCGGCGAGCCAGCTTTCGGCGGCGTCCTCGGGCAGGACGCGGTTGGCGACGAGCAGGTCGGTGCGCAGGCCGCGCAGGGCGAGGCCGAGGCGGGCTGTGCGGACCGCGTCGGCGCCGGCCGGGCCGGGCTCGGCGACGAGGCGTACGACGGTGCCGCGGTCGGCGAGCACGGCCTCGGCGGCGGCCAGTTCCAGGTCCCAGCGGGCGGCGGACTCGTAGAGCGACTCGGCGGGCATGGGGACGCCGGCGAGCCGGCCGAGGACGGGGCGCAGGGCGCGGGCGGCCTGCCGCTCGGGCGGCAGCAGGCGGCGCAGGTAGCGGCGCAGTTCCTCGGGCAGGGCGAGCAGGGCGAGGGCGCGCGGGGCGGGCGGGAGGTCGACGACGAGGAGGTCGTGCGCCTCGGCGAGGGCGGCCTCCCGCAGGGCGCGCAGCAGGGCGAGTTCGTCGGCGCCGGGCAGGGGGGTGAGTTCCTCGGAGTCGAGGCGGGCGGCGCCGAGGAGGCCGAGTGCGGAGGCGGCGCGGTCCTGGAGCGCGGCGAGGCCGTCGCGGAAGCCCTGCGCGGGGTCGGGCCGCCACACGGTGAGGTGCGTGCCGGCGGCCGCCGGCCCGGGGCCGGTGCGCATGCCGAGCGCGGCACCGAGGGTGTCGTCGCGGTCGGCGCCGAGCAGGAGGGTGCGGGTGCCCGCACGGGCGGCGGCGAGCGCGGTGGCGGCCGCGACGGTCGTACGACCGCTGCCGCCCGGGCCCGTGATCAGGATGGTGCGCATGAGGCTGAACGCTACCCGCGCGCCCGGCTCCGGCGGTCACGCCCCGGCGCCCGTCGCACCGCGCGCCCCGGGCGGGCCGGCGCCGGTTACTTCGGGGCCGACTCCACGCGCTTCTTCAGTCCCGCCAGCGCCCGGTCGATGATGACCTTCTCGGCCTTGCGCTTGATCATGCCGAGCATGGGGATCTTGACGTCGACGGTGAGCCGGTAGGTGACCTCGGTGCCCGTGCCGGCCGGCCGCAGCAGGTAGGAGCCGTCGAGCGAGCGCAGCATCTGGGACTTGACGAGCGTCCAGGAGACCTCGCGGTCGCCGGTCCAGGTGTACGCCAGCGTCTGGTCGTCCTTGATGGCCCCGGCGTCCATGACGAGGCGGACCTGCTCGGCACGCCCCTGCGTGTCGGTGGCGAGGACCTGCGCCTCCTTCACCTCACCGGTCCAGTCCGGGTAGCGGGCGAAGTCGGCGATCACCGCCATGACGTCGGCGGGTGCCGCCTCGATCGTGATGCTCGAGCTGGTGTGTTCCGCCATCGCCGTGGCTCCTCCAGATGCGGGCCGGGTACTGAGGGTGGTCGTGCGCCGGAGCGCGCACGTGTGTGCCGCGTGAAGGCTATCGCGCACGGGCAAAGCGGATGTCACCACCTGCCCGCGACAGTCCGGCCGCGCGCGTTCACCACTCCAGTGCCCACGGCCTCCCGGTCGAGGCGAAGTGGCCGACGTTGACGCATTCGGTCGCCCCGATCCGCATCCGCCGCGCCAGCGGCTGGTGCACGTGCCCGAACAGGGCGTAGCGGGGCCGGGTCCGCCGGATCGCGTCGAGCAGCGCGCGGCTGCCCCGCTCGAAGCGCCGCGCCACCGTGTCGTAGACCAGTTCCGGCACCTCGGGCGGGATGTGGGTGCACAGCACGTCCACCTCACCGACGGACTCGATCTTCGCCGCGTACTCCTCGTCGTCGATCTCGTACGGCGTGCGCATCGGGGTGCGCAGCCCGCCGCCGACGAAGCCGAAGACGCGTCCGCCGATCTCCACCCGCTCGCCGTCGAGGACGGTCGTCCCCTCCCCGGCGTACTCCGGCCACAGGGCCGGCATGTCGACGTTGCCGTAGGTGGCGTACGTCGGGGTGGGGAACGCGGCGAACAGCTCGGCGTACTGCTTGCGCACCGCCGACTCGATCAGGCGGTCGCGGTCGCCGCCGATGCCCGCCCACAGCCGGGCCCCGAACTCCCGCGCCTCGGCGAAGCGGCGGTCGGTGCGCAGAGCGACGATGCGGTCGGCGTTGGCCTCGCCGAACAGCTCGGGGAAGATCCCGCGCGCGTGGTCGGCGTAGTCGAGGAAGAGGACGAGGTCGCCCAGGCAGATCAGGGCGTCGGCGCCGTCGCCCGCCCTGGCCAGGTCGCGCGCGTTGCCGTGCACGTCGCTGACCACATGGACGCGCGTCGTCGTGTTGCCGGCCGGTGTGGGTGCCATGACGATCAAGCGTAAGTCTGTGCGGCATGCGTGAACAGTGGCGGTCCGACCTGCGGTTACTGGCTGGTCGCCGGACGTGTCGACTACTGTGCGCAAAGGAAACCCCGTCCGTGTGACGCAGCGAACATCTCGCGGGGACCCCCTGTCGGAGAGGGCATACCGGCGGGTAACGTCCGGGCAGTCCAGTCGTGCTCAGGATTTCGACATGTGAATCCCGCGTGTGTTTCCCCGAGCACTTGCCCGAGCCTTGGACCGCACCGTCGCATCGCACAACGTCGTGGCGCCGGCGCCCTATGAGGAGCAGCAGTCTTGCGCGAGTTCAGCCTTCCGGCCTTGTACGAGGTCCCCGCGGACGGAAATCTCACCGACATCGTCCGCAGAAACGCCGCGCAGCACCCGGACGTCGCCGTCATCGCCCGCAAGAGCGGCGGCGCCTGGCGGGACGTGACCGCCCGCCAGTTCCTCGCCGAGGTGCACACCGCCGCCAAGGGCCTCATCGCCTCGGGTGTCCAGCCGGGCGACCGGGTCGGCCTGATGTCCCGGACGCGCTACGAGTGGACGCTGCTGGACTTCGCGATCTGGAGCGCGGGCGCGATCACCGTGCCGGTGTACGAGACCAGCTCGGCGGAGCAGGTGAGCTGGATCCTCGGCGACTCGGGCGCCACGGCGTGCGTCGTGGAGTCGGCCGCGCACGCCGCCGCGGTGGAGTCGGTGCGCCAGGAGCTGCCCGCCCTCAAGAACGTCTGGCGGATCGACGCCGGGGCGGTGGAGGAGCTGGGGCGGCTCGGCGCGGACGTCACGGACGGGGCGGTCGAGGAGCGCAGCTCGATCGCGAAGGCCGACGACCCGGCGACCATCGTCTACACCTCCGGCACCACCGGCCGGCCCAAGGGCTGCGTGCTCACCCACCGCAGCTTCTTCGCGGAGTGCGGCAACGTCGTCGAGCGGCTGCGTCCCCTGTTCCGCACGGGCGAGTGCTCCGTCCTGCTCTTCCTCCCGCTCGCGCACGTCTTCGGCCGCCTCGTCCAGGTCGCGCCGATGATCGCGCCGATCAAACTCGGCTGCGTCCCCGACATCAAGAACCTCACCGACGAGCTGGCCGCGTTCCGGCCCACGCTGATCCTCGGTGTGCCGCGCGTCTTCGAGAAGGTCTACAACGCGGCGCGCGCCAAGGCGCAGGCCGACGGCAAGGGCAGGATCTTCGACAAGGCCGCCGACACGGCGATCGCGTACAGCAAGGCCCTGGACAGCTCCTCGGGCCCGTCCTTCGGGCTGCGGATCAGACACAAGGTCTTCGACAGGCTCGTCTACAGCAAGCTCCGCGCGGTCCTCGGCGGGCGCGGCGAGTACGCCATCTCCGGCGGCGCCCCCCTCGGCGAGCGCCTCGGCCACTTCTTCCGCGGCATCGGCTTCACGGTGCTGGAGGGCTACGGCCTCACCGAGTCCTGCGCGGCCACCGCGTTCAACCCGTGGGACCGGCAGAAGATCGGCACGGTCGGCCAGCCGCTGCCCGGCTCGGTGGTCCGCATCGCCGACGACGGCGAGGTGCTGCTGCACGGCGAGCACCTGTTCAAGGAGTACTGGAACAACCCGGGCGCTACCGCGGAGGCGCTGGCCGACGGCTGGTTCCACACCGGCGACATCGGCACCCTCGACGAGGACGGGTACCTGAGCATCACCGGCCGCAAGAAGGAGATCATCGTCACCGCCGGCGGCAAGAACGTCGCGCCGGCCGTGATCGAGGACCGCATCCGCGCGCACGCGCTGGTCGCGGAGTGCATGGTGGTCGGCGACGGGCGGCCGTTCGTGGGCGCGCTGGTCACCATCGACGAGGAGTTCCTCGGCCGCTGGTGCGCGGAGCACGGCAAGCCGGCCGGTTCCACGGCGGCGTCGCTGCGCGAGGACCCGGATCTGCTCGCCGCGGTCCAGGCCGCGGTGGACGACGGCAACTCGGCGGTGTCCAAGGCGGAGTCGGTGCGGAAGTTCCGGGTGCTGGGGGCCCAGTTCACCGAGGACTCGGGGCACTTGACGCCTTCGCTGAAGCTGAAGCGGAGTGTGGTGGCGAAGGACTACGCGGACGAGATCGAGGCGATCTACGCGAAGTAGCGGTGCCTGCCGGGGTGCCCCTTCGCCGCCGTCGGCGGCCGCGGGCTCGTGGTCGCTCGTCGCGCCCTTCCCCCCGCCCCTGCCCGCGTGCGGGCCCCCGCGATTGCCGGGCACCCCGTCTCAGAGCAGCGTCCTGAGATTCTCCGCCAGCAGGTCCCAGCGCCATTTCTCCTCGACCCAGGCACGGCCCCGCTCTCCCATCCGGCGGCGCAGCTCCGGGTCGGCGAGGAGGGTGGTCACGCGGTCGGCGGTCTCGTCGGCGTCGCCGCCGCGCACGACCCAGCCCGTCTCGCCGTCGAGGACCGCGTCCGGGGCGCCGCCGGAGTCGCCGGCGACGACGGGCAGACCGGTCGCGGAGGCCTCCAGGTAGACGATGCCGAGCCCCTCCACGTCGAGCCCGCCGCGCCGGGTGCGGCAGGGCATGGCGAAGACGTCGCCGGCGCCGTAGTGCGCGGGCAGTTCCGCCCAGGGCACCGAGCCCGTGAAGCGTACGGAGGCGGCGACGCCGGTGTCGTGGGCGAGCCGGCGCAGCTCCTTCTCGTAGGGGCCGCCGCCGACGATCAGCAGGACGGCGTCCGGCTCGGCGGCCAGGACGCGGGGCATCGCCCGGATCAGGGTGTCCTGGCCCTTGCGCGGCACCAGCCGGGAGACGCACACCACGACGGGCCGGTCGGTCAGTCCGAGCCGGGCCCGCACCTCGTCGCCGCCGCTGTCCGGGTGGAAGGTCTTCTCATCCACGCCCGGCGGCAACTGCACCATCCGGGCGGCGGCCGCGGGGCTGAGCGCGCCCGCGATCCGCGAGCGCGTGTACTCGCCGAGGTAGGTGATCGTGTCCGTGGACTCCCCGATCCGGCGCAGCAGTTGCCGGGCCGCGGGAAGCTGGGCCCATCCCGCCTCGTGCCCGTGCGTGGTGGCGACGAGCCGCTCGGCCCCCGCCCTGCGCAGCGCCGGCGCCATCAGCCCGAGGGGCGCGGCCGCCCCGAACCACACCGACGTGCACCCGTGCTCGCGCAGCAGTCCGACGGCCCTGCGGGTCGCGCCGGGCGTCGGCAGCAGCATCGTCGTACGGTCGCGGACGACGGTGAAGGGCTGCTCGGCGTCGAAGGCGGCGGTGGCCTCGGCGCCCTCGCGCCCGCGCTTCCAGGTGGAGGCGTAGACGACCAGCCGCTCGGGGTCCAGGCGCAGCGCCATGTTGTGCAGGAAGGCCTGGATGCCGCCCGGGCGGGGCGGGAAGTCGTTCGTCACGATCAGGGTCTTGCGCATCGCCGCCGACCCTACCGAACCCCGTGCCGGGGGCGGGGCCCGGCCGTGTCTGTGGCAGCACGCGGACGTCCGGGACATCATGGGACACCGGCACGGCACACGCGGACGGGCAGGGAGCACGTGGAGACGACGGACGCGAGGCGGTTCCCGGCGGGCCCGCTGACGGCCTGGGGCGCCACCCGGCTGGTGCTGCTGCTGTTCGTGCTGAAGGTGCTGGTCTTCCCCGGCCCGGACGTCACCGTCGACGTGTCGGTCATCTACCGGGGCTGGTCCGACGTCCTGCGCTCGGGAACGTTTCCGCTGGACGACGTCACCTGGCAGTACCCGCCCGCCGCGGCGCTGGCGGTGCTCTCCCCCGCGCTGCTGCCCTTCCTGGACTATCCGACCGCCTTCTTCGCGCTGGCCTGCGCCGCCGACCTGGCCGTCCTCGTGCTGCTGCTGCGCGCCGGGCGGGGCCGGGACCGGTCGCGGCTCGGCGCGTGGGTGTGGGTGGCGGGCGTCCCGCTGCTCGGTCCGACGGTGTACTCCCGCTACGACGTGATGGTCACCGCCGTCGCGGTCGCCGCGCTGCTCGCCGCCGGCCGGCATCCCCGGGCGGCGGGGGCGCTGGCGGCGTTCGGGGCGCTGCTGAAGGTGTGGCCGGTGTTCGTGCTGCTCGGCATGCGCGGACGGCGCGTGTGGACCGCGGCCGCGGTGGCCGGCGCCGCCCTGGCCGGGGTGTCCGCGGTGGCCGTGCCGGGCGCGTTCGCGTTCCTGACGTTCCAGCGCGAGCGGGGCACCGAGGTGGAGTCGCTGGGCGGCCTCGTCTTCCACGTCGCCCGGCACTTCGGCTGGGAGGGCGCGGTGCTGCTCAACTACGGCTCGGTGGAGTTCCTCGGCCCGTACGTGGGCGTGGTGAGCACGGTCGCGCTCGTCCTGGCCACGGCGGCGCTGGGCCTGCTGCTGGTGTGGCGGCTCGCGGCCACGCGGTTCGCGGCGCACACGGCGGCGGACGCGGCCTTCACGGCGGTGCTGCTGTTCACGGTGACCAGCAGGGTGATCAGCCCGCAGTACCTGGTCTGGCTGATCGGCCTCGCCGCGGTGTGCCAGTGCCACCGGACCGGCCGGATGCGGGTGCCGGCCGCCCTGGTGCTGGCGGCGAGCGCGGTGACGGTGCTGGAGTTCCCGGTGTGGTTCGGGCACGTCGTGGCGAGCGACGCGCTCGGCGTCACCCTGCTCTTCGTCCGCAACGGCCTGCTGGTGGCCGCCGCCCTCGTCGCGGCCCGTGCGCTGTGGCGCGACTCGGTGCGGCGCGGCCGGCCGGGGCGGCCGCGCCGGTCGCCCGCGCTCAGCCCAGCTCCGCCCGCAGATACGCCTGCCACCGCGCCGTGAACGCCTCCGGCGTCGTCCCGAGCACGTCCCGCATCGCGTCCTCGACCGCGCCCGCCCGCTCGTCGTGGGCCCCCACGGCCCGGTAGAAGGCGTCCAGCCGGTCCTCGCCCCACTGGTCGGCGATCATCCGGCAGGCCAGCCAGCCGCCCTCGTAGGCGCGCGCCAGGGCGTCCGCCTCCCCGGTGAAGCCGAAGTCCTCGTCCGTCGGCAGGGCGCCGGGCACCCGGCCCGCGGCCACCGCGTCGGCCAGTTCGGGCGCGGCCCGGGAGGGCTCGCGGCCGCTGTCGCGGTAGCCGGCCCAGTCGGCGTATCCCTCGGACAGCCACAGCGGCGTGGCGGCGGTGGTGTGGGCGCGGGTGGCGACGTGGGCGGTCTCGTGGGTGAGCACGACCTGCTTGCCCAGGGTGCCGAGCAGCCCGTACGCGTCGGGGTTGACGATGATCCGGTCCGCGGGCGCCCGCTCCCGGCCTCCCGTCTCGCCGGTGGTGACCGCGGCGATGCCCCGGTAGGAGGAGGCGGGCGAGCCGAGCAGGCCGGCCATGCCCTCCAGCGACTGCGGGACCACGACGACGATCCGGCGCGCCCAGTCGCCGTCCCAGGCGGCCGAGGCCGCCGGTACCGCGCGGTCGGCCAGGTCCGCGTACCCGCGCAGCGTCTCGGCGGACTGGCCGACGCCGAGGACGAGGCTGTGCGCGCCGCGCAGCACGCGCACCGGGCCCTGGTCCCACGGCTGCTGGCCGGTCTTCGCGGCGGGCCGGTCGGAGTCCACGCTCCAGCGTCCGTCGTCGTCCCGGCTCAGCCGCACGGTGCGGGCGGTGGTGACGGCGCCCCGGTCGTAGCCCCCGAGGCGGTAGCTGAGGTCGACGGCGGCGGTGGCGGTGTCACCCGTGCGGTCCACGCCGGTCACACGGTAGGACCAGGCGGCCAGCGGGACGGCGCTCAGATTGCCGAGGGCGGGGCCGTCGCCGGTGCGGGCCCAGGCGGCCCGGTCGTGGCCGAGGACGGCCTCGGCGCGCCGGTCCAGCACCCGCTGCACGTCGGCCCGCACGGAGTCGGCGGCGGTGCGGCCGCCGCAGGCCACGAGGGAGACGAGCAGCAGGCACAGCGCCACCACCGAGGAACCCGACACCCACCTTCGACCAGCCATCCTTGTGATCGTACGGGCGCCGGGCCCGCGAGGGACGGGGCCGGGGGATCAGATCCTGGTGACGGAGGAGACCGGCATCATGCCGACCGGGTCGTAACGCACCGGTGCGCCGGGGCGCGGGGCGTGGATCACCTGGCCGTTGCCGGCGTACATCCCGATGTGGCTGGCGTCGTCCCGGTAGGCGACCAGGTCGCCGGGGCGGGCCTCGGAGAGCGGGATCCGCCGGCCGGCGTACCGCTGCTCCTGAGAGGTGCGCGGCAGACCGACGCCGGCCTGGGCGTACGACCACTGGATCAGGCCGGAGCAGTCGAACCCGGAGGGCCCGTTGGCGCCCCAGATGTAGGGCCTGCCGAGCGCGGAGCGGGCGGCGGCGAAGGCGGCGGCGGCACGGCCGGAGGCGGGGATGCCGCCCGGGCCGGTCAGATCGGTGCGACCGGAGCGGGAGGCGCGGCCGTAGGCGTCGCGTTCGCCCGCCGGGAGGCCCGCGAGCAGCCGCCGGGCCTCGGCGAGCTTGCGCTGGACGGTCTTCTTGTGGGCGGCGACGGCCTTGCGGCCCTTCTCCAGCTCGGCCAGCTTGTGCGCCGCCTCGGCGCGGTCCTGGGCGAGTTCGCGCAGGAGCTGCCGGAGTTCCCTCAGCTCGCCGGCCTGGCGGGTGGTGACCCGGTCGAGCACGGAGGCCTTGTCGAGGTAGTCGTCCGGTTCGGCGGAGAGCAGCAGCGCGAGGGACGGGTCGACGCCGCCCGAGCGGTACTGGGCACCGGCCAGCGAACCCAGCGCGTCCCGCATGGTGTTGACCCGCTCCTGCTTGCGGGCGATCTCGTCCTGCGCGTCGTCGATCTGCCGGCGCAGTCGCCCGGTGCGCTCGTCGGCCTTGTTGTAGGCCTCGGTCGCCTGCTCCGCCTCGGTGTGGAGGCGGTCCACCTCGGTACGCGTGTCGTCGTGCGGCGCGGCCACGGAGGCCGGTACGGCGCCGAGGACGGCGGCGACGGAGAGGAGGCCGACGGCGGCGGTGGCGCCGCGATCGAGCCCGGACGGTGCAACGCGGCGATGGGACCCCACGGGAAGCCGCACTCCTTCCGCTGGCGGACGGGAAACGCGGCAGACAGTAGCCCCGCGGCGAGGCGGCGGCCAACGACCTCGAAGGGGCGTGCACGGCGACGCCCCGCCGCTGACGCAGGTCACCGGCGGGGCGGACGGTCGCAGGGGGGTCAGAAGGCCGGGCCGTGATTCCCCCGAACGGGCGGCATGGGCGCTAGGCCTTCCCGGGCGCGCGGCGTGCGGGTCAGACCCGCACGCCGAACATGAAGGGGCCGCCGATGGTGTTCATCGACTCGTAGCGCACCACCGTGCCGGAGCGCGGCGCGTGCAGGACCTGGCCGTTGCCGGCGTAGAGGCCCACGTGGTGGATGTCGTTGAAGAAGAACACCAGGTCGCCGACCTGGAGCTGGCTCACGGAGTAGATCCGGGTGCCGGCGTTGGCCTGGTCCTGGGACATGCGCGGCAGTCCGACGTCGGCCTGGGCGTAGGCCCAGCGGGTCAGGCCGGAGCAGTCGAAGGAGGACGGGCCGGTGGCGCCCCAGACGTAGGGGCTGCCCAGCTTGCTCTTCGCCGCGGCGAAGGCGGCCCCGGCGCGGCCGGAGGCGGGGGTGGAGGAACCGCCGGTCAGCGCCTCGCGCTCGCTGCTGCGGGTGGCGCGGGACTCCTCGGCGGCGAGAGCGGCCTTCTCCTCGGCGGTGAGGGTGTTGAGGAGCTTCTGGGCGGAGGCGAGCTTGCCCTGGACTTCCTTCTTCTTGTTGCCCAGTTCGGTGCGGGTGGCGGAGAGGTCCTTGAGCTTCTTGGACGCCTCGGCGCGCTGCTGGGCGAGGTCGCGCTGCTTCTCCTGGATCTTCTTCAGCGCCTCGACCTGCTGACCGCTGAGCTGGTCGAGCGTGGAGGCCTTGTCCAGGTAGTCGTCCGGGTCGGCGGACAGGAAGAGCTGGAGGGAGGGGTCGATGCCGCCGGAGCGGTACTGGGCGCTGGCCATCGAACCGAGGCCGTCGCGCAGCTCGTTGAGCTCCTCCTGGCCGCGGGCGACGTTGTCCTGGATGGTGGAGATCTCCTTCTGGAGCTTCTCCTGCTTCTCCTTGGCCCCGTTGTACTTCTCGGTGGCCTTCTCCGCCTCTTCGTAGAGCTTGTCGACCTTGGCCTTGACCTCGTCCTTGTTCGGCTTCTCGCTCGGTGCGGCGTTGGCGGCCTGCGAGCTCAGGACGACGGCGGCAGCGGCAGCGGTGGTGAGCACGGTCACGCGCGTGCGGCTCGGCTGCTTGGGACGACGGTGGGACGCCACGGAGGCGAGCTCCTTCTTCCTCCAGCCGCCTGCCGACACGCCGGCGGGCGGTGCCCTCCGCCGTCACTCACCCCTTGTGAGTGATCACCCGAGCGGAGGTTCGAGCCGACCCTAGTGACCCAGTTGTGATCAGTTCAAATCCTGGGGTGAAAAACATGAGACGCGACGGGCATATTTTGCGTTCAAATCACTTCCCGTGACGCGGGTCTGACGCTACGTCGTGCCGCCGCGGCCCCAACTCGGGCATGAGTCACCTACGTTGCCCATAGGACATACGGCACCCATGGGACGAGGGGTGCCCGGCTCAGCCGCGTGAGAACCGCTTGAGGAGGACCACCGAGGCCACGGGCCGCGCCCCCGCCTTCGCCACCCCGTCGGCGACCTCGCGGTCGGTGGAGACGACGATGACCGGCCGGCCCGGCGGCTCGGCCCGCACGAGCTGGCGGATCAACTCGTCGGCGGTGACGCCGGGCTTGGAGAACAGCACCCGCACCCCGCGCGGCGGCGCGAGCAGCACCGGCGCCGCGAGTTCCGCCCCGTCGAAGACGCAGGTCGTCTCGGCGCCGGTCTGCGCGGCGAGCTGGGAGAGCTGGCCGAGCAGGCGCAGCCGCTGCTTCTCCAGCGGCATCTGCGGATAGCCGGTCTTGGTGACGTTGTAGCCGTCGACGACCAGATGCGCCTGGGGCAGCGCGAGCAACTGGTCGAGCACGGCGGGGTCGTGCTCGGACAGGGCGCGCGCCGCGATGTCCTTCGGCGTCATCCGTCCGGGCTCGACGGCGTCCACCGTCTCCGCCGGCCGCACCGAGACCGGCGGCAGCGCCAGCTCCCGGCGCAGGCCCTGGGTGGCGTCCAGCAGCGTGTCGAGCAGCAGCCGTACGCGCATGTCCTCGACGCTGCGCCCCTCGCGGGCCGCCCTGCGGGTGGCCTCCAGGGCGGCCTCGGCCTCGCCGAGGCGGGCCTTGAGCCGCCGGCTCTCGCTCTCGGCGGCGGACACCTGGGCGTGCCCCTCGGTGCGTACGGCGTCGATCTCCTCGCGCAGCTTGCGCAGGGCCGCCTCACCGCGTTTGACGTCGCTGAGGGCCGAGCGCAGCTTGCGGTGCAGCGACTCGGCCTCCTTCTTCACCGACTCCAGCTCGCCGCGCAGCCGCTCCGTCTCGGTCCTGGTCTGCTCGCGGGCCCGCGTCAGCTCCTCGCGCAGCCGCTCCAGCTCCGCGCGGCTCTCCTCGTCGGCGCGCTCGGCGTCCGCGCGCTGCGCCTCCTCGCCGGCGGCGGTCACCAGCTTCACCCAGCCGTGCGGGCGCAGTACGTAGGCCGCGGCCGCCACGTCGAGCGGGTCCGCGGCCGGGGGCGGGGTGCCGGATTCGAGGGCGCCGGCCAGCTCCGGCTGGGCCTCCTTGAACTTCTCCCCGATCCGCTGCCGGAACAGGGCGTCGCTCTCGACGGCGGCGGCCATGGCGGTGCCGGCGAACTTCGTCCGGCGGTTGGGCGCGAAGCGGGCGTACTGTCTGAGCTGTGCGGGCAGTTCACCGAGGGTGAGCCCGCCGAAGCCGTCCGACACGATCTGCACGACCCTGCGGCGCACTCCGTCGGGCAGCGGGCGGTCGAGCACCTCAGCGGCGCCGTCGCCCGGCCCCCCGCCGTGTGTCTCCACCATCCGTCACCCCAATGCCTCTGCTGCCCGCGCACTCCCGTGCGCGGTCCCGGTGCGGGACCACCGCCCGCGGGCCCCGCTCCCGTCAGGAACCGGAACCCGGCCTGTCCACGAGTTCCACCTGGTCCACCGCGTTGCACCAGCGGCACCGCACCGACTCGATCGTCTCACTGAGCACCTCGCGCTCCTCGACCGTCGGCTCACCGGCCAGATCGAGGTGGACGTACTCCACGACCTTCGAGGCACGGGTCACGTCGAAGCGGGTCAGGTTGCCGCACAGGGTGCAGCGCCACCGCGTCGTGTCGGTCGGCAGGGGAACCGTCATCGTGGCTGTTCGCTCTCTTCCAGTGTCGGTGACGCGCCGGTCCGCCCGGTGCGTGCTGGCTCGTAACCCTACGGCCTGGCGGGTACCCGCCGCCCGCGTGTCCACGGCGGCGAGGCGCCCCAGGTGGATACGCCCCGTTACGTCATGCTCTGTAGCCATGATCCGCGACTGGAGCACGGCCGCCCTCTCCCGGGCCAGGACGCTCGCCACGGCCCGCGCCCCGCGCGGCCGCACGGCACCGGTGACGTACGCGCTGATCACCCTGTGCTGCGTGCTGTTCCTGCTCAGCCCCGCCTCGGGCCTCGGTCCGGCCTACGGCACCGGCGAGGAGCTGCTCGCGGCGCAGCGCGCCTACTTCCGCCGCTGGGGCGTGATCCCCGCGGAGCTGTTCGAGGACTCCCCCGGTTCCGTCCTCACGCCCGTGACGGCCCTGTTCGTCCACGGGAGCTGGGTCCACCTGCTGGGCAACATGCTCTTCCTCTACGTCTTCGGCGCGATGACCGAGGCGCGGATGGGCCGGATCCAGTTCCTGCTGTTCTACCTGGGTTGCGGCGCCCTGGCGCTGCTCGGGTACGCGGCGGCCAACGCGCACTCCCAGGAGTCCCTGGTCGGGGCCTCCGGCGCGATCTCCGCGATCCTCGGCGCGTTCCTGTTCCTGTTCCCGTCGGCCCGGGTGACCAGCCTGCTGCCCTTCCTCCTCTTCCTGCCGCTGCGCTTCCCGGCGTGGCTGGTGCTGCCGTTCTGGGCGGCCCTCCAGTGGACGGCGGCGGGGCGGGCCGGTGACGGGCCGGGGGTGGCGTACCTCGCGCACCTGGTGGGCTTCGGGCTGGGCTTCGCCTTCGCCTGGGTGCGGTTCGGCGGTGGGACTAGAGTTGGGGGCGTTCCAGCGACGGCCCCCGAGGGAGAGAACCAGCCGTGATCAGCGCGATCGTCCTCATCAAGACCAGCGTGGACCGGATCCCAGAGATCGCGGAGCAGATCGCCGCGCTGGAGAACGTCAGCGAGGTCTTCTCCGTCACCGGCACCTACGACCTGATCGCGATGGTGCGGGTGAACCAGCACGAGGACCTGGCCGAGGTCATCCCCGGCCGGATCAGCAAGATCCCCGGTGTGGAGGGCACGGACACGCACGTGGCGTTCCGCACCTACTCCCAGCACGACCTGGAGGCCGCCTTCGCGATCGGCCTCGACAACTAGGGCCCGGCGTTCGGCTCACGCCCCGGACGTGTCCGGCACGCAACGGCCTTCCTCGGTGCGGTAGTTCCACCGGGCGCCCTCGCTCACCAACTCCCTGACGGCGTTCACGAACCGCTCGACGTGCTCGTCCGGGGTGCCCGCGCCGAAGCTCACCCGGACGGCGTTGAGGGACTTCTCCCCGGGTGCCGCCTCGGGCGCGCCGCACTCGCCCTGGGTCTGCGGGTCGCTGCCGAGCAGGGTGCGCACCAGCGGGTGGGCGCAGAACAGGCCATCGCGCACGCCGATGCCGTACTCGGCGGAGAGGGCGGCGGCGAAGTGGGAGCTGTTCCAGCCGTCCACCACGAAGGACAGGACGCCGACGCGGGGGGCGTCGTCGCCGAAGAGGGACAGCACCCGCACCTCGGGCACCGCGGCGAGCCCGTCGCGGACCTTGCCGATCAGGTACTCCTCGCGGGCCACCAGCGTCTCGAAGCCGGCCTCGGTGAGCGCCTTGCAGGCCGAGGCGATGGCGTAGGCGCCGATGACGTTGGGCGAACCGGCCTCGTGCCGGGCGGCGCTGTCGTGCCACTCCACGTCCACGCCCCCGTCCGCGCGCCGGCTCACCCTGCGGCTGGCGCCGCCGCCCGCGAGGTACGGCTCCGCCTCCCGCAGCCAGTCGGCGCGCCCGGCGAGGACGCCGGAGCCGAAGGGGGCGTACAGCTTGTGCCCGGAGAAGGCGACCCAGTCGACGTCCAGGTCGCGGACGCTCACCGGGTGGTGCGGGGCGAGCTGGGCGGCGTCCAGCACGATCCGGGCGCCGTGGGCGTGCGCGGCGGCGGCCAGTTCGCGCACCGGCCACAGCTCACCGGTGACGTTGGAGGCGCCGGTGACGCAGACCAGGGCCGGCCCGTACGGCTCGCGGGCGGCGAGCGCGCGCTCCAGGGTCTCCACGGCCTGCTCCGGGGTGCGCGGGGCGTCGAGGTAGGTGACCTGCGCGTCCCGCCAGGGCAGCAGCGAGGCGTGGTGCTCGGTCTCGAAGACGAAGACACGGCAGCCGGCCGGGAGCGCGGCGGCGAGCAGGTTCAGCGAGTCGGTGGTGGAGCGGGTGAACACCACCTGGTCGCTGTCGCGGCAGTCGAGGAACTCGGCGACGGTCCTGCGGGCGTTCTCGAACAGGTCGGTGGAGAGCTGCGAGAGGTACCCGGCACCGCGGTGCACGCTGCCGTAGTACGGGGCGTAGGCCGCCACGTCGTCCCAGACCCGCTGGAGCGCGGGCGCGCTGGCGGCGTAGTCGAGCGCGGCGTAGCTGACCTCGCCGCCGGTGACCAGCGGGACGGTGACGTCCCGGCCGAGGACGGGCAGCGGGGCGTGGACGGAGCGGTCGGCGGAAACGGCGGAGACGGACATGGAAGTACTCCCGTGAAGGCACGTGTCATCGCCACGCGAGCGACCAGGGCTCGAGCGTGGGACCGGTGGGGAAGAAGGGGATGCGGAGGCGGGGCTCTGCGGCCCTATCGCATTCGCTGATTCACGGGAGACTCCCTCGGACGACCCAGGACCCCTGGTTTCGCGAGGGGTCCGCGCTTGCCGTGAACCCTGCTGTCCACGGCCTGGTCTTCACCCGGGGCACCCCGCCACGGACGGAGGGTTGCCGGACAGTCGGCCGGGGCCGAATGACTGTCACTCATGACCTGGGAAGGAACGTACGTGAAGTGATCGCCGCCCCGCAACCCGAGTCCGGATCGCGGGACGGACGTCACCGACGGGGCGGTGCTACGCGTTGCTGGCGGCCACCCAGCGCTCCAGGGTCCGCCGGGCGGCGCCCGAGTCGATGGACTCGGCGGCCCGCTCCATGCCCGCCCGGATCCGCTCGGCCAGCGTCCCGCCGCCGCCTTCCAGGGCCACCAGGGCCGCGGCCGAGTTCAGCAGCACGGCGTCCCGCACCGGCCCCGTCTCACCGGCCAGCAGCCGGCGGGCGACATCGGCGTTGTAGGAGGCGTCGGCACCGCGCAGCGCCTCGACCGGGACCAGTTCGAGGCCGACGTCGCGCGGGTCGAAGGCCTCCTCGGTCACCGTGCCGTCCCGGACCACCCACACCCGTGAGGTGGAGGTGGTGGTCAGCTCGTCGAGGCCGTCGTCGCCGCGGAAGACCAGGGAGGAGTTGCCGCGCTCGGCGAACACCCCGGCGATGATCGGCGCCATCCGGGGATCGGCGACGCCGACCGCCTGGGCGTTCACCTTGGCCGGGTTGGTCAGCGGGCCGAGGAAGTTGAAGACGGTCCGCACCCCGAGCTGGCCGCGGGCGGTCGCCACGTGGCGCAGCGCCGGGTGGAACTTCACGGCGAAGCAGAAGGTGATCCCGGCCTCCTCGGCGACCTGTGCCACCCGCTTCGGCGTCAGCTCCAGATTGACCCCGAGCTTCTCCAGCACGTCGGACGCCCCGGACGCCGAGGAGGCGGCGCGGCTGCCGTGCTTGACGACCTTCGCGCCGGTGCCGGCGATGACGACGGCCGACATGGTGGAGATGTTGACGGTCCTGGCGCCGTCGCCGCCGGTGCCGACGATGTCGACGGTCTCGCCGGGCACGTCGATCACGTGCGCGTGCTCGTACATCGAGCGGACGCAGCCGGAGATCTCCTCGACGGTCTCGCCCTTGGCCCGCAGCGCCGTGGCGAAGCCCGCGATCTGCACGTCGGTCGCCTCGCCGCGCATGATCAGGTCCATCGCCCAGGCGGTGTCGCCGGCGGACAGGTCGCGGCCGTCCAGCAGCCGGTTCAGCAGGGCGGGCCAGGAGCGGCCCGCCGCGGTGTCGCCTCCAGCGGGGGTCACAGCGCTCATGAGCCGCTCCAGAATCGTGTGCGTCGTGGAAAGGGAGTGTGCTCCCACCCTATCCAGCCCCAGGACACGGCGAAGGGCCCCGTCCGCAGACCGGACGGGGCCCTTCGACCGTGGTGTGGCGACTGCTGGAGGTCAGTGGTGGCCGTGGCCGCTCGTGATCTCCTTGTATTCCTCGACGGTCGGCTTCGGGATCTGCGCTCCCTCGCCGTAGTACGCCTTGCTGAGCTTGGCGCGGAGCTTCTCCGCGGCCTTCGGCTTGCGCTCGACGCCGTTCTCGTCGACCGTCGGGCCGATCTCGGCCGGCTTGTACTGCTCGTGCGACGTGAGCGTGTGCAGCGCACCCTGGCTGAGCGGCTCGTGGACCTCGATGAACTCACCGTGCGGCAGGCGCTTGATGATGCCGGACTCGCGTCCGTGCAGCACCTTGTCCTTGTCGCGACGCTGGAGGCCGAGGCAGATCCGCTTGGTGACCACGAAGGCGATGACCGGGCCGACGAAGAACCCGATGCGCACGAACCAGGTGACCGCGTTGATCGAGAGGTGGAAGTGCGTGGCGACGATGTCGTTGCCACCACCGATCAGCATGATGATGTACGCGGTGACCCACGCGACGCCGAGGCCCGTGCGGGTCGGGGCGTTGCGCGGCCGGTCCAGGATGTGGTGCTCGCGCTTGTCACCGGTCACCCAGGACTCGATGAACGGGTACACGGCGATGGCCGCGAGGAAGACACCGAAGATCACCAGCGGGACGAACACGCCGAGGACCAGCGTGTGACCCCAGAAGTTGATCTCCCAGCCCGGCATGGCGCGGACCAGACCCTCGGCGAAGCCCATGTACCAGTCGGGCTGCGCACCGGTCGACACCTGGTCGGGCCGGTAGGGGCCGATGCTCCAGATCGGGTTGACCGTCACCAGGCCGGCGATGGCCGCGACCACACCGAAGACCAGGAAGAAGAAGCCTCCGGCCTTGGCCATGTAGACCGGCAGCAGCGGCATGCCGACGACGTTCTTGTTGGTCTTGCCGGGACCCGCGAACTGCGTGTGCTTGTGGTAGAAGACCAGGATCAGGTGGCCGACCACCAGGCCGAGCATGATGCCCGGCAGCAGCAGGATGTGGATCGAGTAGAACCGGGCCACGAAGTCGTGGCCGGGGAACTCCCCGCCGAACAGGAACATCGAGATGTACGTGCCGACGATCGGCACGGACAGGATCGCGCCCTGCGTGAAGCGGACGCCGGTGCCGGAGAGCAGGTCGTCCGGGAGCGAGTAGCCGGTGAAACCGGTGAACATGCCGAGGACGAACAGCAGGAAGCCGAACAGCCAGTTGATCTCACGCGGCTTGCGGAACGCGCCGGTGAAGAACACGCGCATCATGTGCACGAACATGCCGGCGAGGAAGATGATCGCCGCCCAGTGGTGGATCTGCCGGATGAGCAGACCACCCCGGATGTCGAAGCTGATGTCCAGCGTCGAGGCGTACGCCTCACTCATGAGCTGGCCCTGCAGCGGCACGTACGAGCCGTGGTACGTGACCTCGTTCATCGACGGGTGGAAGAACAGCGTCAGGTACACACCCGTGAGGATGATGATGATGAAGCTGTACAGGCAGACTTCACCCAACATGAACGACCAGTGGTCGGGGAAGATCTTGCGCATGTTGGCCTTGGCCAGGGAGTAGATCCCGAGCCGGCCGTCGGCCCAGTCGGCGACGCGCTCGCCGGCCGGGGCCTTCCCGCGAGAGCGGGACTCGTTGGTCGCTGTCGTGCTCATCCGCGCTCCCAGAATGCAGGACCGACGGGCTCTTCGAAGTCGCCGAGCGCCTCGAGATAGCCCTCGTCGTTCACGCCGATGCGCAGCTGCGGCAGGGCGTGACCGGCGGGACCGAAGATCACCCGGGCACCGTCGGAGAGGTCGAAGGTGGACTGGTGGCAGGGGCACAGCACGTGGTGCGTCTGCTGCTCGTACAGGGAGATCGGGCAGCCCACGTGGGTGCAGATCTTCGAGTACGCGACGATGCCCTCGTGCGACCACTCGAGCTCGCGCTTGTCCTTGATGTTCTCCGGCTGGATCCGGACGATCATCAGGGCGGCCTTGGCGATCTCGTTCTGGAAGCCCTCGTCGTGCTCCTCCAGGCCCTCGGGCTTGGCGAAGGTGAGCGAGCCGACCGCGACGTCGGACGGGCGCATCGGCTCGTTCGTGTTCATGTTGACGAGCAGCTTGCCCTTGGACCACAGGGTGTGCCGGAGCTTGGTGCCCGGCAGCGGGCCCAGGTCGCGCAGCAGGACGACGCCGGAGAGCGGCACCAGGGTGAGCGCGCCCAGCATCGTGTTGCGGATCAGCTTGCGGCGCCCGATCACGGACTCCTTGGCGCCCTGCTTGAAGTCCGCGTGGACCTTGGCACGGACATCGGGAGACGCCTCGATCGGGTGACGCTCGTCGGCGACCTCCTCGTCGGACATCAGGGTGCGCGCCCAGTGGACGGCGCCCGCGCCGATGGCGAACAGCGCCACGCCCAGGGTCAGGCCGAGCGCGAAGTTCATCGCGTTCAGGTGTCCGAGCGGGAAGATGTAGACCGACTGGTCGTGCGGGATCGCCACGAACGAGGCGATGAAGCCGATGGTGGCCAGCATCGACAACGTGAACAGCAGCGCGACCGTGCGCTCGGACCGCTTGGCGGCCCGCTCGTCGATGTCCTGGATGCGGTGCTCGTGGGGCGGCAGCCCCGGGTCGGCGAACGGGTTCTTCTCGTCCGCGACCTTCACCGCACCGTGCGCGGTGCCCTGCTCAGCAGGCAGGTTCTCTTCTGGAATGTCTTGGCTACTCATGACTTCTTGGCCTTTGCGGTCCGAGCGGCGACCCACACGGCGACGGCGATGCAGCCGCCGAGGCCGAAGATCCAGCCGAAGAGGCCCTCGCTGACCGGCCCGAGGCCGCCCAGCGAAAGACCGCCGGGGCTGACGGTCTGGTCACTGTTGACCGCGTCCAGGTAGGCGATGATGTCCTTCTTGTTCTGCTCCGACAGCGTCGTGTCGGGGAAGGAGGGCATGTTCTGCGGGCCGGTCTGCATGGCCTCGTAGATGTGCTTCGGGTCCACGTCCTCGAGGGTCGGCGCGTACTTGCCGTGCGTCAGCGCGCCGCCCTTGCCGGTGAAGTTGTGGCACTGGGCGCAGTTGGTGCGGAACAGCTCACCGCCCTTGGCGGAGTCCGCGCCCTCCGGACCGTACTTCTCCCCGGTCGGGATGGCCGGACCGGCGCCCAGCGAGGCGATGTAGGCCGCGAGCTGGTCGATCTCGGCCTGGGAGTAGATCACCTTCTTGCGCGGGACCTGTGCGCCCGGCTGCTGGGCCGGCATACGGCCGGTGCCCACCTGGAAGTCGACGGCCGCGGCGCCGACGCCGACCAGGCTCGGACCGTCGCTGGTGCCCTGACCGCCGGTGCCGTGGCAGCTGGCGCAGCCGACGGCGTAGAGCTTCTTGCCCTCGTCGATGGCGAGGGACTGGGCGGTTTCATCGGCCTGCGCCTTGCTCGCGGGTGCGAACGCGGCGTACAGCCCCCCGGTGCATGCCAGCGCGAGGAGTAGGACGACGAGCGCCGCCAGCGGATGGCGTCGTCGTGCGGAGAGCTTTTTCACGGATTACCCCGGTGTCAGGATCTTCTGCGTCGATGCTTCTGGTATTGCGCGGGTGCGTGCCGCGACTACTTGATCATGTAGATCGTGGCGAAGAGGCCGATCCAGACGACATCGACGAAGTGCCAGTAGTAGGACACGACGATGGCGGCGGTCGCCTGCTCGTGGGTGAACCTCCGGGCCGCGTAGGTGCGGCCGAGGACCAGCAGGAAGGCGATGAGGCCGCCCGTCACGTGCAGTCCGTGGAAGCCGGTGGTCAGGTAGAACACCGAGCCGTACGGGTCCGACGAGAGCGAGAGGCCCTCGTGCTTGACCAGCTCGGTGTACTCGAACACCTGACCGCCGATGAAGATCGCACCCATCACGAAGGTGACGATGAACCACATCCGGAGCTTCTTCACGTCGCCCCGCTCGGCCGCGAACACGCCGAGCTGGCAGGTGAGGGAGGAGAGCACCAGGATCGTGGTGTTCGTCGCGGAGAACGGGAAGTTCAGCGCGTCGGCCTTCTCGGACCAGAAGTCCGGGCCGGTCACCGATCGCAGGGTGAAGTACATCGCGAAGAGGGCCGCGAAGAACATCAGCTCGGAACTCAACCAGATGATGGTTCCGACGCTGGTGAGGTTCGGCCGGTTGACCGACGGGTGCGCGTGCCCGGTTTCTACTGTCGTTGCTGTCGCCACGACCGACATTATGTCGGTCGCTTATCCCGCCCTCACCCCGGGGGGTGCCGTTCGGAGTGTCCGCCCCCTCTGTACTGCCCGTATGGCCCATCGAACGACCCCTCGAAGCCGTGTGCGAACCGCTGTTGACGGGCTGTCCGAGGGAGTAGCATCCGGCCCAACGGGCACGACAGTCCCCACCGCGTATCGGAGGAAGCATGCAGGCGACCGCCACGGTGCTGGTCTACAGCGACGACTCCAACACCCGCGAACAGGTGCGGCTCGCGACCGGCCGCCGGCCGGCTCCCGACGTGCCCGTCGTCGAGTTCGTGGAGTGCGCGACGCCGGCCGCCGTCGTCAGGGAGCTGGACAAGGGCGGGATCGACGTGTGCGTCCTGGACGGCGAGGCCGTGCCCATGGGCGGCATGGGGCTGTGCCGCCAGATCAAGGACGAGATCTTCCAGTGCCCGCCGGTGCTGCTGCTCATCGCGCGGCCCCAGGACGCCTGGCTGGCCACCTGGAGCCGCGCGGAGGCCGCTGTGGCGTCGCCCGTGGACCCGGTGGAGTTCGCGGACGCGCTCGCCTCGCTGCTTCGCCAGAAGAGGCTGCAGGGCGTCTAGGGGCCCCGCGGCCGCTCCCCCGGGGGCGCGGTCACACCGCCGTCGGACGCAGCCTCGCCGTCTCCTGGGAGTTCGTGTCGGCGCCGCCCGTCAGGGCGCTGCCCTCGCGCCACTTGGCCCAGTCCAGGTTCCAGTCGCCGAAGCCGTTGCCGAACGGCTCCATGGTCTCGCCGTCGGAGTTGATCACCTCGACGAGGTCGCCCTCCTGGACCTCGTCGAAGAACCACTGCGCGTTGTCGGTGCTCATGCCGACGCAGCCGTGGCTGACGTTGGCCGAGCCCTGGGAGCCGACGGACCAGGGGGCGGCGTGCACGTACTCGCCGCTCCAGGTGACCCGGGTGGCCCAGTACACCGGCAGGTCGTACGACTCCGAGGAGCCCTCGGCGATGCCGACGGTGCTGCTGCGCATGCGTACGAAGGATTCCTTGCCCAGCACGACCTTGACGCCGTTGCGGGTCTCGAAGCCGGGCTTGCCGGTGGTGACGGGCACCTCGCGGACCGCCCGACCGTTCTGGTAGACCGTCAGGGTGTGCGCGGCGGCGTCGGTGACCGCGACGACGTGGTCGTCCGTGGTGATCTTCAGCGGTTTGCCCTTGCCGCCCCACATCCGGTCGCCGATCTTGATGCCCTCCAGGTTGCTGCGGGCCTCCACGGTGGCGTGGGCGGGCCAGTAGTCCCGGGGCCGGTAGTGCAGCTTCTTGTCGTCCACCCAGTACCAGGCGCCCTGCACGGCGGGCGTGGACTCCACCTTGAGAGCGCGCTCCACTATGGCGCGCTGGGCCTTGTCCGCGACCGGCTGGCTCAGCTCTGCCGTGATGGGCTGGCCGACGCCGTACGAGCCCGCCTTGGGGCCGAAGGAGACGTTCAGGGTCTTCTTGACGCTGGGCTTGCCGGTCTCGAAGGTCAGGACCTTGCGGCCGGGGGCCCCGTCGCCGTCCTCGGTGCTCACGCGCACCGTGTAGCGGGCGCCGGCGGCCAGCGGTGAGGTGCTGTGCCAGCGGGACCCGTCGGCGGAGAGTTCGCCCGCCACGTAGCGTCCCGCGGCGTCCACGGCCGTCACGTCCGTGATGCGCCCGCCGGCGCTCTCGGCGACGACCTCCAGGGGCTTGTCCGGGTCCGCCTTCTTCCCGGCGTCCGTGGGGCCGTTGAAGGAGATCTGGCCGGCCGCGTCGTAGGGCGTGGCCGACAGCGGGTTGTCGTCGTCACCCATGCAGGAGGTGCTCGCGCCGAGGGCGATCACCAGCAGGGTGCAGCCGACGACCGTACGCCCCCGCGCCTGGAAGTGAACCGGGTTGCTCATGAGCTCACGCTAGGAAGCGGCGCGGGCGGCGGCACGGCGGGCGAGCCCGAACGGGTGAGGTCCGCTACGGCAGACGAAGGGGCCCGGACACTCCTGACGGAGTGTCCGGGCCCCTTCGTGCTCAGCTCGTGCTACTGGGTGCGGTTCTCACCGCGGTAGTACTCGAAGACCCAGCCCCACAGGCCGATCAGGATGACCGGCAGCGAGAAGTACATGATCCACCAGCCGACGGCCACGCCCAGGAAGGCGAGCGCGCCACCGATGCCGAGGGACAGCGGCTGCCAGCTGTGCGGGCTGAAGAACCCGACCTCGCCGGCGTCGTCCGCGACGTCCGCTTCCTTGTTGTCCTGTGCGCCGACGTCGACCCGCTTGGCCGTGAAGGCCAGGTAGAAGCCGATCATGAGGCACAGGCCGAAGGCCAGGAAGAGGGCCGTGGCGCCGGCCGGCTCCTTCGCCCACACGCCGTACGTCACCGCGACGGCGAGGATGAAGAGGCTCAGCCAGAGGAAAATCTTGCCCTGGATCTTCACTTGCCGGCCTCCTTGCCGCCAGCGAGGGTCTTCTCACCGTGACCGACGTTCTCGAGCTGGTCGAGAGCGGAGATCTCCGGGTGGTGCAGGTCGAACGCCGGGGATTCGCTGCGGATGCGCGGCAGCGTGAGGAAGTTGTGCCGCGGCGGCGGGCAGGAGGTCGCCCACTCCAGCGAACGGCCGTAGCCCCACGGGTCGTCCACGCCGACCGGCTTGCCGTACTTGGCCGTCTTCCAGATGTTGTAGAAGAACGGCAGCATCGACAGGCCGAGCAGGAACGAGCTGATCGTCGAGATCGTGTTCAGCGCGGTGAAGCCGTCGGCCGCCAGGTAGTCGGCGTACCGGCGCGGCATGCCCTCGGCACCCAGCCAGTGCTGGACCAGGAACGTGCCGTGGAAGCCGACGAACAGCGTCCAGAAGGTGATCTTGCCCAGGCGCTCGTCGAGCAGCTTGCCGGTGAACTTCGGCCACCAGAAGTGGAAGCCGGCGAACATCGCGAACACCACGGTGCCGAAGACGACGTAGTGGAAGTGCGCCACCACGAAGTACGAGTCGGAGACGTGGAAGTCCAGCGGGGGCGAGGCCAGGATGACACCGGTCAGACCACCGAAGAGGAAGGTGATCAGGAAGCCGGTGGACCAGAGCATCGGCGTCTCGAAGGACAGCGATCCCTTCCACATGGTGCCGATCCAGTTGAAGAACTTCACACCGGTCGGGACCGCGATCAGGAAGGTCATGAAGGAGAAGAACGGCAAGAGGACGCCGCCTGTGACGTACATGTGGTGGGCCCACACCGTCACGGACAGACCGGCGATCGCGATGGTGGCCGCGACCAGACCCCAGTAACCGAAGATCGGCTTCCGGGAGAACACCGGGATGATCTCACTGACGATGCCGAAGAACGGCAGCGCGATGATGTACACCTCTGGGTGGCCGAAGAACCAGAACAAGTGCTGCCACAGCAGGGCTCCTCCGTTGGAGGAGTCGAAGACGTGCGCACCGAACTTGCGGTCCGCCTCCAGCGCGAACAGGGCCGCGGCCAGGACCGGGAAGGCCAGCAGGACCAGCACACCGGTCAGCAGGACGTTCCAGGTGAAGATCGGCATGCGGAACATGGTCATGCCGGGGGCACGCATGCAGATGATCGTGGTGATGAAGTTGACCGAGCCGAGGATCGTACCGAAGCCGGAGAACGCCAGACCCATGATCCACAGGTCACCGCCGATGCCCGGCGAGTGCACCGCGTCGGACAGCGGCGAGTAGGCGAACCAGCCGAAGTCGGCCGCGCCCTGCGGGGTGAGGAAGCCGCCCACCGCCATCAGCGAGCCGAACAGGTACAGCCAGTAGGCGAACATGTTCAGCCGCGGGAAGGCCACGTCCGGCGCGCCGATCTGCAGCGGCATGATCCAGTTCGCGAAGCCGGAGAACAGCGGCGTCGCGAACATCAGCAGCATGATCGTGCCGTGCATCGTGAACGCCTGGTTGAACTGCTCGTTCGACACGATCTGCAGGCCCGGACGGGCCAGCTCGGCGCGCATGATGAGCGCCATCGCGCCGCCGATGACGAAGAACGCGAACGAGGTGACCAGGTACAGCGTGCCGATCGTCTTGTGGTCCGTGGTGGTCAGCCACTTGACGACGACTTCGCCACGCCTCTGGCGCCGGACCGGCAGCTCGTCCTCATAGTGGGACCCTGCCGCGGCACCCTGGGGTTCGTTGAGGATGCTCACAGGTTGTTCGTCTCCCGGTTCTTCTCGTGGCTCGTCTGCGCGATGCCCGCGGGAACGTAACCGGTCTGCCCCTTCTTCACGAGGTCCTGGAGGTGCTGCTCATAGCGCTCCGGGGAGACGACCTTCACGTTGAACAGCATCCGGGAGTGGTCGACGCCGCACAGCTCGGCGCACTTGCCCAGGAACGTGCCCTCCTTGTTGGGGGTCACCTCGAAGGCGTTGGTGTGGCCCGGGATGACGTCCTGCTTCATGAGGAACGGCACCACCCAGAAGGAGTGGATGACGTCACGCGAGGTCAGGACGAAGCGGACCGTCTTGCCCTTGGGCAGCCAGAGGGTCGGGCCCGGGTTGTTGGTCTGCGGGTTCCGCGTGCCCGGGACGCCGCAGTCGTAGGTGCCGCCGGCGTTGGCCGGGAAGTCCTCCTTGAACCGGTCCGGGATCGCGGTCAGTTCCTTGGAGGTCTTGGCGTCACCGGTGGAGCCGTTGACGTTCTCGACGTAGTTGAAGCACCAGCTCCACTGGAAGCCCACCACGTTCACCGTGACGTCGGGCTTGTTCTTCAGGCTCATGAGCTCGGACTCGTCACGGGCCGTGAAGTAGAACAGCACCGAGACGATGACGAGCGGAACCATGGTGTACAGCGCCTCGATGGGCAGGTTGTACCTGGTCTGCGGAGGAACCTCGACCTTGGTGCGGCTGCGCCGGTGGAAGAAAGCACTCCACAGGATCAGGCCCCACACCAGCACGCCGACGGCGAGCGCGGCAGCCCAGGAACCCTGCCACAGGGAGAGGATCCGCGGAGCCTCTTCCGTGGTCGGGGTGGGCATGCCAAGGCGGGGGAAGTCCTTGTATGTGCAACCGGTGGCGGTCGCCAGGACCAGGCCCGCGGTCAGTGCCTGCAGCAGCTTCCGCCGCATCGGGCGCCGCGGCGAGCGGTCGGAGCCGTTGGGACTCACGTAGCGCCTTCCCGAGAGTCTCGCCCGCGCTGTTCGGCTGCGGCCTTCTCGCTGGTCGGTCGCCGCCCTGCGTCGGGCAGGGGTTTGATGTTTATGCGGACCAAACCCTAGCCGACGCCTTCCGGGGGGTCGCGGGGAGGGTGGCATACGCGCCGCCGGTCACTCCGAAGGGTGGGGAGGAGGGCCTACGGGGCCCGGGGCCGCGGCTGTTCCGGCGGCTGACGGTGCGTCGTGACCTGCCGCGCCCACGCGGCCGGGCCGCACGTCGGGCACGGTCCCGCGCCCCCCACCGGCGCTCCCCCGGCGGACGTCATAGCGTTGCCCCGTGGCCTACTTCGACGCTGCTTCCGCCGCCCCGCTCCATCCCGTCGCCCGGCAGGCGCTGTTGGCCGCCCTCGACGAGGGCTGGGCCGATCCCGCACGGCTCTACCGGGAAGGGCGCCGGGCCCGGCTGCTGCTCGACGCGGCACGGGAGGCGGCGGCCGAGGCGGTGGGGTGCCGGGCGGACGAGCTGGTGTTCACCCCCTCCGGGACGCGGGCGGTGCACGCGGGCGTCGCGGGGGCGCTGGCCGGGCGGCGCCGGACCGGAAGCCACCTGATCGTGTCAGCGGTCGAACACTCCTCCGTCCTGCACGCGGCCGAGACGCACGAGGCCGGCGGCGGGACGGTCACCGAGGTCGGCGTGGACCGGACGGGCCGGGTGGACCCGGCGGCGTACGCGGCCGCCCTGCGCGGCGACACGGCACTGGCCTGCCTCCAGTCGGCCAACCACGAGGTGGGCACCGAGCAGCCGGTGGCGGCCGTGGCCGAGGCCTGCCGGGAGGCGGGGGTCCCGCTGCTGGTGGACGCGGCCCAGTCGCTTGGCTGGGGCCCGGTCGAGGGCGGCTGGTCGCTGCTGGCGGCGAGCGCCCACAAGTGGGGCGGGCCGTCGGGGGTCGGACTGCTGGCCGTCCGCAAGGGGGTGCGGTTCGCTCCGCAAGGACCCCGGGACGAACGGGAATCGGGGCGGGCGGCCGGTTTCGAGAACCTTCCGGCGATCGTGGCCGCGGCGGCCTCGCTGCGGGCGGTGCGGGCCGAGGCGGCCGAGGAGGAGGCCCGGCTGCGGGAGCTGACGGAGCGGATCCGGGCGCGGGTGCCGGCCCTGGTGCCGGACGTGGAGGTGGTGGGCGACCCGGTGCGCCGGCTGCCCGGCACCGTCACGTTCTCGTGTCTCTATGTCGACGGGGAGACCCTGCTGCACGAGCTGGACCGCGCGGGCTTCTCCGTCTCCTCCGGCTCGTCCTGCACCAGCAGCACCCTGACCCCGAGCCATGTCCTACGGGCGATGGGGGTGCTCAGCGAGGGCAACGTCCGGGTGTCGCTGCCGGCCGGGACGCCGGCCGAGGACGTCGAGCGGTTCCTGGAGGTGCTGCCGGGCACGGTTTCGGCGGTGCGGGAGCGGCTGGGGGCGCCGGCCCCCGCGGAGCGGGTCCCGGAGGGCGGGGCCGACCTCGTCGTGGACGCGATCGGCCGCCGCTGCCCCGTTCCGGTGATCGAGCTGGCCAAGGCCATCGGCGACGTGCCCGTGGGGGGCACGGTGCGCGTGCTGTCCGACGACGAGGCGGCCCGGCTGGACATCCCGGCCTGGTGCGAGATGCGCGGTCAGGAGTACCTGGGCGAGGAACCGGCGGACCGGGCGACCGCCTACCTGGTCCGCCGGCTGGGCTGACGCCGCTCAGGCCAGGTGCGCCCGGACCTCGGTGGCCGCCTCGTCGCCGTACGCCTTGGTGAAGCGCTCCATGAAGTGGGCCCGGCGGAGCTGGTACTCCTGGGTGCCCACCGTCTCGATGACCAGCGTGGCGAGCATGCATCCGACCTGCGCGGCACGCTCCAGGGAGACGCCCCAGGCCAGGCCCGACAGGAACCCGGCGCGGAAGGCGTCGCCGACGCCCGTGGGGTCGGCCCTGCGCTCCTCGTCGGGGACGCCGACCTCGATGGTCTCCTCGCCGGCCCGCTCGATGCGCACGCCCCGCGCGCCGAGGGTGGTGACGCGGTGGCCGACGCGGCCGAGGATCTCCTCGTCGGTCCAGCCGGTCTTGGTCTCGATGAGCCCCTTCTCGTACTCGTTGGAGAAGAGGTAGGTCGCCCCGTCCAGCAGTATCCGGATCTCGTCGCCGTTCATCCGGGCGATCTGCTGGGAGAAGTCGGCGGCGAAGGGGATGGACCGCGAGCGGCACTCCTCGGTGTGCCGGAGCATCGCCTCCGGGTCGTCGGCGCCGATGGAGACCAGGTCCAGGCCGCCCACGCGGTCGGCGACGGTCTTCAGCTCGATCAGGCGGGCCTCGCTCATCGCGCCCGTGTAGAAGGAGCCGATCTGGTTGTGGTCGGCGTCCGTGGTGCACACGAAGCGGGCGGTGTGCAGGGTCTCGGAGATGCGCACCGAGCGGGTGTCGACGCCGTGCCGGTCGAGCCAGGCGCGGTACTCGGCGAAGTCCGAGCCGGCCGCACCGACCAGGATCGGCCGGGTGCCGAGCTGTCCCATGCCGAAGGCGATGTTCGCGGCGACGCCGCCCCGGCGCACGTCGAGCTGGTCGACCAGGAAGGAGAGCGAGACCGTGTGCAGTTGGTCCGCGACGAGCTGGTCGGAGAAGCGGCCGGGGAAGGTCATGAGGTGGTCGGTGGCGATGGAGCCGGTGACTGCGATGCGCACGGCGTGGACTCTCTCCTGAGGGGAGGCGGGTTGACAGCTCACGCTACCCGGAGGGGCGCCGACTTCGAAGCCACCGAAACTACCCGATAGTAGAACTTCCTGCGCGCCGCGGAACGTGCCTACGGTTCCGTTATGACGAACCCGAAGACCGTCGCACCCGCCCCGGCCGATCTGGAGGGCGACCTCGCGTCGCTGCGCGGCGACTGCGCCCGGATGGCCCCGCGCTGGTCACCCCCCGAACGGCACCCGGCCGGCCCCGTCCCGCCGTCCCTGATCCACGGCGTGCGTGTGCCGCGGACCTCGGCACGGCTGCTGGAGGCGATGTCGGACTACGGCGACTAGGAGGCGCCGGAGGCTCCCCGCGGCCGTTCGGGCGAACCGTGCCGGCCGGGGGGAACCGGATCCTCCCCCACCGCGTCCCATCGCTGTCCCGAGCCACAGCCGAAGGAGCGATGCGGTGAACAGCGAGCGACCCGACAACGACGACGTCCGCGCCGCCGACGGGGGCGGCACCGGACGTCCCGCCCGGCGGCGTCCCCCGGCGGTCGCCGTAGCCTCCGTCGCCGCCGCCGTGCTGCTCGTGGGGGCCGGCGGAGCCTATGTGGCCACGTCCGCCTCGGGCGGCGGTACGGACGACGGCGCGGCGGCCGGGGCGCCGGGGGGCGGCACTCCCCCGCCGCTGCCCCTCGACGGGTACGGCGCACCGGCCCCCGGCGGCACGGACGGCGGCGGCAACGGCATCGCGCCGGGCGAGCCCGACCCGTCCGGCCTCACCTACCGCGCCGACGGTCCGCTTCCCGAGGGGCCCGGTTCGGCGCCCGTGTACCGGGCCGGGGGCGAGGTCGGCGAGGCCGAGGTGGCCCGCCTGGCGCAGGCCCTCGGCATCGAGGGGAGCCCGCGGCTCCAGGGGGACTCCTGGCGGGCCGGCAACGCCAAGGACGGCTCGGGGCCGCTGCTCACGGTGGCCCGGCAGGCGCCGGGGACGTGGTCCTTCCACCGCTACGCGCCCGGCACCGACGACTGCGGGAAGGGCCCGGTGTGCAAGGCGCCCTCCGCGGACGGGAACCCGGTGAGCGAGGCGGCGGCGAAGAAGGCGGCGGCTCCGGTCCTCAAGGCGCTGGGCCAGGACGACGCCAAGCTGGACGCGAGCCAGGTCATGGGCGCCCGGCGGGCCGTGAACGCCGAGCCCGAGGTCGGCGGTCTGCCCACGTACGGCTGGACGACCGGTGTGGTGGTCAGCGCGCAGGGCGAGGTGGTCGGCGGCAGCGGCCAGGTGAAGGCGCCGGTCAAGGGCGACACGTATCCCGTCCTGGACGCCAGGAGGACGCTGGCGCTGCTGAACGCGCCGGGCGCCGGTACCGGCGCGGGCATCGGCGGCTGTACGGGCCCGGTACCGCAGGAGGACGCGCGTCAGGCGCCGTGCGAGCCGTCGGCGGGGACGGGCGCGCCGACGGCCCCGCCGTCCGGACAGCGGACGGCCACGGTCGAGGACGCGGTGTTCGGGCTGGCCGCGTATCCGGTGCGGGGGCGGCAGACGCTGGTGCCGTCCTGGCTGTTCGAGGTGCGGACGCCGGGCGCCGCGGACGTCGTCACGGTGACCCGTCCGGCGGTCGATCCGGCGTACCTCGCCGCGCCCGCGCCGTCCCCGTCCACCGAGCCGCCGTCGGCTCCCCGGTCGCCGCGTGACGTGCGGGTGAGCGGCTGGACGGCCGAGGGCACCGAGCTGACCGTGCACTTCACCGGCGGGGTGTGCTCGGACTACGACGCGAAGGCGAAGGAGAGCGCCGGGCAGGTGAAGGTGACGGTGACCGAGACCCCGCACCCGGACAAGGTCTGCATCCTGATCGCCAAGGAGTACGAGCGGACGGTGACGCTGGACAAGCCGCTCGGCGACCGCGCGGTCGTGGGGACGGACGGCGCGCGGATCCCGCAGTTCAAGCCGGGCGCGCGGCTTCCGGCCCCGTCGGGCGGCTGACGGGCGCGGACGCGAAGGGGCGGCGGCCCGGGGAACACCCGGACCGCCGCCCTTCGTCGCGGTGTGCCGCGCGACTCAGCTGAAGGAGTCGCCGCAGGCGCAGGAGCCCGTCGCGTTCGGGTTGTCGATCGTGAAGCCCTGCTTCTCGATCGTGTCCACGAAGTCGATGGTGGCGCCACCCAGGTACGGGGCGCTCATGCGGTCGGTGGTGACCTTGACCCCGCCGAAGTCCTTCACGACGTCGCCGTCGAGCGAACGCTCGTCGAAGAAGAGCTGGTAGCGCAGGCCGGAGCAGCCACCGGGCTGGACGGCGACGCGCAGCGCCAGGTCGTCACGGCCTTCCTGGTCGAGCAGCGCCTTGACCTTGGCCGCGGCGGCGTCGGTCAGGATGATGCCGTCGGTGACGGTGCTGGTCTCGTCCGATACGGACATCTACATCTCTCCCGGGTTGTACGGAGACTGCTTGCCGACGGTTCCAACCGGCGGGGCCGCGGATTCATTCCGGGGCCGGCCCGTCGTGTGCTCCTCGGCCGTCTCTTCATGCTCGCACATGCCCGTGGGCGCGGACAGCGCCACGGGAACCGGGATTCACGTCACATCGACACGATGGCCATCGTCAAAGTGACGTGAACCGGTTATGATATATAGCGTCAGTTAGACGAAAAGTAGAAAGGGTGCGTGTCGTGACCACCGCCCAACCCCAGGACCTCGACGTGCAGCCGTCGCCCCTCGCCCTGCTGCTGCTCGGCCGCGAGGCCGACCCGAGGAGCGAACGCGGCGTGGAGTGCCCCGGCGACCTGCCCTCGCCCTCCGACCCGGACCTGGTCGCACGCGCCCGCGCGGCCAAGGAGAAGCTCGGGGACAAGGTCTTCGTCCTCGGCCACCACTACCAGCGCGACGAGGTCATCCAGTTCGCGGACGTCACGGGCGACTCCTTCAAGCTGGCCCGGGACGCCGCCGCGCGCCCGGAGGCCGAGTACATCGTCTTCTGCGGCGTCCACTTCATGGCGGAGTCGGCGGACATCCTCACCACCGACGACCAGAAGGTGGTCCTGCCCGACCTCGCGGCCGGCTGCTCCATGGCCGACATGGCCACCGCCGAGCAGGTCGCCGAGTGCTGGGACGTGCTGACCGAGGCCGGCGTCGCCGAGCAGGTCGTGCCCGTCTCGTACATGAACTCCTCCGCGGACATCAAGGCGTTCACCGGCAAGCACGGCGGCACCATCTGCACCTCGTCCAACGCGCGGCGCGCCCTGGACTGGGCCTTCGAGCAGGGCGAGAAGGTCCTCTTCCTGCCCGACCAGCACCTGGGCCGCAACACCGCGGTGCGGGACATGGGCATGTCCCTCGAGGACTGCGTCGTCTACAACCCGCACAAGCCGAACGGCGGGCTGACGGCCGAGGAGCTGCGCGCCGCGAAGATGATCCTGTGGCGCGGGCACTGCTCGGTGCACGGCCGTTTCAGCCTCAACTCGGTGAACGACGTGCGCGAGCGCATCCCGGGCGTGAACGTCCTGGTGCACCCCGAGTGCCGGCACGAGGTCGTGGCCGCGGCGGACTACGTCGGCTCGACCGAGTACATCATCAAGACCCTGGAAGCGGCCGCGGCCGGTTCCAAGTGGGCGATCGGCACCGAGCTGAACCTGGTCCGGCGGCTGGCGAACCGTTTCGCTTCCGAGGGCAAGGAGATCGTCTTCCTCGACAAGACGGTCTGCTTCTGCTCGACCATGAACCGCATCGACCTGCCGCACCTGGTGTGGGCGCTGGAGTCCCTCGCCGAGGGCACGCTGGTCAACCGCATCGAGGTCGACAAGGAGACGGAAGCCTTCGCCAAGCTGGCGCTGGAGCGGATGCTGGCGCTGCCGTAACCCGCTCGGGCCGCCGCCGCACACCGACCGGGAGGATCCGGAGCATTGACCGGCCTGTCCGGTTCTGAGCACTGAGCGGTCGCGCGGCCGGCCGGGCTCCGTGACCGGCGCCCGCGCGACGGGCAGGGGCGCCCCCGTGATGACTCACGGGGGCGCCCCTTCGTCGTACCGGCCGGGGTCAGACCTGGGCCGGCTCCGGTTCCTGCGACGGCTTCGGCTGCTCGGGCAGGCCCTTCTTCGCGGCCCGCTTCTTCGCGCGCCGCTCCTTGCGCAGCTCCAGCATCGCGTAGAGCGTCGGCACCAGCAGCAGCGTCAGCAGCGTCGAGGTGATCAGGCCGCCGATCACCACCACCGCCAGCGGCTGGGCGATGAAGCCGCCCTCGCCGGTGATGCCCAGCGCCATCGGGAGCAGGGCGAAGATCGTCGCCAGGGCGGTCATCAGGATGGGCCGCAGCCGGTGCCGGCCGCCCTCGATCACCGCCTCGACGACGCCGTGGCCCTGCTTGCGGTACTGGTTGATCAGGTCGATCAGCACGATCGCGTTGGTGACCACGATGCCGATCAGCATCAGCATGCCGATCATCGCCGGGACGCCCATCGGGGTGCCCGTGGCGATCAGCAGGCCGATCGCGCCGGTCGCCGCGAACGGGATGGACACCAGCAGGATCAGCGGCTGGGCCAGCGACCGGAAGGTGCCCACCAGCAGCATGAACACGATCGCGACGGCCGCGAGCATGGCCAGGCCCAGGTTGACGAACGCCTCGTCCTGGTCGGCGGTGACGCCGCCGATCTCGGCCGTGGCGCCGGCCGGCAGGTCCAGAGCGTCGATCTTCGACTGGAGCTGGGTGCTCACCGCGCCCGTGTTGTCACCGGTCGGCTTGGCGGTGATCGTCGCCGCGCGCTGGCCGTCGATGCGGGTCATGGACACCGGGCCGTCGACCAGCTCGACCGTGGCGATGTCGCCGAGCTTGGCCGGGCCGAGGTCCAGGGCCTTCAGCTCGGCCGTCGTGCGCGCCGGCCGGTCCGCCTTGATGACGACGTCGCGCTCGGTGTCGTCCAGGACCGCCTTGGCCGCGGGGGTGCCGCGCACCGCCTGGGCGACGGCCGCGCCGAGCGTCTGGTCGCTGAACCCGGCCGCGGCGGCCTTCGCGTTGGCCTTGACCGAGATGCGCGGCACGCTCTGCGCCAGGTCGCTGGTGACGTCGGTGACGTCGTCGAGCCCGGCGACCGCCTCGCGGACCTTCTCGGAGGCCTCGCGCAGCACCTGGGCGTCGGCCGCCTTGACGACGACGCTGAGGTCCTGGCTGCCGAAGCCGTCGCCGGCGGCGACCGTGGTGGTGCCGATGCCGTCGAGCTTCGCCAGCCCCTCCTCGATGTGCTCCTGGACGTCCTCGTAGGACGCCGAGTCCTCCAGCATCACCTGGTACGAGGCCTGGTTGGTGTCCGTGCCGCCGCCGAAGGCCGCCATGAAGCCGGACGAGCCGACGGTGACCTGGTAGTCCTTGACGCCCTCCGTCTCGCCGAGCAGCTTCTCCACCTTCTTGGCCTGCGCGTCCGTCGCACCGAGGCTGGTGCCCGGCTCCAGCTCCTGCTTGACGCTGAGGACCTTCTGCTCGCCCTGGTCGAAGAAGTTCGTCTTCAGCAGCGGCGCCATCCCGAACGTGCCGACCAGGACGGCGACCGCGATGGCCACGCTGGTCAGCCGGCGCCGGGTGGCGAAGCGCAGGACCGGGACGTACAGGCGCTGCAGGCGGCTCCTGGCCTCCTTCTCCTCGGCCAGGCGCCGGGCCTCGGCCGCGTCCTCGGGGGTGCCCTTCGGCGGGCGCAGGAACCAGTACGACAGCACCGGCACGACCGTCAGCGACACCAGCAGGGACGCCAGCAGGGCGGCGGTGACGGTGAGGCTGAAGGAGCCGAACAGCTCGCCGACCATGCCGCCGACGAGGCCGATGGGCAGGAACACGGCCACCGTGGTGAGCGTCGAGGAGGTGACCGCGCCGGCCACCTCGCGGACGGCCTTGAGGATGGCCTCCTGGCGCTCCTCGCCGTAGCCGAGGTGCCGCTTGATGTTCTCCAGCACCACGATCGAGTCGTCGACGACCCGGCCGATGGCGATGGTCAGCGCGCCCAGCGTCAGCATGTTGAGCGACAGGTCCCGCGTCCACAGCACGATCAGCGCCAGCACCACCGACAGCGGGATGGAGACGGCGGTGACCAGGGTGGAGCGGATCGAGGCCAGGAAGACCAGGATGACGAGGACCGCGAAGACCAGACCGAGGGCGCCCTCGGTGGTCAGGCCCTCGATGGCCTTGGAGACCGCCGGGCCCTGGTCGCTGACGACGGTCAGGGTCGCGCCGGAGCCGAGCTGCTCGCGCAGGTCGGGCAGCTTGTCCTCGACGGCGTTCGAGATGGCCACCGCGGAGCCGTCGTGGTCCATGGTCACGGCGACGGCGAGGCTCGGGCTGCCGTTGGTGCGGGTGAGGGAGTCGGCCCTCGCCTCCTCCTCCTCGACGGAGGCGATGTCACCGAGGCGCACCGGCTTCTTCACGCCCTCGCCGGTGACCATCAGGTTCTGGATCTGCTCCAGCGAGGTGAAGCCGCCGCCGACCTGGACGGTGCGGTTGGCGCCGCCCTCGTCGAACGAGCCGGCCGGCACGGTCGCGCCGCCGGCCTGCAGGGACTGGGCGAGCGCCTGCGGGCCCACGCCGGCCTCGGCGAGCTTCGCCGGGTCGGGGGTGACGGCGACCTGGACGTCCCGCACGCCGTCGACCACGACCTGGGCGACCCCGTCGATGTCCTTCAGGGCCGGGACGACCGTCCGGTCGAGCTGATCGGCCAGCGCCTGCTGGTCCTTGCCGGAGGTGACGGCGAGGACGACGGTCGGGATGTCGTCCGTCGAGCCGGAGACGACCTGCGGGTCCACGCCGTCCGGGAGCTGGGCGCGGGCCCGGTTGACGGCCTGCTGGACGTCGGCGACGAGCTGCTGGGTGCCGTTGCCGTAGTCGAAGGACGCCATGATCACGGCGTTGCCCTCGCTCGCCGTGGAGGTGACGCCCGAGACACCGTCGACCGCCTCGAGGCTGTCCTCGATCGGTTCGACGACCTGCTTCTCGACCACGTCGGGCGACGCGCCCTGGTACGGCGCCAGCACGGACACCATGGGCAGTTCGATGGTGGGCAGCAACTGCTGCTTGAGCTGGGGGATCGCGATCGCCCCGAAGACGAGCGCGATGATCGACATCAGCCCGATAAGGGCCCGTTGCGCGAGGCTGAATCTCGACAGCCAGGACATGGGTGCGGGGTCTCTCTTCTGTGGCCGAGCGGAGGAAGGGCACGGGCGGGCGCCCACCCCAACACCCTGCGTCATGGCCGGCCCCGGTTTCCTAGGCCCCAGGTCCATTTCCTTATCCGGCGCCTACTCCCGGCGCAGTACGGCCGGGCCGGGATCACTCCACCCTTGGGCGTACCAGTCCGGATTCGTACGCGATGACGACCAATTGGGCCCGGTCACGGGCGCCCAGCTTGCCCATCGCCCGGTTGACGTGGGTCTTCACGGTGAGCGGGCTGACCTCCAGGCGCTCGGCGATCTCGTCGTTGGAGTGGCCGCCCGCGACCTGCACCAGCACCTCGCGCTCCCTCACGGTCAGCGAGGCCAGTTTCTCGGCGCGGGCCGGGTCGCGGTCCGGCTCGTCGGCGCCGTCCTCGTGGGCGAGGAAGCGGGCGATCAGCCCCTTGGTGGCGGCCGGGGACAGCAGTGCCTCACCGCCGGCCGCGACGCGGATCGCGTTCAGCAGTTCCTCCGGCTCGGACCCCTTGCCGAGGAAGCCGGAGGCGCCGGCGCGCAGCGACTGCACCACGTAGTCGTCGACCTCGAAGGTGGTCAGTATGACCACGCGGACATGGGCGAGAGCCGGGTCGGCGCTGATCATCCGGGTGGCGGCGAGGCCGTCCGTGCCCGGCATCCGGATGTCCATCAGCACCACGTCGGCCCGCCGTTCGGCCGCCAGCCGGGCCGCCTCCGCGCCGTCGGACGCCTCGCCCACCACCTCCATGTCCGGCTCGGAGTCGACCAGTACCCGGAAGGCGCTGCGCAGCAGTGCCTGGTCGTCGGCGAGCAGGACACGGATCGTCATACGGCATCCTTCGCGTGATCGTCGCGGTTGCTGACGGGAAGGATCGCATGGACCCGGAAGCCGCCTCCGTAGCGGGGACCGGTCGTCAGGGCGCCGCCGACGGCGGTGACGCGCTCGCGCATTCCGAGCAGCCCGTGCCCGCCGCCGTCGGCCCCGGTGTCGGCGTCCGGCTCCCCGGAGCCGTCGTCGAGGACGGTGACCTCGATGTCGGGCCCCACCCGGACGACGCTCACCTCGGCCTTCGCCCGCGGCCCCGCGTGCTTGCGCACATTGGTCAGCGCCTCCTGGATGATCCGGTAGGCGGCCAGGTCCACGGAGGCGGGCAGGGTGGTGTTCTGGTCGGCGCGGGCCACCTCGACGTGCAGCCCCGCGTGGCGGAAGGTGGCGACGAGGTCGTCGAGGCGGTCCAGACCGGGTGCGGGCTCGGTCGGGGCCCTGGGGTCGTCGGACTGGCGGAGCAGGCCGACGGTGGCGCGCAGTTCGTCGAGCGCGGACCGGCTGGCCTCCCGCACGTGCGCGAGGGCCTCCTTGGCCTGGTCGGGGCGCTTGTCCATGACGTGGGCGGCGACCCCGGCCTGGACGTTGACCAGGGCGATGTGGTGGGCGACGACGTCGTGGAGGTCGCGGGCGATGCGCAGCCGCTCCTCGGCCACGCGGCGGCGGGCCTCCTCCTCACGGGTCCGCTCGGCCTTCTCGGCGCGTTCCCGGATGGCCCGGACGAAGGCGCGACGGCTGCGGACGGCGTCCCCGGCGGTGGCGCCGATGCCGGTCCAGGCCAGGACGGCGACGTTGTCCTGGGCGTACCAGGGCAGGGGGCCGGCCAGCATGGCCGCGCCGGTCAGCACGGTCATGGTCAGCAGGCCGACCCGCCAGGTCGTGGAGCGGTCGGTGGCGGCGGCGACGGTGTAGAGGGCGACGACGGCGGCCATGGCGACCGGGGCGCGGGGGTCGCCGGTGACGAACTCGACGACGGACAGGCAGCCGGTGAACGCCAGCACCGCGAGGGGGGCGCGGCGGCGCCGGACGAGCGCGGCCGCGGCGAGCACCATGAGCACGAGGCTGAGCGGGTCGGGGGTGCGCACGCCCCAGGTGACGCCGTCGGGGCCGTGCGGGTCGGCGAAGGAGCCGGCCACCATGCACGCGAGGACGGCCGCCGCGAGGGCGGCGTCCAGGGCGAAGGGGTGCGCGCCCAGCCGGCAGCGGGCGCGCGCGAAGGTGCTCACGCGTGTTTACGGTAGCCGGAGTGGGCGCCCCTTCGCGGGGCGCTCGTGGTCACGGTGGCCGTCGGCCCGGGAGCCGCGCCCCCGGACCCCCGCAGCGGCCCGCACGGCCCCGTCCCCGAACGCGGGACGGGCCGGGAACGCCGGGCGGCGTTCTCAGGAACCGTCCGGGATGAGGCCGTCGTCGCTCAGCAGTTCCCGGACGTCCTCCAGGGTGGCGTCCGGGGAGGGGAGGATCAGGTCCGACGGCTCCAGGGAGTCGTCCGGCAGCGGCTCCCCCAGCTCCCGGACCTTGGCCAGCAGGGCCTGGAGGGTCGCGCGGAAACCGGGGCCGTCGCCGTTCTCCATCTCGGCGAGGAGTTCGTCGTCCAGCTTGTTCAGCTCGGCGAGGCGGCCGTCGGCCAGCGTCACCTGTCCCTCCCCCATGATCCTCACGATCATGTCGCCCTCCTCGGCGTGGGCTACTGCTTGTCGAAACGCGGGGTGTCCTGCGGCTGCTGCTGCGACTGGCTCCGGCCCTGACCCTGGCCGCCCTCGATCGCCTGGCGGTCGGCGGTGCTGCCGCCGGCCAGTTCGGCCTTCATGCGCTGCAGTTCCAGCTCTACATCCGTACCACCGGAGAGCCGGTCCAGCTCGGCCTGGATGTCGTCCTTGTGCATCCCGGACTGGTCGTCGAGGGCACCGGAGGCGAGCAGTTCGTCGATGGCGCCGGCCCGCGCCTGGAGCTGCGCGGTCTTGTCCTCGGCCCGCTGGATCGCCAGGCCCACGTCGCCCATCTCCTCGGAGATGCCGGAGAACGCCTCGCCGATGCGGGTCTGCGCCTGGGCGGCCGTGTAGGTGGCCTTGATGGTCTCCTTCTTCGTACGGAAGGCGTCCACCTTGGCCTGGAGGCGCTGGGCCGCGAGGGTGAGCTTCTCCTCCTCGCCCTGCAGGGTGGCGTGCTGCGTCTCCAGGTCGGTCACCTGCTGCTGGAGCGCGGCGCGGCGGGACAGCGCCTCGCGGGCCAGGTCCTCGCGGCCCAGCGCGAGCGCCTTGCGGCCCTGGTCCTCCAGCTTGGACGACTGGGACTGGAGCTGGTTGAGCTGGAGCTCCAGGCGCTTGCGGCTGGTCGCCACGTCGGCGACGCCGCGGCGCACCTTCTGGAGCAGCTCAAGCTGTTTCTGGTACGAGTAATCGAGGGTCTCGCGCGGGTCCTCGGCCCGGTCAAGGGCCTTGTTGGCCTTCGCGCGGAAGATCATCCCCATACGCTTCATGACACCGCTCATGGGCTTCGCGCGCCCCCTTCTGACCGACTCCAGCTCCAGCGACTGCAACAGAACCCACAGTACGGGCCCTGCATCCATTACCGCACTGTTCGGGGACGGATGCGCTCATCCCCAAGGACGACCTGCGCACGCTCCCGGTCCGGCGTAAGGAGTAGGTGCTCCCCGGGGAACGGCCCCGGGCCCGGCCCCCCGGGCCGTACGCAACGTCCCCTCTGTCCCCTTTACCGACGACTGGCGTTGCCGGATCGTTCCCCACCGGGCTGGGGTCCACACTCCCCCACCCCGTACCCTTGGGTTTTGTGTTCCGTAGCCGTGCCAAGGAAGAGAAGGCCCCGAGCGCCGTCAAGGCGCCGGTGACCGACTCCAAGCAGCCCCGCGACCCGCAGGCCCCGAAGGGCAGGCCCACGCCCAAGCGCAGTGAGGCCCAGTCCCAGCGCCGCAGCGTCGCCAATACGCAGATGACGCGCAAGGAGGCCGCCAGGCGTCAGCGCGAGGAGCGCCGCGCCGCGATGGAGCGCCAGCGCCAGGCGCTCGCGAGCGGCGACGAGCGGTTCCTGCCGGCCCGCGACAAGGGCCCGGTCCGCCGGTTCGCCCGCGACTTCATCGACTCGCGGTTCAACGTCGCCGAGTACTTCCTGCCGATGGCCGTGGTCATCCTCGTGCTGAGCATGATCCGGGTGGCCTCGCTGCAGAACATCGCGCTGCTGCTGTGGCTGGTCGTGATCGTGCTCATCGTGCTCGACTCGATCGTCACCGGCTTCCGGCTGAAGAAGCGCCTCGCCGAGCGCTTCCCCGACGACCGCCGGCGCGGCGCCGTCGCCTACGCGCTGATGCGCTCGCTCCAGATGCGCCGGCTCCGGCTGCCCAAGCCGCAGGTCAAGCGCGGGGAGCGGCCCTGAGCACCACGCCGTTCACCCGGGGCGCGGCCGAGGCCTGGCTGGACAAGCTGGGCGGTCTGCGCGACGTCGTGCGCCAGGAGCTGGTGGCCCGGCAGCTCGACGAACAGATAGTCGGCCGCTTCCCTGTGGGCAGACGGTTGCGGGTGCTCGACGTCGGCATGGGCCAGGGCACCCAGGCGCTGCGGCTGGCACGGGCCGGGCACCAGGTGACCGGCCTGGAGCGGGACGCCACGATGATCGCCGCGGCGCGCGAGGCCCTGGCGGGCCAGCCGGAGGGCATCCGGGACCGGATGCGGATCATCGAGGGCGACGGCCGGGACACCGGTGTGCACTTCCTGCCGGGCAGCTTCGACGTGGTGCTGTGCCACGGCGTGCTCATGTACGTCGAGGAGCCCGACCCGCTGCTGGCCGGGCTCGCCCGGATGCTCGCGCCCGGCGGCCTGCTGTCGCTGCTCGTGCGCAACGGCGACGCGCTCGCCATGCGGGCCGGCCTGCACGGCGACTGGGCCGGGGCGCTGGCCGCCTTCGACACCACCGCCTACCGCAACCGCCTCGGTCTGGATGTCCGCGCGGACCGGCTGGCGACGCTGACGGCCAAGCTGGCCGGCATCGGCGCACCGCTGCACACCTGGTACGGCGTCCGGGTCTTCACGGACACGGCACCCGACGGTGCCACGGCCCCGGACGACCTCGGGACACTGCTGGCCGCGGAGGAACGGGCAGGTCGCACGGACCCGTACCGGGGGGTCGCGGCGCTGCTGCACCTGTGCGGGGTGCGCGGCTGAGGGCCGTTCGTGGGGGCCGGTCCGCCGGAAGTCGGCCGCCCCGCGCATCCGCGGCGTGATCCGAGCGACCGGACCCGGGGGCCTGTCGGGTGCACTCGATCGGGTGCTTTCCGGGGGCAGGGTGTGCGGGGCGCCCGTGAGACTCGGGGCATGGACGTCTTCCGTGCCCGCCCGTCCCGCTTCCGTGCCCGCGTCGCCGTGCCGGTGTGCTCCCTGGCGCTCCTCGCCGGGTGTTCGGCGGGCGGGGCGGCCTCCGGTGGCGGCGGGCGGCAGGACGCCCCGGCACGGGCCGCCGCCCCGCTCACCTCCGACGACCTCCAGAGCGACTACCAGCGCGTGATCGAGGACGTGCTGCCGTCGGTCGTGCAGATCCGGGCCGGCGAGGACCTGGGCTCCGGGGTCGTGTACGACACGAAGGGGCACATCGTCACCAACGCCCACGTGGTCGGGGAGCAGAAGACCTTCCGCGTGACGACCGCCCACAGCGAGGACCCGCTGTCCGCGCGGCTCGTCTCCTCCTACCCCGAGCAGGACCTCGCCGTCGTCAAGCTGGACAAGGTGCCCTCGGGGCTGAAGGCGGCGTCCTTCGGGGAGTCCGCGAAGGTCGAGGTGGGGCAGATCGTGCTGGCGATGGGCTCGCCGCTCGGGCTGTCCTCCAGCGTGACGCAGGGCATCGTGTCGGCGACCGGGCGGACCGTCACCGAGGGCAGCGAGGGCGGGGGTACGGGCGCCACGCTCGTCAACATGGTGCAGACCTCGGCCGCCATCAACCCCGGCAACAGCGGCGGCGCCCTGGTCGACCTCGACGGGCAGGTCATCGGCATCCCGACGCTCGCCGCGACCGATCCCGGCCTCGAGGGCAGCGCGGCCCCCGGCATCGGGTTCGCGATCCCGGCGTCGATGGTGAAGACGGTCGCCGGCCAGATCGTCAGGTACGGCAAGGTGACCGACTCGGGCCGGGCGGCGCTCGGCATCACCGCCCGTACGGTCGTCGACGACTCCTACCGTCCCGCGGGCGCGGCCGTCGTCAGCGTCGACGAGGGCGGGGCCGCGGACCTGGCGGGGCTGCGGGCCGGGGACGTCATCACCGGGCTGGGCGGCGCGGACATCACCACCGTCACCTCGCTCGCCGAGGCCCTGGCGTCGAAACGGCCGGGCGAGCGCACCGAGGTGACGTACACCCGCGGCGGTGACGAGCGCACCGCCGCGGTGACCCTGGGCGAGCAGTGACGCGCGAGGGGGCGGCCACCGCGGGCCCGCCCCCTCGCGCGACGGCCGGTCAGCCCTCTTCGGCGTGCAGGCTCATCGGCCCGTAGATCTCCGTGGAGTCCTCGAAGAGCCGGACCTGGTCCGCGCCGCCCTCCCGCAGGTCCTTCCAGTGCTCCCCGATCCAGGACTCGGCGTCCCCTTGCGTGGTGAACTCCTCGGGCTGCACCGCGGGCTGGACCTCCGTCCCCCCGGCCGTCTCGAACCGCCACGTCCATGCCGCCATGTACGCCTCCAAGATGTGAGCACATGCAGAGCGGAAGCCGGATCTTGGTCCGGCCCCCGGTCGCAGCCTATGCGCTGAGCCCGGCCCGTCGTAGAAGGCCGGGTACGACCGGGGGCCTCGGGCGCGCACGTCAGGGGGTGACCGGCGAGAATCGGGGCGTGGACGTGACGTTGCTCGGCACCGGTGCCCCCGCGGGACTTCCCCGCCCCGACTGCCCCTGCGCGGCGTGTGCCGCGGCGCAGGGCGAGAACGCGCGCGCGGCGACCGCGCTGCTGGTCGACGGGGCGCTGCTCCTCGACCTGACGCCCGGCGCCGCGTTCGCCGCCGCGCGGGCCGGGCACTCCCTGGCAGGGGTGCGGCAGGTGCTGCTGTCGCACCCGCACGACGGTCCCGCCGTCGAGGTGCCCGCCGGGCTGCCGCAGCCGGGCCGGGTGCCGGACGGGCGGGAGCTGGCGCTGCTGACCGGGCACCGGGTGCGGGCGGTGGCGATGGACGCGCCGGGCACCGGGTACGCCGTGACCGGGCCGGACGGGCAGCGGCTGCTGTATCTGCCGCCGGGCGGGGCGCCGGCCGGTCTGGAGGCCCCGGCGGAGCCGTACGACCTGGTCCTCGCGGACGTCGTGGGGCGGCCGGACGCGCTGGCGAAGCTGCGGGCGGTGGGCGCGTCGGGGCCGACGACGGACGTGGTCGCCGTCCATATCGGCCACGAGGTGCCGCCGGGCCGGGAGCTGGCGCGGCGGCTGGCGGCGGCCGGGGCGCGGGCGGTGCCGGACGGGACGACGCTGGTGGCGGGCGTGTACGAGGACGTGCCCGACGTACCGCGGCGCACGCTGGTGCTGGGCGGGGCCCGGTCGGGCAAGTCGGTGGAGGCCGAGCGGCGGCTGGAGTCCTTCCCCGACGTGCTGTACGTGGCCACCGGCGGCTCCCGCAACGGGGACACGGAGTGGGCGGCCCGGGTCAGCGCGCACCGTGAGCGCCGGCCGGGCTCGTGGCGCACCGTGGAGACCTGCGACCTGGTCCCGCTGCTGAAGGACGACGGGCCGCCGCTGCTCGTCGACTGCCTGTCGCTGTGGCTGACCGACGCGATGGACGCCGTCGGGGCGTGGGACGACGCGGAGTGGTCCGACGGCGGCGAGCGGGCCCTGCGGGAGCGGGTGCGGGAGCTGACGGAGGCGGTGCGCGCCACGCGGCGCGCCGTCGTCGCCGTGTCGAACGAGGTGGGGTCGGGAATCGTGCCGGCCACCGCGTCGGGCCGCCGCTACCGGGACGAACTGGGGCGGCTCAACGCGGCGTTCGCCGACGAGTGCGAGCAGGTGCTGCTGGTGGTGGCGGGCCAGGCGCTGGTGCTACGGGGCTGACGCCTCCTTGCGGGCGACGAGGCGGGTGTCCCGCGGGCCGGTGAGGACGGCGCAGCCGTGGGCCTCCAGTTCGGCGCGCAGGCCCGCCGGGTGGGGCGGCGGGGCGCACAGGCGGCGCGGGTCGGCGACGTCGAGGAGCAGATGTCCGCCCGGGCGCAGCGCGCGCAGGGCGGCGCGCAGTTCGGCGCGCGGGTCGGGGACGCGTTCCAGGTGCTGGAAGAGGCTGACGACGTCGTAGCGGGCACGGAGCCGGGAGGCGATGTGCGGGTCCGCCAGCCGGCCCACGTACGCCTCCTCGACGCGTTCGGCGGCGCGGGCGCGCAGGACCCGGTGGGTGGGGTCCACGCCGTCGAACGAGGTGTAGGGGAAGTACGTACGGGCCGTGCGGGGGAAGTCGGCGTCGCCGGTGCCGACGTCGAGCCAGCTCTCCGGGTCGGGGCAGCGGCGGAGCATGGCGCGGGCGGCCAGGGTGTGTCTGAGGCGGACGCCGGCCCGGACGGCGGGGGGCGCGGGCCGGGGGTCGAGGGGCGGGTTGCGGAAGGCGTGCCCGCAGTCCCGGCAGCGGTCCAGGACGGAGCGGGCCGGCGCGCCCTTGTACCGGGGGTCCTGGCGGGCGGGGCGGGGGCGCAGCCGCAGCGAGCCGCACCAGGGGCAGTCCGCGCGGTGCGGCCCGTGGACGGGGACCGGGGGCACGGCGGGCATGGGAGGCGGTGCGGACATGGGCGGCTCCCGACGGGGCGGAGGGGCGGGTACGGCAATCCACCGCAAAACGTTACGTACGGGGAGGCGTTCCGGAGGGCAACGACGCCGGTGGGGCGCGGTGCGGATGTGACCGCCGTGGCGTTCGGGCGGGGCCGGTACTGTTCGGCGAATGAGCTCGCTGAATCTCGACGACTTCACCGATCTGATCGAGCGCCCGGACGGCGGGGTGCGCCGCGACGCCGAGGCGCGCCGGGAGCGCCAGGTCGTGCCGCCCGGGTCGCTGGGCCGCCTGGACGACCTGGGCGAGTGGCTGGCCGCGGCTCAGTCCGCCGTGCCGGTACGGCCGGTGGAGCGGCCGCGGGTGGTGCTCTTCGCCGGTGACCACAAGGTCGCCGAACTGGGCGTGTCGGCGCGGCCCGCGGGCAGCGCGAGCGCACTGGTGCGCGAGGTGCTGGAGGGCGGCCGGCCGGTGTCCGTGCTCGCGCGGCGCCTCGGGGTGCCCGTGCGGGTCGTCGACATGGCGCTGGACTGCGACCCCGGGTCGCTGCCGGCGGAGGTCGCGGGGCACCGGGTGCGGCGCGGGAGCGGGCGGCTCGACATCGAGGACGCGCTCACCCTCGAGGAGGCGGAGGCCGCCTTCCGGGCGGGGGTGGCGGTCGCCGACGAGGAGGCCGACTCCGGTACGGACCTGGTGGTGCTCGGCGACGTGAGCGTGGGCGGGACGACGGCGGCGGGCGTGCTGGTCGCGGCGCTGTGCGGGACGGACGCGTCGGTCGTCACCGGGCGGGGCGGGCTGGCCATCGACGACCTGGCGTGGATGCGCAAGTGCGCGGCGATCCGGGACGGGCTGCGACGGGCGCGGCCGGTGCTCGGCGACCAGTTGCGGCTGCTGGCGACGGTGGGCGGGGCGGATCTCACCGCGATGACGGGGTTCCTGCTGCAGAGCGCGGTGCGGAAGATGCCGGTGATCCTGGACGGGGTGGTGACCGCCGCGTGCGCGCTGGTCGGCCAGCGGGTCGCCTTCCGGGCGCCGGACTGGTGGCTGGCGGCGCACGACAGCGGGGAGCCGGGCCAGGCTAAGGCGCTGGACCGGATGGCCCTGGAGCCGCTGCTGTCGCAGGGCGTGCGGGTGGGTGAGGGGGCGGGGGGTCTGCTGGCACTGCCCCTGGTGCAGGCCGCGGCGGCACTGGCGGCGGAGCTGCCGTGCGGGCCGGAGGAGGCGTGACCCGACCCGGGGGTGCGGTGCCCTGCGGGGGCACGTGATCCGGGGGTGCCCGGCGTCCGTGCGGTGCCCTGCGTGGGCGCGTGATCCGGGGGTGCCCGGCGTGGGGTGCCGGCCGGGGGCGGGTCGCGCCCGGCGCTGACGGGGTGCCTCCCCCACTCTCGGCTTCGCCCGAGCGGGGGGACCCCCACCGCCCACCCGTGCCGCAGGCACGACTGCCCGCAGCTGGGGCGGCGCGGCGGCCCGAGCCAGGACGGTGACGCAGCCCGCAGCCAGGGGCGGGGCGGGATGGCGGTCAGCCAGGGCGGGGCGGCGTGAGCCGGGGGCGGGGCGGCGGTCAGCCGCGTACGGCGGGAAGGGGACGGGTCGGGGGGTGTCCGCCCGCAGCGGTTGGCGCGTCAACACCAGTACTTCTGTGGCCGACCGATTCCGCGCCGTTCCGAGGACGGACACCCCCCGACCCGGCCCCGACCCACAAGACCACCGAACGCGCACCGCGTACCCCCACCGGAGCCGCACAGGCCGCCGCAGGCACCCCCCACACAGGCGCCGCAGGCAGCCGCAGGCAGCCGCAAACATGCCGCTCGACCGCCGGAGGCATCCGCCCCCTACGACCCCGGCGGGTCCGGCTGCCCCCCGATCCAGTTCTGAAGGGTCTGGCGGGGCCCCGACCAACGGCGGTCGTGGCGGTAGGCGCGCAGGCGGGCCTTGGCGCGGGCGCGGGGCCGGTTGGTGTAGAAGCGGCGGGCCCAGAAGGAACCCGGACGGGCCAGCCGGATCGCCCCCACCACCGCGACCAACGGCACGATCACCCCGAAGATCGCCAGCCGCGCCTTGCCCTTGGCGAGGGCGAGCAGGGAGAACAGGAAGTTCCCCGCGACGGTCGCGATGACGTTGGCCCGGTCCTGCAGCTCGGCCTGGGACATGTTGTCGACGCCGAACGGCGTGAAGCCGGCGAGGAGCAGCCCGACCAGGGCCGCCGTGACCACCACGACCTCCACGCTCTTGCGCCCGGCCTCGCTCCAGTAGACGTCGTCGAGGTGCAGGATCAGCGCGAACTCGTCCAGCACGAGCCCCGCCCCGATACCGAAGACGACCGCCGCGAGCCCGGACCCGAACCCGTGCCGGCCGCCCGCGACCGCGGCGAAGCCGCCGATGACGGTGAGGACGACCCCGGGGACCACGTGATGGATGTGCACCCCGCCCGCCTGGACGTTCCCGAAGGGCCCTTTGCCCGCCCGGATCAGCCGGGTGATGACCCGCGTGATCACGAACGTCAGCACGAACGCCGTCAGGGCGAGCAGCAGCGGCAGTTTGCCCGGTTCGACGATGTTCCGGTGCCACCAATCTCCCATATGCGCACTTTATCCCTGGGCCCCGGAAGTGCCCCGTCGACCGCCGGGTAGTCTGCGCCGGTGCTCAGGACCCCCTCCCCCGACGGCCTCCGGTTCGCCTTCGGCACCCTCACCGTGCTCCCGGTCCGGCTGACCCGCTGGGACCGGGGGGCCGCGCGCGGCGGCATGCTGTGCGCCCCGCTGGCCGGGCTGGCCGTCGGGGCCGTCGCCGCCGCCGTCGGGCTGGTGCTGCTGTTCCTCGGCGCCGCCCCCCTGCTCGCCGCGGTCGCCACCGCCGCCGTACCGGCCGTGCTCACCCGGGGCCTGCACCTGGACGGCCTGGCCGACACCGCGGACGGGCTGGGCAGCGGCAAGCCCGCCGAGGACGCCCTGCGAATCATGAAGCAGTCCGACATCGGGCCGTTCGGCGTACTCACCCTCGTCCTCGTCCTGCTGGCCCAGGTGGCCGCGCTGGCACAGGCGTACGACGCCTCCTGGACGCGGGGCGCGCTCGCGGCCGTGGCCTCGGCGGTCGCCGCCCGGCTGGCGATGACCGTGGCCGCCCGGGCCGGGGTGCCGGCCGCGCGCCCGGAGGGGCTGGGCGCGGCGGTCGCCGGGGTGGTCCCGCGGGGCGGGGCGCTGGTCACGGCCGCGGCCGTCACGGCGTCCGCGGCCGCGGCGGGCGCCTTCCTCGGGCCCCACGACGCGGTCCGCACCGCGCTCGCCGTACTGGCCGCCGTCGCCGCCGCCGAACTGCTGCTGCGGCGCTGCGTGCGCCGCTTCGGCGGGGTCACCGGTGACGTCTTCGGCGGGGTCGCGGAGACGGCCGCCACGACGGCGCTCGTCGTGGCGGCGCTGGGCTGAGGCTCAGCAGGCCTCGCGCCACGCCCCGAGGTCGTACTTCTTCAGCATCGAACTCAGCCGCAGCGCGCGGGAGTCGGCGCAGAAGCGGTCGGTGGGCAGTTCGTACTCGACGTGGAAGACCGCCTTGTCCGCGTCGATGAACGGCTTGTTGTCGGCGCACTCGCCGTACTGGGCGCACTGCTCGTTGACGGCGAAGTCGAAGTCGTCCACCAGGTCCGGGATCTGGTCGAGGTCGTTCTTCAGGCCGACGGCCATGCCGCGTTCGTGGGCGAGCTCGGCGATCAGCCGGTTGTAGCGGAGCTGGTCGTCCGCGGTGAGCGGGAAGCCGGTGTCGTTGCGGTAGCCGTCCATGTTGTCCGGCTCGACCGCGTCGAAGCCCTTGTCCCGGCACATGTCGAGGCGTTCGGCCATCAGCGGCTCCAGGACGTCGGTGGCCCGGATGTCGAGCCAGCGCTCGCCCTCCCAGCCGTTGCCCTTGCCCAGCACCGATTCGGGGAAGGCGTCGGCGTCGGGGCGGAAGTCCTCCCAGGCGCCGGTGGACACGTAGCAGATGACCTTGCGTCCGTCCTCGTGCAGCGCGGTCACCGTGGCCTCGGTGTGGTCGAAGCCGTCGATGTCGTAGACCGGCACGTCGACGCTGGTGTCGAGCCTGCCGCTGAGCTGCCACTGCCAGGCGGTTCCGGGCCGCGGCTGCCAGCGGTCGGCGCCGCCACGGTCGTCGTCGGGCGCCGGGGACGAGCAGCCCGCGAGCAGCAGGGCAAGAGCCGTCAGCAGGACCGGGCGTCTCATGGGGCGTGCTCCAGGGGTGGGGGCGGCATACCCCGGAATGATCTCCTACGCCCCCGGCGGCGCGGAAAACGCGGGGCGCGGCTCGGAGGGGAGGCGGGCGCGAGCGTAGGCTCGTGCCGGTGTTTGCCTGCCCGGGTGGATACCACAGCGCAGGAGGGATCTAGGGTCGGTTGTCGGGCCCGGTCGACCCACCCGCATTCGGCCATACAGGACTTCTTACGGAAGCGAGATTTCACCACCGTGACTGCTCTCACTCTCTCCACCGCCGCGGCGCCCGGCCTGCGGGCCGACGCGATCGTGATCGGTGTCGCCAAGGGCGCACGCGGCCCGGTCGTCGCACCGGGCGCCGAGGCCGTGGACAAGGCGTACGACGGCCGGCTCGCTGCCGTGCTGGAGACCCTCGGTGCCTCCGGCGCCGAGGGCGAGGTGACGAAGCTGCCCGCGCCGGCCGGCTTCAAGGCCCCGGTCGTGGTGGCCGTCGGCCTGGGCGCCGAGCCCGAGAAGGACGCCGGCTTCGAGGCGGAGGCGCTGCGCCGGGCGGCCGGTGCCGCCGCCCGCACGCTCGCCGGGTCGAAGAAGGCCGCGTTCGCGCTGCCGCTGACCGAGGCCGCCGACGCCGGTGCCGTCGCGGAGGGCGTGCTGCTCGGCACGTACACCTTCGTCGCGTACAAGGAGAACGGCAAGGACGCGAAGGCCAAGAACGGCAAGGCTCCGCTGGCCGAGGCCGCGCTGCTCGGCGGCAAGCCCCGCGACAAGGCGTACAAGGCGGCGATCGAGCGCGCCGTGGCCGTCTCCGACGAGCTGAACCGCGCCCGCGACCTGGTCAACACCCCGCCGAACGACCTGAACCCGGAGTCGTTCGCGGCGATCGCGCAGGCGGCCGCCAAGGAGCACGGCATCAAGGTGCAGGTGCTCGACGAGAAGGCGCTCACCAAGGGCGGCTACGGCGGCATCCTCGGCGTGGGTGCCGGTTCGGCGTCGGGCCCGCGGCTGGTGAAGCTGTCGTACACCTCGTCCAAGGCGACCAAGTCGCTGGCCTTCGTCGGCAAGGGCATCACGTACGACTCGGGCGGCATCTCCCTGAAGCCGGCCGGTCACAACGAGACGATGAAGTGCGACATGGCCGGTGCCGCCGCCGTGTTCGCCGCGGTCGTCGCCGCCGCGCGCCTCGGCCTGGAGGTCAACGTCACCGGCTGGCTGGCGCTGGCCGAGAACATGCCGTCCGGTTCGGCGACGCGCCCCGGTGACGTGCTGCGCATGTACAGCGGCAAGACCGTCGAGGTGCTCAACACCGACGCCGAGGGCCGTCTCGTCCTCGCCGACGCCCTGTGGGCGGCCTCCCAGGAGGAGCCGGACGCGATCATCGACGTGGCGACCCTGACCGGCGCGATGATGGTGGCGCTGGGCAGCCGGACGTACGGGATCATGTCCAACGACGACGCGTTCCGCGCCGCGCTGCACGAGGCGGCGGAGGAGGTCGGCGAGCCGGCGTGGCCGATGCCGCTGCCCGAGCACCTGCGCAAGGGCATGGACTCGGCGACCGCGGACATCGCCAACATGGGCGAGCGGATGGGCGGCGGGCTGGTGGCCGGCCTGTTCCTGCGCGAGTTCGTCGGCGAGGGCATCACCTGGGCCCACCTCGACATCGCGGGTCCGGCCTTCAACGAGGGCGGGGCGTTCGGTTACACGCCCAAGGGCGGGACGGGCACCGCGGTGCGGACGCTGGTGCGGGTCGCCGAGCTGACGGCCGCGGGCGACCTCGGCTAGAGACACCCGACAACCCGGGGGTGCGGGCCGTGGCCCGTCGGACAGTGGCCCGCACCCCCGGGCGGCCGGGCCCGTCGCGTCCGCGCGGCTCAGCCGCAGCTCAGAACGGTCCCGCACCCCGGCGTCACCGTCCCGCCGCCCCCGCCGGGCGAACGTGGGGCGTCTCACACCCCGGCCCGGCGTCTCGAATGGGGCCGACAAGTGCGAAGATGGGGCTCGGCAGGACAGGGCCCCACCCAAGGGCCGAAGAACGAGCGGCCGGACACCAGCCGCCAGCCGGTCACCGACGACCGGTGGCGCACATGCATGGAGGACGTGACGTGGCGAACGACGCCAGCACCGTTTTCGACCTAGTGATCCTCGGCGGTGGTAGCGGTGGTTACGCCGCGGCCCTGCGCGGGGCGCAGCTGGGCCTGGACGTCGCCCTGATCGAGAAGGACAAGGTCGGCGGCACCTGCCTGCACCGGGGATGCATCCCCACCAAGGCCCTGCTCCACGCGGGCGAGATCGCCGACCAGGCCCGCGAGAGCGAGCAGTTCGGTGTGAAGGCCACCTTCGAGGGCATCGACGTCCCGGCCGTCCACAAGTACAAGGACGACGTGATCTCGGGCCTCTACAAGGGTCTGCAGGGTCTGATCGCCTCGCGCAAGGTGACCTACATCGAGGGTGAGGGCCGTCTGTCCTCCCCGACCTCCGTGGATGTGAACGGCCGCCGGGTCGAGGGCCGCCACGTCCTGCTGGCGACCGGCTCCGTGCCGAAGTCGCTGCCGGGCCTGAACATCGACGGCGACCGGATCATCTCCTCGGACCACGCCCTCGTCCTGGACCGCGTGCCGAAGTCCGCGATCATCCTGGGCGGCGGCGTCATCGGCGTCGAGTTCGCCTCCGCGTGGAAGTCCTTCGGTGCCGACGTCACGATCGTCGAGGGCCTCAAGCACCTCGTGCCGGTCGAGGACGAGAACAGCTCGAAGCTGCTGGAGCGCGCCTTCCGCAAGCGGGGCATCAAGTTCAACCTGGGCACCTTCTTCGAGAAGGCCGAGTACACCCAGGACGGCGTGAAGGTCACCCTGGCCGACGGCAAGGAGTTCGAGGCCGAGGTCCTGCTCGTCGCCATCGGCCGCGGCCCGGTCTCGCAGGGACTGGGCTACGAGGAGGCCGGGGTCGCCATGGACCGCGGCTACGTCCTGGTCGACGAGTACATGCGGACCAACGTGCCGACCATCTCGGCCGTCGGTGACCTCGTTCCGACCCTCCAGCTCGCCCACGTCGGCTTCGCCGAGGGCATCCTGGTGGCGGAGCGGCTGGCCGGTCTGAAGACCGTCCCGATCGACTACGACGGTGTCCCGCGGGTGACGTACTGCCACCCGGAGGTCGCCTCCGTCGGCATCACCGAGGCCAAGGCCAAGGAGATCTACGGAGCGGACAAGGTCGTCGCCCTCAAGTACAACCTGGCCGGCAACGGCAAGAGCAAGATCCTGAAGACCGCCGGCGAGATCAAGCTCGTCCAGGTCAAGGACGGTGCCGTGGTCGGCGTCCACATGGTCGGCGACCGCATGGGCGAGCAGGTCGGCGAGGCCCAGCTCATCTACAACTGGGAGGCTCTGCCCGCCGAGGTGGCCCAGCTCGTCCACGCCCACCCGACGCAGAACGAGGCGCTCGGCGAGGCCCACCTGGCGCTGGCCGGCAAGCCGCTGCACTCCCACGACTGACCGTCCCTCGGTCACTGGGCGCGACGACACAGACTTCCGCAATTCGTAAGGAGCAACCGAAACCATGGCGGTTTCCGTAACCCTTCCGGCGCTCGGCGAGAGCGTCACCGAGGGCACCGTCACCCGTTGGCTGAAGGCCGAGGGTGAGCGCGTCGAGGCCGACGAGCCGCTGCTCGAGGTCTCCACCGACAAGGTCGACACCGAGATCCCGGCCCCCGCCTCCGGCGTGCTGTCCTCCATCAAGGTCGCCGAGGACGAGACGGTCGAGGTCGGCGCCGAGCTGGCCCTGATCGACGACGGCAGCGGCGCCCCCGCGGCCGAGGCCGCCCCGGCCGCCGCCCAGGAGGTCGCCGAGCCGGCTCCCGAGCCCGCGCCGGCCGCCCCCTCCACCGAGCAGGCCGCCCCCGCCCCGGCGCCGTCCGCCGAGGCCGCCTCGGGCGCCGGCTCCGCCGAGGGCACCGACGTGGTCCTGCCCGCGCTCGGCGAGTCCGTCACCGAGGGCACCGTCACCCGCTGGCTGAAGTCGGTCGGTGACAGCGTCGAGGCCGACGAGCCGCTGCTCGAGGTCTCCACCGACAAGGTCGACACCGAGATTCCGGCCCCCGCCTCCGGCACCCTGCTGGAGATCGTGGTCGGTGAGGACGAGACCGCCGAGGTGGGCGCCAAGCTCGCCGTCATCGGTGCGGCGGGTGCCGCTCCGGCCGCCGCCCCCGCCCAGCCCGCGGCCCCCGCGCAGCCCGAGCCTGCTCCGGCTCCGGCTCCGGCTCCGCAGCAGGCCGCCCCGGCTCCCGCCGCCCCGGCACCCGCGCCGGCCCCGGCCCCCGCCCCGCAGCAGGCCGCCCCGGCGCCCGCGCCGGCCCCGGCTGCCGCCCCGGCCGCCCCGGCCGCCCCGGCCGCCGCCCAGCCGGTGGACGACGGCGCCTACGTCACCCCGCTGGTGCGCAAGCTCGCCGCCGAGAACGGCGTCGACCTGTCCGGCGTCAAGGGCACCGGCGTCGGCGGCCGCATCCGCAAGCAGGACGTCATCGCCGCCGCCGAGGCCGCGAAGGCCGCCCCGGCCCCGGCTCCCGCCGCCGCCGCGCCCGCCGCGAAGAAGGCCCCCGCCCTGGAGGCCTCCCCGCTGCGCGGCCAGACCGTCAAGATGCCGCGCATCCGCAAGGTCATCGGCGACAACATGGTCAAGGCGCTGCGCGAGCAGGCCCAGCTCTCGTCGGTCGTCGAGGTCGACGTCACGCGTCTGATGAAGCTGCGCGCCCGGGCCAAGGACGCGTTCGCGTCCCGTGAGGGCGTCAAGCTCTCCCCGATGCCGTTCTTCGTCAAGGCCGCGGCGCAGGCGCTGAAGGCCCACCCGGCCGTCAACGCCAAGATCAACGAGGCCGAGGGGACCATCACCTACTTCGACACCGAGCACATCGGTATCGCGGTGGACTCCGAGAAGGGCCTGATGACCCCGGTCATCAAGAACGCCGGCGACCTCAACCTGGCCGGCATCGCCAAGGCCACGGCGGAGCTGGCGGGCAAGGTCCGCGCCAACAAGATCACCCCGGACGAGCTGTCCGGCGCGACCTTCACCATCAGCAACACCGGTTCGCGCGGCGCGCTCTTCGACACGATCATCGTGCCGCCGGGCCAGGTCGCGATCCTCGGCATCGGTGCCACGGTCAAGCGTCCGGCGGTCATCGAGACGGAGGAGGGCACCGTCATCGGCGTCCGCGACATGACGTACCTGACCCTGTCCTACGACCACCGTCTGGTGGACGGCGCCGACGCCGCCCGTTACCTGACGGCCGTCAAGGCGATCCTGGAGGCGGGCGAGTTCGAGGTCGAGCTCGGCCTGTAACCCCACGCCAGTGGGCCTTCGCGGTGCCCCCGTCCGGAGCTTCCCGGGCGGGGGCACCGTCGTTCCCGGAGGGCGGGACACGGTGTAAGCCTCGTCTCACCTGCGTAAAAGCGCCCCCGTGCGCCCTTCCCGCCCGGCGTGACGGCCGTATTGTCTAAACGTCGAACGCCCCAGGGGGCCGAACGGGCCCCTTCCGAAGGAGCCCTCATGACCGCGCCCGTCGTCCACTCGCTGCGCGAACAGATCCGCGAGCACATCCTGGAAGGGATCATCAGCGGGCGCTGGAAGCCGGGCGAGCGGATCGTGGAGCGGCGGATCGCCACCGAGCTGGAGGTCAGCCAGACCCCGGTGCGGGAGGCGCTGCGGGAGCTGGAGTCACTGCGACTGATCGAGTCGGCGCCGAACAAGGGCGTGCGAGTGCGCAATCTGACCGCCGCCGACCTGGAGGAGAGCTACCCCGTCCGGGCGGGCCTGGAGGCCATCGCGGCGGAGCTGGCGGCGGAGCGGCTCGCCGAGGACTGCTCGGCCCTGGAACCGCACGTGACCGCGCTGTACGAGGCCGACCGGGTGTCCGACGGCACGGCCCAGGTGCGGCACACGGTGGGCTTCCACCGGGAGCTGGTGCGGGCGGCCGGCAACTCGGTGCTGCTGCACACCTGGGAGGGGCTGGGCATCGAGGTGTTCACGGCCCTGTCGATACGGTGGCTCGGGACGGTGCAGCAGTCGTACGCCGAGGAGCACGAGGAGCTGGTGGCCGCCTTCCGCCGCCGCGACCCGCGCATCGCCGACCTGGTCAAGGCCCACGTCCTCGGCTGCGCCCCCCGCGCCTAGCCCCTCGCCCCCGCCGCCCCGAAGGGCGCGGGAACCGCGCGGCCGGCCACGACGCGCCGACAGCCGCCGCACCGGACGGGCCCCGGCCTCGTCCGCGCGTACCCCACCCCGCCCCACCTGCGCAAATCCCCGTGGAACAAGGTCACCCCGTGCCACCGCCGAAGGCACCCCGTGCCGACTTTCTCGGGATCGAGAGGTTTTGCCCCTCAACCCTTTGATCGATCATCGATCAGGGAGTTACAGTCACCAACGGGCCGCGCGGCGGCAGCCGCATGGTGTTACCGCACCAGAGCCCAGCCCTGTCCTGCCAAAGACCAAGGGCACCCCCTGAACCCTCTCCTTGAGGGAACCCCCTTCGACTGAGGAAGGCGGCGACATGACCGACCCCAACGCCATCCAGCCGAGCGAGCTCGACCAGCTCCCGGACCGCGACCCCGAGGAGACCGCCGAATGGCAGGCCTCCCTGGACGCCGTCACCAAGGCGGCAGGGCCGCACCGTGCCGCGTACCTGATGCGCCGCACACTGGAGCGCGCCGAGGGCGCCGGCATCGCGCTGCCGAAGCTCCTCGAGACGGACTACGTCAACTCCATCCCCACCGCCGACGAGCCCGTCGTCGACGGTGACGAGGAGATGGAGCAGCGGATCACCGCCTGGAACCGCTGGAACGCGGCGGCGATGGTGACCCGCGGCAGCAAGTACGGCGTCGGCGGCCACATCGCCACCTTCGCCTCCGCGGCCTGGCTCTACGAGACGGGCTTCAACCACTTCTTCAAGGGCAAGGAGCGGGACGGCTCCGGCGACCAGCTCTACGTCCAGGGCCACGCCTCCCCCGGCATCTACGCCCGCGCCTTCCTCGACGGGCGTCTGAGCGAGGAGCAGCTCGACAACTTCCGCCGTGAGGCCGGCGGCAACGGCCTGCCGTCCTACCCGCACCCCCGCCGCCTGCCCTGGCTGTGGGAGTTCCCGACGGTGTCCATGGGCCTGGGCCCGATCTCCGCGATCTACCAGGCGCGGTTCAACCGCTACCTGACCAGCCGCGGCATCAAGGACCTCACGAACTCCCACGTGTGGGCGTTCCTCGGTGACGGCGAGATGGACGAGCCGGAGTCCACCACCGCGCTCACCCTCGCCTCCCGCGAGGGCCTGGACAACCTGACCTTCGTCATCAACTGCAACCTGCAGCGCCTCGACGGTCCGGTCCGCGCCAACTTCAAGATCGTGCAGGAGCTGGAGGCCCAGTTCCGCGGCGCCGGCTGGAACGTGGTCAAGACCCTGTGGGGCACGGCCTGGGACGAGCTGTTCCAGCTCGACACCACGGGCGCGCTGGTACGCCGGCTGCGCGAGGTACCGGACGCGCAGGTGCAGACGTACCAGACGCGCGACGCCGCCTACATCCGCGAGGACTTCTTCGGCAAGGACCCGGCGCTCGTCGAGATGGCGAAGCTGCTGAGCGACGACAAGATCCTCGAGTGCTTCCACTACTCGCGCGGCGGCCACGAGGCCCGCAAGGTCTACGCCGCGTACAAGGCCGCGCTCTCCCACAAGGGCGCGCCGACCGTGATCCTGGCCCAGACGGTCAAGGGCCACACCCTCGGCACCGGCTTCGCGTCGAAGAACGCCAACCACCAGATGAAGAAGCTCTCGGTGGACGAGTTCAAGGACATGCGCGACCTGCTCGGCCTGCCGATCAAGGACAGCGACTTCGTCGACGGCGTGGTCCCCTACGGCCACCCGGGCGCCGACTCCCCCGAGGTCCGCTACCTCCAGGAGCGCCGCGCCGCCCTCGGCGGTCCGGCCCCGGCCCGCCGCGTGCACCCCGTCGCGCCGCTGCCCGCGCCCGCCGACAAGACGTTCGCGTCCTTCGACAAGGGCTCCGGTTCGCAGAGCGTCGCCACCACGATGGCGTTCGTCCGCCTGGTCAAGGACCTGGTCCGCGACAAGGAGACCGGCAAGCGCTGGGTGCCGATCGTCCCCGACGAGGCGCGCACCTTCGGCATGGAGTCGCTGTTCCCGTCGCTGGGCATCTACTCGCCCAAGGGCCAGACGTACGAGCCGGTCGACCGCGACCAGCTCATGTACTACAAGGAGGCCAAGAACGGCCAGATCCTCAACGAGGGGATCACCGAGGCCGGTTCGATGGCCGACTTCATCGCCGCTTCGACGTCGTACGCGACGCACGGCGAGGCGATGATCCCGTTCTACATCTTCTACTCGATGTTCGGCTGGCAGCGCACGGCCGACCAGATGTGGCAGCTCGGCGACCAGCTCGGCCGCGGCTTCCTGGTCGGCGCCACGGCCGGCCGCACCACGCTGACCGGTGAGGGCCTCCAGCACGCGGACGGCCACTCCCCCGCCATCGCGGCGACCAACCCGGCCGCGGTGACGTACGACCCGGCGTTCGCGTACGAGATCGCGGCCATCGTCAAGGACGGTCTGCGCCGCATGTACGGCGAGGCGGCCCCGGGCGAGGACCCGAACGTCTTCTACTACCTGACCGTCTACAACGAGCCGATGCCGCAGCCGGCCAAGCCGTCCGGCGCCGGCGTGGACGAGGGCATCGTCAAGGGCCTGTACCGCTTCAACACGGCCGAGTCGGCGGGCCTGACCCCGGCGGCGAACGCCCCGCGGATCCAGCTCCTCGGCTCCGGCACGGCGATCCACTGGGCGCTCAAGGCGCAGCGGCTGCTCGCCGAGGAGTGGGGTGTGGCCGCCGACGTGTGGTCCGCGACCTCCTGGACGGAGCTGCGCCGCGACGCGATGGACGCCGACGCGGCGGTGCTGCGCGGCGAGGAGCGGACTCCGTACGTCCGCCAGGCGCTGCAGGGCGCCGAGGGCCCGGTCCTCGCGGTGTCGGACTACATGCGCCAGGTCCCGGACCAGATCGCGCAGTGGGTCGAGCAGGACTGGTCCTCGCTGGGCGCCGACGGCTTCGGCCTGTCGGACACCCGTGAGGCCGCCCGCCGCCACTTCGGCGTCGACGCCGAGTCCATCGTGGTCGCCGCCCTGGCCCAGCTCGCCCGGCGCGGCGAGGTCCAGGCCACGGCCGTGAAGGAGGCGCGCGAGCGCTACGGCCTGTGAGGGTCTGACCCGAACCGATTGTGAGGAGGCCCCCGCCGCGGCGGGGGCCTCCTGCATGATGTGGGCATGCGTGCTGCCCGGCTGATCAAGATGGTGCTGCTGCTCCAGTCCCGCCCGTCGATGACCGCCGCCGAGCTGGCCGAGGAGCTGGAGGTGTCCGAGCGGACCGTCACGCGGGACGCGCAGGCGCTGTCCGAGGCGGGCGTGCCGGTGTACGCGGAGCGCGGGCGGGCCGGCGGGTACCGGCTGATCGGCGGCTACCGGACGCGGCTGACCGGGCTGGCGCGCAGCGAGGCCGAGGCGCTGTTCCTGTCCGGCGTGCCGGGGGCGTTGCGCGAGATGGGGCTGGAGGACGCGGCGTCGGCGGCCCGGCTGAAGGTGTCGGCGGCGCTGCTGCCCTCGCTGCGGGACGCCTCCCGTACGGCGGCGCAGCGGTTCCATCTGGACGCGCCGAGCTGGTTCCGGGAGCCCGAGACGCCCGCGCTGCTGCCGGCGGTCGCGGACGCGGTGTGGGACGACCGGCGGCTGACCGCGCGGTACCGGCGCTCCCGGGACGAGGTCGTCCGGGAGCTGGAGCCGTACGGGCTCGTGCTGAAGGCGGGGACCTGGTACCTGTGCGCGCGGGTGCCGGACGGCGGCTCGTTCCGGGTGTACCGGATCGACCGGTTCACTGCGGTGGAGGCGGGCGAGGAGCGGTTCGTCCGGGACGGGGAGTTCGACCTGCCAGCGTTCTGGGCGGAGCGGGCCGAGCAGTTCGCCCGCTCGCTGCTGCGGTCCGAGGTGGTGGTGCGGCTGTCCCCGCGGGGGGTGCGCGCGCTGCCGCACGCCGTCGACGCGCCGGCCGCCCGTGAGGCCCTGGCAGCCGCAGGGCCGCCGGACGCGGACGGCTGGGTGACGGTGACGGTGCCGGTGGAGAGCGAGGAGGTCGCGCACGCCCAGTTGCGCGGCCTCGGCCCCGAGGCGGAGGTCCTCGCGCCGGCGTCCCTGCGCGAACACTTCGCCCGGGACGCCCGGCGACTGGCGGGGCTGTATCCGGAGGGGGACTGACGCGGGGGCGCGGGAGGCCGGACGTGTGCCGGCGACGGAGGCCGGTCGGCCGGTGGCCGGACCGTGTATCGGTGCCGGAGGCCGGCGGCCGGGCCGTGCTCGCCGGTGCCGGTGACCGGTTACCGGTGACCGGAGCGTGTGTCGATGCCGGTGCCGCGGGCGGCCGGTGGCCCCGGGCCGTGTTCGGCGGTGGGGGGCCGGATCGTGGACGGGGGTTTTCGGGACGGGTGCGGGGGAACCGTTCCCTCCGCGTGCGTGCGGCACTCGCAGGGCCGATGCTGGACGCGTGATGGACGAGACGGAGTTCTGGGAGCTGATCGACTCCACCCGCCGGGATGCCGACGGTGATCCCGAGGACCAGGCCGATCTGCTCGTGGAGCGGCTGCTCGAACGGGACCCGGATCTCGTCCTGGACTTCGCGCGCCACTTCGAGGCCCGCTACAACCGCGCCTTCACCTGGGACCTGTGGGCCGCCGCGTGGATCCTGCTCGGCGGCGTCAGCGACGACGCCTTCGACTACTTCCGGTGCTGGCTGATCGGCCAGGGCCGCGAGGTGTACGAGGGCGCGGTGCACGAGCCCGACGCGCTGGCCGAGCTGCTGGACGACTTCGACGAGGACCTGGACGGCGACGGCGAGGAACTCGGCTACGCGGCCGACGAGGCATACGAGCAGCTCACCGGCACCGTCGCCCCGGACCTCGGCATCGCCCCCGCGCCCACGGAGCCACTGGGCACCCCGCTCGACCTGGAGGACGACCGGGCCCTCGCCCAGCGCCTGCCCCGGCTGTGGGAGCGCTTCGGGCCGGACTGACGGGCCCCGTCCGTTCAGGCGGCGTCGGGCCTGCCCTGGAGCCGGGCCGCCAGTTCCCTGATGTCCGGGAGGCGGGCGGTGAGGGCCTTGCCGGGGCAACTGGTCTCGTAGCCCTCGCCGTGCCCCGCGACGGCGGGCAGGGAGGCGGTGGTGCCCGCGGCGTAGCGGCTGAGGCCGTTGCTGGAGACCAGCCGGACCCTGCCGCGCGGGTCGGTGCCGGCCGGGCCCAGTTTCCACGCGGCCAGCGCGGCGATGGCGTCGGTCAGCGCGTCCGGCACGGGGACCCCGGCGGTGTAGGTGCCGAGGGCGGCGATGCCGGTGGTGCGGTGGTTGAAGCCCTGGGTGTGGGCGCCCGTGACGGGGCGGTCGATGCCGCCGGCGCGGCCCTCGTAGATGGTGCCGCAGCGGTCGACGACGAAGTTGTAGCCGATGTCGTCCCAGTCCCGGGCGCCGGTCTGGCCCAGGTAGACCCCGCGCAGGATGGCCGGGACGTCGGCGCAGTCGTAGCCGTTCGGGGTGTCGGTGTGGTGGACGAAGACGGCGGTGACCTCGTCGTCGTAGCGCGGCGCGGGCTGCGGGCGGGCCTCGTCGCCCAGCCAGGCCGTACGGGGCACGATGTCCGGCCGCGGGGCGGTGTACCGGGCGGCTGCGGGGGCGGCCACCCGGGCGTTCGCCTCGACGGCCCGCTCCACGCCGCTCGCGCACAGCGGCAGCGCGGCGACGGCGGCGAGGCCGGGCAGGCAGCCGAGCAGCACCCGGACGCCGCGTGGCATGCGCTCCGCAGGCCGGCCCCGGGCGCCGCGCGTTCCTCGGAAGACACGCATGGACCCACTGTCCGCCGGATCCGGTCCGGCCGCGACGTGTGCGCTGCCGGCCGGTGGAACCGCGCCGGGCCCTTCCCCGCGCTCAGGCCGGCCCGGTCAGCGGCCGTCCCATCATCACGTCGTCGACGTATTGGCCGTCGAGGCAGAACTCCTCCGGCTGCACGCCCTCGACGGTGAAGCCCTCGGACTCGTAGAGCTTGCGGGCGGCCGTGTTGTGGCCGAGCACGCGCAGCGTGATGCGCCGGGCGCCCAGGCGGCGGGCCTCCTCGACGGCGGCGCGGACCAGGGCGCGGCCGGCACCGGCCCCGCGTGCCGCCTCGGCGACGGCGAGGCCGCGGATCTGGCGCACGTGGCGGTTGGAGGCCAGGGGCGTCGGGAAGCCGAGGCGGACGTAGCCGACGACGGCGCCGTCGAGTTCGGCGACGAGGTGGTCCTCGGGGCCCGCGCGCTCGGTGAAGAAGGGGTCGTCCGGGCCCGGGCGGGGCGAAACGGCGTGCTGGTAGGACCAGGTCTCCCGGTCGAGGCGGCGCAGCGGCTCCTCGTCCTCGGGTCCGGCGGGGCGTATGTGCGCGACAGGCATGGCGGTCACTGTACGACGCGACCGCGCGGCGCGAGCAGTGGTTTTTCCCCGGCACCGGGCAGGATGGGGCGCATGGACAGGCAACGTTCCCGCGTGGCGGTGGCCGGCGCGTCCGGGCTGATCGGCGCGGCACTGGTGCGGTCGCTGACCGCGGACGGGCACGAGGTGGTGCGTCTGGTGCGGCACGCGCCGCGGGGCGCGGACGAGATCCGGTGGGATCCGGAGGCCGGGCGCGTGGACGCGGCTGGCCTCGAGGGATGCGACGCCGTGGTCAACCTGGCCGGCGCGGGGGTGGGCGACCACCGCTGGACGGACGCGTACAAGGCCCGGATCCGCGGCAGCCGGGTGCACGGCACGGCGGCGCTCGCCGGGGCCGTCGCCTCGCTGGAGCGCCCGCCGCGGGTCTTCGTCAACGGCAGCGCGATCGGCTTCTACGGCGAGACCGGCACGAGGGCGGTGGACGAGAGCGCGCCCGCGGGCGAGGGATTCCTGCCGTCGGTGTGCGTGGAGTGGGAGGCCGCGGCGGAGCCGGCGCGGGAGGCGGGGGTGCGGACGGTGTTCGCCCGCACCGGGCTGGTCGTCGCGTCGGGCGGCGGTGCCTGGGGGCGGTTGTTCCCGCTGTTCCGGGCGGGTCTCGGCGGACGGCTGGGCGACGGGTCGCAGTACTGGTCGTTCGTGGCGCTGCACGACGAGGTCGCCGCGATCCGGCACCTGATGGAACGCCAGGACCTGTCCGGCCCGTTCAACCTCACCGCCCCGCACCCGGTGACGAACCGTGAGGTCACCGCGGCCATGGGGCGGGTGCTGCGCCGGCCGACGCCGTTCGCGGTGCCGGCGCCGGTGCTGCGGGCCGCGCTGGGCGAGATGGCCGGTGACGTCCTGGGCAGTGCCCGGGTGCTGCCGGCGCGGCTGCTGGAGTCGGGGTTCGCCTTCGCGTTCCCGGAGATCGACGGGGCGATCCGAGCGGCTCTGTGAGACCGGGCCGGCGCCCCGTGTGACCGTTTGACCGCCGTACTCCAGCGAAATGCGACCGCCGTGCGACCGTGCCCTGCCTCCGTGCGACTCCCGTCGACCGTTCCTGGCCCTAACCTCGATGCGAACCCGGGTATCCCTCAAGCGGGTTGGGGGCATGACGTCTCCAGCGGCCGCGCAACCCTGAGGAGGGGCACGTGCTTGAGCCCGCGTACCAGGCGGACGTCGTCGTCGTGGGGGCCGGGGTCGCCGGCCTGGCCGCGGCGCATCGGCTGACCAGCCAAGGAGTGACGACCACGGTCCTGGAGGCCGCCCATGGCGTGGGCGGCCGGATGGCGACCGAGAAGGTCGACGGTTTCCGGCTCGACCGTATCGGGCGGCTTCTGTCCGCGGCGTATCCCGGACCTCACCTCGCCCCGGGGCTGGACGGCCCGGTGCTGCTGCCGTACGCGCCCGGGGTGCTGCTGCACAGCGAGGGGCGCCGCCATCGCGCGGGCGTCCCGGCGGGCACCCGGGGCGCGAGGAGCGCACGGGGCGCACTCCATGCCGTACGCGCCCTGGCGAGCGCCCCCCGCGCGGTTCCCGCGCCCCGGCGTACGGTTCCCGCTCCACTGGCGCCCGGCGGGACCGTGGCCGTCGCCCGGCCCCGGACGGGCGCCCCGCTCGGCACCGCCGTGGACCAGGCCCGGCTCGGCGCGGCGCTGACCCGCCTCGCGCACACGCCCGTGGAGCGGCTGCTGGCCCGCCCGGAGCTGCCCGCCGCCGAGGCGCTGGCGGCCCGCGGGCTGCCGCCGCGCACGATCGACGGCTTCCTGCGCCCGCTGCTGGCCGCGCTGCTGTGCGATCCGGACCTCACGACCTCCAGCCGGTGCGCCGACCTCGCGCTGCGCGCCTTCGCCGGCGGGCGGCCGGTGCTGCCCGCGGGGGGCGCCGAGGCGGTGCCGGAGATGCTGGCCCGGTCGCTGCCCCCGGGCACCGTGCACACCGGCGTCCGGGTCACCTCGGTCGCCACCAACTCCGTGACCACCGCCGAGCACGGCGTGATCCGCTGCCGGGCCGTCCTGGTGGCGACCGACGCCCGCGCCGCCGCCGAGCTGCTGCCCGGCCTGCGGGTGCCCGACTTCCATCCGGTGACGGTCGTGCACCACACGACCGACGATCCGCCGGCGACCGGCGCGTCCCTGCTGCTCGACGCGGACCGCGGCGGTCCGGTCGCCCACACCGCGGTGGTCAGCCGGGTGGACCCGTCGCGCGCGCCGGCCGGGCGGGCCCTGGTCTCGTCGACGGTCCTCGGGCCGGTGCCGTCCGACGTCGACGCGGCCGTACGCATCCACCTGTCCCGCCTCTACGGCACGTCGACCGCCCGCTGGGAGACGCTCGCCGTGCACCACGCGGCCGAGGCGGTGCCCGCGATGCGCCCGCCGCACGATCCCCACCGCCCGGTGCGGCTGCTGGCCGGCCTGTACGTGTGCGGCGACCACCGGGACACCAGCACCGTCCAGGGCGCGCTGCACTCGGCCGAGCGGGCCTCGGCGGCGATCCTGGCGGACCTGGGGGCGGGGCGGCCGATGCACACGGCCGAGCCGCTCCCGGCCGCGAGCGCCGCCTAGGGCCTGCCTGCGCTCAGCCCAGGGCCGCCACCTTGTCCCGGTAGCCGCGCACCGGGGCCGCGTCGCGGTACGGCTCCAGGCGACGCTCGAAGTCGCGGACGTACTCCGCCGCCCGCACCGACCGCATCTCGGCCGCCTGCCCGGCCGCCTCGGCGGCGAGCCGGCACGCCTGGTCGAGCTCGCCGAGCCCGAGGCGGGCGGTGGCGAGCACGACTCGGCAGAACAGGCGGCTGCGGGCGTAGGCGGGGGCGCGCAGTTGCAGCGAGCGTTCGGCGTGCTGGGCGGCGGCGCGGAACTGCTGGAGGTCGCGGTGGCAGTGCCCGAACTCGTCGGCGAGCTGCGCCTCGTCGAAGAAGCGCGCCCAGTGCGGCACCTCGTCGCCCGGCCGGGCGGACTCCAGGCTGCGCTCGGCCCGCACCAGGGCGGCGGTGCAGGCCCGCACCTCGCCGAGCAGGGCGTGCGCCCGCGCCTCGGCGGCGTGCAGCAGCGTCTGCACGACCGGTGGCACGGAGGTACCGGCGCCCTGCTGGGCGACGCGGGCGAGCTGCACGGCCTCGCGCCCGTGCCCGAGGTAGACGGCTTGGCGGCTCATCGTGACCAGCACGTACGCGCCGTAGGCCCGGTCGCCGGCCGCCTGCGCGAGCCGCAGCGCCTGCACGAAGTAGCGCTGGGCGAGGCCGTGCGCGCCGATGTCGTACGACGTCCAGCCGGCGAGCCGGGTGAGGTCGGCCGCGGCGGCGAAGAGCCGGCGGCCGGTCTGCTCGTCGTAGGTGCCGCGCAGCATCGGCTCCAGCTCGTGCTCCAGGTAGCGCACGAGGGCCTGGCGGGCATGGCCGCCGCCGTACCGGTCGTCCAGGCTGCGGAACAGCTCGCCGACCGAGCGGAGCGCGGCGAGGTCGCCGCCGGTGACCTTCTGGCCCGGCCCGCGCTCGGCCGGCACCCGCCGGCGCACGGGGGCGGGCGGCACCGGGCGGGGCGAGGCGGGGCGCCCCTGGGCGGGGATGCGGACGGGCACCTCGGCGCGGGCCACCTTCTCGTCGGCGCGGCCGATCAGCCAGTCCCGGCTGGGCACGACGAGGCCGGCCGGGGTGAAGGCGATCTTGCGCAGCTCGGCGTGGCTGCCGGAGTCCTTGCGCCACAGCCCGCCCACGATGTCGACGGCCTCCTCCGGGGTGGCGGCGAACTCCAGGCCCGCGTAGACCGGCGCGCAGGCGTCCAGGCCGAGGTCCTGGGCGGTGAGGCGGCGGCCCAGGCGCCGGGTGAACACCTCGGCGATCAGGGCGGGGGTGGTGCCGCGGGGCTGCTGGCCGCGCAGCCAGCGGGTGACGGACGTCTTGTCGTATCTCAGGTCGAGGCCGTGTTCGAGTCCGAGCTGGTCGACGCGACGTGCGAGACCCGCGTTGGAGAACCCCGCTTCGGCGATGAGTGCGGCGAGCTGACGGTTGGGGGTGCGCTGCGCGGGTCGTTCCGTCATGGTGCGGTGCGGTCTCCTGCCTTCCGGGCGATCGATGTCCCGGAGCGCCTGTGAGCAGCCCTTATGGCCTCGTGGACGGCGCGAATGTAGCGCTGAGTAAGCAGTCGGTCGCACACTTCGACAGGCATTCATCCGATCGTGTGAGGATTGCTTGTCGAGCTGACGGGAACGGCCCCCCGGCCGCGGTCCCGAGGCCGGTCGTACAGTGGCGTGGGCACGTTGCGTGCCTTACGACGTTCCAGGGAGGCACTTGCCGTGAGTGAGCTGCGGTTCATCCGAATGGGGTTCGGTGCCGAGCGCGTCGAGTACCAGGAGGCGTGGGACGAGCAGCGCCGGGTACACGCCGCTCGGTTCGCCGACGAGGTGCCCGACACCGTGCTGCTCCTCGAGCACCCGCCGGTCTACACCGCGGGCCGGCGCACCGCCGACGACGAGCGGCCCCTCGACGGCACGCCGGTCATCGACGTGGACCGCGGCGGCAAGATCACCTGGCACGGTCCGGGCCAGCTCGTGGGCTACCCGATCCAGAAGCTCCCGCGCCCGGTCGACGTCGTCGCCCATGTGCGCCGCCTGGAGGAGGCCCTGATCCGCACCTGCGCGGAGTTCGGCGTCGAGACCACCCGGGTCGAGGGCCGCAGCGGGGTCTGGGTGCTGGGCGACCCGGTGGAGCGGCGCCCCGCGCTCGGCGGGCTCTCCCTGGACTTCGACCCGCGGCTGACCGACGAGGAGTTCGACCCGCGGCTGAACGGACCCGAGTACGCCCCGTCCAACGCGGGCCAGCGCCGCGAGGACCGCAAGATCGCGGCCATCGGCATCCGCGTCGCCAAGGGCGTCACGATGCACGGCTTCTCCCTGAACGTGAACCCCGACAACAAGTGGTTCGACCGCATCATCCCGTGCGGCATCCGCGACGCGGGCGTCTCCTCCCTCGCGGGCGAACTCGGCCGTGACGTCACCATCGACGAGGTCCTGCCCGTGGTGGAGCGCCATCTGCGGGACGTCCTCGGGAACGCCGAGCCGAAGCCGAGGGTGATCGAGAAGACGCCGGCCTGAGCCCGGCCCGTCCGGCGCTCGCCGGGCATCAAATCCACGGGCGTACCCTGAAGGTCGCCGAAGAATCAATTGCTAGGGAGCCGGTCGTGTCCGCAGTCGCACCCGACGGACGCAAGATGCTGCGCCTGGAGGTCCGCAACAGCCAGACCCCCATCGAGCGCAAGCCCGAGTGGATCAAGACCCGGGCGAAAATGGGCCCCGAGTACACGAAGATGCAGAACCTCGTGAAGAGCGAGGGCCTGCACACCGTCTGCCAGGAAGCCGGCTGCCCGAACATCTACGAGTGCTGGGAGGACCGCGAGGCGACCTTCCTCATCGGCGGCGACCAGTGCACCCGGCGCTGCGACTTCTGCCAGATCGACACGGGCAAGCCCGAGGCGCTGGACCGCGACGAGCCGCGCCGGGTGGGCGAGTCCGTGGTCACCATGGACCTGAACTACGCCACCATCACCGGCGTGGCCCGCGACGACCTGCCCGACGGCGGCGCCTGGCTGTACGCCGAGACGGTGCGACAGATCCACCAGCAGACGGCCGGGCGGGCCGAGGGCCGCACCAAGGTCGAGTTGCTGGCCCCCGACTTCAACGCGGTGCCGGAGCTGCTGCGCGAGGTCTTCGACTCCCGCCCCGAGGTCTTCGCGCACAACGTCGAGACGGTCCCGCGGATCTTCAAGCGGATCCGCCCCGGCTTCCGCTACGAGCGCTCCCTGAAGGTCATCACCGACGCCCGCGACTACGGTCTGGTCACGAAGTCGAACCTGATCCTCGGCATGGGCGAGACCCGTGAGGAGGTCAGCGAGGCGCTGAAGCAGCTCCACGAGGCGGGCTGCGAGCTGATCACCATCACGCAGTACCTGCGCCCGTCCGTGCGCCACCACCCGGTGGAGCGCTGGGTCAAGCCGCAGGAGTTCGTGGAGCTGAAGGAGGAGGCCGAGCAGATCGGCTTCTCCGGCGTGATGTCCGGCCCGCTGGTGCGCTCCTCGTACCGCGCCGGGCGGCTTTACCGGATGGCCGTCGAGAAGCGCGACACGGTCGTCGCCGGCCAGGCCGTCTGACGCTCCGTCCGCCGCCGCGCCCCGGCGGGCGGCGGGCAGCGTGTGAATTCGCGCACAAGACACTACTCGGCAGTAGTGGCCGGTGAACCGCGGCCCCGACCGTCCTCGCAGATGAGGACACCGGTCGGGGCCGCGGTGCTGTTCCGGGCCGCCGCGCCACCGGTTCATGTGCGTTTGACCGGCGGGTCACGCCCTGGTAACACCAATCAGTGACCCTGGAATCACGCCACGTACACCCGTACCCGGCTCCGTACCGAGGGGGGACCTCCACGATGCAGGCCGCGCCCGTCCGCGCCACCGCCATCCCGTCGTTCACCACGGCCCTGCGGGCCGTCGAGTCGCTGCTGATGGGCAGCGGCCAGCGCACCGCCCGGCGCAACGCCTGGACCTCCGTCCTGGAGGACCGCCGCAGGGCCGAGGAACGGATCGAGACCGAGCGGCTCTGGCAGCAGCAGGCCGTCGCCGGACACCGCTGACCTCCCCCGTCCGGCGGCGCCGGGCACTGCCGTCGTCCGCGCCCCGCGGGGCACGTAGACTTCACGGCATGGCGAGGAAGGAACCTGCAGCGGACGCTGCGAACCCCGGGCGACTGAAGCAGATCGCTCTGACCTACAAGATGACCCGCAAGGCCGACAAGAAGATCGGTCTTGTGCTCGCGGGTGTCGGCATCGTCGTCTTCGGTGTCCTCCTCGCGATCGGTTTCCTGGTCGGTCACCCCATCTATCTCGGCATCCTGGGCCTGCTGCTCGCCTTCCTCGCGACGGCGATCGTCTTCGGGCGCCGGGCCGAGCGGGCGGCCTTCGGGCAGATGGAGGGCCAGCCGGGCGCCGCCGCTGCGGTGCTGGACAACGTCGGCCGGGGCTGGACGACGACGCCCGCGGTGGCGATGAACCGCAGCCAGGACGTGGTGCACCGCGCGGTCGGCAAGGCCGGCATCGTGCTGGTCGCCGAGGGCAACCCGAACCGGGTGAAGTCCCTGCTCGCGGCCGAGAAGAAGAAGATGAACCGGATCGTCGCCGACGTCCCCGTCCACGACCTGATCGTGGGCACCGGCGAGGGCCAGGTCGAGCTGAAGAAGCTGCGCACCACGATGCTCAAGCTGCCGCGCGTCCTGACCGGCCCGCAGGTCACCGCGACCAACGACCGGCTGCGCGCCCTGGGCGACCTGATGAGCAACATGCCGCTCCCCAAGGGCCCGATGCCCAAGGGCATGCGGATGCCGAAGGGCGGCAACCCGCGGCGCTGAGCCGCAACGACTCCACGACGCCGGTACGGCGATGGGGGCGCCCGGATCACTCCGGGCGCCCCCATCGCCGTACCGGTCCGGAAACCGCCTCGGCGCCTAGATGCGGACCTCCACGGTGCGCGCCAGCCGGTCGTGCAGTCCGCGGCCGTCGCGGTCCCAGATCAGCGCCGGGAGCGCGAGGCAGAGCAGGACCGAGCGCAGCAGGGCGCGCGCCGGGCTGACGCGGCCGGTGGACAGCTCGACCACCCGCAGGCCGAACAGGCGCTTGCCGGGAGTGAAGCCGACGGTGCCGACGGTCAGGACGCTGAGCACGAAGAAGATCAGCAGCGCCCAGTTGCCGACCGACTGGCCGTAGCTGCCCGTGATCAGGCCGTAGGCGATCAGGGAGCACAGGGCCCAGTCGACGGCCAGTGCGCCGAGCCGCCGGCCCGGGCGGGCGATGGAGCCCGGCCCCTGCTCGGGCAGACCGAGTTGTTCACCCCGGTAGCCGAGGTCCCCGCCGGCGCCCTCGATGGCCGCGCGCGGCCCGGAGAGCCACGATCCGATTGCTTCCCTGTTGTCCACCCGTCCACGGTACTGCGCCCCTCTTTGTCCCAGGGACACAGGGGTGCGCGGCAGGGGGTGTGACGGGTCCGGATGAGGCATAGGCTGGAACAAAGCCGGTTAACTTCTGCGAAACACATGGGTCACGCCCGAGAAATCCCGCGTCCCTAGGGTCGGGGAAGCGCGTGTGCCACCCGCACTGGCCGCACGAACGATCTACCACCCCGGCGGGACGGTCGGGAGTAGGAGGAGCTGGATGTTCCAGAACGCCGACGAGGCCAAGAAGTACATCGCGGACGAGGACGTCAAGTTCGTCGACGTCCGGTTCTGCGACCTTCCCGGCGTCATGCAGCACTTCACGTTGCCCGCCGAGGCGTTCGACCCCGACGACGAGCAGGCCTTCGACGGGTCCTCCATCCGCGGTTTCCAGGCCATCCACGAGTCGGACATGGCCCTGCGCCCCGACCTGTCCACCGCGCGCATCGACCCCTTCCGCCGGGACAAGACGCTCAACATCAACTTCTTCATCCACGACCCGATCACGGGCGAGCAGTACTCCCGTGACCCGCGCAACGTGGCGAAGAAGGCCGAGGCCTACCTCGCCTCCACCGGCATCGCCGACACGGCGTACTTCGGCCCCGAGGCGGAGTTCTACGTCTTCGACTCGGTGCGCTTCGCCACCCGCGAGAACGAGGCCTTCTACCACATCGACTCCGAGGCCGGCGCCTGGAACACCGGTGCCCTGGAGGACAACCGCGGCTACAAGGTCCGCTACAAGGGCGGCTACTTCCCGGTCCCGCCGGTCGACCACTTCGCCGACCTGCGCGCCGAGATGTCCCTGGAGCTGCAGCGGTCCGGCCTCCAGCTCGAGCGCCTGCACCACGAGGTGGGCACCGCCGGCCAGGCCGAGATCAACTACAAGTTCAACACGCTGCTGGCCGCGGCCGACGACCTCATGCTCTTCAAGTACATCGTGAAGAACGTGGCCTGGCGGAACGGCAAGACGGCGACCTTCATGCCGAAGCCGATCTTCGGCGACAACGGTTCGGGCATGCACGTCCACCAGTCGCTGTGGGCGGGCGGCGAGCCGCTGTTCTACGACGAGCAGGGCTACGCGGGCCTGTCGGACACCGCCCGTTACTACATCGGCGGCATCCTCAAGCACGCCCCGTCGCTGCTGGCCTTCACCAACCCGACGGTGAACTCGTACCACCGCCTGGTTCCGGGTTTCGAGGCTCCGGTGAACCTGGTGTACTCGCAGCGCAACCGCTCCGCCGCGATGCGCATCCCGATCACGGGCTCCAACCCGAAGGCCAAGCGCGTCGAGTTCCGCGCCCCGGACGCCTCCGGCAACCCGTACCTGGCCTTCTCCGCGCTGCTGCTGGCCGGCCTCGACGGCATCAAGAACAAGATCGAGCCGGCCGAGCCGATCGACAAGGACCTCTACGAGCTGGCCCCCGAGGAGCACGCGAACGTCGCGCAGGTCCCGACCTCGCTCGGCGCCGTCCTCGACCGCCTGGAGGCCGACCACGAGTTCCTGCTCCAGGGCGACGTGTTCACCCCGGACCTGATCGAGACGTGGATCGACTTCAAGCGCGCGAACGAGATCGCCCCGCTGCAGCTCCGTCCGCACCCGCACGAGTTCGAGATGTACTTCGACGTGTGATCCGTGCCAGTCCGTGCAGCGCCCCCGTCCCCTGTCCGCAGGGGGCGGGGGCGCTGCCGTTGGCCGGAAAGCTTCACAGCGCGGCGCCGGGGCGGGATCATGGGGTACCTAGACAGGTGTTCGAGTCGGGGACGGGGAGCGTACGGGGATGTCCGAGCGGGACGACGAGGAGCGCGAGTTCGATCTGAAGTGGGCGGACGGTGCCGCGCACAAGGAGCCCTCGGCGCGGGCCCGGATGCTCGCCGCGCGCTGGAAGGAGAACCCTCCCGGACCGGTCCCCTTCCGCGCCGATCCCGAGCACACCGGCTCCCGGCGCCGGTCGTCGTGGGTGTCCACGGCGGTGGTCCTCGGCTGCGTGGCCGCGGTGGTCGTCCTGCTCGGATACATCAACTTCCGGGCGCCCTACTAGAGGGTTTCCGCAGCGTTCCGTTCGCCGTCCGCGGGTGCACACTGGACATCGGGACGGGTGCGCGACTGCGGGGTGATGGAGATGCAGAGCCGCTTCCGGAGCGACCGGCGGCTGACCTTCCGCATGGGGATCACGCTCTTCCTGCTCGGTCTGCTGTACGTGGGGTTCGTCGCGGCCCTGGTCGCGCTGCTGAAGTCGTGGATCCTGGTCGTGGTGATCGTGGCCCTGATCTTCGGGGCGCAGTACTGGTTCTCCGACCGGGTCGCGCTGTTCGCGATGCGCGGGCGGGTCGTGGAGCCGGACGAGTACCCGGGGCTGCACGGGGTGGTCGACCGGCTGTCGGCGATGGCCGACATGCCGAAGCCGGTGGTCGCGGTGTCGGACATGGAGATGCCGAACGCGTTCGCCACCGGGCGGAATCCGGACCACGCGGTCGTCTGCGTGACCACCGGGCTGCTGCGGCGGCTGGAGCCCGCCGAGCTGGAGGGCGTGCTCGCGCACGAGCTGTCGCACGTAGCCCACAAGGACGTCGCGGTCATCACGGTCGCGTCGTTCCTCGGGGTGATCGCGGGCCTGATCGTGCGGTTCGCCTTCTACTCGGAGCTCTTCGGCGGCGGACGGCGCGACCAGAACACCCTGATCGTGTTCGCGGCCGTGATGGGCGTCTCGGCGGCGGTGTACACGCTGAGCTTCCTGCTGATCCGGGCGCTGTCCCGGTACCGGGAGCTGGCCGCCGACCGCGCCGCCGCGCTGCTCACCGGCCGTCCCTCGGCGCTGGCGGCGGCGCTGACCAAGGTGACCGGCGACATCGCCCGCATCCCGACCAAGGACCTGCGCACGGCCCAGGCCTTCAACGCCTTCTACTTCACCCCCGCCTTCGGCGCCGAGCCCGGTCTCAGCCGGTTCTTCGCCACGCACCCCAGCCTGGAGGAGCGGGTCGCCCAGCTCGGCCGGATCTCCGCGGAGCTGGGTGAGGCGGCGACGCCCGGGAAGATCTGAGCCCATGGGTCTGCTGGACATCCTGCTCGGCCGCACGAAGCCCGTCGCGCCCGACCTGGACCGGCTCTTCGCGCTCCCCTCGGCGGCGGTGGGCCTCCAGGCGGCGGCCGGTTTCACGCCGACCGGGCAGGGGGCGGTGTGCTTCGCCACGGTGGAGGGCGCGGCCTTCGAGCAGACGCACCGCGAGGTCAGGGCCCTGCTCGACGCGGACGCCGGCCGGATCCCGGTGGAGCTGAGCCATGACGCGTACGGCTATTCCTGGCTCGTCTCGCACCGCTCCCCCGACCAGTTGCCGCAGCTCGTGAACGATCTGCACGCGGTGAACAGCTCGATGGAGGTCAACGGCTTCGGGCCGCAGCTTCTGTGCTCCCTGGCCGGTTTCCGTGACGACGAGGAACGGCGGCTCGCGCTCGTCTACCTCTACAAGCGGGGCACCTTCTACCCGTTCGCCCCGCTGCCCGGTGACCGGCAGCGGCGGGACAACGCGCTGGAGCTGCGGATCCGGGCGGTGCTCGCCGACGAGCTGCCCGTCGAGGGCGACCTGGGGCGCTGGTTCCCCGTGTGGGGCGCGCCGGGACTGTGACCGGCGCGGGCGCGCGCTGTCAGTGGCCTCGGGCAGGATGGCCGTACCGAGACGCGACGGGCGGGCGGAGGCCGGTATGGGTGACGGACGGCGGCACATCGGGGTGGCGGAGCGGCGGGCCCGGCTGGCGCTGCGGCAGCGGCTGGCGGGAGGGGCGCGGGCGGGGAGCCCCGAGGAGGTCGCCTCGTCGCTGGTCGCGCTGCACGGCACGGACCCCTCGACGGTGTTCCTGGCCGTCGGCGCGCGGCTCGCGGACCCGGCGAAGACGGTGGGCGTGACGGAGCGGGCGCTGTACGAGGACGGGTCGCTGGTGCGGATGCACGGGATGCGGCACACCGTGTTCGTGTTCCCGGCGGAGCTGACGGCCGTGGTGCACGCGTCGACCGGAGTCGTGGTCGCCGCCCGGGAGCGGGCCGCGCTGCTCAGGGACATGGCGGCGGCGGGGGCGCCGGACGCGGCATGGCTGGCGGAGGTCGAGGAGTCGGCGCTGGCGGCGCTGGCCCGGCGCGGTCAGGCGACGGCGGCCGAACTGGCCCGTGACGAGCCGCGGCTGAAGGAGCGGTTCGTGTACGCGGCCGGGAAGAGCTACGAGGGCGTGCACACCGTCTCCACCCGGCTGCTGAAGGTGCTGGGGACGGAGGGCAGGGTCGTACGGGGCAGACCGCTGGGGTCGTGGACGTCCGGGCAGTTCCGCTGGGCACCGGCGCCCGCGCATCCCGAGCTGGACCCGGCCGGGGCGCAGGCGGAGCTGCTGGGCCGGTGGTTGGCGGCGTGCGGGCCGGCCACCGAGGAGGACCTGAAGTGGTGGACGGGGTGGCGGGTGACGGAGGTGCGCCGGGCGCTGGCCGCGGTCGGCGCGCAGGAGGTGTCGCTGGACGAGGGCACGGGGTACGTGGCCGCCGGTGACGCCGGTCCGGTGGCGGCGCCCGCCGAGCCGTGGGCCGCGCTGCTGCCCGCCCTGGATCCGACGGCGATGGGCTGGCGGCAGAGGGACTGGCATCTCTCCCCCGGGCTGCGACCGCTGCTGTTCGACCGCAGCGGCAACGTCGGGCCGACGGTGTGGTGGGACGGCCGCGTCGTCGGCGGCTGGGCCCAGCGGCCCGACGGGGAGATCGTCTGGCGGGTGCCGCCCGGCGAGGGGACCGGGCGCGACGCGGAGGCCGCGATCGCGGCGGAGGCGGAGCGGCTGGCCTCCTGGGTGGGCTCGACCCGGATCACTCCGCGCTTCCGGACGCCGCTGGAGAGGGAGTTGTCGGCGTGAGCCGCGCCGGGCGGCGAACCCGGCGCGGCGCGTGCGCCTGAGACCCTCGGGCCGGAGCAGAGGGTCCGGGGCGTCACCCCGAAGGACGGCACCGCAGGCGCCGGGCACCGACGAGAGACGGCACCCGGCGCCCCGTCACCGTGTGTAGCGCATCAGCGCCCGCACCATGTGGCAGGTCGTGTCCGACGGCGGGTGGACGCCGATCGTCTCAGCGGCGCCGCGTATCGTCTCGTTGCGGGCCTGGTTCGGCAGGTAGACGCCGGAGTCGAGAAGGGCGATGGCGAGCCGCATCGCCTTGAGCCGGCGGTTGTGCGAGACGTACCACTCGCGGGGGCGGCCCGCCGGCAGCGGACGCTTCTCCACGGGCTGGTACGGAAGGTCGAGCAGGACGGGGCGCTTTGCGGTCGACTGGGTGGGCAACGGCTTCTGCTTCAGTGCGGCAGCGGGCACGGACATCCTCCTGTCGTGGTGAGGGCGCCGTCCGGACACCCCGGCGACACCCTCGAACACTGCTTCTATTTTACCGCCCACCACTGACAAAAGCCCCTGGCCACAAGGGCTTTCGGGGTTGCTGGGGCGCACGGGGAGAACGGGTTCTCACCCCCTCGGGCTACCGTGTGCGGCATGGAGATCTGGATCAACCCGGCCTGTTCCAAGTGCCGCAGCGCCGTGAGCCTGCTCGACGCCGAGGGCGCCGACTACACCGTCCGCCGCTATCTGGAGGACGTGCCGAGCGAGGAGGAGATCCGCGAGGTCCTCACCCGCCTCGGCCTCGAACCGTGGGACATCACCCGCACCGGCGAGGCCGAGGCGAAGGAACTCGGGGTCCAGGACTGGCCCCGTGACGAGGCGTCACGCGACCGCTGGATCGGCGCGCTCGCCGGGCACCCGAAGCTGATCCAGCGGCCGATCATCACGGCGGACGACGGGACGGCCGTCGTGGGCCGCTCCGAGGAGGCGGTCCGGGACGCTCTGTCCCGCTGAGCACCGTATTGTCGCGCGCCGCGACTCGGGGCGGCCCCGGCTGTTACCCTGCGCCGCCATGACTCCTGATGATCAAGGGATGCGGTACGGGGCGTACGACCCCCACGCCGCGGCGGCGGCCTGGGCGGCCGAGCAGGACCGCATACGCCGGCGCCGCCGCACCCGCCTCGCGGTGGCCGCGACGACCGGCGCGGTACTCGTCGCGGCGGTGGCCGCCGGTGCCGTGATGTACACCGGCGGCGGCGAGGAGGACACGGCGGCGCCGGCCCCCGGGACGAGTGCCTCGGCCGTCACCGCCCCCTCCGTCTCCGTGACGCTCCCCTCCGACGCGCCCTCCGCGCTGCCCTCGCTGCTCGCCCGCCCGGTGATCCGCCCCGAGCAGGCCTTCCCGACGGCCCGGGTGCGACTGGCCGACGGGTCCCGGTACGAGCGCGTGGACCTGGCGACGACCACCGAGTGCGCCCGGGGCACCTCGGCTGAGCTGGCGGCCCTGGTCGAGCAGGGCGAGGGGTGCCTGCGCCTCACCGCCGCCCTGTTCACGGATGCCGAGCGGCGTTCGCAGGTGACGGTGACGGTGATGAGCTTCGCGCGTGTGGAGGACGCCGCCTCCGTGTTCGGGATGGCGTCGATGGACCCGGTGACGTACCAGGTCGTCTCGCTCGACCCGCCGCCCCGGGCGGGGCTGCCGACGGTGCCGCCCGGCTCGCCCGGCGTCTTCCGGCGGCTGATGACCGTGCGCTCGGTGGTCTTCGCGAACGGCCAGTGGGGCGACGGCGCGCAGACCGGGGAGGCCGCGCTCACCCGGCAGACGGAGGGGCTGCTCCAGTACGTCAACGACGAGGTGGTGGCGTACGAGGACGGAGGGGACGCCGGGGACGGGTCCGGCACGGGCTGACCCACCGCCGGCGGGCTGTGACACGGGTCCGCGGCCACGGTCCTGCCGTTCCCGGCGGGAGCGGCAGGACCCGGCACTACCGGGACACGCGGGGTGATCCTTCCCACATCGCACCCAGGTAACACGGGGTTCACATACGGGCAACGGACGGGAAATCGCCGGTTGCCAGGCTGCACGGCAGTAGACGCGGCGTCCAGTGCCGCAGCGCCGCAGCACCCGCAAGTGCGCCGAGAACCACCCGAAGGATGTGGCCCCGTGACCTTCAAGGCTGAGTACATCTGGATCGACGGCACCGAGCCGACGGCCAAGCTCCGTTCCAAGACGAAGGTCATGACGGGCGCCCCGGCCGGTCTGGACGCCCTTCCCCTGTGGGGCTTCGACGGCTCCTCCACCAACCAGGCCGAGGGCCGCTCCTCGGACTGCGTGCTCCGGCCGGTCTTCTCCTGCCCCGACCCGATCCGCGGCGGCGACGACGTCCTGGTGCTGTGCGAGGTCCTGGACACGGACCTGACGCCGCACCCCTCCAACACCCGTGCGGAACTGGCCGGACTGGCCGAGCGGTTCGCCGCGCAGGAGCCGATCTTCGGCATCGAGCAGGAGTACACCTTCTTCAAGGGCTCCCGCCCCCTCGGCTTCCCCGAGGGCGGTTTCCCGGCCGCGCAGGGCGGCTACTACTGCGGTGTCGGCTCGGACGAGATCTTCGGCCGCGAGGTCGTCGAGGCCCACCTGGAGAACTGCCTGAAGGCCGGCCTCGGCATCTCCGGCATCAACGCCGAGGTCATGCCCGGCCAGTGGGAGTTCCAGGTCGGCCCGCTCTCCCCGCTGGAGGTCTCCGACCAGCTCTGGGTGGCCCGCTGGCTGCTCTACCGCACCGCCGAGGACTTCGACATCTCCGCCACCCTCGACCCCAAGCCGGTCAAGGGCGACTGGAACGGCGCGGGCGCGCACACCAACTTCTCCACCAGGGCGATGCGCGAGGGCTACGAAGCGATCATCACCGCCTGCGAGTCGCTCGGCGAGGGCTCCAAGCCGATGGACCACGTCAAGAACTACGGCGCCGGCATCGACGACCGCCTCACCGGCCTGCACGAGACCGCGCCGTGGAACGAGTACTCGTACGGCGTGGCCGACCGCGGCGCCTCGGTCCGCATCCCGTGGCAGGTCGAGAAGGACGGCAAGGGCTACATCGAGGACCGCCGTCCCAACGCCAACGTCGACCCGTACGTGGTGACCCGCCTGCTGATGGACACCTGCTGCAGCGCGCTGGAGAAGGCCGGGCAGGTCTGATCTGCCTCCTCGCGAACGAAGGGCGCCCCCCTCCCGGCGGGCGCCCTTCGGCGTCCGTCGCGCCCCGACGAGGCGTCAACAGGCGCCAGGATACGGACATGTTGTCCGCACAGCGAGATGGGCCTCCCTGAGCCGGGGAACCGTCTGCTTCAATGGGCTCATGGCCAGCTTCCGGAAGTACGCAGCGACGGGTCGCCACGACCTCGAGCCCTTCTGGCCTTCACGTCAGCACCACGACTTCGACCGGGTGTGTTGCCGCGCGACGAACGCGCCGGCCCGCTGAAGCCGTAATCCCCGGCTCTCCCCGCCGACGCGCACGACGTACGTCCCCCGACGGGCCGGGCACGAGTCCGCGGCCGTCGCCCTCCCGACGAACTCCTCGCGCGAAAGAGCTGACCTCTCATGGCGACCTCTCGTACCCTCTCCCCCGCTCCCCTCACCGCCCCCGCCCCCACCCCGTCCGCCGCGGCCCGGCACCGGCTGCGGGCCGTGGACCGGGACGAGGTGGTGGACGTCAGGGACTTCCTGCCGCCGGGCGCCACCTGGCTGCCCGCCCCCCAGCACACCCTGCCCGCCCTGCCCGGCCGGCCGCCGATGGTCGGATACCTGGTGCTCGTGCCCGCCGACCGTCAGCCGCCCCTCGGCCCCGTGGCCGTACCCGGCGCCGCGCCCCGGGGTGCGGAGGACACCGGCGGCGACCCGCTCGTCCGCATCGACACCGCGCGCCGCGTCGCCTCCGTGGACGGGCGCGAACTCGACCTGACCTACCTGGAGTTCGAGCTGCTGGCCCACCTCGTCGCGCACCCGCACCGGGTGCACTCCCGTGACCACCTGGTCACCACGGTGTGGGGCTACGGGCACGTGGGCGACGGCCGCACCGTGGACGTGCACGTCGCCCGGCTGCGCCGCAAGATGGGCGCCGAGCACCGGCGGGCGATCCAGACCGTACGGCGCGTCGGCTACAAGTACACGCCCCCCACCGGGCGCTGACGCTCTGCTGTCGGCAGAGAGCCGTTCCCCGGGGCCGCCGCGCCGGGCACAGTGGGCCGCATGAGGCTACTGGTGCTGGGCGGTACGGAGTTCGTGGGGCGGGCCGTGGTGGAGGCGGCGCTCGGGCGGGGCTGGGAGGTGACCGTCTTCCACCGGGGACTGCACGCGCCCGTGCCGGGCGTACGGTCCCTGCACGGCGACCGCACCGCGCCCGACGGGCTCGCCGCCCTGGCCGAGGGCACCTGGGACGCCGTCGTCGACACCTGGTCGGCGGCACCCCGCGCGGTACGGGACACGGCGCGGCTGCTGGCCGGCCGCGCCGGGCGGTACGTGTACGTGTCGAGCTGCTCTGTGTACGACTGGGCCCCGCCCGCCGGGTACGCCGAGGACGCCCCGCTGGTCGAGGGGGCCGCGCCGGACGCCGGGCAGACCGACTACGCGCGGGACAAGCGGGGCGGCGAGCTGGCCGTCGTGGACGCCTTCGGCGAGGACCGCTCGGTGCTCGTACGGTGCGGGCTGATCCTCGGCCCGTACGAGAACATCGGGCGGCTGCCGTGGTGGCTGACGCGGACCGCGCGCGGCGGCCCGGTCCTCGCGCCCGGGCCGCGAGAGCTGCCGTTGCAGTACATCGACGTCCGCGATCTCGCCGAGTGGACGCTCGGCGCCGTCGAGCGGGGGCTTCGCGGGCCGTTCAACCTGGCGTCGGCGCCGGGGCACTGCACCATGGGCGAGCTGCTCGACGCCTGCGTCCGGGCCACGGGCGGCGCGGCCGAGCTGCGCTGGACCGCTCCCGGGACCGTCCTCGCCGCCGGCGTGCAGCCGTGGACCGAGCTGCCGGTGTGGGTGCCGCCCGGCACCGACCTGCACGACGCGCTGCACACGTCCGACGTCTCCCGCGCGCTGGCGACGGGCCTCGCCTGCCGTCCGGTCGCCGAGACCGTCGCCGACACGTGGAGGTGGCTGCGGGACATCGGCGGCACGGCCCCCCCGCGCCCGGACCGGCCGCCGGTGGGGCTGGACCCGGAGACGGAGGCGAAGATCCTCGCGGGGGCGGGGGGCGGGCCCGGCGCGTAGTCGGCCGGGGCGCGGCGCGAGCGGGCCCGACGCGAAGCGGGCCCCGACCGACGGCTTACGGCATCGGAGCCGACGAGCGGACCTGGCAGGCGGCCGGGCCCGGGTCAGTGGCCGGTGAGCGGGCTGCGGCTCCTGCTGAGGCTGAGGCCGGCGGTCGACGGCCTCCGCCACCGGCTCCACGGAGGACCTTGCCCACCGGCTCCGGGCGGGAGCCGGTGGGGTGTACGTAGCACCACCCCGCGGTCGGGGTCCCGGCCCCGTGAAGCGGGGCGGGGGCTCCTTGAGAATGGGCGCATGACCATTGAGAAGACGATCGACGGCGACGGCGCGCGGGGGCGGAGCGTGGCTCTCGCGGCCGTACGGGGACTCGCGCTGGCGCTGATATGCCTGCCCGGCTCGGTGCTGTTCCTCTGCCTGACGATGGTGTCCCTCGCCCTCGTCCCGATCGGGGTCGGCATCGTCACCACCCCGTACGTCCTGGAGGGACTGCGGGCGTTCGCGGACCGGCGCCGGCTGCTGGCCGCCGAGTGGGGCGGGGTGCGGATCCGGCGGGCGTACCGGCCGCTGCCCGAGGACGCCAATCCGTGGGCCCGCACCTTCAGCATGCTCCGCGACCCGGCGACGTGGCGGGACATCCGCTGGCTGCCGGTCGACATGACCGCCGGCTTCACCACCGCCATCTTCGCCTTCGGGCTGTTCCTGTACCCCCTGGAGGGGTTCGTGATCGCGGCCGGGCTGTGGCGGGTGCTGCCCGACGTCTACTGGTACGGATTCGTGCCCGTCTCCGACCAGACCACCGCCCTCTACGCCGCCGCGCTCGGCGTCGTCCTCCTGGTCGCCGCCTTCTGGCTCACCCCGCGCCTGCTGGGCGCCCACTTCCGGCTCACGGCCGCCTTCCTGGACGCCGGTGACATCGAGCTGGCCGAGCGGGTGCGGGTGCTGACCGAGACGCGGCGCGACGCCGTGGACACCTCCGCCGCCGAACTGCGCCGCATCGAGCGGGACCTGCACGACGGCGCGCAGGCCCGGCTGGTCGCCATGGGCATGGACCTCGGCACGATCGAGGCGCTCCTCGAGAAGGACCCCGCGAAGGCCCGCCAATTGCTGGCGCAGGCCCGGCAGTCCTCCGCCGAGGCGCTGACCGAACTGCGCGAACTGGTGCGCGGCATCCACCCGCCGGTCCTCGCCGAACGCGGACTCGGGGACGCCGTACGGGCGCTGGCGCTGCGGCTGCCCGTCCGCGTCGAGGTCGACGTGGACCTGCCCGGCCGCGCGGACGCGCCCGTGGAGTCTGCCGCGTACTTCGCGGTCAGCGAGATCCTCACCAACGCCGTGAAGCACTCCGGCGCCGACCGGATCTGGGTCGACGTGCACCACGCCGAGGGGCTGTTGCGCGTCTCCGTCACCGACGACGGCAAGGGCGGTGCCGTCGTCGGCGCGGGGTCCGGGCTGACCGGGGTGGAACGGCGGCTGGGTACATTCGACGGCGTCCTGGCCGTCAGCTCCCCCGCGGGCGGCCCCACCATGGTCACCATGGAGATCCCTTGCGCGTTGTCCTAGCCGAAGACCTGTTCCTGCTGCGCGACGGACTGGTCCGGCTCCTGGAGGCCCACGACTTCGAGATGGCGGCGGCCGTCGAGTCCGGCCCCGAGCTGTCCCGGGCGCTGGCCGAACTGGAGCCGGACGTCGCCGTGGTCGACGTCCGGCTGCCTCCCACGCACACCGACGAGGGGCTGCAGTGCGCGCTCGCCGCCCGCCGGGAGCGGCCCGGGCTGCCGGTGCTGGTGCTGTCCCAGCACGTGGAGCAGCTCTACGCGCGTGAGCTGCTCGCCGACGGCACCGGCGGGGTGGGGTACCTGCTCAAGGACCGGGTGTTCGACGCGGAGCAGTTCGTGGACGCCGTACGGCGGGTGGCCGCGGGCGGTACGGTGATGGACCCGCAGGTCATCCAGCAGTTGCTCAGCCGGCGTGCGGCGGAGGACCGGCCGCTGGAACGGCTGACGCCCCGGGAACGGGAGGTGCTGGAACTGATGGCTCAGGGGCGGACCAACGCGGGGATCGCGTCCCGACTCGTCGTCACCGAGCGCGCGATCGCCAAGCACACGGCGAACATCTTCGCCAAGCTGAGCCTCGAGGTCTCGGACGACGACAACCGGCGTGTGCTGGCGGTTCTGGCCTATCTCGACCACGGCCGCTGAGCCCGCACCGGCCCCGTGCGTCCCGGCGGTCACGGGACGGATGAACGCCTCCGGGGCGGCCTGGGCAGGTCGCCGGTACGGCCGTACGCCCCGGGCCGCTCGGGAAAATGCCGGGCCGGCGGGGGCACGGACGTGCGAAGGTGGCTCGGTGGACCAGGACTGGGAAGACCGCGTGACGGCCCTGTGGGCGAGGTTCGAGGGCGGCGCCGAGGAGGACGCGGACCGCTTCCGCGCGGCGGTCGACGCGCTCGTCGCCGAACTGCCCGGGGGAAGCCCGCTCGGCGCCTTCGAGCGGGCCTGCGCCTGGGACTCGACCGGCCACTCGGACCGGGCCGTGCCGCTGTACCGCGAGGCGCTGGCGAACGGCCTCGGCGACCACAGCCGCTACAAGGAGCGCCGGGCCAGGATCCAGCTCGCCAGTTCCCTGCGCAATACCGGCCGCCCGGAGGAGGGCGTCGCCCTGCTGACCCCCGAACTGGACGCTGAATCCGACGAGTTGGACGACGCGGTTCGGGCAACGCTCGCCCTGTGCCTGTCCGGCCTCGGGCGCGACCGGGAGGGCCTCGCCCTGGTGCTGGGCGCGCTCGCCGGCCATCTGCCGCGCTACCGGCGGTCGATGGCCGCCTACGCCCGGGAGCTGGCCCCGTCGCGGCACTGAGCCCGCCCGGACGGCGGTGACCAACGACCGGTTCGCTCGTTCTGCTGAACGTGCAGTCACAGGATGTCGCTTCGCACCGCGCACCGTCCGCCACCGACCCGGTCGTCGACGTCGAGCAGGCCGAGGCCGCACTCGTCGAGCACTACCCGCGGCTGGTCCGCCTCGCCTATCTGGTGCTGCCGCCGGACCTCGGGCGCGGCCGCCGGGTGCTGACCGCGCACGCCCTGGTCCAGCGCGCGCTGCCGAGGAACCGGACGGCGGCACCCCTGATCCCCACCCAGTCGGCCGGACGCGGGAGCGATCCCGGCTACGCCCTGGTCCGCCTGCGGATCGTGCGGACGGCGCTGGACGCGTCCCGGCCCCTCGGGCGCCGGGCGTGGCCCCGGCGGGCCCAGTTGCCGCCGCTGCTGCCCCAGGTGTGGGGGCTCAAGCTCTTCCCGCGCCCGGGCGGCGCCGGCGAACTCGCCCTGGACCGGCGGCTGGCCGGCCTCTCCGGCCCCGCCCGCGCCGCCTACGCGCTGCGCGGCCTCGACCGGCTTCCCGACCCCGACGTACGGCGGCTGCTCAAGGCCGCCGGGGTCGCCGACGCCGGCGCCGCGCTGCGCGAGGCCGACGAGGTGGGCGGCCCGTACGCGCTGCTCGGCTCCCCCGAGTTCGACCCCTGCTCGCTGCAGGCCCGGCCCACCGATCTGATGCGGCGGCGCCGGCACACGCGGGCCGCGCTGGTCGCCGGGGCCTCGCTGGTGGTGTGCGGTGCGCTGCTGGGGCTGCCCGGGGACGGCTGGGGGCCGGACGGCGCCGCCGCCCCGGCGTACGCGCGCAACCCCGCGGCCGAGGCCGCCCTCGACCCCGGCAGGCTCGTGCGCGTCGGCCCCGCCGCGTGGAGGACGTCCGCGCGGACGGACTTCTCGGTGTGGCCGGCGCGCGGAGACCTCACCGGCGACGAGGAACTGCTGCGCCGTGCCCTCGCCGTCTGGGCCCGCCCCGGCGGCACGGTGCGGGTCTCGGCGACGCCGGGCACCCCGACCGGCGCCCCGGCCGGGCCGCCGCAGCTCCTGTACGCCGGGGACGTCGACAACGCGCGCGTGGTGGTGCTCAACGACGGTCTGCGCCTCGTGCGGTACGCCGAGCCGAGGGACGGCGCGGCCGGTGCCGCCCTCGACCTGGCGCGGGCCGACGGGGCCGGGAGGGCCGGGGCGAACGCGGTGGTCCTCGGCCGGACCGACGGCAACGTGCGCTATCTGACGGCGCCCTGGGTGACGAAGGCCGCCGAACGGGACCTGGCGAAGCCGGGGTCCGGCACGACGGACCTGGACCTGACCGACGGCGTCACCTCACCGCTGGCCAGCCCGGTCGAGCGCGCCGGGGCCTGCACGTCGTGGAACGTGCTCCAGCTCACCGACGGATCCCGCACCCGGCTGATGAGCGACCTCGGGGAGCTGGTCCCGGCCCGCCTCACCACGGGGCGCCCCGGCGGGGCCGAGGACGTCTCCGGGGCCGGGGCCCTGCGCGTCTGGGCGCCGTACGCCTGCTCGCTGGGTGCCGTGCGCGGACAGGGGGTGCGGTCGGTGAACGCATGGGAGTTCGCGGCGCAGCCCCTGCCCGACGGGAGCGGCTCGGGTGCGTGGGTGTGCACCCGAGCCGAGACCTGGCGCGGTGCCGGGGCCCGGGTGATGGCCCAGTTCCGGACGCCGGGCGGCGAGCGGGGCGTGGTGACCGCGAGGGCGCAGGACGTGCCGGCGTGCGGGGAACGGGACCCCCACGTGCTGGCCGGGGTGCTGTGGAAGTCGAAGGGCGGCCACTGGTACCTGCTGGCCGCCGGCAGCCGTGACACGCGGTCCGTCGAGGCGACGGGCGGCATCAGCGGTTTCGCCGACGGCAACCTGCTGACGGCCGTGGGCGAGCGGGGCGCGCAGGCCGAGCTGAAGGGCACGCTGGAGAACGGACGGACGATCAGCGGGCTGCGCTAATCCCCTCCCTCCGATCGGCCCACCGTTGCTGACACTGATGTCAACAAGTACCTGCGCAAGGGTTCCGGACGGAGCTACCCGTCAGTACATTGACGCCATGTCCAACAAGCATGTGCCCACGCTGAAGACCCTGCTGGTGGTGGCCGGTGCCGCGCTGGCCGTCCGGCGGGCGATGCGGAGCCGGACCCCGGCCCCGGCGCCGCGGACCACGAGCGCCCTCCAGCGGCCGGGCCCGGGGCCGTCCGGGACCCGGGACCGGCGGCTGCTGGTCACCGCGCACGAGCGGGTGGCCGACGGGGTGGTCCGCATCCGGCTGGAGGGGCACGACCTGCCGCGCTGGGAGCCGGGGGCCCATCTGGACCTCGTGCTGCCGTCGGGGCTGGTCCGGCAGTACTCGCTGTGCGGCGACCCGGAGGACACCTCGTCGTACACCGTCGCCGCGCGGCTGGTCGAGGACGGGCGGGGCGGCTCGCGCGAGGTCCACGAGCAGGTGCAGGAGGGCACGGAGCTGGAGGTGCGCGGGCCGCGCAACCGGTTCCCGCTGGTCGAGGCCCCCTCCTACGTGTTCGTCGCCGGGGGCATCGGCATCACCCCCGTCCTGCCGATGCTGCGGGCGCTGCCGCGGGACGCCGACTGGCGGCTGCTGTACGGCGGGCGGAGCCGGGACTCGATGCCGTTCCTGGAGGAGGTCGAGAAGCTGGACGCGGACGGGGGGCGGGTCACCGTCGTCGCCGAGGACGAGGACGGGCTGCCGGACCTGGACGCCTTCCTCACCGGCCTGCCCGGGGACGCGGCCGTCTACTGCTGCGGCCCGGAGGGCCTGATGGAGGCCGTCGGGGAACGGCTCCCCGAGGGCACCGCCCTGCACCTGGAGCGGTTCGCGCCGCGCACGACGGCGGACGGCGACGGGGAGTTCGAGGTCGAACTGCACCGCAGCGGACGCACGCTGACCGTGGCGCCCGGCTCGTCGGTGCTGGCCGCCGTGCGCACCGAGCTGCCCAACACCCCGTACTCCTGCGAGCAGGGCTGGTGCGGGACCTGCCAACAGCGGGTGCTGGAGGGCGAGATAGACCACCGGGACGAGCTGCTGACCGACTCCGAGCGCGGCGACTCCATGCTCATCTGCGTCTCCCGCGCCAAGGGGACGCGGCTCGTCCTCGACCTGTGAGAACAGGCGGAACCCCGGGGCCCGGTCCGGCCCGTCCCGAGGCCGGATCCGATCGGTAAGGTGTTCGTATGACTACCGGGGTCCGCCGCCGCATGGGCGTCGAGGAGCGGCGGCAGCAGTTGATCGGCGTCGCGCTCGATCTGTTCAGCCGCCGCTCGCCCGACCAGGTCTCCATCGACGAGATAGCGTCGGCCGCGGGCATCTCGCGCCCGCTGGTCTACCACTACTTCCCCGGCAAACTCAGCCTGTACGAGGCCGCGTTGCAGCGTGCCTCGGAGGATCTGGCGGCCCGCTTCGTGGAGCCGCGGCAGGGCCCGCTGGGCGCGCGGCTGCTGCGGGTGATGGGCCGCTACTTCGACTTCGTCGACGAGCACGGCCCCGGTTTCGCCGCCCTGATGCGCGGCGGGCCGGCCGTCTCCGCGGGCGGGTCCTGCTCCCTGAGCACGGTGTCCGCCGCGGACGCCCTCGTGGACTCCGTACGGCAGGCCGCGTACGACCAGGTCCTCGCGCACCTGGGCGTCCCTGATCCGCCCGCCCGCCTGGACCTCGTCGTCCGCTCCTGGATCTCGCTCGCCGAGTCGACCGCCCTGATCTGGCTGGACGGCAGGCGCATTCCGCGCGGCGAGCTGGAGGTCCAGCTCGTGCAGGACCTCGCCGCGCTGCTGGCGGTGGGCGCCGCCCACGACCCGCAGACGGCGGCCCTGCTGAGCCGCGTCGTCGAGGACGAGCCCGCCGACGGGCCGTTCGCGGACCTGGTCGCCCGGCTGATCGCACTGGGGGCCGACGACCGCCCGGCCCCATCCGGTACCGAAGCGGGCTGAGGGGGCGCGGGGTGGAGAACGCGACGACGTGGGGTCTGGTCGTGGAGACGACCGTGGGGACCGGGGAGCGCAAGCACACCGAGACACATGTGGCGGCGCACGTCACCGGTACCCGGCAGGAAGCGCTCGCCGAACTGGAGCGGCGGGCGCGGAGCTACGTGCCCGCGCATCCCCTTTCGCACAAGCGCCGCCGCCTGCTGCGGGCGCAGGACGGCGCGATCCTGCTCGTCGTCGACGGGGCGTGGCGGTCCTATCTGACCCGGTTCACGGTGGCGGAGCTGCTGGAGGACTCCGACGCGCCCGCCCCGGAGCCGGTGGTGGCCGGGGAACCGGCCGCGCCCGCCGCCGAGCCGCCGGTGGACCGGCCGGCCGAGCTGGACCCGGACGGGGTCCCGGTGCGGCCGGCCTGGCTGGGGCGATCCGACCTGCCCTGAGGGCTACGCGCCGTCGAACTTGCGGTACGACGGGTCCAGGTCCCGCACCTCGGCGGAGGCGTGCAGCACCGTCCCCCCGCCCGGCCGGGCGTACTGGCGCAGCAGCTCCAGAACGCGCTCGCTGAGCCGCGCCTTGGTCTCCTCGGTGCGGCCCGCGAGCAGCCCCACGGTGACGTGCACGACGGCGTGCCCCTCGGTGTCGGGGCCGACCGCGGTGTCCTCGGCGCGGCGGAACTGCGTCATGCACGCGGGCGGCCGGGCGGCCGCGATGTCGACCACCGCGGCGTGCAGGGCCCGCGCGAGGGCGGGGCGGTCGAAGCCGTCCGCGAGCTGCGCGGAGTAGTCGACGGTGATCTGCGGCATGAGCCCTCCCGTTGCGTGAACAGCAGGGCTCACCCTAACCGCGGTGCCGGGACCGTCAGCCGGCCCGGGTGAACACGGCGACGGTACGCCCCGGCACGGTGAAGGTGCCGGTCTTCGCCGCGTACGCGGACTCCTTCACCACGGGGTCCGCGCCCGCCGCCTGCACCGGGTGCAGCCGGTAACCGGTACCGGCGGCCGCCTCGATCCGCTGCTCCCGGCTCTCGGGCGTGGCGTTGAAGACCACGACCAGGTCGCCGAGGCGCATGGTGATCACGCCGGGCGTCTCGTCCTTCCCGGAGAGCGGGAAGGAGAGCCAGGACTGCACCTGCCCCGCCGTGGCGAGGGAGAAGTCCCGCTCGCCGGTGCGGATCCTCAGCAGGTCCCGGTACGCGGCCGAGGCGCCCTGGATCTGCGGGCAGCCGACCTCCACCGAGCCCAGCAGTGGCTTGGCGTAGGACCACTTGTCCTGGTTGTCGGCGGCCGGCGGCAGCCCGCGGCCGAAGCCGTTGCCGGCGGCGCAGTTCCAGTGGATCGCGTTGAACCAGTCGCCGCTGTCGTAGGAGTTGCGGTCCAGCGACTTGGAACGCAGCAGGTCCGTGCCGGCCTGGGAGAGCGCCGGGCCCTGGGAGAGGGCGGCGGTGGCCATGGCGAGGACCTGCATCCGGGCCCGGTCGCCCGCCGGGGTGTCCTTCGGCAGCTTGAAGGCGAGCGCGTCGAACAGGGACTCGTTGTCGTGGGCGTCGGCGTAGGCGAGGGCGTCGCCCGGAGCCTCGGCGTATCCGGCGGGGGCGCCGTTGTAGTCGACCTCGGAGCCCTTGACCTCCTTGCCGGCGGTGTCCGTGAAGCGGTAGCCGGCGAGGTTGCCGCTCAGGCCGACCTTGATCAGGTCCTGGTAGTGCAGCAGGCGGGCCTTCTGCTCGGCCTCGGTGCCGTTCTCCTTCGAGGAGTTGGGGTCGGTGTAGAGACCGGAGGCGAAGCCCTGGACGCCGGGGTCGGCGTCGAAGGGGCCGCCGCCGCGCACGGCGTCGCGGGCGCGGTCGGAGAAGGTGGCGATGCCGGTGCCGGCCATGTTCTTCTGCGTGGCCTGCGTGAAGCGGGCGTCGTCGGCGACCTCGCCGAAGTTCCAGCCCTCGCCGTACAGGATGATCTTCTTGCCGTCGACGCCGTCCTTGTCGACGGTCAGCGCGTCGAGGGCCTTGCGGACGGCGAGGATGTTGGCCTTCGGGTGGTGGCCCATGAGGTCGAAGCGGAAGCCGTCGACCTTGTACTCCTTGGCCCAGGTGACGACCGAGTCGACGACGAGCTTGCCCATCATGGCGTTCTCGGGGGCCGTGTTCGAGCAGCAGGTGCTGTTGGCCACCGAGCCGTCGGCCAGGAGCCGCTGGTAGTAGCCGGGGACGATCCGGTCCAGGACGCTGGTGCGCGCCTGGCCGCTCGCGGCCGTGTGGTTGTAGACCACGTCCATGACGACGCGCAGGCCGTCCTCGTTGAGCGCCTTGACCATCTCGCGGAACTCGACGGTGCGGGCGGTGCCGTCCGGGTCGGTGGCGTAGGAGCCCTCGGGGACCGTGTAGTGGTACGGGTCGTAGCCCCAGTTGTAGGCGTCCCGGGCGGCGGTCTTCGCCACGCACTCCTGCTGCTCGGCGGAGTCGGCGGGGAGCGCGGCGAGGTCGCAGCCGACGATGGCCTGGTCGGACTTCCGCTCGGGGATCGTGGCGATGTCGAACACGGGCAGCAGGTGGACGTACGACGTGCCCGCCTCGGCCAGTTCGCGCAGGTGCCGGGAGCCGTCGCTCTCCTTGTCGGTGAAGGCGAGGTAGGTGCCCGGGTGGCGGGCCGTCCGGTCCGCGACGGAGAAGTCGCGGACGTGCAGCTCCTGGATCTGGGCGTCCCGCAGCGGCACGGCCTCGGGCTTGGTGTAGTCCTGCCAGCCGCGCGGGGCGAGCGAGCGGTCGCCGAGGTCGACGACGAGGCTGCGCTCGGAGTCGGTGGTCAGCGCGACCGAGTAGGGGTCGGTGACCTTGTTGGTGACGATCCCGCCGGCGCCGGGCGCCCAGACCTCGACGGCGTACCGGTACGGCTTGCCCTTCCAGGACGCCGGGCCGGTGACGGACCAGACGCCGGTGGCGTCGTCGCGGCGCATCGGCACGGTGCGGTCGCCGATCTCCAGCGCCACGTCCCGCGCGGTCGGCGCCCACACGGAGAGGGTGGGCCGGCCGTCGCGGAACACCGGGCCGAGCTTCGCCTTCGTGGCGCCCGCGGCGTAGAGGTCGTCGAGGACGCCGGCGGTCTGCACGCCGGTGGCCGCGAGCACGGCGCCGTTGGCGGCGCGCTGGGAGGCGACGACCTGGCCGCGCAGGGCCTCGCGGACCCGGTCGCGGTCGCGCGGGTCGACGGACCAGGCGGTGTGCTCCTTCAGGTGCGGGAACCCGGCCTTCTGGGCGTCGGTGAGGGTCGTCCTGGTCAGGCGCAGCCACCGCGCGTCGTCACCGGTCAGGGTGCCGTTCACGGCCTTGACGGAGCCGGTGCGGGAGGCGAGCAACTGGGTGGAGGCGGCCCCTTCGGAGCCGTTCCAGGCGACGGTGTCCCGGTCGATCCAGACGGCCTTGGAGGTGGCCGGGTCGACGGCCCCGGCCGAGCCGGCGGGCTGCGGCAGCAGGTGCTTCTCCTGGCCGCTCAGCAGCCACACCTCGTGCCCCGCGGTCCTCAGGTCCAGGGCCTGGTCGGTGGGCAGGTCCTTCTCGTCGCCCTTGTGCAGGATGTAGCTGAGGCTGGTGGCACCCGCGGTGAGCGGCACCTCGAAGACGGCGCCGAAGGGGTCGGTCCCGACCGGCCGGAGCGGCTTCGCCCAGTCGGTGGGGTTCGCGGCGCCGCTCCAGACGTGCAGGCCCCAGCCGTCGTAGTCGCCGTCGGCTCGGTGGTAGTGCAGGACGGCCTTGCCGGTGTCCTGGGCCGGGTACTCGGGCCGCTCGGTGAGGACCCGCTCCTTGCCCTGCTCGATCCACACCTCTCCGGTGCGGGTGACGTCGATGGTGCGGTCCGCGGCGACGTCCTTGTCGCCGTCCTCGTCGATGACGAGGAAGCCGACGCTGGAGGCTCCGGGCTTCAGCTTGACGTAGGCGAAGGCGCCGTAGGCGTCCCGCCCGGTGAAGGGGTGGCTGTCCGGCCAGGTGGTGGCCTCGCCGTCGGCCAGGTCGCCCCAGGCGTACAGGCCCCAGTCCTGGTAGTTCCCGTCCTCGCGCTTGTAGTGGACGATCGCGTGGTCGCGGGAGGCGGCGGTGGGTACCTCGGGGGCGGGCGGGGTGCCGGTCGTGGAGGCGGCGGTGGCGCTCGCGGTGCGGCCCGCCGAGTCCACGACGACGGCCTTGTAGCGCAGGGCGGTGCCGGCCGGGGTGGTCCGGGCGATGGTGTCCGTGACCTTGTAGGGGGCGTGGTCGGCGGAGCCGAGGGTGCGCCAGGTGCCGTCGCCGGTCTGGGCGGCGAAGACGACCCGGTTGAGCTGTCCGCCGGTGACGTCGGCCGTCAGCTCGACGGTTCCGGTGGCGCCGGGCTCGGGAGCCCGGAGGGTGATCGACGGCTCGGTGGCGGGCGCGTCGAGCCTGCCCGCGGCCTTCAGGACGATCGCCGACCCGGCGGGGACGGTGACGGTGACCTTCCGGTCCGCGCCGGAGGTGACGGTGGCGTCGGTGCCGTAGAGGCCGCGGAAGGCCATGTCCGCCGAGCCGGTGGCGAAGGTCGCGGTCTTCGCCTCGCCGGCGTTGTTGAAGGCGACGAGGTACTCGGTGCCGCTGCGGGCGTCGGTGCGGGAGAAGGCGTAGACGCCGGCGCCGTCGGCCGCGTACCGCTCGGTCTGGACGCCGTCGGCGAGGGCCGGGTGGGCCTTGCGGAGCTGGGCGAGGGCCGCGATCTGCCGGTACAGGGGCGCCCGGGTGTCGTAGGCGTCCTCGGCGTGGGTGCGGTCGGTGCCGAGCTGGTCGTCGTCGAGGTAGTCGGCGGTGCGGGAGGCGAACATCGGCTGGCGGGCGTCCTTGTCGCCGCCGGCGCCGGTGAAGCCCTGCTCGTCGCCGTAGTAGATCACCGGGTTGCCGCGGCTGAGGAACATCAGCTCGTTGGCGAGGCGGTCCTTCTTCAGCAGTTCGGCGTCGGTCGCCTCCGGGTCGTCCTGCTTCAGGAAGGTGCCGATGCGGCCCATGTCGTGGTTGCCGAGGAAGGTGACCTGCTCGTAGGCGTTGGCCTTGTCGGTCGTGTACTTCCAGTCGTCGCCGAAGACCGCCGCGAGCTTCTTCGCGCTGCCGCCCTGGGAGGCGTACGCGCGGGCCGCGTCCTGGAAGGGGAAGTCCAGCGTGGAGTCCAGGCGGCCCTGGGTGACGTACGGGGAGGTGACGGAGGTGTCGGCGGAGTAGACCTCGCCGAACATGAAGAAGTCCTCACGGCCCCGCTTCGCCGCGTAGGCGTCCAGCGCGGTCGCCCACTGGGTCCAGAACTCCATGTTGACGTGCTTCACGGTGTCGATCCGGAAGCCGTCGATGGCGAAGTCCTTCACCCACCGCTGGTAGATCTTCTCCATGCCGCTGACGACCTCGGGCCGTTCGGTCCACAGGTCGTCCAGGCCGGAGAAGTCGCCGTAGGTGGTCGACTCGCCGGCCCAGGTGGAGTCGCCCCGGTTGTGGTACATCGCCGGGTCGTTGAGCCAGGACGGCACCTTGAGGTCCTTCTTGGCGTCCGGGACCGTCGGGGTGCGCGGGAAGGAGCCGGCGTCGACGCGGGGGAAGCGGCGGGTGCCGTCCGCGTAGTCGGCGTCGTCGAACGGCTCGCCGTCCTTCGTCAGGTAGGGGAAGGCGCCCTTGGAGAGGTAGTCGTAGGACTTCTCCTCGTAGTCGACGACGTCGGCGGTGTGGTTGGTGATGACGTCGAAGAAGACCTTCATGCCCTTGGCGTGCGCCTTGGAGACGAGGTTCTTCAGGTCTGCGTTGGTGCCGAAGTGCGGGTCGACCTGGGTGAAGTCGGTGATCCAGTAACCGTGGTAGCCGGCCGAGGCGTTGGCGCCGGTGCCCTGGACGGGCTGGTTCTTGAAGATGGGCGCCATCCAGATCGCGGTGGTGCCCAGGCCCTTGATGTAGTCGAGCCGGTCGGTGAGGCCCTTGAGGTCACCGCCCTGGTAGAAGCCCTTGTCGGTGGGGTCGTAGCCGGTGGTCAGCCGGGTGCCGGTCAGGCCGCCCCGGTCGTTGCGGGCGTCGCCGTTGGCGAAGCGGTCCGGCAGGACGAAGTAGAACTGCTCGCGGGTGAGGTCGTGGCGGGCTGCGGTCTTCGCCAGCTTCGCGTCCGACGGGGGCGCGGGCGGGGCGCCGGCCCGCGCGGCCAGGGGTGTCAGGAGTGTCGCCGCGAGCGCGGCGACGGTGACGGCCGCGACCCGTGGGACAGCGGCGGTGCGGCGCTTCACAGGCGCCGGCCATCTCGGTATCACCGGTGTGAACTCCTTGCGATTACGGCTCGTTCGGGTCCGACCCCGGCGTGACCGTAGCGTTGATGCAAGAGTTGCGGCAAGGGTCGTGAAAATATCCGCAAGGATTTTCACGGCCCTTGCCGCAGGCGGGTGTTCACCAGGGGTTCCGTGCTGACGGGCGGCGCAAACACGCGGCGGCCCGCCGCCCCGGAGGGCGACGGGCCGTGCGCAGTGCGGCGCGGGGCCGGGCGTCAGCCGTCCGCCGTCACGCGGTCGTCCACCACACCGTCGTGTCCGCCGGCACCTTCGCCTCGCCGTCGGCCTCGGTCACCTCGCCGCTGGCGAGCAGGACCCGCCCGTACGCGGGCACCGCCACCGACTCGCCGGTGGTGTTGGCCACGCAGACGAACTCCCCGCGCCGGAAGGAGAGGACGCCCTCGGGTGCCCGCAGCCACTCCACGGCGTCACCGGCGCCCAGGTCGGGGTGCTCGCGACGGACGGCCAGCGCGCTGCGGTACAGCTCCAGCGTCGAGCCGGGCTCGCCGGTCTGCGCCTCGACGCTCAGCTCGCCCCAGCCCGCCGGCTGCGGCAGCCAGCTCCCGCCGTCGCCGAAGCCGTACGACGAGCCCGTGCGCGTCCACGGGATCGGCACCCGGCAGCCGTCGCGGAAGCCGTCCTGGCCGGCGCCCCGGAAGTACGCCGGGTCCTGGCGCACCTCGTCGGGCAGGTCCACGACGTCCGGCAGGCCCAGCTCCTCGCCCTGGTAGACGTAGGCCGAGCCGGGCAGCGCCAGCATCAGCAGCGTGGCCGCGCGGGCCCGGCGCAGGCCCAGTTCGCGGTCGCCGGCCAGGCGGATCTGGGTGCCGAGGCCGGGCGGGTTGGCGAAGCGGGTGGCGTGCCGGGTGACGTCGTGGTTGGACAGCACCCAGGTGGCCGGGGCGCCGACGGGGCGCATCGCGTCCAGGGTGCGGTCGATGACCGTGCGCAGCTCCTCGGCGTCCCAGTGGGTGCCGAGGTACTGGAAGTTGAACGCCTGGTGCAGTTCGTCGGGGCGCACGTAGTTGGCGGTGCGCTCGACGGTCGGGGTCCACGCCTCGGCGACGAAGATGCGCTCGCCGGAGTACTCGTCGAGGATCAGGCGCCACTGCCGGTAGATGTCGTGGACGCCGTCCTGGTCGAAGAACGGCATGACATCGTTGCCCAGCAGCTTGAGCTGTTCGTGGGATCCGAGGTCGGGCAGGCCCTCGGCCTTCACCATGCCGTGGGCGACGTCGATGCGGAAGCCGTCCACGCCCATGTCCAGCCAGAAGCGCAGGATGGAGCGGAACTCGTCGCCGACGGCCGGGTGCTCCCAGTTGAAGTCGGGCTGCTCGGGCGCGAACAGGTGCAGGTACCACTCGCCCGGTGTGCCGTCGGGCTCGGTGACCCGGGTCCAGGCGGGTCCGCCGAAGATGGACTCCCAGTCGTTGGGGGGCAGCTCGCCCTTCGCGCCCTTGCCGGGGCGGAAGTGGTAGCGGTCCCGCAGCGGGGAGCCGGGGCCCTCGGCGAGGGCGCGCTTGAACCACTCGTGCTGGTCCGAGGAGTGGTTGGGGACCAGGTCGACGATGATGCGCAGGCCGAGCGCGTGGGCGTCGCGGATCAGCGCGTCGGCGTCCAGCAGGTTGCCGAACATGGGGTCGACGGCCCGGTAGTCGGCGACGTCGTAGCCGGCGTCGGCCTGCGGGGAGGCGTAGAAGGGGCTGAGCCACACGGCGTCCACGCCGAGGTCGCGCAGGTACGGCAGGCGGCTGCGGACACCTTCCAGGTCGCCCATGCCGTCGCCGTCGCTGTCGGCGAAGCTGCGCGGATAGACCTGGTAGATGACCGCGTCCCGCCACCAGTCGCGACGCCCCGCGACGGTGGCGGTGGCGGAGGTGGGGGCCGGTGCGGCGGAGTGCTGCTGGCTCATGGCGTCCTTGATACGTGAGGCGCGGTTCGGGACATGGGGTCGTGGTGCTGCGACGGCCGGTGAGGGGCGGCCGCGGTGCCTGCGGGGTCGGACGGGCACCGCGGCCGCCTCCCGCCCGCGCGCCGGGCGCGGGAACCGGTGGGCGTCAGCCCTTGGTGCCGCCGGCGGTGAGGCCGGTCACCAGGTTCTTCTGCACCAGGTAGAAGAAGGCGGAGACGGGTATCGCCACCAGCACGGCGGTGGCCGCCATCAGGTTGCGCTGCGCGTCGTGCTCGCTGACGAAGCTCTGCAGTCCGACGGCGAAGGTGTACTTCGTGTCGCTCAGCATGAACGTCGAGGCGAAGGCGACCTCGCCGAAGGCGGTGATGAAGCTGTAGAAGCCGGCGACGGCGAGGCCCGGCTTGGCCAACGGCAGGATCAGCCGGAAGAAGGTGCCGAAGGGGCTCAGTCCGTCCACCCGCCCGGCCTCGTCGATCTCGAACGGGATGGTGTCGAAGTAGCCCTTGAGCAGCCAGGCGCAGTACGGCACCGCGGTCGAGCAGTAGACGAGGACCAGGCCGAGGTAGTTGTCGATGAGCTGGAGCCGGGACAGGATCTGGTACATCGGCACGATGAGCACGGCGATGGGGAACATCTGGGTGACCAGCAGGACCCACATCAGCTTCCGGTAGCCGGGAAAGCGCATCCGGGACACGGCGTAGCCGGTGGTGGCGGCGACCAGGACGCCGATGACCGTGGTGCCGAGCGAGACGATCAGCGAGCTCTTCAGCCAGTGGAAGAAGTTCGTGTGCTGGAGCACGAAGGCGTAGTTGTCGAAGGTCATCTTCGACCAGATGCGCCCGGGGTGCAGGTAGTCGTCCTTGTCCGGGCCGAGGGACAGGAAGACCAGCCAGGCGATCGGGAAGAGCGCGACCAGGCTCGCGACGGTCAGGATGCCGTGGGAGGCCAGCGACGCGGCGCGGCTGCGCTCGCCGCGGCCGCGGGTCCGGCGCGGCGCCGCGGTGGAGGCGGTGGCCCGCTCCTCGGGAGCCTCGGTCGGCACGGTGGTGGTACTCATGGCGGCTCCTGCCTCAGATCGCGAGCTGCTGCTCATTGCGGTTCAGCCAGCGGCGGTAGAAGGAGGTGAAGACGATCAGGATGGCCAGCAGCAGGATGCCGTAGGCGGCGGACTGCGCGAAGTCGCGCGGCTGCTGTCCGAAGCCGAGCTGGTACGCCCAGGTGACGAGGATCTGCGCCTCGGGCGCGGTGTTGCCGAAGAGCAGGAAGATCACGGCGAACTGGTTGAAGGTCCAGATGATGCCGAGCAGCACGACGGTGGAGCTGACGGCCCTCAGCCCGGGCAGGGTGACGTGCCGGAAGCGCTGCCAGGCGTTGGCTCCGTCCATCTCCGCGGCCTCGTACAGGCTCGCGTCGATGGACTGGAGGCCGCCGAGGAGCGAGACCATCATGAAGGGCACGCCGCACCAGGTGTTGACCATGATCGCGGCGAACCGCTGCCAGAAGACGTCCTCCAGCCACAGCGGCGTCGGCAGGTGCAGCCAGTCCAGTCCGGCGTTGATGACGCCGCCGTCGGCGAGCATGAAGCGCCAGCCGAAGACGGTGACGAAGGTCGGCACGGCCCAGGGCAGGACCAGGACCAGCCGGTAGAGGGTGCGTCCGCGCAGCTTCTGGTTGAGCAGCAGGGCGAGGCCCAGCCCGATGAAGTAGTGCAGGGAGACGCAGAGCGCCGTCCACACGATCGTCCAGATGAAGTGCGACCAGAAGCGGTCGTACGCCGTCGGCCCCCAGAGGATGTCGGCGTAGTTGTCCAGGCCGATGAACTCGTAGGTGGCCTCGATGTGGTTGACGCCGATGGTGCGCGCGGAGTTGAGGCTGTTGGCGTCGGTGAGCGTGAGGTAGAGGCCGTACACCAGCGGGTACAGCACGAGGACGCCGAGCACGACGGCCACCGGCGCGATCATCGCGTAGGCGTACCAGTGCTTCTGGTATCCGTCTTTCAGACGCCGGCCGAGGCCGGGCCGCGGGGTGCGGTCACCGCGGCGCTTGCCGGTCGCGCGGTCGATGGCGACTGTCATGGTTCGACACCTTCGGGAGCAGCAGGAGGATCGAGGAGTACGGCGCGCGGGCCGGTGGCCGCCGGCTCCCCGTGGCAGGGGGTCCGGCGGCCACACGGGCTCACTTGCCGAAGTCCGGCACCAGCTTGGTCATCGCGGTCTCGACGTCGCTCAGGCCCTCGTCGAGGGACTTCTTGCCGCCGGCGATCTGGGGCAGCTCGTCGTCGAGGGGGCCCCACAGGGAGCTGTACTCGGGCAGCGCCGGGCGCGGCTGGGCGGCGGGCAGGACCGTCTGGTAGCCGGCGATGCCCGGGTCGGCCTTGACCTGCGCGGTGTAGGCGTCGTCGCGGGTCGGCAGGGTGGAGTTCTTCAGCGCGACGGTCTCCTGGGACTTCGCCGAGGTCATGAAGTTCACGAACTTCAGCGCGGCCTCCTGGTGCGCCTTGTCCGAACCGGCGTACACGGACAGGTTGTGGCCGCCGGTCGGGGCGCCCGCCTTGCCGGTGGAGCCGGCCGGGACGGTGGCGATGCCGAGGTTGTTCTTGTCCTTGAACGCCGAGCCCTTGTAGAAGTTGGTGATCTCCCACGGGCCCTGGATGGTCGAGGCGACCTTGCCGCTGACGAAGGCGTCCTGGATGTGGGCGTAGGCGTCGGCGGTGGTGTCCGCCTTGTGCAGGCCCTTGCCGTTGAACAGGCTCTGCCAGGTGCCGTAGGCCTTCTTGGCGGCCGGCGACTTGACGGTGATCTTCTTGGCGTCGGCGTCGACCGTGTCGGTGCCCTCGCCGTAGAGGAACGGCTGCGCGTAGTAGCCCGCGGTGGAGCCCCAGAAGCCGTCCACGCCGGTCTTGTCCTTGATGGTGGCGGCGGCCTTCTTCAGGTCGTCCCAGGTCTTGGGGGCCTCGACGCCGGCCTTCGCGAACAGTTCCTTGTTGTAGACGAAGGCGAGGGTGTCGGTGACCAGCGGGACGCCGTAGGTCTTGCCCTCGTACTTGGCCTGCTCGATCAGGTTGGGCTGGAACTTGTCCTGCTCGGCGAGGGCCTCGGTGCCGTCCAGCGGCAGGAAGAAGCCCTTCTTGGCGAAGGCCGGGGTCCAGCCGACCTCGGAGCGCAGCACGTCGGGGGCGCCCTTGGAGCCGGCGGCGGTGTCGAACTTGTTCTGCGCCTGGTCGAAGGGGACGTTGACGAAGTTGACCTTGATGCCCTTGTTGGCGGCCTCGAACTCCTTGACCAGGGCCTTGTAGGTCGGCGCCTCGTTGGTCGCGTTGGAGGTGTCCCAGTAAGTGATGGTGACCGGTCCGCCGGACTCGCTGTCGCTGCCGCTGTCCCCGCCGCACGCCGTCGCCGCGAGGGCGAGGGACGCCACCAGAGCGGTGGCCGCTATGCCACGCCGCATGAGTTCTCCTTGAGGGTGAAAGCCCGTGTGGTGCAGGGTGCGGGCCCGTCCGCCGCTCCTGCCGACACCGACCGCGTCATTGCCGCCGTCGGGCGACGTGAACGTAACAGCGATGCAAGCAGGGCGAAAGGTCTTGCAGAAAAAATGTGCAAGAGATCTCCGAAGTTATGCGTGCGTGACCTCCTGGCGACCATCATGAGACGCTTGTTTACGGGGCCCGGAGCGGTATCGGGTCGCTTGTGCAAGACTCTGCAAGCTCTTGCCGCCACTTTCTCGAGGGAGCGCGATGACGCAGCAGCCGGCGCCGGGCCGTCCAACAGGCCGCCCACGGCGCCCGATCGGTGGGCAAGGCGGTGGCCGACAGGTACAGTCCACCCCTGTGACCACACGGCTTGCCGACATCGCCGCCCAGGCGGGGGTGAGCGAAGCGACGGTCAGCCGCGTCCTCAACGGGAAGCCGGGCGTCGCCGCCACCACCCGACAGTCCGTACTCGCCGCTCTCGACGTCCTGGGCTACGAGCGTCCCGTGCGGCTGCGGCAGCGCAGCGAGGGCCTGGTCGGGCTGATCACGCCCGAGCTGGAGAACCCGATATTCCCGGCCCTGGCCCAGGTCATCGGCCAGGCGCTGACCCGCCAGGGCTACACGCCGGTCCTCGCCACCCAGACCCCGGGCGGCTCCACGGAGGACGAGCTGACGGAGATGCTGGTCGACCGGGGCGTCGCCGGCATCATCTACGTCTCCGGTCTGCACGCCGACACCACCGCCGACATGGAGCGCTACGAGCGGCTGCGCGCGCAGGGCGTGCCGTTCGTCCTGGTCGACGGCTTCTCGCCGAAGGTGCAGGCACCGTTCATCTCCCCCGACGACCGTGCCGCGATGAGCCTCGCGGTCACCCACCTCGTCTCGCTGGGCCACAGCCGCATCGGGCTGGCCCTCGGCCCGAAGCGGTTCGTGCCGGTGCAGCGCAAGATCGAGGGTTTCGTCCGCGCGGTCCAGGAGCAACTGGGGCTCGACGCGCGCACCGTGGAGTCGGAACTCGTCCAGCACTCCCTCTACACGCTGGAGGGCGGCCAGGCGGCGGCCAACGCGCTGATGGACCGCGACTGCACGGCGGTGGTGTGCGCCAGCGACATGATGGCGCTGGGCGCGATACGGGCGGCGCGGCAGCGCGGGCTGGACGTGCCCAAGGACGTCTCGGTCGTCGGCTTCGACGACTCCCCGCTGATCGCCTTCACCGACCCGCCGCTGACGACCGTCCGCAAGCCGGTGCCGGCGATGGGCCAGGCCGCGGTGCGCACGCTGCTCGAGGAGATCGGCGGGACGCCCGCGCCGCACAGCGAGTTCGTGTTCATGCCGGAGCTGGTGGTGCGCGGCTCGACCGCCTCGGCGCCGGGCGAGCGCGGCCGCGCCTGAACGATTCGTCCGGCGCGGCCGTCCGGCCTGCGGGTGCGGGCCGCGAGCGGCAGGGGGATGATCGGTGTCAGAAGGCTTTTCTGGCAGACTTCATGCCTATGGGTGACGCGACCGTGAGGACTCCGGAACGCCTGGAAGAAGGCGTTCCGCACCCCGTCACTGAGGTGACGGGGCGGGGTCTCGTGCGCCGTCTGCGCACTCCGCGCCGGCCCCGCCTCTGGTTCGAGATCCTGCTGATCGGGGTCAGTTACTGGACGTACTCGCTCGTCCGCAACGCCGTGCCGGAGCAGCGGGGGCAGGCCCTGCGCAACGCCGACTGGATCTGGCGGCTGGAGCACCAGCTCGGCATCGCGGTCGAGGAGTCCGTCAACCATGCCGTCAACTCGGTGACTTGGCTGATCATCGGGATGAACTACTACTACGCCACGTTGCACTTCGTGGTGACGCTGGGTGTGCTGGTGTGGCTGTACCGCAGCCATCCCGGCCGCTACGCGGCGACCCGGATGGTCCTCTTCGCCACGACGGGTGTGGCCCTGCTCGGTTACTACCTGTATCCGCTCGCGCCCCCGCGGTTGATGACCGGGGAGCGGTTCATCGACACGGTGACGGTCCACGAGACCTGGGGCTCGATGGCGTCCGGCGACCTGAAGAACATGTCCAACCAGTACGCGGCGATGCCCTCGATGCACATCGGGTGGTCGGTGTGGTGCGGGCTGACCATCTTCGCGCTGGCGTCGGTGCCGTGGGTGCGGGTGCTGGGGCTGGTGTACCCGGCGCTGACGCTGGTGGTCATCGTGGCCACGGCGAACCACTTCTGGCTGGACGCGGTGGGCGGTCTGCTGTGCCTGGCCTTCGGTTACGCGGTCGCCCGCGCCTGGTACGGCACCCTGCCGCACGCGCTGCCCCGTACCGTCCCTCCGAGAGCGGCCCGCCGGCCCGTCCGATCGCCCTCGCGGTAGGACCCGGGCGCGGCTCAGTCGCCGCGGAACTCAGTCGCTGTAGAACAGCGCCTCCATCGTGGCGCGGGCCCTGCGCGTCGTACGCCGGTACGCGTCCAGCATGTCGCCCGCGTGCCCCGGCCCGTGACCGAGGTAGCGCCCCACCGCCGCCAGCTCCCGCGGATCCGTCGGGAACGTGTCCCCGGCCCGCCCCCGCACGAGCATCACCGCGTTGCGCACCCGCGACGCCAGCACCCACGCCTCGTCCAGCGTCGCCGCGTCCTCCTCGGAGACGAGCCGCGCCTCGACGGCCGCCGCGAGGGCCTGCCGGGTCCTGGTCGTGCGCAGGCCCGGCACGGCGTGCCCGTGCCGCAACTGCATGAGCTGCACGGTCCACTCCACGTCGGACAGCCCGCCCGGCCCCAGCTTGGCGTGCAGCCTGGGGTCGGCGCCGCGCGGCAGCCGCTCGGACTCCATGCGGGCCTTGAGCCTCCGGATCTCCCGCACCGCCTCCTCGCTCAGCCCGCGCGCCGGATACCGCAGGGGATCGACCAGCTCGGTGAACCGCCGCCCGAGGTCCTCGTCCCCGGCGACGAACTCGGCCCGCAGCAGCGCGTGCGACTCCCAGGCGTGCGACCAGCGCCGGTAGTAGGCCTCGTAGGACTTGAGCGTGCGCACCAGGGGCCCGTTCTTGCCCTCCGGCCGCAGGCCGGCGTCGATGATCAGCGGCGGGTCGGCGCTCGGCACCTGGAGCAGCCGGCGCATCTCGGCGACCACCTTGTTCGCGGCGTCCGCGGCCTCCCGCTCGTCGACCCCCTCGCGCGGCTCGTGCACGAACAGCACGTCGGCGTCCGAGCCGTAGCCCAGCTCGTGCCCGCCGAAGCGGCCCATGCCGATGACCGCGAACCGGGTGGGCAGCGTGTCGCCCCAGCCGTCGCGCACCACGGCCCGCAGGGTGCCCGCCAGCGTCGCCGCCGTCAGGTCCGACACCGCGCCGCCGACCCGGTCCACGAGGGCGCCCTCGTCCGCCTCGACCGGCTGCGCCTCGGTGCCGTAGGAGCCGACGATGTCGGCGGCGGCCGTACGGAACAGCTCGCGGCGCCGCACGCCGCGGGCGGCCGTCACCGCCTGGACCGCGTCGTCGGCGCGCCGGACGGCGGCGAGCATCTCCTGCTCCAGCTGGGCCCGCCCCCTCGGCGCCAGTCCCCCGGCGTCGCCGTCCCCGAGCAGGGCGACGGCCTCGGGTGCCCGCATCAGCAGGTCGGGCGCGAGGCGTCCGGCGGACAGCACCCGGGCGAGGTTCTCGGCCGCCGCGCCCTCGTCCCGCAGCAGCCGCAGGTACCAGGGCGTCTTGCCGAGCGCGTCCGAGACCTTGCGGAAGTTGAGCAGGCCCGCGTCCGGGTCGGCGGAGTCGGCGAACCAGCCCAGCAGCACGGGCAGCAGGGTCCGCTGGATGGCGGCCTTGCGGGTGACGCCGGAGGCCAGGGCCTCAAGGTGCCGCAGGGCGGCGGCCGGGTCGGCGTAGCCGAGGGCGACCAGGCGCTCCCTGGCCGCGTCGGGGCGCAGCCGGGTCTCGCCGGGGCCGAGCTGGGCGACCGCGTCGAGCAGGGGCCGGTAGAACAGCTTCTCGTGCAGCCGGCGTACGACGGCCGCGTGCCGCTTCCACTCGCGCAGCAGGGCGGTGACCGGGTCGTTGCGCAGGCCGAGGGAGCGGCCGAGACGCCGCAGGTCGGCCTCGTCCTCGGGCACGAGGTGGGTGCGGCGCAGCCGGTGGAGCTGGATGCGGTGCTCCATGGAGCGCAGGAAGCGGTACGCCTCGTCGAGCTGGGCGGCGTCCACCCGGCCGACGTAGCCGCCCGCGGCGAGGGCCTTCAGCGCGTCCAGCGTCGTGCCGCTGTGCAGCGACGTGTCGGCACGCCCGTGCACGAGCTGGAGGAGCTGCACGGCGAACTCCACGTCGCGCAGCCCGCCCGGGCCCAGCTTGAGCTGGCGGTCTATCTCGGCGGCGGGGATGTTCTCCACGACCCGGCGGCGCATCTTCTGCACGTCGGCGACGAAGTTCTCGCGCTCGGAGGCCTGCCACACCAGGGGCTGGAGGGCGGCGACGTACGCGCCGCCGAGGGCGGGGTCGCCGGCCACCGGGCGGGCCTTCAGCAACGCCTGGAACTCCCAGGTCTTGGCCCAGCGCTGGTAGTAGGCGAGGTGACTGCTGAGCGTGCGCACCAGGGGGCCGTTGCGGCCCTCGGGGCGCAGGTTGGCGTCGACCGGCCAGATGGAGCCCTCGACGGTCGTCTCCGAGCAGATCCGCATCATCTGGGAGGCGAGCGAGGTCGCCGACCGCAGCGCCTTCGCCTCGTCGGCCGGGTCGGTGCCCTCCGCGGGCTCGGCGACGAAGATGACGTCGACGTCGGAGACGTAGTTCAGCTCGTGTCCGCCGCACTTGCCCATCGCGATCACCGCCAGCCGGCACCGTGCGGCGTCCTCGGGCGCGGCGGCCTCGGCGAGGGCCAGGGCGGCGCGGAGGGTGGCGGTGGCGAGGTCGGCCAGTTCGGCGGCGGTCTCGGCGACGTCGATGGTGCCGCAGACGTCGCGGGCCGCGATGGACAGCAGGCAGCGCCGGTAGGCGACGCGCAGGGAGACGGGGTCGGCCGCCCGGGCGAGGCCGCTCTCGAACTCCTCGACGCCGCGGTGCAGGTCACGGGGTTCGTAGGTGACGAGGGCCTGCCAGTCGCCGCTGTGCCGGGCGAGGTGGTCGGCGAGCGCCTCGGAGGCGCCGAGCACCCCGAGGAGGCGGTCGCGCAGCGGCTTGGCCGCTATCACGGTGTCGAGCAGTTCCCGGCGGGCGGTGGGGTCGGGCTGGGCCTCCAGCAGCCGGACGAGGCCGTGCAGGGCGAGGTCCGGGTCGGCGGTGGCGCCGAGCGCCTCCAGCAGGACCGGGTCGTCGCGGACCGGGGCCAGCTCCACGGCGTCGAGGAGCCGCTCGGCGGCGGAGGGGTCGGTGAAACCGTGCCGCAGCAGCCGCGTGAAGGTACTGCTCCTGCGCCCCGGCGCCGTCATGTCGGCCTCCTGTGGCCCTGTCGGATCGGCTCGTACGGCATGAGCGTAGCCGGGCGGGTAGCGGGCGGCTCCGTCAGGCGCCACGACCTGGCGCGGCGGCCCGCACCGCCGACGGACCGCACCGGGGGACGCGTCTAGCCGGTCCGGAGCCGGGCGCACTGGAGGGCGAACAGGACGGTGGCCGCCTCGGCCGGTCTGGTCGGGTGCAGTCCGGTCAGCTCGGTGAACCGGCTCAGGCGGTTGAGCACCGTGTTGCGGTGGCAGTACAGCTCGCGGCTGACCGCCGCCACCGATCCGGACTCGCAGTAGGCCACCACGGTCTCCAGCAGGCGCCGGTGCTCGTGGGGTGCCAGCCCGTCCAGTCCCCCCAGCACGGAGTCGGCCAGCATGCCCGCGATCGGGCCCAGGCGGGACGCGGCCACGGGCATCCACGCCTCGACCAGGGTCACCGGCCCGCGCGCCGTCGCGGCGTCCATCGTCATGGCGATCGCCTCGGTCACCCGGGCGGTGTCCGGGACACGGGCCAGTCCCCGCGCCACGGGGCCGAGGGCGCAGGCCACACCGTCCAGCCAGGCGGGCGGGGGTGCCACGGCGCCGGGCGGCAGCCGGACCACGAGGACCAGCATGCCGTTGTGCTGCTGGAGGTGCGGGGACTGGCCCGCCAGCCGCGTCGCCACGGCCCGGCGCAGGTCCTGCTGGGACTCGGGGGGCGCCACGGCCACGGCGAAGTCGGACTGCGCGTTGACCTGGAGGAGCGTGGCGGCCTGGGCGACCAGTCGCTGGTCCCGGCCGTCCGAGGAGAGCAGTCTGCCCATCAGCGCGGTCCGCTCGCGCTCGCGTTCGCGTGCCAGCACGGCGACCTGGTCCAGGTAGGCGGCGTGCACGTGCACCGTGTGGAACTCCACGGCCTCCCAGACCCGTACCGCCCCGCGGGTGAGCGGCGGCAGGTCCTCCGGACGGGTCCGTTCCAGGAACGCGGTCCACAGCACCCGGAAGTCCAGGCGCACCGCCTGGAGCAGCGGCTCCAGCGGCACGCCCTGGCGGGCCCTGCGCCGGCCCAGCCGGTCGGGGACGGCCCGCAGGTCCTCCGGGACCGGCAGGCCGCCGATGAGGCGCAGCAGCAGTTCGAAGCAGGACCGGGCGGTGTCGCGCAGTTCCTCGGGCGGGACCACGGCGCGGTAGTCGTCGAACGCGGACACCTCGGGTACGTAGCGCCCGACCAGGTCGTCGAGGTCGTCCAGGCAGTCGCGCACCAGCGTGCGCAGTTCAGGGGGAACGGGCGCGCTGCCGTCGCCGCCGGCGGGCGGGGTGCGGGCGGGCTCGGTGTTCGGTGCATTGTGCATATGCACATCATCGCCGGGTCAGCACGGAGCGTTTCAGCATTGTTCACACCCTTCTGGCAGGGCATTGTGCTGTGCGTGCCCCGACGCGTGGCCAACGGGCCCGCACCGTCCCGAGGGGGAATCCCATGCATCTGACTCCACGTGAGCAGGAACGGCTGACGCTGTTCTCGGCCGCCGAGCTGGCCCGGCGGCGCCTCGCCCGCGGCTCCCGGCTCGGCGCGACCGAGGCGGTGGCGCTGGTGTGCGACGAGATCCTGGAGATGGCCTGGGACGGGATCCCGCTGGAGACCGTGATCGAGCGGGCCCGGGAGGTCGTTCCGCGCGGGGCGCTGCTGCCGGGGGTCGCCGGCACGGTGCCCGCTCTCCAGGTGGAGGCGCTGTTCCCGCACGGTTCCACGCTGGTCCACGTCGACGCACCGTTCGGGTGCGCCGGTCCCGGGGATCCGGGCGCCGTGCTGGCCGCCGAGGGCGTACGGGAGCTGGCGCCCGGCCGTCCGCGCAAGGAGCTGGAGATCACCAACCGGGGCGCCAGGGCGGTGTGGGTCTCCTCCCACTTCCCGCTGGAGGAGGCCAACGCCGCACTGGACTTCGACCGCGAAGCCGCCCGCGGGCACCGGCTGGACCTGCCCGCGGGCATCTCGGAGCGGTTCGAGCCCGGTACGACCCGCACCGTGACCGTGGTGACCCGAGGAGGAGAGCGATGAGCCGCCTGTCCCGTCGCGAGTACGCGTCCCTGTACGGCCCGACCGCCGGCGACCGCGTCCGGCTGGCCGACACCGATCTGTGGGTGCGGGTCGAGGGCGACGACACCGAGCCCGGCGAGGAGATGCTCGGCGGCTGCGGCAAGACCGCCCGCGACGGCCTGCTGGTGACCGGCCGCGCCCCGCGCGAGAGCGCCCTGGACATGGTGATCCTCGGGGTGGTCGTCCTGGACCCCGTGATCGGCGTCCGCAAGACGAACATCGGCATCAAGGAGGGCCGGATCGTCGGTGTCGGGCGGGCCGGCAACCCGGACCACAACGACGGCGTCGAGCTCGTCGTCGACTCCCACACCGCGATGATCAACGGCCAGGGCATGCTCGCCACGGCCGGGGTCGTCGACTCCCACGTCCACCTCTCCAGCCCCGAGGTGGTGCCCGCGGCGCTCTCCGCCGGCGTCACCACCATGGTCGGCATGGGCATCGGCGGCGTGTGGGACGTGGGCGCCAACCCCGCCCACAACCTGCACAGCCTGATCGAGGGCTGGCGCGACGCCCCCGTCAACGTGGCGTTCCTCGCCCGGGGGTCGTCCTCCTCGCGGGAGCTGCTGGAGCGCGCGGTCCTCGCCGGCTCGGGCGGCTTCAAGATCCACGAGGACTGGGGGGCCACGCCCCGCATCGTCGACACCTGCCTCGGAGTGGCGGACCAGGCCGACCTGCCGGTCGCCCTGCACACCGACACGCTCAACGAGTCCGGCTACCTCGCCGACACCCTCTCGGCCACCCGCGGGCGCACCGTGCACGCCTACCACGTCGAGGGCGGCGGCGGTCATCCCGACCTGCTGGAGATCGTCTCCCAGCCGCACGTGCTGACCTCCTCGACCACCCCCACGCTGCCGCTGACCCCGGCCACCGTGGCCGAACTGCTGCCGATGACGATGACGGTCCACGGCGGCCACCACGGGGTGGAGAGCGACCTGTCGATCGCCGCGAGCCGGGTGCGCGAGCACGCCATCGCCGCCGAGAACGCCCTGCACGACCTCGGCGCGATCAGCATCGTCAACTCCGACTCGATGGGCATGGGCCGCATCGCCGAGACCGCGCGCCGCACCTGGCAGCTCGCGCACGTCCAGGCCCACCTGGCCGGGGAGACCGGCCCCGACTTCGTCAACAACGAACGGGTCCTGCGCTACCTGGCCAAGATCACGCTGAACCCGGCGATCGCCCACGGCATGGCCGCCGACGTCGGGTCCCTGCGGCCCGGCCGCATCGCCGACGTCGTGCTGTGGCGACCCGCCACCTTCGGTGCGCAGCCGGAGCTGGTGCTCAAGTCGGGCTTCGTCGCGTGGGGAGTGTCGGGCTCGGGCTCCGGTTCCACCCGGCTGACCCAGCCGCGGGTGATGAAGCCCTACTTCGGCGGACTGGGCGGGGCCCCGCGCCGGCTGTCCACGGTCTTCGTCTCCCAGGCGTGCCTGGACGACCGCGCCGCCTCCGGTGCCCTGCCCCGCGGGGTGCGCTACACCCCCCTGCGCGACAGCCGGGGCCTGACCCGCGCCGACATGGTCGCCAACACGGCCGTGCCGACGGTGCGGGTGCCCACCACACCGGACGCGGTCCTCGTGGACGGCCGCCCCGTCGACGTCCACCACGCCGCCGAACTGCCGCTGACCCGGCTGCAGAACATGGCCTGAAGCGGCCCGTCCCCGTCCGCCCCCTCCCGAAAGCCGCCCCATGCTCGATCTCAAACTGTGCAACGCCCGTATCCGCACAGTGGACGACCACCATCCTCACGCACGCACCCTCGGAGTCCTGGCGGGCCGGATCGTCGGCCTCGACGCCGCGGTCGAGGACCTGCCCGCGCGCACCGTGCTGGACTGCGGGGGCGCGGCCGTCGTCCCCGGGTTCGGCGACGCCCACAACCACATGGCCTGGTTCGGGCAGTCCCTCGGCGAACTCGACCTGAGTTCAGCGACCACGCTGTCCCAGGTCTACGACGCCGTCGCCCGCCGCGCGGCCGGTCTGCCCGCCGACGCCTGGATCGTGGGCGCCGGCTACGACGACACCGTGATGGGCGGGCACCCGCACCGCACGGAACTTGACCGGGCCGCCGGCGGACGGCCCGTGTGGCTCAAGCACCGCTCCGGTCACATGTGCGTGGCCGGCAGCGAGGTGCTGCGGCGCGCCGGGGTCCTCGACGGCGGCGTCGGCGCGCCCGAGGGCGGGGTCGTGGTGCGCGACGACGACGGCACCCCGACCGGCCTGCTCCAGGAGCGCGCCCAGTCCCTGGTCACCGGCCTGGTCCTGCCCTACCCGGTGACCGAGCTGGCCGACGCCCTCGGCCGTGCGAGCGAGGTGTACGCGGCCGAGGGCCTGACCCATGTGACGGAGGCCGGGATCGGGCTCGGGCTGATCGGCCGCAGTCCCGTGGAGGCCGCCGCCTACCAACTGGCCCGCGAACGCGGCACGCTGCGCACCCGGGTCGAGCTGATGGTGGCCGCCGACAACCTGCACGCCCTGGGCGCGCACGCCGACGACGGCATCGACACCGGGATCGACCTGGGGCTGCGCACCGGCTTCGGCGACGACCGGCTGCGCCTGGGCCCGATGAAGATCTGGCTGGACGGCTCGCTGATCGGCCGCACGGCCGCGGTGTCCGAGCCGTTCTGCGGGCACGACCACGCGAGCGGCGTGTACCAGAACAGCCCCGAGGAGATGCGCCGGCTCGTCGTCGACGCCCACCGGGCCGGCTGGCGGGTGGCGGCCCACGCCATCGGCGACAGCGCCGTCGACCTCGCCCTCGACGCCTTCGCCGAGGCGCAGCGGGTGCGGCCCCGGCCGGACGTGCGCCACCGCATCGAGCACTCCGCGGTGGTCCGCCCCGACCAGCTCGGCCGCTACGCGGAGCTGGGCGTGGTCCCGGTGCCGCAGGCGCGCTTCCTGTACGAGGTGGGCGACAGCATGGCCGCGGGGCTCGGCCCGAAACGCACGCGGTGGATGTACCGGCACCGCTCCTTCCTCGACCGGGGGATCCGGGTGCCGGGCAGCTCGGACCGGCCGGTGGCCCCGGGAGCCCCGCTCCTCGGTATGCAGTCCATGGTGGAGCGCCTCAGCCGCGCGGGCACGGTTCTCGCGCCGGACGAGCGGGTGAGCGCCGAGCAGGCCCTGCGGGCGTACACCCTCGACGCGGCGTGGGCCAGCCACGACGAGGACCGCCGGGGCAGCCTCACCCCCGGCAAATACGCCGACTTTGTCATACTTTCCGATGACCCTGTCCTCGCCGGCAGTGATCGGATGGGCGCCATCGACGTCCTGGCCACCTTCGTGGCCGGGGAGTGCGTGCACGGCGCCGACGCACTCGGGGACCTCGCGCCGACGCACGGTCCCCTCCCCACGGCCACATCCTCCCGGCCGCACGCAAGGAGTCACGCATGAGCACAGTCGGTCAGGTCACCCCAGGGGCGCCGCCCGGAACGACGGGCGCGGTGAGCGGCAAGGACGCCGGGCGGGTCGCCTTCGCGTCGTTCGTCGGCACCGCGCTGGAGTGGTACGACTACTTCCTCTTCGGCACCGCCTCGGCCATCGTCTTCAACCGGCTGTACTTCACCAGCCTCAACCCGACGGCGGCCACCCTGGCGGCCTTCGCCACCTTCGGCGTCGGTTTCGCCGCCCGTCCGATCGGCGCCCTCGTCTTCGGATGGCTGGGCGACCGCATGGGCCGCAAGCCCGCGCTGCTGATCACCGTGATGATGATCGGCATCGCCACCGGTCTGATCGGCCTGCTGCCCGGCTACGCCACCATCGGCATCGCCGCGCCGGTACTGCTGGTCCTGCTGCGCCTGGTCCAGGGCATAGCCGTCGGCGGTGAGTGGGGCGGCGCCATCACCCTGGCCGTGGAGCACGCGCCGCCGGAGAAGCGCGGCTGGTACGCGGCGCTGCCCCAGGTCGGCTCCCCGGTGGGCACCCTGCTCTCGTCCGGCACCTTCGCCCTGGTGCTGCTCCTGCCGTCCGGGTCCTTCGACTCCTGGGGCTGGCGCCTGCCGTTCCTGCTCGCCTTCCCGCTCATGGGCATCGCGGTCTACATCCGCCGCAAGGTGGAGGAGTCCCCGCTCTTCGGCGAGATGATGGAGCAGAACGAGCAGGCCAAGGTGCCCGCGCTCGACATCTTCCGCCAGGCCTGGGGCCGGCTGCTGGTGGCGATGGCCTCGGCGACCCTGGGGGTCGGCGGGTTCTACATCCTGACCACGTTCATGATCAGCTACGGGGCCGACACCCTGGGCCTTCCGCGGTCCCTCATGGTCAACGGCACGCTGGTGGCGGCCGTGGTCGAGATCGGTGTGATCATCGTCGTGGGGCGGATGGCGGACCGCCTCGGTCCCGGCCGGGTCACCGTGTGGGGCGGCCTGCTCAGCGCCGCCTTCGCCTTCCCGCTCTTCTGGCTGGTCGAGACCGAGAACCCGCTGGTGGTCGTGGTGGCCATGGCGATCGGCGTGGCCGTGCTGTCCATCGCCTACGCGGTGTCCGGGGCGCTGCTCGCGGAGCTGTTCCCGGCCCGGCTGCGGTACACGGGCGTGGCGCTGTCCTACAACCTGGCCGGCGCACTCACGGGCTTCCTGCCCTTCCTCGCCACCGCGCTCCTCGCGGCCGGCGGCGGGGCGTCCTGGCCGGCCGCCCTGCTGCTGGTGGCGCTGTCCCTGATCACCGCCCTCGGCGGCTTCCTGGGCGGGCGGATGCGGGTGCGGGACACGTCCGCCGCCGCCTGAACCGGCCGCGCACCCGGGACCGTGCGGTCCGCTGCCCTCGGGCGGCGGGCCGCACGGCGCGTCTTCCGCCCTTTCGGTGGCGAGGCGGGCGCGCATCGGCTTCTGTGAGCGCATGGACTTCACGCTCGAAGTGATCCCGCTGCCCGTGACCGACATCGACCGCGCCCGGGACTTCTACCGGGACAAGGTCGGCTTCCACGTCGACATCGACCAGGAGGTGATGCCGGGGATGCGGATCGTCCAGCTCACGCCGCCGGGCTCCGGGTGCTCGATCGCCCTGGGCGGCGACGCGATCTGGGACATGGCGCGGGGGCAGACCCGGCCGGAGCCCGGTTCGTACCAGGGGCTCCAGCTCTGCGTCGCCGACATCGAGGCGGCCCACGCGGAGCTGGTGGAACGCGGTCTGGAGGTCTCCGAGCCGGTGCGGTACGCGCCGGACGACGGTGCCACCTTCATGTACTTCAAGGACCCGGACGGCAACGGCTGGGCGGTCCAGGAGTACCGGCGCCGGGCGGCGGAGCCGCTGCACAAGGTGCTCGCGGACATGAAGCGGGAGGCGTAGCGGCGGCGGGGCCGGCCCGGTCGCGCGGGCCGGCCCGCGGGTGCCGTCAGCCGGTCTCCCGCCAGCGGTTGGTGATCGGCAGCCGGCGGTCCTTGCCGAAGCCCTTCGGCGAGATCTTGGTGCCCGGCGGGTACTGGCGGCGCTTGTACTCGGCGGTGTCGACCATCCGCAGCGTCCTGGTCACCAGCTCCGGGTCGTACCCGGCGGCGACGATCTCGTCCGCGCCCCGGTCCCGGTCGACGTACAGCTCCAGGATCCCGTCGAGCACGGGGTAGTCCGGCAGGGAGTCCGTGTCGATCTGGCCCGGGCGCAGTTCGGCGCTCGGGGGCTTGGTGATGGAGTTCTCCGGGATGGGCGGGGTCTCGCCGCGGGCCTCGGCGGCACGGTTGCGCCACTCGGCGAGGCGGAAGACCGACGTCTTGTAGACGTCCTTGATCGGCCCGTAGGCACCGACGGAGTCGCCATACAGGGTCGAGTAGCCCACCGCCAGCTCCGACTTGTTGCCGGGAGCGAGGACCAGGTGGCCCTCCTGGTTGGAGATCGCCATGAGCATGGTGCCGCGCAGGCGCGACTGGAGGTTCTCCTCCGCGAGCCCGGTCAGGCCCAGCGAGCCCATGTACGCGTCGAACATCGGCTCGATCGGCACGGTGCGGTAGTGCAGGCCGGTGCGGCGGGCCATCTCCGCCGCGTCGTCCTTGGAGTGCTCGGAGGAGTACTTGGACGGCATCGAGACGCCGAACACGTTCTCCGGGCCGACCGCGTCGCAGGCGATCGCCGCGACGAGGGAGGAGTCGATGCCGCCGGACAGGCCGATGAGCACCGAGCGGAAGCCGTTCTTCGTGACGTAGGCGCGCAGTCCGGTGACGAGGGCGGAGTAGACCTCCTCGTCGTCGTCCAGCCGCTCGGCGTATCCGCCGGCCGCCTCGGGCGCGTAGGCCGGTACGGGGTCCTCGGACAGGACGGCCCGGTCGATGCGCAGCCCGTCGTCGACCACGCCGGTGGGCGCGTCGGCGGCCGCGGCCGGCAGGTCGAGGTCCAGCACGAAGCAGCACTCGGAGAACTGCGGGGCCCGCGCGACGACCTCGCCGTCGGCGCCGACCACGATCGAGTCGCCGTCGAAGACCAGCTCGTCCTGGCCGCCGGTCATGGCGAGGTAGGCGGTGGTGCAGCCGGCCTCCTGGGCGCGCTTGCGCACCAGTTCCAGCCGGGTGTCGTCCTTGTCGCGCTCGTACGGGGAGGCGTTGACGGACAGCAGCAGTCCGGCCCGTGCGGAGCGGGCCGCCGGTACCCGGCCGCCGTCCTGCCACAGGTCCTCGCAGATGGCGAGGGCCACGTCGATGCCGCGCACACGCAGGACGGGCATGGTGTCGCCGGGGACGAAGTAGCGGAACTCGTCGAAGACGCCGTAGTTCGGCAGGTGGTGCTTGGCGAAGCTCAGGACGACCTCGCCGCCGTGCAGCACGGCCGCCGCGTTCTGCGGGGCGCCGGCGGGCTGGCCGTACCGGGGCTGGGCACGCGCCGAGCGGTCGAGGTAGCCGACGACCACGGGCAGCTCGCCGAGGCCCTCGTCGGCGAGGCGTGCGGCGAGGGAGCGCAGGGCGGTGCGGGAGGCCTCCACGAAGGACGACCTGAGGGCCAGGTCCTCGACGGGATACCCGGTCAGCGCCATCTCGGGGAACGCCACGAGGTGCGCCCCCTGCCCGGCGGAGTGCCGGGTCCAGCGGACGATCGCCTCCGTGTTCGCGGCGAGGTCACCCACGGTCGAGTCGATCTGGTTCAGGGCGAGACGTAGTTGAGGCACGCGGCCAGTGTAATCGTCAGACCGACGCGATGGGGGTCGGCGGGGGCCTGCCGACGGCGGGGCCGGGGCCCCCGATGCGCGGGACCGCGCTCCGGGGCCTGGCCCCGGACCCCTGTCACGGCCGGGGCTTCGCGCCGCGCTTCGCCAGGAGGTCCGTCATCAGGCGGATCTCCGACTCCTGCGACTCCGCCATCCCCTGGGCCAGCCGCTTCTCCACGCCCACCGTGCACCTCCGTGCGCACCCCTCGGCCATGTGGACGCCGCCCTTGTGGTGGTCGGTCATGAGCTGGAGGTAGTAGACCTCGGCCTGCCTGCCGCCGAGACCGGCGAGCCTCGTCATCTCGGCGTCGGTGGCCATGCCGGGCATCAGCGAGCCCTCCCCCGCCGACGGCACCTCCCCCATGCCCATCCACGTCATGGGCGGGTCGGAGGACACCTTCGGCAGCCCCCACAGGTCGAGCCAGCCGATCAGCATGCCCCGCTGGTTGGCCTGGGTCTGGGCGATGTCGTAGGCGAGGCGCCGCACCTCCTCGTCGTCGGTGCGGTCGCGCACGAGGTACGACATCTCCACGGCCTGCTGGTGGTGCACCGCCATGTCCCGCGCGAACCCGGCGTCCGCGGAGCCGGCCGACGGGACGCGGCCGCCGCCGTCGTCCCCGGCGCCCGCGTAGGTGATGGCGCCGGCCGCGACGAGCGCCGCCGCGGCCGCCCCGGCGATCCAGCCGGCCCGTCCGGGTGTCACCGGGAGAGCCCGTTGGTGCACGCGGCTCCCGGCTCGGGGGTCTGCGCGCCCTGGACGAACTTCTCGAAGAACGCGTCCACGGCCGGGTCGCTCGCCCCCGTCACCGTGCGCTGGTGGCCCCACGCCGTCAGCATGATCGGGTCCTTCTGCTCGTCGTCGGGGCTCATCAGCGAGTACGGCGTCTTCTTCACCTTCTCTGCCAGCGCCTCGACGTCGGCCTTCGGGGCCTTGTCGGTGTAGGTCACCCAGACCGCGCCGTGCTCCAGCGAGTGCACGGCGTTCTCGTTGTCCAGCGGCTCGGTGTAGACGTCGCCGTCGCAGTTCATCCACGCCTGGTTGTGGTCGCCGCCGACCGGGGGCTCGGCGGGATACGCCACCTTCTTGGTGACGTGGTCGCGCGACAGGGTGCCCTTCCAGGTCCGCACCCCGTCGTCGCCCGTGACGAACGACCCCGACGTCCTGTCGGCGGTGGCCGCCGTGTCGTCGGAGTCGCCGGACTGGGAGCGCACGAGCACGACGCCGCCGACGACGAGGCCGGCCGCGACGGCCGCGCCGACCGCGACGGTGAGGATCCGGTTCCGGCGTTCGCGTGCCTCGTCGGCGCGGCGCATCTCCGCTATGCGTGTCTGCCGCGCCGTGTTGCTGCTCTTCTTGGCGGAACCCATGGGGTGTGCCCTTCTGGGGAGGAGGGGGGCGCTGAGTGCGCTGATCGTAAGGGTGAGGGAGAGGTGTTTCGTAGGGGTGGCCGCACGATCTGACGCGGCGGGGCCCAGGAATGGCCCGATCGAACACGCGGCCTCTACGCTGCGGGATAAGCGGTACACACGGTCCGGACGTGTCCGGGCGGGGGGCCGGCCGGCCGACCGAGGTCCGCAACGCGTACGAAATGGCGCCGTGGTGTGATGCTCAGGTGCCCGACCGCCTTCCGCCGAACCGGAGACAGGCGGCCTGACCAGCAAGGATGGGGAAGCGGAAGATGGACAAGCAGCAGGAGTTCGTGATCCGGACGCTGGAGGAGCGCGACATCCGGTTCGTACGCCTGTGGTTCACGGACGTGCTGGGCTTCCTCAAGTCCGTGGCCGTGGCGCCGGCCGAGCTGGAGCAGGCCTTCGACGAGGGCATCGGCTTCGACGGCTCGGCGATCGAGGGCTTCGCCCGGGTCTACGAGTCCGACATGATCGCCAAGCCGGACCCGTCGACGTTCCAGATCCTGCCCTGGCGTGCGGAGGCCCCCGGCACGGCCCGCATGTTCTGCGACATCCTGATGCCGGACGGCTCGCCGTCCTTCGCGGACCCGCGCTACGTCCTCAAGCGCGCCCTGGCCCGCACCTCCGACCTGGGCTTCACGTTCTACACGCACCCGGAGATCGAGTTCTTCCTGCTGAAGGACAAGCCGGTCGACGGCTCGGTGCCGACGCCCGCCGACAACTCGGGGTACTTCGACCACACCCCGCAGAACATCGGCATGGACTTCCGCCGCCAGGCCATCACCCAGTTGGAGTCGATGGGCATCTCGGTGGAGTTCTCCCACCACGAGGGCGCGCCGGGCCAGCAGGAGATCGACCTGCGCTACGCGGACGCGCTGTCCACGGCCGACAACATCATGACGTTCCGGCTGGTCATGAAGCAGGTCGCGCTGGAGCAGGGCCTCCAGGCCACGTTCATGCCGAAGCCGTTCTCGGAGTACCCCGGCTCGGGCATGCACTCGCACCTGTCCCTCTTCGAGGGCGACCGCAACGCCTTCTACGAGTCGGGGGCGGAGTACCAGCTCTCCAAAGTGGGCCGCTCCTTCATCGCGGGCCTGCTGCGGCACGCCGGGGAGATCTCGGCGGTCACCAACCAGTGGGTGAACTCCTACAAGCGCATCTGGGGCGGCTCGGAGCGCACGGCGGGCGCCGGCGGCGAGGCCCCGTCCTACATCTGCTGGGGCCACAACAACCGCTCGGCGCTGGTCCGCGTGCCGATGTACAAGCCCGGCAAGACCGGCTCGGCCCGCGTCGAGGTCCGCTCCATCGACTCGGGCGCCAACCCGTACCTGACGTACGCCGTCCTGCTGGCCGCCGGCCTGAAGGGCATCGAGGAGAGCTACGAGCTGCCGCCGGGCGCCGAGGACGACGTCTGGGCCCTGTCCAACGCCGAACGCCGCGCCCTGGGCATCGAGCCCCTCCCCCAGAACCTGGGCGAGGCCCTGGCCCTGATGGAACACAGCGACCTGGTCGCCGAGACCCTCGGCGAACACGTCTTCGACTTCTTCCTCCGCAACAAGCGGCAGGAGTGGGAGGAGTACCGCTCCCAGGTGACGGCGTTCGAGCTGCGGAAGTCGCTGCCGGTGCTGTAGGGGCGGGGTGGCCGGCCCCTGATTCCCTCGGAGGGGTCAGGGGCCGTCGGGTGTGTGGGCCTTGGTGAGGGTGCAGACGCCGTCTGTGCACTGGCGTTCCAGGCGGCCGCGGGAGATGGTCTGGGCCAGGCCGACCATCCAGCAGGTGGGGCAGCCCCGGAAGGCGATCAGGGCCAGCGGGGCCGCCAGCAGGGTGGCCGGGCCGGCGACGGGTACCAGGGCGATCGAGCCGGTGATCAGCCCGAAGCCGATGGCGCCGCGGGCCAGGTGGCGCGGGACGGACTTGCTGGCGAAGTTCTTCCCGGGCGCCGCGGACGGCGTGGTGGGCAGGGTCTTACCCTGCGCCGTTTTGGCGGTCATGATTCTCCTCCGGCTGGCGGGTCGACGGTCGGCCCGGCGGCTTGATCGGTCGTGGCCAGTGAGTGACGCAGTGCCGCGCGGGCCCTGTGCAGCCGCGACTTCATCGCGGCGGTGCTCAGGCCCAGCGCGTGGGCGACGGTCCTGCCGGGCAGGCCCTGGACGTCCCGCATGATCAGGACCTGCCGCTGGTCGCGGGGAAGGGCGCCGACCGCGGCCGCGATCCGCTCCCCCTCCAGCCTGTGCAGCACCGCCTCCTCGGCGGACGGCTGCGCGGACGCCTCCGGTTCGGCCGCGGCCTCGCCGTTCCGCGCGACGAGCAGACGGACCTGCCGGAGGCATTCGTTGCGCACGATCCGGAACATCCACGAGGCGAGCGCGCCGGTGGCCCGCAACGTGCCGATCTTCCGGTAGAGGATGATCAGCGCCTCCTGCGCCGCGTCCTCCGCGTCCTGCGGCGAGGCGCACAGCGACAGGGCGAACTTGCGCACATGGGGCTGCGACTCCATGACGACGGTGGTGAGTGACGTGACGTCGCCGTCCTGAGCGGCCTTGATCAGGCGCTCGTCCGGCCAGCGGAAGCGCTGGTTCATCTGCTCCTCGTTCGCTCCGGTCCAGGAAGGCGTCCCGCGCGGGGGACGCCGGTCAGCTTCCGCTCCTGTAGCGCCGCACCAGGTGCCAGCTGCACGCGCCCACGAGCAGGACTCCGACGACGACGAGGCCGGTGATCATCACGAGTGTTCCTCCAGGTTCCGCCCGGCCCCAGCGGCCGGTGCAAGGACAAGAGGCGGCGAGGCACGAAAAGGATTCGGCGTTCGGCCGGCACTTCCCGCTCCGCCCCGAAAATCCCGCGGACCTGCACACCGTCCATCGCACGGTCACGCGGACGGGGCGCGGCGGCGCCGGACCGGGCCGGCTGCGCGCATCGCGGCCCCGGGGAAGCCTCCCCACCGGCGGATAGCGTGAAGAAGCGGGCTGTTTCCCCGACCGCATGCCCACACTGGTGAACGCGGCGACGCCGGGAGACGACCCCCAACAGCGCGCGGATGGTGGGCCGTTCACCAGCGTGCTTTGATCGGTGCGCGGCACGCCGGTGATCGATTCCGGACTCCCCGATCCGGACCCCGGGCGTGCGCACTTCACCGCTCCGGCTTCATTCCCACGGAAGGCAGACCTGCCATGAACCACGTCCCCCAGGTCGAAACGGCTGAGATCTCCGACGCGGACCTGGACCAGGTGTCCGGCGGCCACGTCGGCATCGACGCCGGCGCGACCGTCGTCACCCCCGCCGGCGCCGTCGCCGCGGGCCTCCACGCGGAGGCCGGCCCCGGCGCCGTCTGCGCCGGTCTCGGTGCCTCGGCGGCGCTCGGCGGTGTCGCGGCGTACGGCCAGGCGCACGTCACGAGCGTCTGAGTCGCGTAGGACTCCTGGGCCCCGGACCGTTGTGTCCGGGGCCCGTTCAGCACCGGCTCCGCGTGCCCACCGCCGTACGCGTCGTGCCTCACGGTAGGTGCGCGGGTGAGGCCCGGCGGGGGAACGGCCCCCGCGCAACGCCTACGGGTGATGGGCCAGCAGCGCCCTCAGCACCGGCTCCGCGTGCGTCCACAGCAGGGCTCCGCCCGCGCCGGGGACGACGTGGCGGCGGGCGTCGGGGAGGCGGGTCGTGAGCAGGGTGCCCCGGTCCGGGGAGTGGGTCGTGTCCTGGTCGCCGTACCAGATGTCCACCGGGACGGTGATCCGGCGGAGGTCGAACGGCCAGCGGCCCATGGCGAGGACCGTGTCGCGGGCGTACCCGGCCGCGGCGCCCCGGGCGAAGCCCTCGGCCAGGGCGCGGCGGTAGGCGGTCGTGAAGTCCGGGTCCCGGTACACGGCGAGGTCGCACGCGGGGCTGCCCGCCATCACCAGGTCCCACATCGCGTCCGCGTCGAAGGAGGCGAAGAACTCCTCGGCGGCGGACGGTTCCCGCACGGCGCGGTCGGTCAGCGCCCGCAGCTCCGCGGGCAGGTCGGGGGCGAACTCGGGTGCGGCGATCTCGTCGGCCGCCGAGACCAGCGCGAGTGCCGAGGCGACGCCCGCCTCGGCGCAGGCGAGGGCGAACGGCGCGCCCTGGGAGTTGCCGACGACGTACGGGCGTCCCAGGTCCCGCGCGGCGCACAGCAGGCGCATGTCGGCGGCGGAGTCGGCGAAGGTGCGGCCGGGCGCGGGCGTGGACGCGCCGAGTCCGGGGCGGTCCACGGAGATCAGGCGGACGCCGAGCGTGTCGACGACGCCCGCTCCGAAACCGAGCCGGCGGCTGGTGGCCGCGCCGGGGCAGAGCAGGACCGGCACCCCGTCCGGCGGGCCCCACTCGGCCCAGCCGAGCAGGCGTCCGTCCGGCAGACGTGTCTCACCGAGCCGAGCGGGAGCGCAGACAAGGTCGTTCATGCCCGCATCCTGACCGCCCCCGCCCCCAACCGGCACCCGCTTTTCCCGCGCCACCCCCGACACCCGCCGGGGATACGAGCGTTCGTCCCGGCGAAACGCAGTCGACGGGCCCTTCCGGCGGGACGAACGCTCCCATCCCCTTCCGGCCCCGGACCCGGTCAGCGCCGTACCGTTTGCGTTTCCTCCGGGAGATGGCCTGTGACGACGCGCTCCCGGTGGGGGGTGGGGGTCGCGCGGCGGCGGTCCACGGTGTGGGCCGCGGCCGCGACCGCCACGCCGAGCACCGCGAGGGCCGCCCCCGCGAGCGCCGGCGAGGTCGCGCCGAGGCCCGCCGCCAGGGCGAGGCCGCCGATCCAGGCGCCGCCCGCGTTGGCGAGGTTGAAGGCGGCCTGGTTGGCCGAGGAGGCGAGCGAGGGGGCCGCCGAGGCCTTCTCCATGACCATGAGCTGGAGCGGCGAGCCGGTGACGAACGCGGCCGTGCCGAGCAGCGCCACCGCGAGGGCCGCCGTGCCCTGCGTGCGCATCAGGAACGGGAAGAGGGCGAGGACGAGCGCGAGGGAGGCGAGGCCGCCGAAGAGGGTGCCGCGCAGGGAGTGGTCGGCGAGGCGGCCGCCCAGCAGGTTGCCCGCGGTCGCGCCGACGCCGAACAGGGCCAGCAGCAGCGTCACGCTGGAGCCGGCGTAACCGGCGGCGTCCGTGAGCATCGGCGTGATGTAGCTGTACGCGGAGAAGAGCGCGCCGAAGCCCGCGACGGTCGTGCCGAGGGCCAGCCAGACGGGGAGCGAGCGCAGGGCGGCCAGTTCGCCGCGCAGGCCCGTCGTGGGCGCGGGGGCGTTCTCGCGCGGGATCAGCGCGACGAGCGACGCGATCGCCGCGACGCCGATCGCGCTGACGCCGAGGAACGTGGCCCGCCAGCCCAGTTGCTGCCCCATGGCGGTGGCCGCGGGGACGCCGACGACGTTGGCGACGGTCAGGCCGAGGAACATCAGGGAGACGGAGCGCGCCTTGCGTTCCGGCGCGACCATGCCGGTGGCGACCACGGCGCCGACGCCGAAGAAGGCGCCGTGCGGCAGTCCGCTGACGAAGCGGGCGGCGAGCAGGGTGCCCTCGCCGGGGGCGACGGCCGACAGGGCGTTGCCGGTCACGAACAGCGCCATCAGGCCGATCAGGACGGTGCGGCGGGGTATCCGCGCGGTGGCCGCCGCGAGCAGCGGGGCGCCGACGACGACGCCGAGGGCGTACGCCGAGACCAGGTGCCCGGCACGGGGGATCGAGATGTTCAGGTCGTCCGCGACGTCGGGCAGCAGGCCCATCATCACGAACTCGGTCGTGCCGATGCCGAAGGCGCCCACGGCGAGGGCGAGCAGGGCCAGGGGCATGAAGGGTCTCGCCTTTCGAGAGCGGGGGTGTGCGTACGGGCGGAGCATCTGTATGTTCCCGTACGGAACAAAGACTCTCAGGGCGAGTATTCCGGCGGCGAATCTCAGGAAGCCGTTGTGTCGACCTTCACACGCGCGGCGATGGGCAGATGGTCGCTGCCGGTCTCGGGGAGGGTCCAGCTCGTCTCCGGTTCGACGCCCGTGACGAGGATCTGGTCGATGCGGGCCATCGGGAAGGACGCCGGCCAGCTGAAGCCGAAGCCGTCGCCCGCGGCGCCCTGCGTGGAGCGCATCTGGGAGGTGATCGCGGTGAGGGCGCGGTCGTTCATGGTGCCGTTGAGGTCACCGAGCAGGATCTTGCGCGGCAGCCTCTCGTCGGCGATGGCCTCGCCGAGGGCGTCGGCGCTCTTGTCGCGCTGCCGGGCGGTGAACCCGGCCTCCAGCTTCACCCGGACGGACGGCAGGTGGGCGACGTAGACGGCGACCGGGCCGGACGGGGTGGCCACGGTGGCGCGCATCGCGCGCTTCCAGCCCAGTCGGATGTCGACGGCCTTCACGTCGTTCATCGGGTACTTGCTCCACAGCCCGACGGTGCCGACGACCGCGTGATGCGGGTACGTCCTCTCCAGCGCCTTCTCGTACGTGGGCACCGCGGACGCCTTCAGTTCCTCCAGGGCCAGTACGTCCGCGCCGGCGGCGGCCACCGCGCGGGCGGTGCCGGCCGGGTCGGCGTTGTCGGCGTTGACGTTGTGCGTGGCCACCGTAAGGTCGCCGCCGGAGCCGGTCTTGTCGAAGAGCAGGCCCCCGAAGAGGTTCAGCCACACGCTCACCGGCAGCACGAGCGCGATCAGCGCCGTCGCCGACTTGCGGACGAGGGCGATCACCAGCAGCACCGGGAGCATCAGGCCGAACCACGGCAGGAAGGTTTCGGTGAGGCTGCCGAGGTTGCCGACGGCGTTCGGGATGTGCGAGTGCGCGGCCATGACGACGGCGAGCAGCACGGCCACCGCCGCCGTGACCAGTCCCCGGCGCCAGATCCGCCGGTCGCCGCGCCAGCCGGCGGTCACCCGGTCCAGCAGGCGCCGAAGCCGGTGTGCCCGGCGCTCGGGCCCCGAGCCGCCGCTGTCCGTCTCCGCCATGTACGCCTGCTGCGCCATACCGCCGCCTCACTGCCTGCCGTGCACACCGTCGCCCCCCGTGCCTCAGCACCCTAGGGGATGATCGGTTCCGTTCCCGCCGTCCCATGACGGCCGTACGGGCACAGGGACGTCCGGGGCGGCGTCGGGAGTTCCGGTCACGGGTGGGGCGGGGGGTGTCTGTGACACAACGCGCACATTCGGGCGCTACGTTCCCGCCGGACGGAGGGGGCGCAGCCCGCCGAGCAGGGTGTCGACGATCTGGACCGCGAGGTCCTCGGGGAGTTCGGCCTCCGGGCGCAGCATCGCGCGGACCAGCATGGGGCCGACGACGATGTCGTTGAGCAGCTCCAGGTCGACGTCGTCGCGCAGTTCGCCGTTCTCGCGGCCGCGGCGCAGGATCTCGATGCCGAGTCTGCGCCGCGGGACGACGACGGTGTTGTGGTAGGCCGCCCAGATCTTGGGGCTGGACTTCATCTGGGCGTACACGCTGTGCAGGATCGCCGACCGGATGGCCAGACCGCGCCGGCGCAGCGACTCCAGGACGACGATCAGGTCGTCGCGCATCGAGGTGCCCGGCAGTTCGGGATCGTCCGGCTCCACGGCGCGCACGACGTCGACGAACAGCTCCTCCTTGCCCCTCCAGCGCCGGTAGATGGTGGCCTTGCCGACCCCGGCGGTGCGCGCGATGCGCTCGACGGAGAGTTCGGCGAGCGGAACTCCCTGTTCCAGGAGGTTCATCACGCCCTCGATGATGGCGCGCTCGGCGGCTTCGCTGCGGGGGCGTCCCCTCGGGGTGCCCTCGCTCGGCGAGCTGCTGTCGAGGCTCACGTGCCGGTCCTTTCGCTGGGCGGGGGTCGATTCTCCCCCGGTGCGGCGGGCTACTCCAAGGTGACCGCCGGCGCGGGCTCTTCGTGTTCCGCCGCCCCGGGCTGCGGCGTCCGGCCGGGCAGGAACAGGGCCACGACGACCGTGCCGATCACGGCGACGCCCGCTCCCCACAGGGCGGTGACGTGCATGGCGTGCAGGAAGGCGTCGTGGGCGGGCCCGATCAGGGCCTTGCCCTCGGGGCCGAGCCTCGCGGCGACGCCGAGGGTGGCCTCGATGGACTCGCCGGCGGTGTGCCGCAGATCCGCCGGGACGCGGCCGAGGTCGCCCTCGACGGAGGTGCGGTACGCGGTGGACAGCACGGAGCCGAGGACGGCGATGCCGAGGGCGCCGCCGACCTGGCGGAAGGTGTTGCTGAGCGCGGAGGCGGAGCCGGCCTTCTCGCGGGGCAGGGCCTGCATGATGACGACGCTGGTCGGCGTCATGATGTGGGCCATGCCGGTGCCCATGAGGAAGAAGTAGACCTCCAGGAGCCAGACCGGCGTGTCCGCGTCCAGGGTGGCGAAGGCGGCGAGCATCGCGGCGACGAGCAGCATCCCGGCGGTGGTCGTGGCGCGGTTGCCGAACCGGTCGACGAGGAGGCGCGCCCGGGGGGCGAAAACGAGCTGCGCGACGGCGAGCGGCAGCATCAGCAGACCGGTCTGCAGCGGCGAGTAGCCGAGGACGCTCTGGGTGTAGAAGACGGAGAAGAACGTCACGCCCATCAGCGCGAAGAAGACCAGGGCGATGGCGGCGATGGCGGCCGAGAAGACCTTGTTCCGGAAATAGGTGACGTCGATGGACGGGTGGTCGCTGCGCTTCTCGTGGACGACGAAGACGACGAGGACGGCGAGGCCCGCGCCGATGGTGGCCAGCACGGTCGCGTCCGTGAAGTCGGCGAGCTGGCCGCCCTTGATGATGCCGTAGACGAGCAGGACGAGGCCGACCACGGACAGGACGACGCCGGCGGGGTCGACGCGGCCCGGGGCCGGGTCGCGGGAGTCGGGAACCAGCCACAGCATCAGGGCGACGGCGAGGACGACGATCGGCACGTTGACGAGGAAGACCGAGCCCCACCAGAAGTGGTCCAGGAGCACCCCGCCGGTGATCGGGCCGATGGCGATGGCAAGGCCCACGCCGCCGGCCCAGATGCCGATGGCCTTGGGCTGCTCGTCGCGCTCGAAGACGTTCATGAGGACGGCGAGGGTGGCGGGCATGACGAAGGCCGCGCCGAGGCCCATCACGGCCCGGAAGCCGATGAGTTCGCCGGGCGAGCCGGAGAAGGCGGCCAGCGCGGAGCCGATGCCGAACACGGCGAGGCCGCCGAGCAGGACCTTCTTGCGGCCGAGCCGGTCGCCGAGCAGGCCGGCGGTGAACAGCAGGCCGGCGAAGACCAGGGTGTAGGCGTTGATCGCCCACTCCAGCTCGCCCTGGGTGGCGCCCAGGCCGGTAGGCGCGGGGGTGGAGATGGTCTTGATGGCGACGTTCAGGATCGAGTTGTCGAGCACCACGATCAGCAGGCTCAGCATGAGCACGCCGAGAATGGCCCAGCGGCGCCGGTGCACTTCGTCCGGTATCCGCCGGGAGGCCGGGGTGGCGGGAGTTGTCATACGGCCGACCCTAGAAGGGCTTCGATACGAGACCGTACCGTTTCGTATTTCTCTTACCGGGCTCTTACGCCAGTGGCCGGAAATCGTCGTGTGCGGCGCGTGGCGGGGTCCCCCTAGCCGTCCGGCGGGGAGGGGTGCCACCATGGGAGGGATCCGGGGACGCCGTTAGGGCGCCTCGAGATGACATGAAGGAGCCGTTGCCATGACGCAGCTTTCGGCTGCCCAGACGCCTCAGGCCAAGCCCGCCGACGGCGGCAGGGCGCTGTACGGGGGCAAGAGCACCCGCCGCATCACCGTCCGCGACATCGCCGCCGCCAAGGAGCGCGGCGAGAAGTGGCCCATGCTCACCGCCTACGACGCGATGACCGCGTCCGTCTTCGACGAGGCCGGCATCCCGGTCATGCTCGTCGGCGACTCCGCGGGCAACTGCCACCTCGGCTACGAGACCACCGTGCCCGTCACGCTGGACGAGATGACCATGCTCTCGGCCGCGGTCGTCCGGGGCACCGGCCGCGCCCTGATCGTGGCCGACCTGCCCTTCGGTTCCTACCAGGAGGGCCCGGTGCAGGCGCTGCGCTCGGCGACCCGGCTGGTCAAGGAGGCCGGGGTGGGCGCGGTCAAGCTGGAGGGCGGCGAGCGCTCGCACCGGCAGATCGAGCTGCTGGTGGAGTCCGGCATCCCGGTGATGGCCCACATCGGGCTCACCCCGCAGTCCGTCAACGCCATGGGCTACCGCGTGCAGGGCCGCGGCGAGGAGGCGGCCCAGCAACTGCTGCGCGACGCCAAGGCCGTGCAGGACGCGGGTGCCTTCGCGGTCGTCCTGGAGCTGGTGCCGGCCGAGCTGGCCGCCGAGGTCACGCGCAGCCTGCACATCCCGACCGTCGGCATCGGCGCCGGTCCGGAGACCGACGCCCAGGTGCTGGTGTGGACCGACATGCTCGGGCTGACCGGCGGACGGGTGCCGAAGTTCGTGAAGAAGTACGCCGACCTGCGCCAGGTCATGGGCGACGCGGCGAAGGCGTTCGCCGAGGACGTCGTCGGCGGGACGTTCCCCCAGGAGGAGCACTCCGTCCACTGAGCCATCGCGGTGCACCCGCGACCCCGCCGATCTTCCCCCGTCGGCGGGGTCGCGCCTTTTCCGCGCCTTTCCCACGCCCTTTTCCGGGGCCCTGCCGGGGCGTCCGTCGGCGGGATGTCGGTGAGGTGTCGGCGCCGTGAGGGCCTGTCGGCGCACTGTCGGTGGTTTGTCGGCGGGCTCCGGCACCGTCGTGGTCATGACGCGAATCGACACACACCCCGGGGCCGCCGGCAGCGCGGTCACCGTGCGGGGACTGGTCAAGCACTACGGCGAGACCAAGGCGCTGGACGGCGTCGACCTGGATGTGCGTGAGGGCACCGTGATGGGCGTCCTCGGGCCGAACGGCGCCGGCAAGACCACCCTCGTGCGCGTCCTGTCGACCCTCATCACCCCCGACTCCGGACAGGCGTACGTCGCCGGCTACGACGTCGTGCGCCAGCCCCGGCAACTGCGGCGCGCGATCGGGCTCACCGGGCAGTACGCCTCCGTGGACGAGAAGCTCCCCGGCTGGGAGAACCTCTACCTGATCGGCCGGCTGCTCGACCTCTCCCGCCGCGACGCCCGCGCGCGGGCCGACGAACTGCTGGAGCGGTTCTCGCTCACCGAGGCCGCCAGGCGGCCCGCGGCCACCTACTCGGGCGGCATGAGGCGCCGCCTCGACCTGGCCGCGTCCATGATCGGCCGTCCGGCCGTGCTCTACCTGGACGAGCCCACCACGGGCCTCGACCCGCGCACCCGCAACGAGGTGTGGGACGAGGTCGAGCGCATGGTCGGCGACGGCGTCACCGTGCTGCTCACCACCCAGTACATGGAGGAGGCCGAGCAGCTCGCCTCCGAGCTGACCGTCGTCGACCGAGGCAAGGTCATCGCGCACGGCGGCATCGAGGAGCTGAAGGCGAGGGTCGGCGGGCGCACCCTGCGCGTCCGCCCGGTCGACCCTCTGCACCTGCGCCCGCTCGCCGCCTTCCTGGACGAGATGGGGATCACCGGACTCGCCAGTGCCGCCGTGGACAGCCAGCGCGGTGACGTCCTGGTGCCGATCCTCAGCGACGAGCAGTTGACGGCCGTGGTCGGCGCGGTCACCGCGCGCGGCATCACCATCGCCTCCATCGGCACCGAACTCCCCAGCCTGGACGAGGTCTTCCTGTCCCTCACCGGCCACCGCGCCGGTGCCCCCCAGGACGCCGCGCCCGCCACCGACGCACGCCAGGAGGTCGCCGTATGAGCGCCGCCACCCATCCCCCGGTCTCCGACGCCCGCATCTCGGTGCGCGGTCATCTGCGGCACACCAGCGCGCTGCTCCGCCGCAACCTGCTGTGGATCCGCCAGGACCCGGAGTCGATGTTCGACGCCATCCTGTTCCCGGTCGTCTTCACGCTGCTGTTCGTGTACGTCTTCGGCGGCTCCATCGGGCAGTCGCTGGGCGGCGGTCAGGAGGCGTACGTGCAGTACGTCGTGCCCGGCCTGATGGCCATGATGGGCATGAACATGGCCCAGGGCGTGGGCACCGGCTTCAACCAGGACTTCAACTCCGGTGTCATGGACCGCTTCCGGTCCCTGCCGATCGGGCGCGGCTCGGTGCTGTTCGCCAAGATCGCGGTGGAGCTGATGCGGATGCTGTTCGCCACGGTCGTGCTGCTGGTCGTCGGCGTCCTCGTCGGCTTCGACATCACCGACTGGGGCGGTCTGCTGGCCGCGGTGGGCCTGTCGGTGATGTTCGGCTCCGCCCTGATGTGGATCTTCCTGACGCTGGGCGTGACGATGAAGAACGCGCAGTCCGTGCAGGCGATGGGCTTCCTGGTGCTGATGCCGCTCCAGTTCGGCTCGTCCATCTTCGCCCCGACCGGGTCCATGCCCAACTGGCTGCGGGCGTTCACCGACCTCAACCCGCTGTCCAGCCTCGCCGACGCGGCGCGCGGCCTCATGGTGGGCGGACCCGTCGCGCACGACCTGTGGATGACGGTGGCCTGGTCGGCGGGGATCACCGCGGTGATGGCACCGGTCGCCATCCACAAGTTCCGTACGAAGAGCTGAGCCGCGTGCTCAGATCAGGGCGGCGGCCTCCCGCGGGGAGAGGCCGCCGCCCTCGGCGTACGCGGCGTCGTAGGCGTCGGGGGTCAGGGCGGCGCGGGTCCACTCGACGGCACACTCCCGCGCGGCCCGCTCCATCACGTTCTCGACGTGCTCGGCCGGCAGCGCCGCGGCGGCGGCGCCCAGGCAGCGGGCGGCGTCCTCGGCCCGGTGCCCGCCGTCGACGCGGGACAGCGGCAGCGCGGCGATCACCAGACAGCCCGCACGCGTGTACGGCGCGATCGTCGCCGCCAGCGGGTGGTCGGCCTGGGACAGCGCTTGCCGGACCCGGTCCAGCGCGCTGTCGTACCGCTCCTCCAGCGCGTCGATCCACGCCTCCGCGCCCAGGATGAAGGCATCGAAGACGACGAACCGGGCGATGCTGAAGTCTTCGCGCAGCCGCTCCAGTTGCTCGCGTGCCTGGGCCGTGCGGCCGGACGCGCCGAGCCGGCCCGCGAGGAACAGCCGGGCGGCGGGCATGGCGCCGTTGTGCACGGCGCCGGCGGAGCGCTCGATGACCTCGTGCAGCAGCCGCTCGCCCTGCTCGTACTCCCCGATCTCCAGCAGGACGCCGCCGCGGCGGGCGTCGAGGACGTCCACCTGGGCGGGCGCGCCGAGCCTCTCGGCGTACCGGGCGGCGGCCTCGTAGTCGGGGGCGGCGCCCGCGAAGTCGCCCTTGCGCTCCCTGGCCTCGGCCCGGGCGGAGAGCGCCTCGGCGATGCCCCAGGTGTCGCCGAGGCGCCGGTAGATCTCCAGTGACTCGTCGGCGTCGCGGGCCGCGTCGCCGGCCCAGCCGACGCGGTTGGCGAGGAGGTTGGCGCGCATCTGGAGGGCGCCGGCCAGTTCCCACTCCAGGGACGGGTTCTCCCGGCAGGTGGCCACGGAGGCGTCCAGGATCCGGCGCAGCCGGTCGAGGTCGCCGGTGAGCAGCACGGCGTAGAACCAGATCAGGCCGGGGCTGCGGCAGGTCTGGGGCAGGCCCGGTTCGTAGGTGCGCGCGATGGCCTCGAGTTTGCGCTTGGCCTCGGGGCTCTGCCAGGCGTCCAGTTCGGTGTCCATGCAGGCGAGGTGGGCGAGGTGCACTCCCCGCCGGGCCTCCCGGAGGACCTCGCCGGTCATGGGCGGCGGGTGCTCGGTGCACCGCTGCCACACGGGCTCGGCGGGCCGGACCGGGTCGGTGAACGGGTCCGGGCCGAGGGACATGACCTCGCGGCACCAGGTGCGGGCCTCGATCCGCAGGTCGCGGACCTGCCAGTACCAGACCAGCGACAGGGCCAGGCAGAGCCCTTCCTGCTCGTCGCGTTCGGCGACGGCGTGCCGCAGGGCGGTGCGGATGTTCTCGTACTCCCGCTCCATGCGTGCCACGGCGGCGAGCTGGCCGTGTCCGCGCAGCAACGGGTCTGTGGTGCGGGCGAGTTCGCGGTAGTGGGTGAGGTGGGCGCGTTCGGCGGCGGCGCGTGCGCCGGTCTCGTCCAGCCGTTCGGCCGCGTACTCGGCGACGGTCTCCAGCAGTCGGTAGCGCATCTCGCCGTCGCCGGCGGGGGCGGCCACGACGAGGGACTTGTCGACCAGTGAGCCGAGGGCCTGGAGGGCGGCGGGCCCGCACACGGCCTCGGCGGCGTCCAGGTCGCAGCCGCCCGCGAACACCGACAGGCGCCGCAGCACCTCCCGTTCGTCCTCGTCGAGCAGGTCCCAGGACCAGTCGACGACCGCGCGCAGCGTCTGCTGGCGGGGCAGGACGGTGCGGCTGCCGGAGGTGAGCAGGCGGAAGCGGTCGTCCAGGCGTTCGGCGATCTGGCGGGCCGTGAGCATGCGCAGGCGGGCCGCGGCCAGTTCGATGGCGAGCGGCAGCCCGTCGAGGCGGCGGCAGATCTCGGCGCACGCCGCGGCGGTCTCGTCGTCGGCGTCGGTCCGGAAGCCGGGGCGGGCGGCGGCGCCCCGGTCGGCGAGGAGTTGCAGCGCGGCCGGTTCGGGCAGCGGCTCGACGGGGCGGAGCAGTTCGCCGGGGACGCCGAGGGGCTCCCGGCTGGTGGCGAGGACGGTCAGGTGCGGGCAGCGCGCGAGGAGTTCCTCGGTGAGCAGGGCGGCGGCGTCGACCAGGTGCTCGCAGTTGTCGAGGACGATCAGCATGCGGCGCCGGCCGCAGTGCTCGACCAGGCGGTCGACGGCGGTGCCCGGGCGCTCGGTGACGGCCCGCATCTCCTCGGCGCCCGCTCCGTACAGCACGGTCTCGCGGGCGCCGAGGGCGGTCAGCACGGCCTCGGGCACCGCGGCCGGGTCGTCCACGGGAGCCAGCTCGACCAGCCAGGCACCGTCGCGGGCCACGTCCCCGGCGCCCTCGGCGGCCTCCTGCGACAACCGCGTCTTGCCGGACCCGCCCGGCCCGAGCAGGGTGACGAGCCGGGTACCGGCCAGATCGGCGCGCAGCGTACGGATGTCGGCGTCCCGCCCGACGAAGGAGGTGAGCCGCGCCCGGAGGTTGCCCCGGGGCCGGTGCGGGGCCCCTCCGGGGACAGACGCCACGGGGTGCCCGGCGTCCGACGGGTACGGCTCCGGCGCGTGCCCGTCCCGGTACGGCTCAGGCACGGCAGGGCCGCCCGGCCGGGTGTCGTGCGGGGCCGGCGCCGGGCGGGACGGGGAGCGGCCGTGCGGAGGACGTACGGGGGTCCGCTGTGCCGTGGCCGGTTCCGGGTGGAGGAGCCGGGTGTGCAGGGCGCGCAGTTCGGGACCCGGGTCGGTGCCGAGGCGGTCGGCGAGGAGGCGGCGCACCTCGTCGTAGGCGGCCAGCGCCTCGGCGGTGCGGCCGGTGTCGCGCAGGGCGCGCAGGCGCAGCGCCTGGAGGGGCTCGTCCAGGGGGTGGCCGTCGCACAGGGCGGTCAGCTCGGGCAGGGACCGCTCGGCGTCGCCGAGGTCGAGGGCGGCGGTGTGCCGGGCGCGCAGGACGTCCAGGTGCCGGGTCTCCCAGCGGGCCGCCTCGGCGGTGCGGTCGGGCAGGTCGGCGAGGACGGGTCCGTGCCACAGGGCGAGCGCGTCGTCGAGGAGTTCGGCGGCCTTGGCCGGGTCCCCCTCGGCGAGGGCGCGGGTGCCCTCGCCGGCGAGCCGGTCGAAGCGGTGCAGGTCGACCTGGTCCGGGGCGGCGGCGAGCCGGTAGCCGCCGTCGGCGGAGGCGACCGCGCCCGCGCCGAGCGCCCGGCGCAGCCGTCCGACCAGCGCCTGCAGCGCACCCGGGGCGTCGGCGGGAGGGTCGGCGCCCCACACCTCCTCCACCAGCAGCCCCGCGGGCACGGCGCGGCCGGGCCTGAGGGCGAGCACGGTCAGGAGGGCGCGCAGCCGCGCCCCGCCGACCGGGACGGCGGTGCCGTCGGGGCGGAGTACCTGCGTGGTGCCGAGGATGCGATAGCGCACGGACCCCATTGTCCCCGCTGCCGTCGACGCCGGTCGCGGGGTTCGTCCGGCGTGGTGCGGTGCCCCCGGGCCTCGCAGAACACGCGCCGCGCCGGGTACGGTCGGCAGTCCCCGTGATCCCCCGCGGGCCGGCCGCGCGTACGCACGTCAGTCAGGGAGCCGAATGACCGCCGCCACCACCCGCCCCGGCGACCGCCGGATCAGTCCCGTCTTCCTCGGGATCCTGGCCGTCATGGCGGTCACGGGGTGGGCCACCTGGACCGGGTTCGCCGAGCAGCCGGGCGTGGCCGTGTTCCTGTTCGTGACGGCCGCGTGGGTCGTCTCCCTGTGCCTGCACGAGTACGCGCACGCCCGTACGGCGCTGCACGGCGGGGACATCTCGGTCGGCGCCAAGGGCTACCTCACCCTGAACCCGCTGAAGTACACGCACGCGCTGCTGAGCGTCGTGCTGCCCGTGCTGTTCGTGATCATGGGCGGGATCGGTCTGCCCGGCGGCGCCGTGTTCATCGAGCGGGGGCGGATCCGGGGCCGCCTGCGGCACAGTCTGATCTCGGCCGCCGGCCCGCTGACGAACGTGCTGTTCGCCGTGGTGTGCACGGCGCCGTTCTGGCTGGGCGCGCTGGACGGCGTGCCGCGCGACTTCCGGCTCGCGCTGGCGTTCCTCGCGCTGCTCCAGGTGACGGCCGCGATCCTGAACTTCCTGCCGGTGCCGGGCCTGGACGGCTACGGCGTGATCGAGCCGTGGCTGTCGCACCGTGTGCGGCGCCAGGTGGAGCCGTTCGCGCAGTTCGGGCTGCTGTTCGTGTTCGCGCTGCTGTGGCTGCCGGCGGTCAACGGCGTGTTCTTCGACGCGGTCGACGCGATCCTGCGCGGGCTCGGGATCGGCGACGTCGACGCGTACTGCGGGTTCGAGCTGTACCGGTTCTGGCAGACCGACCCGTACTGCTCGGTCAGTTCGTGACCGGTCCGCGCGGGGTGCGGCCGCGCTTGAGGTAGTACCAGCACATGTTGGACGACACACCCGTCAGCAGCACCCAGACGACGCCGATGACGACGCTGCCCTGCACGAAGGAGACGACGGCGGCGACCACGGCGAGCACGCAGACGATCAGGGCGTAGACGGCGAGGCGGGGCATGGGCGGAGCTCCTGTCGGGGGACACGTGCGGGTACTGCGTCTGGTGCCGGCGCGCGCGGGCCCGCCGGCACCCCCAGTGTCCCCCATCGCCTCACACGTCGGTGACGCGGAGCCCGGCGTGTGCCTTGTAGCGGCGGTTGACGGAGATCAGGTTGGCGACGAGCGACTCGACCTGGTGGGCGTTGCGCAGCCGGCCGGCGAAGACGCCGCGCATCCCGGCGATGCGGCCGGCGAGGGCCTGAACGGTCTCCACGTCGGCGCGCTCCTCGCCGAGGACCATCACGTCGGTGTCGATCTCGTCGATCTCCGGGTCCTGGAGCAGGACCGCCGACAGGTGGTGGAAGGCGGCGGTGACGCGGCTGCCGGGCAGCAGGGCGGCGGCCTGCTCGGCGGCGCTGCCCTCCTCGGGCTTGAGCGCGTAGGCGCCCTTCTTGTCGAAGCCGAGGGGGTTGACGCAGTCGACGACGAGCTTGCCGGTCAGCTCCTCGCGCAGGGACTCGAGCGTCTTGGCGTGTCCCTCCCACGGCACGGCGACGATGACGATGTCGCTGCGGCGGGCGGTCTCGGCGTTGTCGGCGCCCTCGATGCCGTGTCCCAGTTCCTCGGCGGCGGCGCGGGCGCGCTCGGCGGCGCGGGAGCCGACGATCACCTTCTGGCCGGCCTTGGCGAGGCGGTAGGCGAGGCCCTTGCCCTGGGGGCCGGTCCCGCCGAGCACGCCGACGACGAGTCCGGAGACGTCGGGCAGGTCCCAGGGGTCCTTGGCGGGGGCCTTCTGTGCGGCACTGTCGGTAGAGGTCATGGGCCGACCCTACGTCCGCCGCGGCCGGGTCGCCGATCAGGGTGCCGCCCGCCGCGACGCCGTCCCCGGCTCGGGGGAATTCGGGGCGAACTGCGGTGCGGGCGGGCGGGGTTGCGGCAGGATGCGGCGCATGGACGCCGTACGGGTCGCGCTGCTGCGGGACGTGCTCGCCGGGACCGAGTGGCTGGGGGCCACGCGGCGCTTCGCGGGGGCGCTGCGGGGATCGGTGGTGCCGCACGGGGGCGGGCTGCTGCTGGTGGGTACGGCGGAGTACGAGCCGTGGCATCTGGCGGCGCACCTGGTGGACGAGGCCGCCTGGTCGGGTACGCCGGAGCTGGCGCCGACCCTGGTGCGGCACGGCGCGCGGCCGTCGGACCCGGCGCATCTGGCGGTGGGACTGGGCCGGCTGGCGGCGGCGCGGCGCGGGGAGACGCTGCTGGTGGTGACGCCGGACGAGCCGGGGGCCGGGCTGCTGGAACGGGTGCACGACGCGCGGCGGGCCGGGGCGACGGTGCTGTCGCTGGGCGCCGGCGCGGCACCGGGCGAGCGGGAGCTGACGGCGATGGCGCACGAGGTGCTGACCGTGCCGGACGGGGCGGAGCTGGATCTGGACACCGTGCAGCATCTGGTGAGCGCGGCGGCCGGGGAGAACGCGGTGCCGGCGCCGCGCAACCGGCGCCGCTTCCGTGACCGGCTGTCGCGGCTGGCCGATCAGTTGACGGCCGCTCCGCCGCCGCGTTGGTGAGGCTGCCGTGGAGGTTGCCGGGTCCTGTGCGCGGTGGCCCGGCGTCGCGGGGTGCCTCCCCCAGCGGGAAAATCGGTTGCCCCCGGTCTCCTGCCTGCCGAGCATGGCCCCTCGTGACCGTAGACTCCCCCGCCCCTTCCGGGCTGCGTGCGTTGTTGCCCGATCTGGCCCCCTGGCGGGCCTCCGCCGAGTTCCGGCGGCTGTGGGTCGCGGGACTGATCACCAACTTCGGCAGCTTCCTGACGCTGGTCGCCCTGCCCGTCCAGATCAAGGATCTGACGGACTCCGCGGCGGCCGTCGGCGCGATCGGCGCCGTGGAGCTGGTACCGCTGGTGGTCTTCGGGCTGTACGGCGGCGCGCTCGCCGACGCCCTGGACAAGCGGAAGCTGATCCTGTGGACGGAGGCCGGACAGGGCCTGCTGTGCGCGGCACTGCTGGCCAACGCCCTGCTGCCGAGCCCCGCCGTGTGGCCGCTGTACGTCGTCGCGGCCCTCTCCTCGGCGCTCGGCGCGGTCCAGCGGCCCGCGCTGGACTCGCTGCTGCCCCGGATCGTGGCGCACGAGCACCTGCCGGCCGCCGCGGCGCTGAACGCGCTGCGCTGGCAGGTGGGCGGGATCGCCGGCCCCGCGCTGGCCGGTGTCGTGGTGGCGTTCGCCGGGCTGGGCTGGGCGTACGCGGTGGACCTCGTGACCTTCGCCCTGTCGGTCGTCCTGGTCGCCGGCATCGCCGCGTCCCCCGCCGCGCACGAGGCGGCGAAGCCGTCCTGGGCGGCGATCGCGGAGGGCGCCCGGTACGCGTGGAACCGCAAGGAGCTGCTGGGCACGTACGTGATCGACCTCGCGGCGATGTTCCTGGCGATGCCCCTCGCGCTGCTGCCGTTCCTGGCGGACGAGCTGGACGCCGAGTGGTCGCTCGGCCTGATGTACGCGGCGATCCCGGCCGGTTCGCTGCTGGTCGGCCTGAGCAGCGGCTGGACCTCGCGGGTGCACCGGCACGGGCGGATGGTGGTGCTGGCCGCCGTCGGCTGGGGCGTGGCGATAGCCGCCGCGGGCGTCGCCGGGAACGTGTGGCTGGTGCTGCTGTGCCTGGCGCTCGGCGGCGCCTGCGACATGGTCAGCGGCATCTTCCGCGCGGCGATGTGGAACCAGACGATCCCGGACGAGCTGCGCGGCCGGCTCGCCGGGATCGAGCTGCTGTCGTACTCGGTGGGCCCGCAGCTCGGTCAGGTCCGGGCGGGCGGCACGGCCGCGCTCATCGGGGTGCGGGCGTCGGTGTGGTCGGGCGGGCTGCTGTGCGCGGGCGCGGTGGCGCTGCTGGCTCTGTGCCTGCCGACGATGATGACGTACGACGCGCGGACGAACGAGCACGCGGTGCGGCTGCGCGCCTCGCGCGCGGCCGCGGCGCCGGGTGCCTGATCAGTCCTCGTCCGCGCGTGCGGCCGGGGCGTCGTGCCACTTGGGGTCGTTCTCCCACTCCAGGTTGCGTTCGCGCGCCGTCTGCATCGCGTGCTCGGCCTCCGTCCGCGAGGCGTACGGCCCGAACCGGTCCTTGGCCGGGCACTCCGGGCCTTCCTCGACCTTCTTGTGCTCCAGGCAGTAGTACCACTCGCCCGGCTTTCCGACCGTGCGCTTCTTGAACAGGGCCATGACCAGCTCCTCTCGCCACCGACATGTTCCCCCATGACCGCTGGTTAGACTCGCGGCATGTCTGGCCAGTCGCTGCTCGTCCCAGGGGAGCTGTCCCCCACCCGTTCCGTGCCCGGAAACATCCGCCGGCCCGAGTACGTCGGCAAGCCCGCGCCGGCGCCGTACACCGGCCCGGAGGTGCAGACGCCCGAGACGATCGAGGCGATGCGCGTGGCCGGCCGGATCGCCGCCCGGGCCATGGCCGAGGCCGCCAAGCTGATCGCGCCCGGCGTGACCACGGACGAACTGGACCGGGTGGCGCACGAGTACATGTGCGACCACGGGGCCTACCCCTCGACGCTCGGCTACCGCGGCTTCCCGAAGTCGCTGTGCACCAGCGTCAACGAGGTCATCTGCCACGGCATCCCGGACTCGACGGTGCTGCGCGACGGGGACATCGTCAACCTGGACGTGACGGCGTACATCGGCGGTGTGCACGGCGACAACAACGCGACGTACCTGGTCGGCGACGTGGACGAGGAGAGCCGGCTGCTCGTCGAGCGGACCCGGGAGTCCCTGAACCGGGCGATCAAGGCGGTCAAGCCCGGCCGGCAGATCAACATCATCGGCCGGGTCATCGAGTCGTACGCCAAGCGCTTCGGGTACGGGGTGGTGCGGGACTTCACGGGGCACGGGATCAACTCGTCGTTCCACTCCGGACTGATCGTCCCGCACTACGACAGCCCGCACGCGACGACCGTGATCCAGCCGGGGATGACCTTCACGATCGAGCCGATGCTGACGCTCGGGACGCACGAGTACGACCTGTGGGACGACGGCTGGACGGTCGTGACGAAGGACCGCCGGCGGACCGCCCAGTTCGAGCACACGCTGGTGGTGACCGACTCGGGCGCGGAGATCCTCACGCTGCCCTGACCCGCCCGCCCCTCGGATCACAGAGCCCGCCCTCCGTCACGGAGGGCGGGCTTCTTCGTGTCACATCCGGGCACTCTTTTCCCGACAGACTGTCGGAAACTTTACCGACGGCTTGTCGGCAAGCCATTGACTCGGGTGAGCCCCACCCAGAGGATCGGGCCCATGGACTCCTTCTCGACCCTCATCCGCACGGCCTCCCACGAGCAGCACGTGGAAGCGGAGACCTCGACGTTCATGAGCGATCTGCTCGGCGGCCGGCTCGGCGTCGACGCGTACGCGCGCTACACCGAGCAGCTCTGGTTCGTCTACGAGGCCCTGGAGACCCACGCCGGGCGTCTGGCGTCGGACCCGGTGGCCGGGCCCTTCGTGCGGCCGGAGCTGATGCGGCTGTCCTCGCTGGAGCGGGACCTGGCGCATCTGCGCGGTCCCCACTGGCGCACGGGACTGGCCCCCCTGCCCGCGACCGAGGCCTACGCGGCCCGGGTGCGCGAGTGCGCCGAGCGCTGGCCCGCCGGGTACGTGGCGCACCACTACACGCGCTACCTCGGCGACCTGTCCGGCGGCCAGATCATCCGCGACCGGGCGGAACGGGCCTGGGGCTTCGCCAGGAAGGGCGACGGGGTCCGTTTCTACGTCTTCGAGGAGATCACCAACCCGGCCGCGTTCAAGCGCGAGTACCGCGAGCTGCTGGACGGCATCCGCGCCGACGACCTGGAGAAGCAGCGGGTGGTCGCGGAGTGCAGGCGGGCCTTCGCCCTGAACACGGCGGTGTTCCGGGCGCTGGGCGAGGAGTTCCCCCTGTCCGCCTGACCGGGGGCGCCGTCAGCGCTCCAGGCGCACCCGCCCGCCGATCTCGACCCAGCCGCCGGGCTGCGGCGCGGTGAGGATCTGGGAACCCGTGCCCTGCGTGATGTTGAGGGCGCGGCCCAGCCGATCGGTCAGCAGCAGCGCCGCCGCCCCGGTCGCCTCGTCCTCGTCGACGCCGTCGCCCCGGCCGGGGAAGGCCCGGGCACGGACGCGGCCCGCCGCCTCGTCCTCCCAGGCCCAGGCGTAGATCCACTCCCCCGGCGGCGGCACCGGCAGTTCGTCGACCTCGGCGACGCCGGCGTACTGACGCAGGGTGCGCGGCGGGGCCCACTCGGGGCGGGCCTCGATCCAGGTGAACTCGCCGTCCAGCCGGGCGCCCACCACCCCGGCGGGGGTGACGAGTTCGGGCACGTCGAGCAGCCAGGCCGTGCCGACGCAGGGGTGGCCGGCGAACGGCAGGCGCAGGGTGGGCGTGTAGATGTCGATGACGCCGCGCTCGGGGTCGTCGACGAACACGGTCTCGCTGAAACCGAGTTCGGCGGCGAGCTTCTGCCGCATACCGGGGTCCGGCAGTACGGAACCGTCCCGGACGACGCCCAGTTCGTTGCCGTATCCGCCGTTCGGCGCGCAGAAGACGCGCAGTACGTCGTAGTCAGTCACCCGGGCATTCAAGCATCGCCGGGCCACGGCCAGACCGGCGTGGGGGCCTCGTCGTGGGGGAGGCCGGCCAGCGCGTCGGCGTACCCGCGTTCCAGGGCGGCGCGTTGGCGTTCGGCGTCGGGTCCGGCGGGGCGGGCCGACAGCCGGGCCATGCGTTCCCGGTGCCCCTCGGCGACCGCGTCGGCGGTGCGCCGCCACTCGGCCTCGTCCGGCAGGCGGGTCAGCACCACGCAGCCCGGCTCACGGCCCTCCGCCAGCGCGGCCACGGCCCGGTCGTGGCCGTCCAGGAGCAGCCAGCCGTCGAGGAACGACACCCACCACAGCAGGACCGGGGCGAGGGTGCCGTCCCGGGCGTGCTTGCGGTACGCCTTCACGCGCGGCGCGTCGGGCGCGGACAGGGGGCGCAGCGGCAGAACGCCGTGCCAGCCCCCGGCGCAGTACACCTGGAGGACGGCATCCGGCCACGCGCGCACCAGGTCCTCGGTCCAGATGCCGGGCGCGAAGACGGCACGCGCGGTGAGCGCCCAACGCCCGTCGTGCAGCGGGCCGTACGGGGTGTCCTCCAGCCACCGGGCGTACCGGTGGCGCCAGTCGGCCGGTGCGCGCATCGACGCGGCGGTCGGCGGGGGCAGCGGGGAGCGGTGGCCGGGCAGGCGGCGCAGGCGCAGGTCCCGGCAGCAGCCGTCGCCCTCCCACCGGGCCAGGAACAGCGGGCGGTCGCCCTGACGGAGTGCCGGTGCGCCGTCCCGCGCGCGCACGAAACGCAGCGGCGGCGGCCCCGGCCGGCCGCGGACGTCCAGGACCAGTGGTCCGGCCGCCCGCTCCCTCGTCGCCCGTTTCACGGTGCCGGTATCGGCGGCGCGCATCGACCCTTGACGCTCCTTTGACCTTCCCATGAGGGCACCTTTGAGTCATTGTGACCGACCCGTGCTCATACACCGTCCATGAGATTCGGATCACCGTATCAACGGGAGTCACCGGGGAAAAGCTTCGATACGTTAGGCGAGCCTCACCTTCCTTATGAGGTCCGTCACGCGTATTTTCGGCCATCCCTTGGAGCCCCGCATGCGAGCCGCCAGACTCTCCGTCGTCACCGCTGTCGCCACCGCGGCGGCCCTGACCGCCGTCACGGGATGCACGGAGAAGAGCGCGGCGAAGGACGGCGACCACGTCGTCTCCGTCACGGCGACGGACGACTCCTGCGAGGTGTCGGCGAAGGAGTTCCCCGCCGGGCACGTCGAACTCGCCATCGAGAACAAGGGGTCCAAGGTCACGGAGGTCTACCTCCTCTTCCCCGACGACCGCGTGGTCACCGAGCGGGAGAACATCGGCCCCGGCACCAAGCAGCGGGTCACCGCCGAGGTGAAGGCCGGCGACTACCGGATCGCCTGCAAGCCCGGCATGAAGGGCAAGGGCATCCGCCAGGACGTCAAGGCCACCGGCGGCACGGCCGCCGCGCGCGACCCGCGGCTGGACGCGGCCGTGGCCGCCTACCGGCAGTACGTGCAGCAGCAGGCCGACGAGACGCTGCCGAAGGCCGAGGCGTTCGCCGCGGCCGTCCGGGCCGGTGACCTGGAGGCCGCGAAGAAGGCGTACGCGCCCTCCCGCATCGGCTGGGAGCGCACCGAGCCGGTCGCGGAGTCCTTCGGCGACATCGACCCCAAGGTCGACGTCCGCGAGGACGGCCTGGAGGAGGGCCAGGACCCGGCGACCGACTGGACCGGCTGGCACCGCCTGGAGAAGGCGCTGTGGCAGGACAAGAAGATCGGCGACCGCGAGAAGCAGCTCGCGGCCACGCTGGTCACCGACCTCAAGGACTGGCAGAAGCGCGTCGGCACCGCCGACATCACCCCGACCTCCATGGCCAACGGCGCCAAGGAGCTCCTCGACGAGGTCGCCACCGGCAAGGTCACCGGTGAGGAGGAGCGCTACTCGCACACCGACCTGGTCGACTTCAAGGCCAACGTCGAGGGCGCCGAGAAGTCGTACGAGCTGCTGAAGCCGGTCGCGAAGGAGAACGACGCGGCGCTGGCCAAGGAGCTGGACAAGCAGTTCGCCGCCCTGGACGAGCTGCTCGACCGGTACCGGCCCAACCCGTCCTCGTACGAGTTCACCTCCTACGACAAGGTCGGCGACGGCGACCGCAAGGAGCTGTCGGACGCGGTCAACGCGCTCGCGGAGCCGCTGTCCAAGCTCGCCGCCGCCGTGGTCGGCAAGTAACACCGGGAGACGACGATGACGGACACGGACGGCACGGCTCCCGCCCCCTCCCGCCGGGCGCTGCTCGGCTGGGGCGGCGCGGGGCTCGCCCTCGGTGCCGCGGCGGCCGGCGGGGCGCTGGCGGTGGCCCGCGCGGGCGACGACGACGCTCCGGCCGGCGCCGGGGCGGGCGGCGCGGTCGCCTTCCACGGCGCGCACCAGGCGGGCATCGCCACTCCGGTGCAGGACCGGCTGCACTTCGCCGCGTTCGACGTGACCACCGACGACCGCGCCGAGTTCGTCCAACTGCTCAAGGACTGGACGGCCGCCGCCCGCAGGATGGCGGCCGGACAGCCCGTCGGCGAGGGCGCCTTCGGCGGACTGGCCGAGGCCCCGCCGGACGACACCGGCGAGGCACTGGGCCTCGACCCCTCGCGGCTCACCCTCACCCTCGGCTTCGGGCCGTCCCTGTTCGGGAAGTTCGGGCTCTCCGGCCGCCGCCCGGAGGCGCTCGTCGACCTGCCGAAGTTCCCCGGCGACAACCTCGACGCGAACCGCAGCGGCGGCGACCTGTGCGTCCAGGCCTGCGCGGACGACCCGCAGGTCGCCGTGCACGCCGTCCGCCAGCTCGCCCGCATCGGCTTCGGCAAGGTCGTCGTGCGCTGGTCCCAGCTCGGCTTCGGCAAGACGTCCTCGACGACACCCGACGCGCAGACGCCGCGCAACCTGTTCGGATTCAAGGACGGCACCCGCAACATCTCGGGCACCGAGACCGACCGCCTCGACCGGCACGTGTGGGTCGGCGAGAAGGACGGGCCCGCCTGGATGACCGGCGGCTCGTACCTGGTCGCGCGCCGCATCCGCATGCACATCGAGACCTGGGACCGCACCTCCCTCCAGGAGCAGGAGGACGTCTTCGGCCGCGACAAGGGCGAGGGCGCCCCGGTCGGCAAGGCCAAGGAGCACGACGAGCCGTTCCTGAAGGCGATGAAGCCGGACGCGCACGTGCGGCTCGCCCACCCCGACGCCAACGGCGGGGCGACGATCCTGCGACGCGGCTACTCCTTCACCGACGGCACCGACGGCCTGGGCCGCCTGGACGCCGGCCTGTTCTTCCTCGCCTACCAGCGCGACGTGCGCGAAGGCTTCATCCGCGTCCAGCGCAATCTGGCGACGGACGCGCTCAACGAATACATCCAGCACGTGGGTTCGGCGGTCTTCGCGGTCCCGCCCGGCGTCCGCGACGCGGACGACTGGTGGGGCAGCACGCTGTTCGCCAAGGAGGCGTAACCGTGTTCTCCAACTACCTGATCGGACTGCGGGAGGGCCTCGAGGCCTCGCTCGTCGTCTGCATCCTCATCGCCTACCTGGTCAAGACCGGCCGCCGGGACGCCCTGAAGCCCATCTGGGCCGGCATCGGCGTCGCGGTCGCCATCGCGCTCGCTTTCGGCTGCGTCCTCGAGTTCGGCTCGCAGGAGCTGACGTTCAAGGCGCAGGAGGCGCTCGGCGGCTCGCTGTCGATCGTCGCGGTGGTCCTGGTGACGTGGATGGTCTTCTGGATGCGGCGCACCGCCCGCCACCTGAAGTCGGAGCTGCACGGCAAGCTGGACGCCGCCCTGAAGATGGGCACGGGCGCGCTGGTGGCGACCGCGTTCCTCGCGGTGGGCCGCGAGGGCCTCGAAACGGCCCTGTTCGTCTGGGCGTCGGTGCACGCGGCGAGCGACGGCACCCCTCGCCCGCTGATCGGCGTGGCGCTCGGTCTCGCCACGGCCGTGCTGCTCGGCTGGCTGTTCTACAAGGGCGCGCTGCGCATCAACCTGGCGAAGTTCTTCACCTGGACCGGCGGCATGCTGGTCGTCGTGGCCGCGGGCGTGCTGGCGTACGGGGTGCACGACCTGCAGGAGGCCGACCTGCTGCCGGGCCTGACGAACCTGGCCTTCGACATCAGCTCCACCATCGACCCCGCGAGCTGGTACGGCACCCTGCTCAAGGGCGTGTTCAACTTCCAGCCCGACCCGACCGTCCTCCAGGTCACGGTGTGGCTGCTGTACCTGGTCCCCGCGCTCGCGCTGTTCCTCGCCCCGGTAGGGTTCGCCTCCGGGAAGGGGAAGGTGAAGGGACCTGATGAGCAGGGATCACGGCCCTCGAAGGCCACGCGGGCTTGACCGGAGCGCACTGATGGCGGCCTCGCTGACCGCTTTGTCGTTGACGGCGAGCGGCTGCGTGGTGGTGCACGGCGAGCGCGAGGTGCTCCCGGCGACCACCCGGGCCGAGGCCGAGAAGGCGCTCGCCGCGTTCACCGACGCGTACAACAAGGCCGACAAGGCGTACGACGGTTCCCTGGACGCCGCGTACACGACCGGCGCCCTCGCCGCCATCGACGCGGCGCGGCTGAAGGCGGGCCGGGCCAACCATCCCGGGGGCAACCCGAAGCACGTGCCGCTGGAGCTGACGGACGCCGAGTTCACGATCCCGAAGAAGGCGGGCTGGCCGCGCTGGTTCGTCGCGGACACCCGGGCCAACAAGGGCGGCGAAACGCGCTGGCTGCTGGTGTTCACCCGCCACGGCCTGGAGGAGACCTGGCAGGTGGCGTACCTGACGCTGGTCGCCCCCGACGACGTCCCCGAGTTCAAGACCGACGAGGACGGCTGGGCCGAGGCCGTCCCCGCCAACTCCACGGACCTGGCCGTCGCACCCGCGAGCCTGAGCGACGACTACACGGCGTATCTCGAGAAGGGCGGGAAGGGCTTCGCGGACGGCCGGTACACCAGCTCCTTGCGGACGTCGCGCGAGAAGCGGGCGGTCAGGCCCGGCCTGGTCACCCAGTACATCGACGAGCCGCTGACCGACCGCGACTACGCCCCGCTGGCGCTGCGGACGAAGGACGGCGGCGCGATGGTGTTCTTCACGACCCGCCACTTCGAGAAGCAGACGGCCGCGCAGGGCGCCTCGGTGCCCACCCCCAACAAGGACGTGCTGGCACTGACGGACGGCGAGATCAAGCAGTCGCTGACGATGGAGTTCGTCTCGAACCAGATCGCCCTGGACCCGGCGGGAAGCGGTCAGGTGTCCGTGCTGGGCCGGGTCCAGGGGATGACGTCGGCGAAGGGCGAGTAGCGCCGCCGCGGGCCGTGCGCGCTCAGTGGCGCAGGGGCCAGGCCGTGCCGGCGGGGTCGGACTCCTCGCCGGCGTGCCGGGCGCAGGCGTCGGTGAGGGTCTCCAGCAGGGTCAGCGGGTCGGGCAGCGGGTGCTCGGGGCCGCGCACCCAGTGCACCGTCTGGTGCTCGCCGGGCAGCCGGGCGGGCGGGACGAGCACGTAGGAGCCGCGGCAGTGCCAGCGCAGGCCGGGGTGTTCGTCCATCGTCTCGGGGTGGCAGTCCAGCTCGCAGGGCCACCACTCGTCCTCTTCCTCGGGCGTGCCGCGGGTGAGGGTGAAGAAGAGCATGCGGCCGTCGTCGCTCTCGGCGACGGGCCCGACTTCGACGCCCGCGTCGAGCAGCCGCCGCAGCGTCTCCCGGCCGGCCTCCAGGGGCACGTCGAGGACGTCGTGCACCATGCCGGTCGCGGTGATGAAGTTGGCCTGCGGCTGGTGCCGGGCCCAGCGCTCGACCTGTGCCCGGTCGGTGGTGGACTGGGTCTGCCAGGCGAAGGACACCGGGTGCCGGGCGGGGGTGGGACAGCCGACGCGGTCGCAGGAGCACCGGTAGCCGACCGGGTGCGCGGCGGGCGCCAGGGGCAGTCCCGCGCCGGCGGCGGCGAGCAGCAGGTTCTCCCTGCCGCCGTCTCCGGCGGCTTCCTTCGGGCGGCCTCCACGCAGCCACTGGGAGAGTTTGTCCCGCAGGCCCGTCCGGCCGCCGAAGTCCGCGCTCATCTATCCCCTCGCCTCGCCGTCGTGCGCAACAGCATGCCCCATGGTCCCACCATTCCGCGCTTCGGGGTCGGGAAGGGACAAACTTCCCTGGTCAGCGAGGAAGCAGGCCGTACAGCGCGTAGTCCACGAGCGTGTCGGTGTACTCGTGGGAGAACGGGGCCGTGCGCTGGAGCCAGCGTTGGGCGAGCGGGGAGACGAAGAGCTCCAGGGCGATGCGCGGGTCGATGTCCGGCCGGATCTGGCCGGCGTCCTGGGCGGCGCGCAGCCGGTCGACGTAGAGCCGCAGGGACGGTTCGAGGAGCTTGGCCACGAACTCCCGGCCGAGCTGCTCGTTGACGACGCCCTCCGCGGCGAGTGCCCGGGAGGGCGCCTCGAACCTCGGGTCCTTCAGCTCGTCGACGGTGGCGCGCAGGACGGCCTTGAGGTCGGCGGCGAGGTCGCCGGTGTCCGGGATGGTGTACGGCTCCTGCCCCGCCGCCTGCGCGGCCTGTTCGCCGAGGTCGAGGAAGGCCTCCAGCAGGACGTCGGCCTTCGAGTTCCACCAGCGGTAGATGGTCTGCTTGCCGACTCCGGCGCGGGCGGCGATGCCCTCGATGGTCGTCCGGGGGTAGCCGGCCTCGGCGACGAGCGCGAGGGCCGCCTCGTAGATGGCCCGGCGGGAGCGGGCGCTGCGGCGGCTGACGTCGGGGTGGGGCTTTCCGGGCGGCGGGGTCGGGTTCCGTGTCGGTTTCTGGACGGCCATGGCGTGAACGTACCAGACCGACAAGACGTCGCGTCTCGCCTCCTGGGCGGGGGCGCCGGGACGAGGCGCCGTGCGGGCTCAGTCCTCCGCCGCCGGGGGCCAGGGGTCGCCCCAGTCGGCGTCGCGGGCCGCCCGGTACCGGTCGCCGTGGCGCTTGGTGACCGTCCGGCGGCGGATCCGCTCGTCGCTCTCGCACAGGTCGAGCAGGACCTGGCCCTTGCGGATCTGCGGACGCCGGATCACGCGGGAGGGCGCGGGGGCGACGGGCAGGCGGGTGGCGGCGACGTAGCTGAACTTCTCGTCCTCGTAGGCGAGGGAGCCGCCCTTGACCTGCCGGTGCAGGGAGGAGCGGCTGACGCGGGCGGAGAAGTGGCACCAGTCGGTGCCGGGCGCGATGGGGCAGGCGGCGCTGTGCGGGCAGGGGGCGGCGATGTGGAATCCGGCGTCGGTCAGCCGCCGCCGGGCCTCGATGACGCGGGCGTAGCCGTCGGGGGTGCCGGCCTCGACGATCACGACGGCCCGTGCCGCGCCGGCGGCGGCGTCGACGAGGGCGGCGCGGTCGGTCCCGGTCAGCTCGTTGAGCACGTAGGAGACGGTGACGAGATCAGTGCTCTCGACGGTGAGCGCCGCTCCGATCCGTGAGCGCTGCCAGCGCACGTCGCTCAGGCCGGGGCTTGCGGCGGCGATCTCCCGGCCGAGCGCGAGCGCGGGCTCGGCCCAGTCGACCACGGTCACCGGGCGCCTGCCGCCCCAGGTGTCACTGACGGCCCAGGTCGCGGCGCCCGTCCCGCCGCCGAGGTCCACATGGCTCGCGGGCTCCCACCCGGGCACGGCGGCCGCGAACGCGGCCAGCGCCGAGCGCACCGCGGCGAAGGTCGCCGGCATCCGGTACGCGGCGTAGGCGACGACGTCCGCGCGGTCCCGCAGGATCGGGGCGCCGGTCGGGGTGGCCCCGCGGTAGTGGGAGATCAGCCGCTCCACGGCCGGCCCGGCCTGCCGGGGCGGCAGCCCGTCGACCAGCTCGGCGAGGGTGGCACGGAGGATGTCGGCGGGGGCGGCGGGGGCGTTCACCCCGGGATTCTACGGGGGTCGCCAGGGCACCGAGAACGCCGCTCACGGGCGTGAGCGGCGCTCACCCCGCTCCGGGCGCCGCCCGTACCGCCCGTGCCAGCCGGGTGCACAGCGTCGCGCGGGGCCCGTTGTCCGGGGGACGGCGGCGGGGGTGGACGGTGTTGGCGAGGAGCACCGCGAAGGTGTCCGTCGCCCGGTCCAGGACCAGCATCGTGCCCGTGAAGCCGGTGTGCCCGGCCGCGCCGCGCCCCGCCAGCTCGCCCATGAACCACGGCTGGTCCAGGGCGAAGCCGAGCCCCGGCTCGGCCAGGAGCAGTTCCACGAAGTCCGGGCCGAGGATGCGCGCCGGCCCGTACGAGCCGCCCGCGAGCAGCGCGCGGCAGAAGACGGCGAGGTCCCGGGCGGTGGAGAACAGTCCCGCGTGACCGGCCACCCCGCCCAGCGCCCAGGCGTTCTCGTCGTGGACGACGCCCCGCACCATCCCCCGGTCCGCCTTGGCCCAGGGCCGGCGCTGGTCCTCCGTCGCGGCCGCGTCCGGGCACGGCCCGAAGCGGGTCGCGGTCATGCCGAGCGGACGGGTGATCCCGTCGCGCACGAGGACGTCGAGGGTGCGGCCCGTGACGCGTTCCAGGACCTGCTGGAGGAGCAGCATGTTCAGGTCGGAGTAGCGGTACGCGCCGGCCGGGCCCGACGGCTGCTCCGCGCGCAGCAGCGCGAGGCGTTCCTCGCGGCCGGGCCGGTCGTACAGGGGGAGTTCGGGACGCAGCCCGGAGGTGTGGGTGAGCAGGTGCCGCACGGTGACGCGGTGCGCTGCGGCGCCGCGGAAGTCGGGCAGGTACGCGCCGACCTCCGCGTCGATGCCGAGGGTGCCCCGCTCGATCTGCTGCACGGCGGCGACCGCGGTGAACAGCTTGGTCAGGGACGCCAGGTCGAAGGGCGTGCCCACGGTGGCCGGGACCCGGTCCCCGGCGGGCAGCTCCACCCCGGTGCCGGTGCGCGGGTCGCAGGACGCGTACCGCACGGCCCAGCCCGCCGCCTCCTCGACGGCGAGCACGGCTCCGCGCCCCACGGCCACGACGGCGCCGGCCGCCCAGGGGTGTTCACCGGCGGTGAGGGCGTGCGTGTCCGCGACGGCACGGGCGAGCTGCGCGGGGTCGAGCCCGGCCCGTTCGGGGGTGTCGCGGCGCAGTCTCGGGGTGCTCAGTTCTCCGCCTCCTCCGCGGTCGTCCGGCCGGCCGCCGGGCGGCACATGGCCAGGAAGCAGACCAGGGCCACCGTGGCCGCGGTGAGCTGGACGACCGCCATCGGCCAGGCGGTGTCCTTCCCCGCGATCCCGACGAGGGGGGAGGCGACGGCGCCGATCAGGAAGGAGGACGTGCCGAGCAGCGCGGACGCGGACCCGGCGGAGTGCTTCACCCGCATCAGCGCGAGGGCCTGGGTGTTGGGCAGGCTGAGGCCCATCGCGGACATCAGCACGAACAGCGCGGCGGCGACGGGCCCGAGCCCGGCCTCGCCGAAGACGCCGAGGGTCATCAGCAGCAGGGCGGCCGCGGCGGCGACGACGAGGAGGAGGCCGACGGCCAGCACCCGGTCGAGGCGGACGCGGCCGACGAGGAGCTTGCCGTTGATCTGGCCGACGACGACCAGTCCCACCGAGTTGAGGCCGAACAGCAGGCTGAACGTCTGCGGGGAGGCGCCGTAGATCTCCTGGACGACGAACGGGGACGCGGAGATGTAGGCGAACAGCGCGGCGAAGGCGAAGCCTCCGGCGAGCATGTACCCGGTGAAGGCCCGGTCGACGAGCAGGCCGCGCATCGAGCGGAGGGTGTCGCCGATTCCGCCGGCGTGCCGTTCCGCGGACGGCAGCGTCTCGGGCAGCCTCGCCCACACGAGGGCGCCCAGCGCCGCGCCGAGCACGGTGAGCACGACGAACACACCCCGCCAGTCCGTCACCCGCAGGACCTGCCCGCCGATGAGGGGGGCGACGACCGGGGCGACGCCGGAGATGAGCATGAGGGTGGAGAAGAAGCGGGCCATGGCGTCGCCGTCGTACAGGTCGCGGACGACGGCCCGGGCGATGACGATCGCGGCGGCGCCCGCGAGGCCCTGCGCCAGCCGGAAGGCGACGAGCGTCTCGACGGTGGGCGCGAGCGCGCACAGGGCGGTGGCGAGGACGTAGAGGGCGAGGCCGGCCAGCAGCGGGCGGCGGCGGCCCCACTTGTCGCTCATCGGGCCGACGACGAGCTGGCCGAGGGCCATGCCGGCCAGGCAGGCGGTGAGCGTGAGCTGCACGGTCGCGGCGGGTGCGCCCAGGGACTCGGTGACCTCCGGCAGCGCGGGGAGGTACATGTCCATCGCCAGCGGCGGGGTGGCGGTCAGACCGCCGAGGACGAGTGTGACGAGCAGTCCGGTGCGGCGGGTGCCGCGCGAGGGGTCCGGGGTGCTCGGCCCCGGGGTGTCCGCGGTCCTCGGCCGCGGGATGTCCTCGGTGACCGGCCGCGAGGTGTCCGCGGTGTTCGGTTGCGGTGTGCCGGACGGTGACGCCTGCGGTATGGACGGCCCGCGCTCGGGCATGTGCCCCTCCCTCTTCGACAGATCCCGCACCTATGCTCTCAGCTCGTACGGACTTGTCTGGACGCGAGCGAGGGTGGGGCAACCGTGGCCGAACAGCGGGTGCGCTGGGGGATCCTGTCGACCGGCGCGATGGCGGCGACGTTCACGGCGGATCTGGTCGATCTGCCGGACGCGGAGGTCGTGGCGGTCGCCTCGCGGACGAAGGCGTCGGCGAAGGAGTTCGCGGAGCGGTTCGGGATACCGCGGGCTTACGGCGACTGGGAGTCGCTGGCCCGGGACGAGGACGTCGACGTGGTGTACGTCGCCACGCCGCACGCGGCGCACCGGGCCGCCGCCGGCCTGTGTCTCGCGGCGGGCCGCAACGTGCTGTGCGAGAAGCCGTTCACGCTGAACGCGCGCGAGGCGGGCGAGCTCGTCGCGCTGGCGCGGGAACGCGGGAGCTTCCTGATGGAGGCGATGTGGATGTACTGCAATCCGCTGGTGCGGCGGATGAGGGCCCTGGTGGAGGACGGCGCGATCGGCGAGGTCCGCAGCGTCCAGGCGGACTTCGGGCTGGCGGGGCCCTTCCCTCCCGCGCACCGGCTCCGGGACCCGGCGCAGGGCGGCGGGGCGCTGCTGGACCTGGGCGTGTACCCGGTGTCGTTCGCGCAGTTGCTGCTCGGTGAGCCGTCGGACGTGACGGCGCGAGCGGTGCTCTCCGACGAGGGCGTCGATCTCCAGACGGGTGCACTGCTCTCCTACGAGAGCGGCGCTCTCGCCTCGGTGCACTGCTCCATCATCGGCGGCACGCCCAACTCCGCCTCCGTGACGGGTTCCAGGGGCCGCATCGACGTCCCGGACGGCTTCTTCTCCCCGGACCGCTTCGTGCTGCACCGGGAGGGCGCGGCCCCGGAGGAGTTCCTGGCCGACCCGGCCGACGGTCCCCGGGCCAGCCTCAGGCACGAGGCCCGCGAGGTGATGCGCGCGCTGCGGGCCGGGGAGAGCGGGTCGCCACTGGTCCCGCTGGACGGCACCCTCGCCGTGATGCGGACGCTCGACGCGATCCGGGACCGCGTCGGCGTCCGCTACCCGGGCGAGGAGCCCGGCGAGGTGGCCGCCGGCCGTCAGGTCACGCCGGCTTGAGCCCCTGCTCCCCCGCCTCCGTCACGAAGGAGGCGGCGGTGGTGAGCGGCGCCCCCTCGGTGGTCACGTGGGACACCGTCTTGAAGTCGGCGCGCGCCAGCTCCCGGCCGAGCGTCACCGTCGTGTAGCCGCGCAGCCCGTTGTAGAACCTCATGTGCGGGTTGGCGGCCAGGTAGGTGGCCCAGTTGGACGGCTTCTCGGAGCCGTTGCCGCCACTGGTGATCGAGGACGTGACGATCTCCGTGCCCACGGTCCGCGAGTCGGGGTCGGCGAAGTCGCGCTTGATGTCGAAGCCGTAGTGCACGTGCACGTCGCCGGTGAGGACCATCAGGTTCTCGACACCGGCGGCCTGCGCGCCGGCGAGGACGCGTTCGCGGGAGGCCGGGTAGCCGTCCCAGGAGTCCATGGAGACCTTGGACGGCGTGCTGGTGGTGTTGTACCGGCGGGAGAAGGTGACCTGCTGGGGCACCACGTTCCACACGGCGTCCGAGCGGTGCCAGCCGTCGATCAGCCAGCGTTCCTGGGCGTCGCCGGTGAGGGTGCGGCGCGGGTCCTCGGACTCGGGGCCGGGGTACTGCCAGCCGTCGCCGTAGGCCTGGTCGGAGCGGTACTGGCGGGTGTCGAGCACGTCGAACTGGGCCAGCCGGCCCCAGTGCAGGCGGCGGTGCAGCCGCAGGGCGGGCCCGTCGGGCAACTGGGGGCGGCGCAGCGGCATGTTCTCCCAGTACGCCCGGTAGGCGGCGGCCCGGCGCAGCAGGAACTCCTCGGGCGGGACGCTGTTCTCGGGGGTGTCGCCCGCGTAGTTGTTCTCGGTCTCGTGGTCGTCCCAGGTGACGACGAAGGGGTGCGCGGCGTGCGCGGCCCGCAGGTCGGGGTCGGACTTGTAGAGGGCGTACCGCAGGCGGTAGTCCTCCAGGGTCACCGTCTCGTGGCCGAAGTGGTCCGGCAGGGTGCCCGGGGGGTGGGCGCGGGAGCCGCCGGTGGAGTTGACGGCGTACTCGTAGAGGTAGTCGCCGAGGTGGAAGACGACGTCCACGTCCTCCGCGGCGAGGTGCCGGTAGGCGGTGTAGTAACCCTGGTCGTAGCGCTGGCAGGAGACCACACCGAAGGTGAGGTCCGCGCCCCGGCTGCCGACGGGCGGCGCGGTGCGGGTGCGGCCGACGGGGCTGACGAAGCGTCCGGCGCGGAAGCGGTAGTAGTAGACGTGGCCGGGGGCGAGGTGGCCGGCCTCGACGTGCACGGTGTGGTGGAACTCGGGGTGGGCGGTGGCCGTGCCCCTTCTGACGACGCGCCGGAAGCGTTCGTCGAGGGCGATCTCCCAGCCGACGTCCACGCGTCTGGCGGGCAGTCCGCCGTCGGCCTGGTACGGGGCGGGGGCCAGGCGCGTCCACAGCAGGACGGAGCCGGGCAGCGGGTCGCCGGAGGCGACGCCGAGCGTGAAGGGGTCGCCGGTGAGCTGCGCCGGGTCGAGTTCGGCGGCGCTCGCGGTGCCGGCGGCCGGCAGGTTGACGGAGAAGGCGAGCGCGGCGGCGGCGCCGGTGACGGTCAGGAAGCGGCGGCGGCCCAGACCGCGGGCGGCGGCGCGCAGTTCGGGGGCGTGGGCGGGCCGGGGACGGTTGCCGGCCTGGTGGTTCGGGGGTGTCATCCGTTCCTCCCCTTGCGATGGATGCAAGGGGCATTCGAATGGCCGGGGACAACGCCGGCTTGGCGCGGACATGGCGCATCCGTGGCGGACGGATGAGTTCCGCATGATCGCCGGACGGGGCCCCACGCGTACGCTGCCGCCTTGTGAACACCGCGAGAACCACCGACGAGGGGATGTACGAGATGACCGGCAGTCAGCGCATCGGAGTGGTCACGGGGGCCGGTTCCGGCATCGGCCGCGCGGTCGCCGTGGAACTGCTGCGCGCAGGCTGGACGCTGGCCCTGGCCGGCCGCCGCACCGGGCCGCTGGAGGAGACGGCGGCGCTCGTGCCGGGAAGCACCGCGCTCGCCGTCGCCACCGACGTCTCACAGCCCGGGGACGTGGACGCCCTGTTCGCCGCCGTGCGCGACCGCTTCGGGCGGCTGGACCTGCTGTTCAACAACGCGGGGACGTTCGGTCCGGGAGGCGTGCCGGTCGAGGACCTGTCCTACGACGCGTGGCGGCACGTGGTGGACACCAACCTCAACGGGGCGTTCCTGTGCGCGCGGGCGGCGTACCGGCAGATGAAGGAGCAGGATCCGCAGGGCGGACGGATCATCAACAACGGCTCGATCTCGGCGCACACGCCGCGTCCGCACTCGGTGGCGTACACGGCGACCAAGCACGCGCTCACCGGCCTGACCAAGGCGCTGTCGCTGGACGGGCGGCCCTATCGCATCGCGGTCGGCCAGATCGACATCGGCAACGCGGCGACCGACATGACGGCCGGTATGCAGACCGGCGCGCTCCAGGCCAACGGGGAGGTGGCGCCCGAGCCCGTGATGGACGTCGCCGACGTGGCGCGCACGGTGCGGCACATGGCGGAGCTGCCGTTGGAGGCGAACGTGCAGTTCGCGACGGTGCTGGCGACGACGATGCCGTACGTGGGACGGGGCTGAACGGGCCGCGTCCGCGGGGCACTTGGTGATCCACACAAACGGAATTCGTCAGTCCGCACCATTGCGGCGGGTGGCGGACTTATGCTCAACTCTCCTTCACCGAAGCTTCACACTCGGAGGGTCGGCCTTCCGCGACCTCCGCGAGCCACACCGAAGGGGGGAGGGCGGCAGCCGTTCCGGCCACCGGATGGGGGTGGATCCCGCGTGGGACCGCGGGATGCGCACCGATGGGCGGAACGGCTGCCGCGCACACGCGGCACGGCGCGGGCGCTACGCCTGCCCGGTCTCGAAACGCGCGATCCTGCCGTCCTCGTCCACGGTGAAGCTCCACCGGGTGCGCATCTCGCCCCAGGTGTCGTTGCGGTAGCGGGCGATGAGGGCGCGCCCGCCGTTCGACTCGTTGTCGACCTCCATGTGGCCGTTGGAGGAGAAGATCTCCTGGTCGATCCACTCGGCGAGGTCCCGGTCGTCGCCGTCGTCGGCCATGGTGGCGTCCGGCGCGAGCAGCGCGAGGAAGGCCTCGCGGTCGTGGGCGTTGACGGCGGCGACGAAGGCGCGGACGGCCGGGTCGCTGAGTCGGGTGGTCTGAATCGTCATGCCGGTCAGCGTCACACCGGCCCCGGCACCCCGCCACCCGAACGGCACCCGCGACGGGCCGGGCGGGTGCGGACGGTGCGACGGTGGGAACCCGGGAGGGGCACCACCGCACGCTCAGCCGAAGGAGCCGACATGACCTGCTACGACCGACGCGACATCGGACTGCTGCTGCTGCGTCTGGGGACGGGCGGCGTACTGGCCGCGCACGGGGCGCAGAAGCTGCTCGGCTGGTTCGGCGGCGGGGGCATCGCGGGGACCGGCCAGGCCATGGAGGCCATGGGCTACACGCCCGGACGGGCCAGCGCGACCGCGGCGGGCCTGTCGGAGGCGGGCGGCGGCGTCCTGCTGGCGCTGGGCCTGGCCACCCCGGCCGCGGGCGCGGCGGCGGCCGGCGCGATGGCGGGCGCCGCCGCGGTGCACGCCCCGAGCGGCTTCTTCGCCCAGGAGGGCGGCTACGAGTACGCGGCCTCGCTGGGCCTGACCGCGGCGGGCCTCGCCGTCACCGGCCCCGGCCGCCTCTCCCTGGACCACGCCCTCGGCCACGCGGTCAACCGGAGCTGGATGGTCCCGGCGGCGTTCGCGGTGACGGCCGCGGCCACGACGCTGGTCGTGGGGGCGCGGAACAGGCGGGTGCGGAGGGCGGCCGAGGGCGAGCAGGAACCGCTGTTCGACTGACGCGCCGCCCGCGGCGTCAGTGGCCTCCGGCGAGTTCGCCGGTGAGCCTGCCGTGGAGGTCGGCGCTCGGGTCGTTCAGGCCGGTGATCTCGACGCTCTTGCCGCGCTGGGCGTACTTCGCCGCGACCGCGTCCAGGGCCGCCACGGAGGAGGCGTCCCAGATGTGGGCGGCGGACAGGTCGATGACGACGTTCTCCGGATCGCCCGCGTAGTCGAACCGTCCGACGAGGTCGTTGGACGAGGCGAAGAACAGCTCGCCCGTGACGCGGTAGACGACGGTGCCTCCCTCCGGGTCGGTGACGGCGGTGACCTCGGCTAGGTGGGCGACCCGCCGGGCGAAGACGACCAGGGCGGTCAGGGAGCCGACGACGACGCCGATGGCGAGGTTGTGGGTGGCGACCACCACGACCACGGTGACGGCCATGACGGCGATCTCACCGGCCGGCATCCGCCTGAGGGTGCGCAGGGCAACGGAGTGCCAGTCGAAGGTGGCGAACGACACCATGACCATGACGGCGACGAGGGCCGCCATGGGGATGTCGGAGACGACCGGGCCGAAGGCGATGCACAGCACCATCAGGAACACGCCCGCGAGGAACGTGGACAGCCGGGTGCGGGCGCCGGACACCTTCACGTTGATCATCGTCTGGCCGATCATCGCGCAGCCGCCCATGCCGCCGAAGAAGCCGGTGACGATGTTGGCGACGCCCTGGCCGACGGACTCACGGGTCTTGGAGGAGGGCGTGTCAGTGATGTCGTCGACCAGCTTGGCGGTCATCAGGGACTCCATCAGGCCGACCAGCGCCATGGCGAAGGCGTAGGGCGCGACCGTCGTCAGCGTGTCCAGGGTGAACGGCACGTCGGGAAGGCCCGGGACGGGCAGGGACGACGGCAGGGCGCCCTTGCCGCCGACGGTCGGCACGGCGATCCCGGCCGCCACCGTGAGGGCGGTGAGGACGGCGATGGACACGAGCGGGGCCGGGACCGCCCTGGTGACCTTCGGGAACAGCACCAGCAGCGCCAGCCCGCCGGCGAGGAGCGGGTACACGGCCCACGGCACGTCGCGCATCTCGGGAACCTGGACCAGGAAGATCAGGACCGCCAGGGAGTTGACGAAGCCGACCATCACCGAGCGCGGCACGAACCGCATCAGCTTCGCCACGCCCAGCGCGCCCAGTACGACCTGGATGACGCCGGCCAGGATGACGGCGGCGACCAGGTGACCGAGGCCGTGCTCGCGGTTCAGGGGAGCGATGACCAGGGCGACGGCGCCGGTGGCGGCGGAGATCATCGCCCGGCGGCCGCCGACCATCGAGATGACCACGGCCATGGTGAACGAGCTGAACAGGCCGACCGCCGGATCGACACCGGCGATGATCGAGAACGAGATCGCCTCGGGGATCAGCGCGAGGGCGACGACCAGCCCGGCCAGGACCTCGGTGCGCCACACCCTCGGGTCGGTCAGCCAGTCGGGCCTGAGGCCGCGCGGACGCGTGGCGGGTGACACTGCGGAAGACACGGGATGCGTACCTGTCGTGCTCGGGAACACGCCTCGGACGGCCGGGGCGTACGGGAAAGGGCGCGCGGCGGTGGGCAGCCCTGGTCGCCCGAACTCTACCTTAACGTTAGAGTAGGGATCGTGGACGACAGGCACATGCAGATCGGCGAGGTCGCCGCGCGGACGGAGCTGTCCCTGCGCACCATCCGCCACTACGAGGAGACCGGGCTGGTCATCCCCTCGGCGCGTTCCCAGGGCGGTTTCCGCCTCTACACCGAGGGGGACGTCGCCCGGCTCATGGTCGTCCGCCGGATGAAGCCGCTCGGCTTCACGCTGGAGCAGATGCGCGACCTGCTGGACGCCACCGACCGGCTCGACGGGGACGGCGTGCTCGACGCCGACGAGCGCGAGGCCCTGCTGGAGCGCGTACGGATCTACGAGCGGGCCGCCGCCGAGCAGGTCGACAGGCTCCGGATCCAGCTCGCCCGCGCCGAGGAGTTCGCCGCCACCCTGGGCGCCCGCCTGGAGCGGAACACCCCCGCGTGACTCCGGGCCCCGTACGGCCCTCCGGTCGCGGCCGGGTACCGGACGGGGCCGTGGCAGGCTGCTGCGCATGAGTGACGACCGCGGCGGCACGCCCACCGGCCTGTGGACCACCGTCGACGCCCTGTGGGAGAGGCTGGAGGCGGACCAGCCCGTCGGCGGCCGGGAGGGCCTCCTGCTGGGCGTGCTGAAGCTGTCGGAGGAGGTCGGCGAGGTCGCCGAGGCGGTGATCGGCGCGACCGGCCAGAACCCCCGCAAGGGCCTCTCGCACACCTGGGACGACGTCGAGGCGGAGCTGTGCGACGTGGCGATCACGGCGATGGTGGCCCTGCGGATGCTGACGCCCGAGGCGCGGGAGGTGTTCGACCGGCATCTGGCCCGGGTGGCGGCACGGTCGCCGAGCAAGGTCTCCGAGGTTCCCGCACCCGGCGTGACCGGCGTGGACGGGCGGTCGGCGGACGCCGGTCCCGTGTGAGGGGCCGCGTGCGCGCTCTGTACGATGCGGTCGCTCGACAGACGTCCGAGAGCACCTCACGGACCGTCACGCCCCTGTACGAGAAAAGTCGCCGCCCATGCACCGCCCGCCCGCTCCTCCCCCTCAGCCGCCCGGCCCGGCGGCGCCCCGTCGGTGGCTGACCACCCCGGCCCGCGTCGGCTTCGTCCTCGCCGTCCCGGTACTGGGACTGGTCAGCCCGTACCTGGGGTTCGCGGCGCTGGTCGTCGCGGTCGTCATGGTCTGGAGGGACAGCCCCTGGACCAAGGGCGCGAAGGTGGCCGCCACGGTCTCGGCGCTCGGCCTGCTCGGCGCGGTCGCGCCGGACCCACCCGAGGACGCGACGCCGGCCACGGTGGCGCGGGCGGACGGCAGGGACGCGGGTACGGCGGGCATCACCGCCCCGGCGTCGCCGTCACCCTCGCCGTCACCGTCCCCCAGGCCCCGCCCGGCGGCGGCGGACTACCGGGGGATGTCCCTGGACGACGCGCGGGAGGCCGCGGAGGCCGCCGGGTTCGGCGTGGACGAGCACGACGCGTCGGACGAGGACAAGAGCATCATGATGCGGCTCAACTGGACCGTCTGCTTCCAGCGGACCGGCTGGACCTCGTCCGGCACGAGGACGATCGACTTCGGCGCGGTGAAGAAGGGCGCCCCCTGCCCCGCGGCGGACGGCGGGGCCGTCCCGTGGCCGACGATGCCGGACCTGGTCTGGAAGACGTGGAGGACGGCGCACAAGGAGGTCGCGGCCCTCGGCACCGTCCCGGCCGACCACGTCGTGGCGTCCACCGCGTACGTCAACGACCAGCTCCCCGACGAGGGCGAGTACGACGACTGGCGGGTGTGCGCGACCGACCCGGCCGAGGGCGGTGACGTCACCGTCGACCTGTGGGTGACGCTCGAACTCACCCACCCGGACAACGGCTGCCCCGACCCCGACCGTGAGGACGGCGACCGGCCGCGCCTGTCGGACCGGGACGACGACGGCGACCCGGACTACCACGACCCGTTCCCCGGCGACCGGAACCGCAACAGCGCCTTCCCGAACGGCCTGCCGGGCGGCTCGGGCGACTCGTCGGACGGCGGGGGCGGGGGCGGGGGCTGGAACTGCCCGCGTACGCGCTGGTGCTGACGCGGCGCGGCGGGCTCGCGCGCGGGCGCGGAACGTGGCGGAGCCCGGGAGTCGTATCCAGCTCCCGGGCCCCTGGGGATGCCACCCTGTTGCGCACGCCGGCGCGGTCAGAGGGACGGATCAGTCGTCAGGCCGTCGCGTTCTTCCTTTGAACTACCGCACCGTGCAGAGGTGCAGGCGAGAGTCGAACTCGCATCCGACGGCGTTCGTCCGTCCCCGGTCGGCCGGCGATCGGCGGCGATGCTGAAGCTGGAGCGAGAGTCTGAGATTGACGGCGCGGGGGTTCTCCCGCGCCTCTTCAGGCTGAACGTCAGTTTCAGCTTGCGCTCCTCACGCGGACCGGTCCTCAATCCGGCCCGCGCCTGTCGCGCACCCCCGCGCTCGCACGCGGGGGCGATCGTGGAGGCTACCCGTGACCGGCCTCAGCCGAACAGGTAGCCGAACACCGCGTCGCCGACCCGCTGGTCGGTGACTTCGGCGCCGTTGGCCTCCTCCCGGGCGAACTTCACGGCCTGCTGGAGCTTCTCCACCCGCTCCACCAGCTCGTTCACCCGCCGCGCCGGCAGCGCCCCGGAGAACTTCACCGTCGTCCAGTACCCGATCGGCACGTCCTCGTAGTACACCTCGACCTGCGCCGGGTGCTTGTCCGTCGCCTCCGCCTTGACGTGGTTGCGCGGGACCTTCTTCGTCCGGATCGTGCGGACGGGGTCCGTCTTCCACCAGTCCGTGGACGGGTCGAGGGACCAGGACTCGGCGGCGTCCAGCGTGGGCAGCTTCTTGACGAAGGCGTGCAGTTCGGCGAGCTGCTTCTCCAGGAAGAGCAGGTGGCCGACCGGGACGTCGGCGACGACCGTCCGCCCGTCCACCGTGACGTCCGCGCGGGCCGTGCAGTTCGCCCAGTCCTTGGTCGCCGTCACGTCGAACAGCCGGGTCAGCGACGCGGACATCTCGCGCAGCACGTCCTCGGCCTGCACCTGCACCCGCGTCGACTCGGGCGGCAACTGCTCGCCCTCCTCGTCCTTCGGCTGGTACGTACGCGAGATCCCGGCCAGCAGCGCGGGCTTCTGCACCTTGTGCTGCGCGGCGTTGATGTCCTGGAGCGCCTTGCTCTTGACACCCTTCTCGACAGCGATGATCTGGTTCAGCTTCGTCATGTCGGTTCCCCCTCGAACAGGCAGGAACGTATCCCGGGCTCGCCGGCACGCGCACCTCCTTTTGCGTCCGGCCGGGGTCGGAGGAGACGCCTCTACGAGCGTTTCGACGGGCCGGGTGCGGACGGGCACGCGGCCTTGCCCGAGGTGGCCGGCCCCAGCCACACCTGGTTCGCCGGCAGCTTCACCGGTTCGCGGGTGGCCGGGTCCCACAGGACCGCCGTCTCTCCCGCTACACCGAAGGAGAGATAGGGCCTGCGCGGCTTCAACGGCGGTCCTTCTCCCGCGAGTTCGCCGGCGGGTACGGCGAGCCGCACGCAGGTCCACTCCGGTTCGACGCCAAAGTACGACGGCGGGTCCTCGCCGCGCGCTGCCGCCGCGACGGTCCGGTCGACGGCCGTCCCGGCGGAGTTCCACGCCTGCAGCCCCGCGCCGGCGAGCATCGCCACGAACAGGCACACGTTGAGGATGATGTTCGTGCCGTCACCGGGGGTGGCGTACCGATGGTGCCGGTGCTTGGCGAACCCCCACCAGGCCGGGACGATCATGGCGAGGCTCAGCATCACCAGCAGCTTCACCGCGGCCGCGAACTGCCAGACAGGAGGCACGTCGAGGTCCGACGGGCTGAGCGAGAGACCGTCGGCGTACAGGGCGTGGAGGACGGAACCGGCGGCCACGAACGCGGAGACGGTCAGTGTCACCGCCAGCGGAACCGCCCAGGCGACCCACTCGCCCCACGTCCACTGCCGCACCAGGAGCCACAGCCCCGCGAGCACGGCGACCACCACCGCTGTCGTGAGGGTCCGCAGCGGAGACCACGCCGTGCCGTCGCCGCTGAGGAGGCCCGTCCCGAAGGCGGCGAGGACCAGCAGGCAGATCACGGCGACGACGACGCCCTCGTACCTCTTGCCCTCCCCGCTCATGTCCCAGCCGGACCAGACGGCCCCGCACGCCCCGAAGAGCGCCACGGCGCCCAGGATCCACCGCGGCGCCCCGGGGACCGCCGCCGTGGCCAGTGTGAGCGCACCCGCAGCCAGCAGGGTCCACAGGACCAGCCTGTACACCGAGCGCTCCAGCTGCTCCTCCCGCCGGTACGGAGCGGGTTCACGTCGGCGCCCGTCCAGCGGTCTGACGGCCACGGCGGGGCGCGAGGCTGCGGCGGGAGCGTCCGCGCGGGCCAGCAGCAGCGCCTGGCGCGGTCCGCCCGCGACGAACCCGCCGGTGTCGTGTCTGCCGAGGCGCGTGGCGGCGCGGGCGAGGTGCCGTCGCCAGGCCGGCTGCCCGCCCGGGCGCCGGTGGGCGGTGCTGACGATCCTCCAGTGGGGGAACAACTCCCGGTCCCGCTCCAGGGGTTCGGCCCGGCGGACGTAGCCTTCGAGGCGGGCGCCGCGCAGCACCTTGCGCACCCGGTCGGCCGCGCCCCGGTCGCTGCCCTTGGCCGCGCCGAAGAGGCGGACCTCTATCTCGTACACGCGGGACCCCGGATCGGGTTCCAGCGCCGCGCCCAGCGGTCCCCGGCCCGCGGGGTGCCCGTCGCGCACCGGCCAGCCGTGCGCCTCGAAACGCGCCTCCGCCTCCCGCCAGTCGTGCTCACCACCGCAGACCTGGACGAACACCCGGACCCGTTGGTCGTATCGCGTGGGGGCCATGCGGTCTGCTTCCTCCTGCACCGGGTGTCGCGCGAAACAGCCAGGAGACTACGGAACGTCATGCGCGGGAAGAGACCCGGCCAGGCCGTCGGAACCATCTCGGCGTGCGGGCGGCAGACGAGTCGGGCTGTACGCCGGGTTCTGTTCCCGGGGTTCCTCGCGGAGCCCCGGGCGACGGCCATCCATCTAGGGCCGGCGTTGCCGCCGGCCTCCAGCGGTCTACCCGCGGACTCGGGCGGGCAGCCCTCGAACGTCCGCGCAGAGACACCTGGGCGTCTCCTCTTGACCTTGCTCCGGGTGGGGTTTACCTAGCTGTCCAGGTCGCCCTGGACACTGGTGGTCTCTTACACCACCGTTTCACCCTTACCCGGGACCGAGGTCCCGGGCGGTCTGCTTTCTGTGGCACTGTCCCGCGGGTCACCCCGGGTGGCCGTTAGCCATCACCCTGCCCTGTGGAGCCCGGACGTTCCTCGGGGAGCCCCGCAAGGGACTCCACGCGGCCGCCCGCCCGGCTCGTCTGCCGTGCCGACCATGGTACCCGGCGGACCTCCCGCCTCGGACCGGCGGCGGACGTCGCGAGGACCGAGCCGGCCAGGATCAGGGTGAAGGCGACGCCGATGCCGAGGGTCAGGTCCTCGCCGAGGAAGAGGGCGCCCGCGGCGACGGCGACCGCCGGGTTGACGTAGGTGATCACGCCGGCCCGGGTCGGTCCGACCTCCTTGATCAGCTCGAGGAAGGCCACGAAAGCGATCGCGGTGCAGACGACTCCGAGGCCGGCGAGGGCGGCCAGGACCTCGCCCGAGGGGACGGCGGCGGGCCGGGTCAGGAAGGCGGCGGGCGCGTAGACGACCGCGGCCAGGGTGAGGCAGGGGGTGATGAGCTGGAGGGTGGGGACGTCCTTCAGGTGGCGCGCGGCTATCAGCGGGGCCGTGGCGTAACCCACGACCGTCACCAGCACCTCCGCCAGCGAGCGGGCGTCGCCACCCGTCAGGTGCGGCACGGTGAGGACGGCGACGCCGCCGAGTCCGAGGGCGAGCCCGGTGATCCGGCGGGCGCCGACCCGTTCCTCGGCGCCGAGGAAGCGGGCCAGCAGCACGGCGACGACGGGGACGCCCGCGATGAGCAGGCCGGCGGTGGAGCTGGACAGGTGGCGTTCGGCGTCGGTGAGCGTCCACCAGGGGCCGATGATCTCCACGACCGCGAAGGCCAGCATCGGCTTCCAGTGCGCCCGGACGGTCCGGGCGAGGCCGCCCTGGCGCAGGGCGAACGGGAGCAGGAGGGCGGCGCCGAGCGCGCACCGGGTGAACACGACCACGGACGGGGAGAGGTCCTCCACCGCCACCTTGATCATCAGATAGGGGATGCCCCAGACCACTCCCATCAGGGAGAACAGGGCCCAGCCGCGTGCAGTCATGGCGGCAGTCTGCGCGCCGCCTCACCCGCGGTCTTGAACGCTGTTGCGGTACGCCGCCGGGGTCACCCCCAGCACCCGCCGGAACCACCGCGTCAGGTGCGCCTGGTCGGCGAAGCCCACCAGCGCCGCCGCCTCGGCCGGCCGCAGCCCCGCCTCCAGCAGCCCGCGCGCCCTGGCCACCCGGTGCTGGGCGAGCCAGGCGTACGGGGGTATGCCCATGGCCGTGCGGAAGGCGCGCAGGAGCTGGTAGCGGGACAGGCCCAGGTCGGTGGCGAGGGCGGCCAGGGAGGGCGGGGCGAGGAGTTCGTCGGCGAGGCGGTCGCGGACGACGCGGGCGACGCGGTCGGCGCCGGGGACGGCGCGGTCGACGGCGCGGGCCGTGGAGTGGCGGTGGGCGAGGGCCGTGAGCAGCCAGGGGATGCGGGACTCGGCCTCCAGCGGGTCGGGGCAGCCGGACACGTCCGTGTGCGCGGCGCGCAGGGCGCGGGCGAGTTCGGGGTCGTGGAGGACGGGTTCGCGGAAGTGCGGGAGGCCGCCGCGGGTGCCGTCGGCGAGGAGGGACGGCGCCGCGTACAGGGCACGGTACGAGTAGCCGTCCGGGGCCGCCGGGCCGCCGGTGTGCATCTCGCCGGGTTCCAGGACGACGAGGGAACCCGGGCCGGAGTGGATGTGCCCGCCCCGGTAGTCGATGACCTCCAGGCCGCCGACGGTGACCCCCACGGTGAACTCGTCGTGCGCGTGGGGGGCGTAGACGTGGCGGTCGAAGCAGGCGGTGAGCAGGTCGAGGGGCGGGCCGCAGCGGCCCAGGCGTGCCCTGGTCCAGCGGGCCTGTTCGCGTGTGGCCATGGTGTCTCCCCCGCCGGGAACCCCCCGGTCCCCGCTCAGTGGACCATCGTCTCGAATCCGGCGTCCGAGCAGTAGCGGGCGACGCGGCCTTCGGCGTCGGGGTCGCCGTCGACCGCCAGGGCGGTGTCGTCGAGGACGTGGCTGCCCGCCCGGTCGAGTCCTTCCTTGTCGATCCGCTTCGCGGCGGCGACGGCCGCGTAGCCCGCGATGCCGGCGTCCTCGGCGCGGGCCTTCATGTCCTGCCAGGTCCCGAGCCGGGAGCAGTAGTGCTGCCGCGTCTCGTCGTCCCGCCCGTCGTCGCCGGACGAGCAGCCGCTCAGCAGGCAGGCGCCCGCGAGCAGGACGGCCGTCGCCCAGCGTGCGCCGGCCCGGCCGCGTGTGCACGTGTGCCGCATGAGAAGGCCCCTCCCCGTGATCATCTCCCGTGAGTATGGGACAAGGGCCCCTCGGAAGGCACCCCGTACCCTGGCCGGGAGCTCGAGTGAAGGAGTACGTGTGCTTGTCCTGCTGCCCCCGTCGGAGGGGAAGGCCGCGTCCGGCCGGGGCGCCCCGCTGAAGACCGAGTCGCTGTCCCTGCCCGGGCTCACCGCGGCCCGTGAGGCCGTGCTCGGCGAGCTGGTCGAGCTGTGCGCCGCCGACGAGGAGAAGGCGCGCGAGGTGCTGGGGCTGAGCGAGGGCCTGCGCGGCGAGGTCGCCAAGAACGCGGAGCTGCGCACGGCCGGGGCCCGGCCCGCCGGGGAGATCTACACCGGTGTGCTCTACGACGCCCTGGACCTGGCCTCTCTCGACGCGGACGCCCGGAAGCGGGCGGCGCGGTCCCTGCTGGTGTTCTCGGGGCTGTGGGGCGCGGTGCGCGTGAGTGACCGGATCCCCTCCTACCGGTGCTCGATGGGCTTGAAGCTGCCCGGCCTCGGGGCGCTGGGCGCGTACTGGCGGGCGCCGATGGCCGAGGTGCTGCCCGCGGTCGCCGGCAACGGGCCGGTACTGGACCTGCGGTCTGCGGCGTACGCGACGGCGTGGAAGCCCAAGGGCGAGGTGGCCGGGCGGACGGCCACCGTACGGGTGCTGCACGCGCCGACCCGGAAGGTGGTCAGCCACTTCAACAAGGCGACGAAGGGGCGGATCGTCCGGAGCCTGCTCACGTCGGGCAGCGCGCCCGAGGGTCCGGCGCAGCTGGTGGAGGCGCTGCGCGACCTCGGGTACACGGTGGAGGCGGAGGAGCCCGCGAAGGCGGGGAAGCCGTGGTCGCTGGACGTGCTGGTGGAGGAGATCCACTGAGCGTGTTGCATATATTGCAACGCTAATTGCAGAGAATGCTCACCGAGGGCACGATGAGGCCATGACCTCACCGCTGCCCTCCTCCCCGTCCGCCTCGGTACTGGATCTCGCGCCCGTCGTCCCCGTCGTCGTGGTCGAGGACCTCGCCGACGCCGTGCCGCTCGCCCGGGCCCTGGTGGCCGGCGGGCTGCCCGCGATCGAGGTCACGCTGCGGACGCCGGCCGCCGTCGACGCGATCCGGGCCATCGCCGCCGAGGTGCCGGACGCGGTGGTCGGCGCGGGCACGGTCATCACGCCGGAACAGGTCGGCGAGGTGGTGGCGGCGGGGGCGCGGTTCCTGGTGAGCCCCGGGTGGACGGACGCGCTGCTGGAGGCGATGCGGGGGTCGGGGGTGCCGTTCCTGCCGGGGGTGTCGACCACGTCCGAGGTGGTGGCGCTGCTGGAGCGCGGGGTGCGGGAGATGAAGTTCTTCCCGGCCGAGGCCGCCGGCGGCACCGCCTACCTGAGGGCGCTCGCCGCCCCGCTGCCCCAGGCCCGTTTCTGCCCGACGGGAGGCATCGGCCCGGACTCCGCGCCCCGGTACCTGGCCCTGCCCAACGTGGGCTGCGTCGGGGGGAGCTGGATGCTGCCCGGGGACGCCGTCGCCGGGCGGGACTGGGGGCGGGTGGAGGAGCTGGCCCGCGCGGCGGCGGGGCTCAGCGCAGGTGGGACGTCTCGTTGAACAGCCGCAGGCTGGCGCCGCCGTCCGCGTAGTACGCCACCGCCGACAGCGACGCCGCCGACAGCTCCATGCGGAACAGCGACTCGGGCGGGGCGCCGAGGGCGAGGCGTATGAACGTCTTGATCGGCGTCACGTGCGACACCAGCAGCACCGTGCGGCCCGCGTACGCGGCGACCAGCTTGTCGCGGGCCGCGGCCACACGGGCGCCGGTCGCCGCGAAGCTCTCGCCGCCGCCGGTCGGCCGGGCGTCCGGGGAGGCCAGCCAGGCGTTCAGGTCGTCCGGGTAGCGCTCGCGCACCTCGGCGAAGGTGAGGCCCTCCCAGGCGCCGAAGTCCGTCTCGCGCAGGCCGTCCTCGATCTCGACCTCCAGGCCGAGGCGGGCGGCGACGACGGCGGCGGTCTCGCGGGTGCGTGCCAGCGGCGACGCCACGACGGCCTGGATCGTGCCGCGCCGGGCGAGGCCCTCGGCCACCTTCTCGGCCTGCTCCCGTCCGACGGCCGACAACGAGGGGTCGCTGCCGCCGCTGCCCGAGAACCGCTTCTGCGGGGTCAGCGGGGTCTCCCCGTGCCTGAGCAGGACGAAGGTGGCGGGCGCGCCCATGTCGGGGGGTCCCCAGCCGGGCGCGGCCGTCTTCCCGGCGGCCCTCGTGCCACTGCCCGGCGCCGCCGTCACGCCCCCGGCACGGGGGGCCGGCGCCGCCTCGGCAACCTGCCCGCCGGACGCCTGGGCAGCCTCGGCGACCCGCTTGCCAGGAGCCCTCGCCACCTCGGCGTCCCGCTCACCGCGGGCCTGCGCCGGCTCGGCGGACCGTGGGCGGGGCGACTCGGCCGCTCCCGCTCCGGACGACGCCGCCGACCTGGCGGCCCGCACGTCGGCCTCGGCGGCCCCCGCGGCTCCGGTCTCCCGGGCCGGCGAGGCGGGCGGAGACCACTGCTCCCCGCGGGCCCCCGCGTCCATCGCCTCGTTGGCCAGGCGGTCGGCGTGCTTGTTGCTCGCGCGGGGGATCCACTCGTACGTGACCCGGCCGGGCGGGAAGACCCCCGCCGCCTGTGCCGCCAGCGGCTTCATGTCGGGGTGCTTGATCTTCCAGCGGCCCGACATCTGCTCGACCACGAGCTTGGAGTCCATGCGGACGTGCACCGTCGCCGACGGGTCCAGTGCGTACGCGGCCCGCAGACCGGCCAGCAGGCCCCGGTACTCGGCCACGTTGTTGGTCACGACGCCCAGGTACTCGGCGGTCTCGGCCAGCAGCTCCCCCGTCGCCGCGTCCAGCACCACCGCGCCGTAGCCCGCGGGCCCCGGGTTGCCCCGCGACCCGCCGTCGGCCTCGACCACGAACTCCCGCGCCGCACCCGTCACCGGACCGGTCCCCGCACTCGCCACGGAACCGGCTCCCTACAGCCCGGAGTCGGCCGTGCGCACCAGGATGCGGCGGCAGTTCTCGCAGCGGACCACCGTGTCGGGCGCGGCCGCGCGGATCTCGCTCAGCTCGGTGATGGCCAGCTCCTGGCGGCAGCCCTGGCAGGTCCGCTGGTACAGCTTGGCCGCGCCGACGCCGCCCTGCTGCTCGCGCAGCTTGTCGTAGAGCTTCAGCAGGTCCGCCGGGATCGCGCCGGCGATGACCTCGCGGTCCTTGGCGACCGAGGCCGCCTCGCGGTCCAGCTCGCCCACGGCCGCGTCCCGGCGCCCGGTGGCGTCGTCGATCCGGGCCTGGAGGGAGGCGACGCGCTCGGTCAGCTCGCCGACCCGCTCCTGGGCGGACTCGCGGCGCTCCATGACCTCCAGGACGACGTCCTCCAGGTCGCCCTGGCGCTTGGCGAGGGAGGCGATCTCGCGCTGGAGGTTCTCCAGGTCCTTCGGGGAGGAGACGGCACCGGAGTCCAGGCGCTGCTGGTCGCGGGCGGCGCGCTGGCGCACCTGGTCCACGTCCTGCTCGGCCTTGGTCTGCTCGCGGGCGCAGTCGCTCTCCTCGGTCTGCGCGGCCACGAGCAGGTCGCGGAGCTGGGTGAGGTCCTTGGTCAGCGACTCGATCTCGGCGTGCTCGGGCAGCGACCGCTTCTTGTGCGCGAGCTGCTGGAGGCGGATGTCGAGGCCCTGGACGTCGAGGAGTCGGATCTGGTCGGCGGGCGCGGCGTTCAGTTGGGGGCTCCTGGGGTGTCGGCTGTCGTGGACGCCGCGTGGGCGGTCCAGGGGTCGGTGACCGTCTTGGAGACGTGGACCCGCAGGTCCCATCCGTTGCGGTCGGAGATCTCGTCGAGCTGGGCTGCGGCCAGCTCGCACCAGGGCCACTCGGTGGCCCAGTGCGCCGCGTCGAGCAGCGCGAGAGGACGGGGGGCGTGGTCCGCCATGAACTCGGACGCCGGGTGGTGGCGGAGGTCCGCGGTGAGGAACGCGTCGACGCCGGCCGCCCGTACGTGGTCGAAGAGGCTGTCGCCGGAGCCGCCGCTGACGGCGATCGTGCGGACGGTGGCCTCCGGGTCGCCGGCCACGCGGATGCCCTGCGCGGTGGCGGGCAGCCGTTCGGCGGCGCGGGCGGCGAGTTCGCGGACGGTGAGCGGGTGCTCCAGTTCGCAGACCCTGCCCAGGCCCCGGCGGCCCTCGGGGTCGTCCGTGTCCGGCACCAGGGGGCGTACGACGCGCAGGTCGAGCGCGCCGGCCAGCGCGTCGGAGACGCCCGGGTCGGCGGTGTCGGCGTTGGTGTGGGCGACGTGCAGCGCGATGTCGTTCTTGATGAGCGTGTGCACCACGCGGCCCTTGAAGGTGGAGGCCGCCACCGTCGTCGTCCCGCGCAGATAGAGCGGGTGGTGGGTGACGAGCAGGTCGGCGCCCAGCTTCACCGCCTCGTCGGCGATCTCCTGGACGGGGTCGACGGCGAACAGCACCCGCGCGACCTCCTGACCGGGGTCGCCCACGACGGTGCCGACCGCGTCCCAGGACTCGGCCCGCTCGGCGGGCCACAGGCTCTCCAGCGCGGCGATGACTTCTGACAGACGGGGCACGCACGCAAGGCTACCTGGAGGTTCTGGGCCGCTGTACCCGCCGCGTACCGTCGCGGGCGTACCGGTCCCGCACAGCACACTTCTCGCCGTCGTCTCAGGCGAACCGTTCCTGTGCCACACATACGTGTGATGGGACCTGGCCCCGGTGCCCCGGCCGTGCGTACGAAAACTACCTTCGTCGCCGGAGGTGACCGAACCATGACGGTTTGTGCTGTCGAGCCCACGGCGGACCGGCCCCCGGCCGGCCGGAAGGACGGCGGTCCGCACGGCGCCGGGGCACCGCGCGCGGCCTGCGCCATCACCGCGGACGGAGCCTACGCCGCGCGCCTCGCCCCGGCCGGCGACTGCTGGTACCCGGAGCGCTGGACCCTGGACGGTCCGGAGCCGTACGCGGTGCCCCTGCCCGGCCATCAGCCGGAGGAGCCCGGCACCGAACTCCAGCCGATGGGCGACGGCCGGGTGCTGGTGCACCGTGTCGCGGCCGGGCGCCACCTCTTCGCGCTGCTGTACCCGACCGGTCCCGGAACCGGCGAGCAGCACCTCGGCGCGGTCGGGTGCCCGCAGGACGCCCTGCGGCTGCTGCCGCCGGTGCCGGGCGGCGAGCGGGCGTACGCCCTGGCCGTCGGCCCGCGTACGACGGCGCTGTGGCAGGTGGCGGGCGGTGCGCAGGGGCCCGTGCGCGTCGCCGAGATCCCGGGCCGCTGCTCGGGCGGGGCGTGGCTGGACCGGGCGGGCCGGATGCTGGCCGTGGACCGGGAGACCGGCGGGCGCACGAAGGCGGTCGTGGTGGACCTGGGGTGCGGCGGCGAGGTGTCGCCGCTGCTGCAGATCGCGGCGGACAGCGACGACCGGATACTGCTGGCCGACCCGGACAGCGGGCTGGTGCTCATCCACTCCGACGCGCCCTCGCCGGGGCAGGCCCGGCTGGGCTGGGGCGTGTTGGGCAGCACCCTGCCGGTGCGCTTCCCGCGGTGCCTGCGGATCCCGGAGTGCACGGTGACGCCGTTCGCGGTGCAGCCCGGTCAGGTGCTGACGCCGGAGCGGTGCGCGGTGGCGCTGCGGGTGGACGGCGCGCTGGGGAGCTGGGTCGCGGTGTGGCGGCCCGCCGAACGCGCGGTGCGTCATCTCGCGGCGCCCGAGGGGTGGTTGGCGGGGGCCGGGGTGTGGACGGCCGACGGTGAGCTGCGACTGCCGTACGCGACCCGGGAGTCGCCGTGCGGGGTGGCGCGGGTGACGGTACCCGGCGCCGACGTCGACGCCGACACCTGCGCCGGGCAGGGGGAAGGGGCCGGGAAGGCGGGGCGGTCCGGGGAGCCCGAGGGCGCGGACGCGGAGCGCGAGGGTCCGGACGAGGCGGCCGGGGACGGGCCCGCGACGCCCGGCCCGCAGCGTCCCGTTCCGCTGCAACAGGCCCCTCTGGCCCGGCTTGTAACGAACTAGTGCCGGTTGGCGTGGCCGTCTGGATTCGGGTCGTGGTGTGCCGGTTACACTCGCCCGGCTGCAGGAAAGATCATGTCGACGGGGTGAATTCCTTCTGATGAACGACGCCAGCACGACCCAGCCCATGCAGGCCGATGCCGACGTTCACGAGACCGAGAGCGGCCACGGCCGGCATCGAGGTCCGGTCTCCAGCCAGGACGGCGCGGCCACGCCGCGCGGCCGCCACCGCAAGCCGGTGGAGGAGTCGGGGACGGCGGCCTGACGGTACGCCGGTAGTACAGGGACACACGGCCACGGCCCCGCCCGTCGGATGCGACGGGTGGGGCCGTGGCCGTCCTCGTCCGTACGCCGTACGAGCCGGCGGGCCTACGTGGCGGGCCCGTACCGTACGACGGTGTCGGCGAGGACCGGCGCGTCGTCGCGCTCCACGGCGCCGACCGCCACCCGCACCAGGCCCTCGTCCGCCCGCCACACGCGCACCCGCAGCGTCTCCCCCGGGTACGCGACCCCGGCGAAGCGCGTGCGGTACTCGCGCACCCGGGTCACGTCGCCGTCGAGCACCGTGTCGACGACCGTCTTGAGCGTGCTTCCGTAGGTGCACAGGCCGTGCAGCACGGGCCTCGCGAAACCGGCGCGTGCCGCGAACTCCGGTTCGGCGTGCAGGGGGTTGAGGTCGCCGGACAGCCGGTACAGCAGGGCCTGGTCCTCGCGCAGGGGGCGCTCCACGACCAGGTCGGGCTCCTCGGCGGGCGGCGGCGCCGGGCGTCCGGACGGGCCCCGCTCCCCGCCCCAGCCGCCCTCGCCGCGGACGAAGACCTCGGCCTCCTCGGTCCACAGCGGGCCCTCGGCGCCCGTGACCTCGGTACGCAGCACGAGGACGGCCGCGGTGCCCTTGTCGTACACGGCGGCCAGACGCGAGGCCGCCGTCGCGCGGCCGGCCGACGGCAGGGGCCGGTGGACGCGCAGGCTCTGTCCGCCGTGCAGGACGCGGGCGAGGTCGACGTCGACGCCGGGCACGGACAGGGCGCGGATCACGCCGGGGGCGCCGCCGCCCGCGACGGTGGCGAAGGCGGGCAGGACGCGCAGCCGGGACTCCAGGGTGTAGCGCAGCTCCAGCGGGTCGGTGGCGGGGGTTCCGGCGCCGATGCCGAGGTGGTAGAGCTGGACGTCCTTGTGGTCCCAGGCGATCTCGCGGACGGGGGGTGCGGCGGCGAGCGCCCGGGCTGCGTCGATCGGCATGGCTTTCCCGCTCTCTTCCCTCGGTCCGGTCACCGCCGGCGTGGACGGCACCGACCGTACGGGACGTCCGGCCGCCACGGGTCGAGAGGTACCGGCCGGTGCCAAGAGAAGGTCAAGAAATCGTTAGGGGCTCGAAGCAACGGAATAGTTGCCCGGGCGCACGAGGTTCAGCCTGCACACATCACGTACCGCGCACCGCCGACCACCCGGCCAGGAGGCATCGCTCAATGTTCCACACGACGACCGACGAACCCGCCCGGAGAGCGAGCGGGGCCACCGTCCCGGTGCTCGCCTTCGCGGGCATCGTCGTCGCGGTGATGCAGACCCTGCTCGTCCCCGTCATCAAGGACCTGCCCGAACTCCTGGCGACGACGCCCAGCAACGCCACCTGGGTCATGACCTCCACGCTCCTGTCCGGAGCCGTCGCCACGCCGATCATGGGACGCCTCGGCGACCTCTACGGCAAGCGGCGCATGCTGATCGCCAGCCTGTCCGTGATGGTGGCCGGCGCGCTGGTCAGCGCCTTCACCGACGCCCTGCTGCCCATGATCGTCGGTCGTACGCTCCAGGGCTTCGCCATGGGCGCCATCCCCCTCGGCATCGGCCTGATGCGGGACATGCTGCCCCGCGAGCGGCTCGGCTCGTCGATGGCCCTCATGAGCTCCTCCATCGGCGTCGGCGGCGGTCTCGCGCTGCCCGCCGCCGCGCTGGTCGCCCAGCACACCGACTGGCACGCCCTGTTCTACGGCGCCGCCGGCCTCGGCGTCCTCTCCATCGGCCTGACCCTCCTCGTCGTGCCCGAGTCCCCGCTGCGCGCGAAGGGCTCCTTCGACCTGCCGGGCGCCCTCGGCCTCTCCCTCGGCCTGGTCCTCTTCCTCCTGCCGATCACCAAGGGCGGCGACTGGGGCTGGGGGTCGCCCACCACGCTGGGCCTGCTCGGCGGCTCCGTCGTGGTGCTGCTGCTGTGGGGCCTGATGGAGCTGCGCGTCGCGGCGCCGCTGGTCGACCTGCGCACCACGGCCCGCCGCGAGGTGCTGCTCACCAACCTCGCCTCGACCATGGTCGGCGTCGCCTTCTACGTCGTCTCCCTGGTCCTGCCCCAGCTCCTCCAGCTCCCCGCCTCCACCGGTCACGGACTCGGCCAGTCGATGGTGGTCGCGGGGCTGTGCGTGGCCCCGCTGGGCCTGACGATGATGTTCACCGCGCCGGTGTACGCGCGGCTGTCCGCCCGCTACGGCCCGCGCACCACCCTCATCCTCGGCCTGCTGGTCATCGCGGTCGGCTACGCCGGCGGGCTCGGCCTGATGAGCGCCGCCTGGCAGACCGTCGTGACCTCGGTGCTGCTCGGCGCGGGTATCGGGCTCGCCTACTCCTCGCTGCCCGCGCTGATCGTGGGCGCGGTGCCGGCCTCGGAGACGGGCGCGGCCAACGGCCTCAACACCCTGATGCGGTCCATCGGCACGTCGGTGTCGAGCGCCGTCATCGGCATGGTGCTCGCGGACACCTCGACCACCGTCGGGGGCGTGGCGATCCCGACCATGCACGGCTTCCGGATCTCCTTCCTCATCGCGACAGTGGCGGTCGCGGGCGGTCTCGTGCTCGCCTTCTTCCTGCCCCGCAGGCGCCCGGCAATGACCACGCAACTGCGGGCGAGCAGCGAGGAGGACGCGAACCTGGCCCGCGCCGAACAGGCCCTGCGGGGCTTTCGCGGAAGGGTGCTGGGCGCCGACGGCGCGCCCGTCGCGCGGGCCAGGGTCACGCTGATCGACCGGCACGGCCGCCGGGCCGGGGCGACGCTGTCCGCCGGGGACGGCAGCTACGCCCTCGCGGTGCCCGCCGAGGGCCCGTACGTGCTGGCCGCCCGTGCCACGGGCCACGGTCCGCTCGCCCACGCGGCGACCCACGCGGGCGACGAGCGCCCGGTCGACCTGGACCTGTCCCTGCCGGGCGACACGGTCTCCGCCTGACCCGCTCTTCGCGCACCCCCTGTCGCGGCGCGCGGCGGGGGGTGCGGCAGCATGGGGCGCCGGCACGCACGCACCACCGGGAGGACCCCATGCCCGCGGCACCCACGCCGGAGATCCTGGCCGCCTTCGAGACCGCGAAGGGGTTCATGCCCGCGCACGAGGGACTGGCGCTGTACGAGGCGGCGGTGGAGGCGGGCGGGCTCGGACTGCCGCTGCTGGAGGTCGGCACCTACTGCGGGCGCTCCACCGTGCTGCTCGCCGACGCGGCCCGCCGGGCCGGGGTCACCGCGCTCACCGTCGACCACCACCGGGGCAGCGAGGAGCAGCAGCCGGGCTGGGACTACCACGACCCGGACACGGTCGACCCCGAACTCGGCCTGATGGACACCCTGCCCGCCTTCCGGCGCACCCTGCACCGGGCGGGGCTGGAGGAGCACGTGGTGGCCCTCGTCGGACGCTCGCCCCAGGTCGCGGCGGTCTGGAACGCACCGCTCGGCCTGGTCTTCGTCGACGGCGGCCACACCGACGAGCACGCGAACGCCGACTACGAGGGCTGGGCCCCGCACGTGGCGGACGGCGGCCTGCTGGTCATCCACGACGTCTTCCCGGACCCGGCCGACGAGTTCACCGGCCAGGCCCCCTACCGCGTCTACCTCAGGGCCCTCGCCTCCGGCGCGTTCACCGAGGTCTCCGCGACGGACTCGCTCCGCGTCCTGCGGCGCGAGGGGCCGGGGATCTGAGCCCTCCCCGCCGCGTCCGTGTGCCATCGTTCGGTCATGAGCAGCGACTACGACCGGGTCCGCACCGGCATCGAGTTCATGACCGCCTACGTGTCCGGGGACGACCTGCTGGCCGAGTACGTCGCCGAGCGGCGCCGCGAGGATCCTCTGGCGACGGAGGCGCTGATGGACGGCGCGGCCGCCCTCTGCGCCCAGTTGCTGCGCACCATGGCCCGGGTGACGGGCAAGACCGAGCACGAGCTGCTGCAGGAGCTGGCGCGCGGCACCCACCGGCACGAGCAGCAGTCCGGCGACTGACCCCGTGCCCGGCCCCCGCGCCGGAGCCGTCCGCCGCCGGCGGCCCCTGCGGAGCGCACGCCGCTGCCCGTAAGGTGGCTGGCGTGTCGTACACAGGCCCGGACTTCGATCCTCCCCAGCCCCGCCGGTCGCCGCTGCGTCGGCCGTTGACGGTGGCGGTCGCCGCGCTCGTGGCCGGCGCGCTGCTCGGGTGGGGGGTGTACGCCGCCGTCGGCGCATCGGGGGACGGGGGCGGTGCCGAGCCGGCCACCGGTGCGCCCGCCTCGTCGGCGCCGGTCTCCGGCGGGCCCTCCTCCCCCACCGCCACGTCGCCCACCGCCAAGTCGCCCACGGGCGGCTCCCCTTCGGCCGGCGAGGGCAAGCCCTCCGCGTCCGCCTCGAAGTCCGCGCCGGCCTCCGCGAGCGGCCCGCTCGAGGGGAAGGTCGTCGTCATCGACCCCGGGCACAATCCGCGCAACTTCCAGCACACGTCCGAGATCAACCGCAAGGTGGACATCGGAACGAACCGCAAGGAGTGCGACACGACCGGCACGTCCACCAACGACGGGTGGCCCGAGGCGAAGTTCACCCTCGACGTGGCCCACCGGCTGCGCGCGCTGCTGGAGGCGCAGGGCGCCACGGTGAGGCTGACCCAGGACGGCGACCGGCCCTACGGGCCCTGCGTGGACGAGCGGGCACGGATCGGCAACGAGGCGCGTGCGGACGCCGCCGTCTCGATCCACGCCGACGGTTCGGGCGCCGGCAACCGCGGCTTCCACGTCATCCTGCCCGGCGCGGTGCACGCCGGCGCCGCCGACACCCGCGCCATCGTCGCCCCCTCCGCCGAGCTCGGCCAGCGCATCGCGGGCAACTTCGTCCGGGTCACCGGCAGCGCGCCGTCCAACTACGTGGGCGGCGGTACCGGACTCGTCACGCGCACGGACCTGGGCGGTCTCAATCTGTCAACGGTTCCCAAGGTGTTCATCGAGTGCGGCAACATGCGCGACAGCGCCGACGCGGCCCTGCTGACCAGCGATTCCTGGCGGCAGAAGGCGGCTGAGGGGATGTCTGAGGGAATCGTGAGTTTCCTGCGCGGGTAGCGCCGGGCGCGCCGATCCCTGCGGACAGCGCCACCGTGCGGACGATAGTGTCGTCCGTACGATGAGGGGCCACCCCCGCGCTTCCCATCAGGGCCCGACGGCGGCATGGTGACAGCGACGCCTCTACCGACGACGAGACGACCTACGAAGGACCTGAAGTGAATATCCGCTCCCTCACTCGAGGCGACGGCGTGGTGATCGGAGCAGCGGTGTTGCTGTTCATCGCGTCGTTCCTCGCCACGTACGACGGCGAAGGCAGTGACATCCCCAACGCCTGGGACAACCTGGGCCTGGTGATGAGCATGTACGTCGGCGGCATCATCGGGGCGGCGCTGATCGTCCTCGCCCGCGCGCTTCCCCAGCCGCGCAAGGTGGTCGGCCTGGAGCTCGGTCAGCTCGGCGTCGCGCTGACGGTCTTCTCCGCCTGGACCGCGTTCTGGACGATCATCGACCCGGCCGGCCCGTTCGACCAGCTCGGCTCGGGCATCGACGCCGGTTCCGGCCTCATCCTCGGTCTGATCGCCGCCCTGGTGCTGGCCGCCGGCGCCATCGCCACCCCGCTGGTCCCCGCCCTCAAGGGCTCGCTCGTCCCGGCCCAGCGTCCGGCCGCGCCGCAGCCCTACGGCGGCCAGCCGCAGGGCGGTTACGGCTACCCGGGCGCCGGCGCGCAGCAGCAGCCGTACGGCGGGCAGCCGGGTCAGCCCGGTCAGCCGTCGTTCGGTGGCCAGCCGCAGCCGCAGCCGCAGGCCCCGCAGCCGGCGCAGGCGCAGCCCGCCGGGGACTTCTCGCCGTTCTGGTTCGCCGTGCCGGTGCCGCGTCCGCTGTTCGCGGAGGACGGCTCGCCGACGCCGATCGCCGAACTGGCGCCGGGCACCTGGTACCTGGCCGTCGAGCAGCGCGGCGCGAACCTGGTCGCCCAGACGCAGGACGGGCGTCGCGGCGTCCTCCAGGACACCTCGGGCATCCAGCGCGGCTGACCGCGCCCGCCCCTTCCACGTCGACGGCCCCCCGCCACCGGTTCCACCGGGCGGGGGGCCGTCGTCATGGGGCGGGGGGTGTCAGACGCAGCAGTCCGGGTCGAGGCCCCGGGGCAGCCGGTCGCCGGAGAAGACCTGGCAGGTGGCCTCGTGGCCGCCGAGCGCGGCGACGGCGAGCAGCAGCGAACCGGCGGTCCAGGTGGTCAGTTCGCGCGGCCAGATCGCGTCGTCGTCGAAGACGTACCCCGTCCAGTACAGGCCGCTGCCGGGGTCCCGCAGGTGCTGCACGGACTGGAGGATCTCCAGCGCGCGGTCGGACTCGCCCACCGCCCACAGCGCGAGGGCGAGTTCGGCCGATTCGCCGCCGGTCACCCACGGGTTGGGGACGACGCAGCGCACGCCGAGGCCGGGGACGACGAAGCGGTCCCAGCTCTCCTCGATGCGGGAGCGGGCCTCGGTGCCGGTCAGCGCGCCGCCCAGCACCGGGTAGTACCAGTCCATCGAGTAGCGGCCCTTGTCGAGGAACCGCTCGGGGTGGCGCCGGATGGCGTGCCGCAGCGCGCCCACCGCCAACTCCCAGTCGGGCTGCGGCTCTTCGCGCTGCTCGGCGATGGCGAGGGCACAGCGCAGCGCGTGGTGCACGGAGGAGCTGCCGGTCAGCAGCGCGTCCTCGGTGCCGGTGCCGTCGTCCTCGCGCCGCCAGCCGATCTGCCCGCCGGGCTGCTGGAGGAGCAGGACGAACTCGATCGCGGCGACGACGACCGGCCACATCCGGTCCAGGAACGTGTCGTCGCCGGTGGCGAGGTAGTGGTGCCAGACGCCGACACAGACGTAGGCGACGAAGTTGGTCTCGCGGCCGCGGTCGGTGACGTCGGCGAAGTCGCCGTCGGCGTAGGCGGCGTACCAGGAGCCGTCCCGGTTCTGGTGCCGGGCCAGCCAGGTGTACGCCCGCTCGGCGGCGTCGTGCTCGCCGGCCGCGTCCAGGGCCATGGCGGCCTCGACGTGGTCCCAGGGGTCGAGGTGGTGGCCGCGGAACCAGGGGATGGCACCGTCCTCGCGCTGGACGGCGAGGATGCCGCGGACGGTGGCGGCGGCCTCGTCGGCGGTGAGGACGCCGGGCAGGACCAGGTGCTCGGTGCGGGGGGAACGGGAGGCGGTCACGCGGCGTCCACGGGCGGCAGGTGCGGCTTGGTCGCGTAGGCCACGAAGCTCTTGCCGATCAGCGGGTTGAGCGCCTGCTCGGCCACCCTGGTCGCCAGGGGCTTCTTCATGATGTCCCAGACCAGCAGCTTGTGGTATGCCCGCACGGGCAGCGCCTTGTCGTTGTCGACGCCGAAGGCGCACTTCAGCCACCAGTACGGGGAGTGCAGGGCGTGGGCGTGGTGGGTGCCGTAGGGCTTCAGGCCCGCCTCGCGGATGCGGGCGAGGAGTTCGTCGGCCTTGTAGATGCGGATGTGACCGCCCTCGACCTCGTGGTAGGCGTCGGACAGCGTCCAGCAGACCTTCTCGGGGCCGTAGCGGGGCACGGTGACGGCGATGCGGCCGCCGGGCTTGAGGACGCGGGTCATCTCGGCGAGGACGCCCTTGTCGTCGGGGATGTGCTCCATCACCTCGGAGATGATGACGACGTCGAAGGACTCGTCCGGGAAGGGCAGGGCCAGCGCGTCGCCCTCCATGGCGGTGGCGGTGGCGCCGGCGGGTGCCTCACCGGCCTCCTTCATCGCGGCGAACCACTTGGCGACCTCGCGGATCTCCTCGCCGTTGCGGTCCAGCGCGACGACCCGGGCGCCGCGCCGGTAGCACTCGAAGGCGTGCCGGCCCGCGCCGCAGCCGAGGTCCAGGACGCGGTCGCCCGGGGCGAGCGGGAACCGGGAGAAGTCGACGGTCAGCACGTGGCCCTGCTTTCGGGGTAGACGCGGGTGTCACTGGTCGGGGTCGGGGTCGGTGCCGCGGCCGGCGCGGGGGCCGCGGGGCGGGCCGCGGAGCGGGCGACGGCCTCGCGGTAGCGGGCGGCGGTGCCCTCGGCGGCGCGCGCCCAGGTGAAGTGGGCGAGGACGCGCTCGCGTCCGGCCGCGCCGAGGCGGGCCCGCAGCTCCGGGTCGCCGAGCAGCCGGGTCAGCCCGGCGGCCAGCGCGCCCGCGTCGCCGGGCGGCACGGCGAGGCAGGTCTCCCCGTCACGGCCCGCGACCTCCGGTACGGCACCGCCGGTGGTGGCGAGCAGTGCCGTGCCGGTCGCCATGGCCTCGGCGGCGGGCAGCGAGAAGCCCTCGTACAGGGACGGCACGCAGGCGATCTGCGCCGAGCGGACCAGGTCGACCAGTTCGGCGTCCGAGATGCCCTTGACGAACTCGACGGCGCCTTCGAGGCCGTACCGCTCGATCGCCTGGGCGACGGGCCCCTCGGCGGGCCGCTTGCCGACGACGACGAGGTGGGCGTCGGGCTGCTCGGTGCGCACCTTGGCGAGGGCCTCGACGAGGAAGACCAGGCCCTTGAGCGGCACGTCCGCGCTGGAGGTGGTCACGATCCGGCCGGGCACCTGCGGCACCGAGGGGTCGGGGGAGAACAGGTCGGTGTCGGCGCCGATGTGGACGACGTGGACGCGGTCGCCGCGCACGCCGAGGTGGTCGACGATCTCCTGGCGGGAGGTGCCGGAGACGGTGAGCACGCTGGGCAGGCGGCGCGCGACGCGCTTCTGCATCCGGGTGAACGCGTACCAGCGGCGCACCGAGTAGCGGCGCGCCCGGCTTTCGGCGGCGTCCAGCTCCAACTGCCGGTCCACGGTGATGGGGTGGTGGATGGTGGTGACCAGGGGCGCGCCGACGTCGCCGAGGAGGCCGTACCCGAGGGTCTGGTTGTCGTGGACGACGTCGAACTCGCCGCGGCGGGCGCGCAGATGGCGGCGGGCGCGCAGCGAGAAGGTCAGCGGTTCGGGGAAGCCGCCGGTCCACATGGTGGCGACTTCCAGGGCGTCGATCCAGTCGCGGTACTCGTCGCGCTTCGGGGTGCGGAAGGGGTCCGGCTGGCGGTAGAGGTCGAGGCTGGGCAGCTCGGTGAGGGAGAGCCGGTCCTCCAGGCCCTCGTCCAGTACGGGGTAGGGCTGGGCGCCGATGACCTCGACGCGGTGGCCGAGGCGGGCCAGTTCGCGTGAGAGGTGGCGGACGTAGACGCCCTGGCCGCCGCAGAACGGGTTTCCCTTGTAGGTGAGGAGTGCGATGCGGAGCGGTCGCAAGCCGTCGGCGGCGGGTTCCTGACGGGGACCCGCCTGACTGGCCTCAGCGGTCACTCTGGGCCCCTCTCTCCCTGCTTTGTCCCGCGAGACTACGCCGGGACGATAATCTAGAACAAGTTTCAGACTTGATCGTCAGGCTCCGAATCTACCGGCAGGTAGGGACGCTGTGACGAGTGGATCAGGTGATTCACGCCACGACGGGACACCCGCCGGGCAGGGCGAGAGGGAGAGGGTGACCAGGACGGACAAGCCGGGTGCGGGACCGCAGGCCGGGCCCGTGCGCCGCCCCGCCTCCGCCCCGCCCCTGACGGAACGCCAGGAGGCCCGCAGGCGCCGCATCCTCCAGGCGAGCGCGCGGCTGGCCGGCCGGGGCGGGTTCGACGCGGTGCAGATGCGGGAGGTCGCGGAGTCCTCGCAGGTGGCGCTCGGCACGCTGTACCGCTACTTCCCGTCCAAGGTGCATCTGCTCGTGGCGACGATGCAGGACCAGTTGGAGAGCCTGCACGCGACGCTCCGCAAGCAGCCGCCGACGGGCGAGAGCCCGGCGGAGCGGGTGGCACAGACCCTGATGCGCGCCTTCCGCGCCCTCCAGCGCGAGCCCCAGCTCGCCGAGGCGATGGCCCGCGCCCTCACCTTCGCCGACCGCAGCGTCTCCCCGGAGGTCGACCAGGTCTCCCGCCAGACCACGGCGATCATCCTGGAGGCGATGGGCGGCCCGGACGATCCGACCCCTCGGCAGCTCTCCGCGGTCCGCGTCATCGAGCACACCTGGCACTCCGCCCTGATCACCTGGCTGTCGGGCCGCGCCTCGATCGCCCAGGTGAAGGGCGACATCGACACGGCGTGCCGCCTGCTGGAACCGGCGGGGGCGCAGGACGGCGACACCGCGCCGGACCGGTGAACGGGGCCCGCGGCCGGGCCCGTTCAGGCCAGGTGGGTCCGGATCAGGGCCTCGGCGGCGGGCAGGACCTCCCGTTCCCGCTCGCTCATGGTGGGGTTGGCCGCGCGCCGCCGCCGCGCCTCGGCGAGGCCGTCCTGGGTGAGGTCCGACGGGTCGGCCAGCAGCGCGGCCAGCATGTCCCCGGCGGGGACGGCCATCGGCCCGTCGTCGGCGGCGACCTGGGCGAGGATCACCGCGGACATGCCCCAGTCCAGCCCGGGTTCGCCCTCCTCGGCGTTGGACCAGTCGATGACCCGGGGACCGCCGGGCGCGAGGATCACGTTGTCCGGGTGCAGGTCGAGGTGCAGCACGCGCGCGCCCGGGGCGGTGGAGCGGTGGGCGGGGACCTCGTGCAGCCGCCGCAGCAGCCCGGCGAGGACGGTGCCCGCCTCCCTGGGCGCCAGGGTGCCCGCCAGGCAGGCCCGCAGCATCGTCGGCCCGGACAGCCGCTCCATCACCAGGTCGGTGCGGGGCGCCCCCGGCCCGCCGGGCCGCACCCGGGGTGCCGGGTAGCCGTGGGCGCGCACGTGCTCCATCACCGCGCCCTCGGCGGCGGCGTCCCCGACGCCCTCCCGGTCGCGGCGCAGCACCCACGCCTCGTCGATCTCGTACACGTCGGCGGTGCGTCCCGCACCGAGCAGCTTCCCCGGGGCCATGCCGGGACGGTACTCCAGCGTGTCCGTGTCCTGACAAAGAATCCGCCGCACCGGCCCTCGTACCGCCCCCGGCCGGCCTCCGCACCGCCCGCGACCGCCCGGCGACCGCCCCTCGGCCCGTCTCCTACGGCCCGGTAAAGTGGCCGCGTCGTCATCACACCCGTACGGGGGGAAGCCGGTGCAATTCCGGCGCTGACCCGCAACCGTGAGCCGTCCCGTCGTGGGCGGTGAGCCGGAATGCCCCGGGCGGACGTGACCGGCTCACGTGCCCGGCGCCCGCCGTGCACGGGCACCGTCGAGGCATACGGGGCCGAGCCGCCGGGGGTGCCCCCTGCTGCCCGGCCCGCACAGGGAAAGGCACCCACCGATCATGAACGTCCGCAGTCGCAGCGCCGCGGCCCTGGCCGCCATAGCCGTGCTCGGCGCCGCCGCCGCGCCCGCGGTCGCCGCCGGCCCGTCGCCCTCCGCCTCCGCCGCCCTGCCCGCCGGGCTGTACGGCACCACCGACCCCCAGTACGACGGTGTCTGGCGCCAGTCGCTCGCCCTGCTCGCGCAGCACACGGTGGGTGTGGTCCCGTCCACCGCGGCCGTGGACTGGCTCACCGGGCAGCAGTGCGCCGACGGCGCCTTCGCGCCCTACCGGGCCGACACCGCCAAGCCCTGCGACGCCAAGACCATGGTCGACACCAACAGCACGGCCGCCGCCGTGCAGGCGCTGTCGGCCCTCGGCGGACGCGGTGACGTCGTCGAGGACGCCCTGGCCTGGCTGAAGTCCGTGCAGAACAAGGACGGTGGCTGGGGCTACACCCCCGGCAGCCCCAGCGACGCCAACTCCACCTCCGTCGTCATCGGCGCCCTGACCGCCACCGGCACGGAGCCGGAGCAGGTCACGAAGGACGGCAAGTCGCCCTACGACGCCCTGCTGACGTTCGCCCTGCCCTGCGGCGAGGGCGAGGGCGGCGGCGCCTTCGCCTACCAGCCCGGCAAGGACGGCAAGCTCGCCGCCAACGACGACGCGACCGCGGCCGGTGTCCTCGGCGCGCTCGGCAAGGGCCTGGTCGCCGGGCCCGGCAAGGCGGCGGGCGGCGGAGCCACCTGCGCCGGCGCGGACAAGCCCACCCGCGAGCAGGCCGCCGCGAACGGTGCCGCCCATCTCGCGCGGGCCGTCGCCGAGGACGGCCACCTGACGTCCGTCCTCGCCGGCGCCGACCCGCAGCCCGACTACGGCAACACCGCCGACGCCGTCGTGGCGCTCGCGGCGCAGGGCGGGGCCGAGAGCGCCGCGAAGCCGCTGGCCTGGCTGGAGAAGAACGCCGCCGCCTGGGCGAAGCAGAGCGGGCCCGCCGCCTACGCCCAGCTCGTCCTCGCCGCGCACGCCACGGGCACCGACCCCCGCGCCTTCGGCGGCACCGACCTGGTGGAGCAGCTCAACGCCACGGGACCGGCCCCGAAGGGCGCCCGGGTGAGCGACCGGGCCGAGAAGGACGGGAAGAAGGCGCAGGAGAAGAAGGACGACTCCGGCTTCGGCGTCTGGTGGTTCGTCGGCGTCTGCCTGGTCTTCGGCATCGGCATCGGCTTCCTGCTCAGCGGACGCAACCGGAAGCGGCAGCCGTGACACGCCGCCTCGCCCCTCTGCTGCTGGCCGCGCTCGTGCTGATCGCGGGCGCGGGCCCGGCGCAGGCCGCCGGCTACCGCTACTGGTCCTTCTGGGACCGCGACGGCGACCACTGGACGTACGCCACCCAGGGCCCCTCCATGGCCCGCCCCTCCGACGGCGACGTCCAGGGCTTCCGCTTCTCGGTGAGCGAGGACTCGGGCGACGCGGCCCGGCCGCGCGGCACGGCGGAGTTCGCGGCGATCTGCGCGGGGACGCCCGCGAAGGAGGGCACCAAGCGGGTGGCGCTCGTCCTGGACTTCGGCACGGCGGCCGACGCCCCGTCCGGCGAGGCCCCGCCGGCCGGCCGCACGGCCTGCGCCCGCGTCTCCCCCGACGCGACGACGGCCGACGCCCTGGCAGCCGTGGCGAAGCCGCTCCGCTACGACACCAGCGCGCTGCTGTGCGCCATCGCGGGCTACCCGAAGACGGGCTGCGGAGAGCAGGTGGCGCCGCGGGACGAGGGGGCCGGCGCGTCCTCCCCGCAGCGGAAGTCCGCCGCGGGGAAGGACGACGGCGGCCCGTCGGCCGGCCTCGTCACGGGCGTGGCGATCGTCGCGGCCCTGGCGGCGGCGGCAGCCTGGCAGTCGAGGCGGCGCAGAAATGCCAACCCCTGACCCGACCCGGCCCACCCGGCCCGCCCGGCCTGCGGGCAGTCGTGCCGCCGGGGCGGCACGGGTGGACGCTGGGGGCACCCACTCCGGGGGAGGCGCCTTGCCCGCGCCGGCGAGCGTCCCCTCCCCGGGCCGCCACCAGCGCACGGCCACCCGTCGAGCGGCGCCCGTCGCCCCCTCCCCCCGCCATCGCGCCGCACAGCTCCACCCCGGCGCCTGGTGGCTGTGGGCGCTGGCCCTCGGCACCGCCGCCACCCGCACCACCAACCCCCTCCTCCTCGCCCTCCTCGTCGCCGTCTCCGCGTACGTCGTCACCACCCGCCGCCCCCACGCCTCCTGGTCCCGCTCCTACGGCGCCTTCGTCAAACTGGCCCTCGCGGTCCTGGCGATCCGCCTGCTGTTCACCACCCTCCTCGGCTCCCCCGTCCCCGGCACCCACACCCTCGTCACCCTCCCCGAAGTCCCCCTCCCCGGCTGGGCGCAGGGCATCCGCCTGGGCGGCCGGGTCACCGCCGAGGGCCTCACCTTCGCGCTGTACGACGCGATGAAACTGGCCGCCCTCCTCATCTGCGTCGGCGCCGCGAACGCCCTCGCCAACCCCTCCCGCCTCCTCAAGTCCCTCCCCGGCGCCCTGTACGAGACGGGCGTCGCCGTGGTCGTCGCCCTCACCTTCGCCCCGAACCTCATCGCCGACGTCCAGCGCCTGCGCGCCGCCCGGCGCCTGAGGGGCCGCCCCGACAAGGGCGTACGGGGCATGCTCCAGGTCGGACTCCCGGTCCTGGAGGGAGCACTGGAGCGCTCGGTCGCCCTGGCCGCCGCGATGGACGCCCGCGGCTACGGCCGTACCGCCCAGGTCCCCGCCCCCGTACGCCGTACCACCGCCGCCCTCACCCTGGGCGGGCTGCTCGGCGTCTGCGCGGGGACGTACGGCGTACTGACCGCCGCGGGCGGCACGTACGGAGTCCCCGTCCTGCTCGCCGGACTCGCCGCCGCGCTCGCCGGGTTGTGGCTGGGCGGCCGCCGGACCCCGCGCACCCGTTACCGCCCCGACCGCTGGGACGCCCGCGCCTGGCTGGTCACCGCCTCCGGCGTCGCGGTCGCGGCGCTGACGGCCCTGGCCGCGGCGCGCGACCCGGCGGCACTGCATCCGGGCGTGGTCCCGCTGGTCGCGCCCTCGCTCCCGCTCTGGCCGGCGGCGGCCGTACTCCTCGGCCTGCTGCCCGCCTTCGTCACCCCGGCCCCCGATCCGGGCCCCGCCCGCACCCGCGAACCCGCCCTGGACCCCGCCCCGAAGGAGCCGTCGTGATCCGCTTCGAGGACGTATCGGTCACCTACGACAAAGCGGCCGGACCCACCGTCCGGGGCGTCGACCTCGAGGTCCCCGAGGGTGAACTCGTGCTGCTCGCGGGCCCGTCGGGCGTCGGCAAGTCGACCGTGCTCGGCGCGGTAGGCGGCCTCGTCCCGCACTTCACCGGCGGCACCCTGAGCGGCCGGGTCACCGTGGCCGGCCGCGACACCCGCACCCACAAGCCGCGCGAACTCGCCGACGTCGTCGGCACGGTCGGGCAGGATCCCCTGTCCCACTTCGTGACGGACACCGTCGAGGAGGAACTCGCCTACGGCATGGAGTCGCTGGGCCTGGCTCCGGACGTGATGCGCCGCCGCGTCGAGGAGACCCTCGATCTGCTGGGCCTGTCCGACCTGCGCGCCCGCACCCTCGCCACGCTCTCCGGCGGCCAGCGCCAGCGGGTCGCCATCGGCTCGGTCCTCACCCCGCACCCCCGGGTGCTGGTCCTGGACGAGCCGACCTCCGCCCTGGACCCCGCCGCCGCGGAAGAGGTCCTGGCGGTGCTTCAGCGCCTGGTCCACGACCTGGGCACGACGGTCCTGATGGCCGAGCACCGTCTGGAGCGCGTCATCCAGTACGCCGACCAGGTCGTCCTGCTCCCGGCCCCGGGCGAGGCGCCGGTCATCGGCCACCCGGCGGAGGTGATGGCCGTGTCCCCGGTGTTCCCGCCGGTGGTGGACCTGGGCCGGCTGGCGGGCTGGTCCCCGCTGCCGCTGACGGTCCGGGACGCCCGCCGCCGCGCGGCCCCGCTGCGGGAGCGGCTGGCGGACCGGCGGCCCCCTCGGCGCGTCCCCTCGGGTGCCGCGCTCCCGGCGCCCCGGCCCGCGCCCGCCTCGCGCCTGCGCCGCCGCCGCAGGGCCACGGACGCGCCCTCCCCGTACGCCGCCGAGGTCCGTTCCCTCGCCATCCGGCGCGGCAGGGTCGAGGCGCTGCGCGACGTCGGTCTGACCGTCTCCCCGGGTGAGACGGTCGCCCTGATGGGCCGCAACGGCGCCGGGAAGTCCACGCTGCTGTCGGCGCTGGTCGGTCTCGTCGAACCGTCCGCCGGTTCGGTCCGCGTCGGCGACGCCGTGCCGCACCGCACGGCCCCGCGCGAGCTGGTGCGCCGCGTCGGCCTGGTCCCGCAGGAGCCGCGCGACCTGCTGTACGCCGACACGGTGGCCGCCGAGTACCGGGCGGCGGACCGGGACGCGGACGCGGCCGACGGGACCTGCCGCGCCCTGCTGACGGAGCTGCTGCCCGGTGTCACCGACGACACGCACCCGCGCGACCTGTCGGAGGGGCAGCGGCTGACGCTCGCCCTGGCGGTCGTGCTGACGGCCCGCCCGCCGCTGCTGCTCCTGGACGAGCCGACCCGCGGCCTGGACTACGCGGCGAAGGCCCGCCTGGCGGGCATCCTGCGCGACCTGTCCGCCGACGGCCACGCGATCGTGCTGGCCACGCACGACGTGGAGCTGGCCGCCGAGCTGGCCGACCGGGTCGTCCTGCTCGCCGAGGGCGAGGTGATCGCCGACGGTCCGGCGGCGGACGTGGTGGTGGCCTCCCCGTCGTTCGCGCCGCAGGTCTCGAAGGTCCTGGCGCCGCAGAAGTGGCTCACGGTGGCCCAGGTACGGGAGGCACTGTCATGACCGCCGTGAACCCGGCCACCGGGCGGCCCGAGGCCCCGGGCGCCCGGCAACCCGGCGCCGGACCCACGACCCCCGGCACCGGCCGGCCCCCCACCGGCCCCACGACCCCCGACACCCGGAAGTCCGCCGTCACGGCGCCCGGAACCCCGCACCCCACCGCCCCCGCCGCCCGCGCCCCCCAGCGCCAGGCCCGTGCCGTACGGCTCGGCCCCCGCTCGGTCGCCGCGCTGGTGCTGGTCAGCGCGGTGGGGGTGGCCGGCTTCGGCTGGCCCTTCCTCGCCCCGCCGGACGCCTCGGTGAACGCCCACGCGCAGGACGCGCCGTGGCTGTTCGCGGGCGTGCTGGTGCTGATGGTCGCCGTGGTCGCGGCGACCATCTCGGAGTCGGGGCTCGGCCCCAAGGCCGTGGCGATGCTCGGCGTCCTGGCGGCGGCGGGCGCCGCGCTGCGCCCCATCGGCGCGGGGACGGCCGGTCTGGAGCCGATGTTCTTCCTGATGGTGCTCAGCGGCCGGGTCCTCGGGCCCGGCTTCGGCTTCGTCCTCGGCTCGGTCACGATGTTCGCGTCCGCGCTGCTCACGGGCGGGGTGGGACCGTGGATGCCGTTCCAGATGCTGTCGATGGGCTGGTTCACGATGGGCGCGGGCCTGCTGCCGTTCCCCGACCGGCTGCGCGGGCGCGGGGAGCTGCTGCTGCTCGCCGCGTACGGGTTCCTGGCCGCGTTCGCCTACGGCACGGTGATGAACCTCGCGGGCTGGACCTTCATGAACACGCTCGCCTCGAACATCGCCTTCGACCCGCACGCGTCGGTCCCCGACAACCTGGCCCGCTTCGCCGCCTACTGCCTGGCCACGTCCCTCGGCTGGGACTCGGGCCGGGCCGCGATGACGGTCGTGCTCACCCTCGCGCTCGGCGCACCGGTGCTGAAGGCGCTGCGCCGCGCCACCCGCAGGGCGGCCTTCGAGACGCCGGTCACGTTCGACACGCCGCCGAGGTGAAGCACCCCACAGGCCGTTGGTCCTCCCCTAGGCGCGGTAGTAGCCACCGGGCGCCGGGGTGCCCGCCACGCCACCCCCTCTGACCTGGGCTTTGCGACCCAGGTCACACACGTGACCTTCTCCTCGGATGCGACCACCACTAGTAAAAGGGGTGATTGCGGACGCCGTCGCCGCCTGTTTCTCTGGAGCGGTCGCCAGGCGCCGGCGCCCTCACGGGCCACGGCGCCGACGCATGCCGCCGCCGCGCCACGCGGCCGGCTCGCGCCGACGCCTCTGTCCCCGAAGAAAGGCACCCCGTTGACCGCCGCCTCCCTCCTCCGCACCGTCGCCACCCCGAAGAAGGCCCTCGCGGGCGCCGCGCTGGCCGCGGCCGCCTGCGGCTCGCTGATCGCCGCCGGCCCCGCCCAGGCCGCGACGCCGGCCTCCTCGGCGCAGGCGACCGCGCAGAAGATGATCGGCGATTCGGCCGAGTACCAGTGCTTCTCGAGGATCGTCGACCACGAGAGCGGCTGGAACGTCAACGCCACCAACGCCTCCAGCGGCGCCTACGGCCTGGTCCAGGCCCTGCCCGGCTCCAAGATGGCCTCCGCGGGCTCCGACTGGAAGACCAACCCGGCCACCCAGATCAAGTGGGGCCTGGACTACATGAAGGACCGCTACGGCAGCGCCTGCGACGCCTGGAGCTTCTGGCAGTCCAACGGCTGGTACTGACCCCCGGCCCCCACGGTCCGAAGGCGGCGGCCCCCCGATCCCCGGGGCCGCCGCCTTCGCTTTTCCACACCCCCGGCCTGGGGTTGTCCCCACCCCGCATCCGCCAGCAGCCGCCATGGTCCGGGGCGGGCCCGGCTCCGTAGGTTCGAGGCCTCGGCGAGGAACGGACCGGGAGAGGACGGACATGAGGCTGCGCGGCGGTAGGCGGCGGACGGCGGAGGAGCGGGCGGGGGCAGCCAACTACATGATGGCCGCGGTGCTGGGCGGTTTCGCCGCCGTCGCCGCCGTCAACACCCTGGTGATGACGGTCCTCGACCGCCGCCGCGAGCTGGGCATGCTGCGCCTCGTCGGCGCGCCACCGCGCGCCAGGGGAAGGGCATGCTGCGCTGGGAGGGCCTGCTGGTGGGGGTGGCCGGCGTCGTCCTGGGCTCGGCGATCGCCGCGGCCACGCTGATCCCGATGATGCGGGGTCTGACCGGCGAGGCCCCGCACGTGCCGCCGCTCGTCTACGGCTCGTTCGCCGCGGCGACCGTCGGTCTCGTCCTGCTCGCCGTCACCCTCCCGGCACGAGGGGTGCTCCGCGTCCGGAGGGGCTGACGGGGGCCGTGTCCGGCGCCGCCGCGGTCCTGAACCGGCGCCGGTACTCGGTCGGGGTCGTGTCGAGCCTGCGACGGAAGGCCCGGACCAGGGTGTCGACGGTGCCGAACCCGCAGGCCGAGGCGATGCGTTCGAGCGTGGCGTCGCTGGATTCGAGCCGGTGCCGGGCCACTTCGACCCGGGCCGACTCGACGTAGGCGTGCGGGGTCGTGCCGAGTTCCGTCTTGAAGATCCGGGTGAGCTGCCGGTCGCTGACGTGGAGGCGGGCGGCCAGGTCGGCGACGGTGAGCGGCTCGGCGATGTGGCGCAGGATGTGGTGGCGCAGCTCCTCCACCCGCCGGGTGGTGGAGACCTGCTCCAGGGGGACGCTGAACTGGCTCTGCCCGCCCGGCCGTTTCAGGTACATCACGAGCTGGCGGGCGACGCGCAGGGCCACCGCCTCGCCGAGGTCGTCGGCGACGAGGGCGAGGGAGAGGTCGAGGCAGGAGCTGATGCCCGCGCCGGTCCACACGTCGCCCTCGCGGATGAAGATCGGGTCGGCGTCGACCTCGACCTCCGGATGGTCGTCGGCGAGCTGCCGCGCGGTCGACCAGTGGGTGGTGGCCCGCTTGCCGTCGAGGAGCCCGGCGGCCGCCAGCACGTGCGCGCCGACACAGACGGACGCCACCCGCCGGGCCTGGGCAGCGAGTTGCCCCACCCGCTCCACCACGGCGGCGTCGACGATCGCGTGCACCCGGCGCCGGTCGTCCACCTCGACCGCGCCGGGCACGATCAGGGTGTCGACGCGCCGCCCGGACAGCCCGGCGAAGGTGACGTCGGGCAGGACGCGGACGCCGGCGGCGGTGGTGACCGGGTCCACGGTCTCGGCGGCCAGCAGGACCTCGTAGCCCGCCGCCTCCTCCGTCTCGCGCCGGGCGAGGGAGAAGACCTCCGGCGGCCCGGTGACGTCCAGCAGGTCGACGCCCTCGAAGAGGACGATGACGATCAGTCGTCGCACGGTGTTCACGATCCCCCCTGGCGGCATGTCGGTAAATGCAGGTTAGACGACATTGCCGACATCACCGCACGCGCCTAGCGTCGGAGGCACAGGACACCGACCCCTTCACGACACCAGGGAGTTCCCCATGCCCAGCACCACGCTGCGCCGGCTCAACGGACTGGACGACACCCCCGCGAAGCTCGCCGCCTCCACCCTGGTCCTCGTGGACTACCAGAACACCTACACGACGGGCGTGATGGAGCTGGACGGCTGGCGGGACGCGCTCGACGCCGCCGCCCGGCTGCTGGCCCGGGCCCGCGAGGAGGGCGCCAAGGTCATCCACGTCGTCCACGACGGCGGCGAGGGCACGCCCTACGACATCGGGGCGGAGATCGGGCAGATCCACCCGAGCGTCGCGCCGGTCGACGGCGAGCCCGTCGTCACCAAGAAGGCGCCGGACTCCTTCCACGGCACGGAGCTGGGCCGCCTCGTCGACGAGGCGGGCAACACCGACCTCGTCGTCGTCGGCTTCATGACGCACATGTGCGTCGCCTTCACCGCGCAGGGCGCCTTCCTGCGCGGCAACCGGCCCACGGTCGTCGCCGACGCCTGCGCCACCCGCACCCTGGCCGCCCCGGACGCCGAGGTGGAGTCGCGGCAGCTCCACCGCGGCGCCCTCGCCACGATCTCCGACCTGTACGGCGTCGTCGTCGCCTCGCAGGACTCCCTGGGCTGAGACGGGGTCAGCCCGGCGGGCGGGAGCGGTCGCCGCACTCGAACCACACCGTCTTCCCGCCGCCGGGCCCCGGCCCGACCCCCCATGTGTCGGCCACCGCCTCCAGCAGCACCAGCCCCCGTCCGCCCTCGGCGTCGTCCGACACCTCACCGGCCAGGCGCGGGAGTCGGGGGCTGTCGTCCCGCACCTCCACCCGCACCCCGCCGCGGTCCGCCTGCCGCAGCAGCAGCATCGTGCAGCGGCGGCCGGGGACATGGCGTACGACGTTGGCGAGCAGCTCCGTCACGCCCAGCTCCACCGCGTCGGTCAGCGCGGCGAGGTCCCACTCGGCCAGGTGGGAGCGGACGATGCGCCGAACGTGCCCGGCCGAGTGCGCCCCGGCGGTGAAGCACATCCTGTACTGGTCCGGGCGGCACCCCATGAGCGTGGGGGGAAAGTAATCGTTCACGGCACGAGGGTGACGCGGGACGACTACCGTGGGCTACCGAACGAATACAACCGGTCCCCCGGTGGACCGAGTTGCGCGAGAGGGGCCCGTGCGTGACCCACGTCAACATCCTCGACCCCGGTGCCTCGCCGCTCGACTACTACGGTTTCGAGCTGCGCCGGTACCGGGAGGCCGCCGGCCTGACACAGCGGCAGCTCGGGGAGATCGTCAACTACACCGGCTCGCTGGTCGGCCAGATCGAGACGGCCCGCAAGCTGCCGACACCGGAGTTCAGCGAACGGGTGGACGCGGCGCTGGGCACGGGCGGGCTGCTGTCCAGGCTGGTCACCCTGGTGATGCGCAGCCAGCTACCTGCCTGGTTCCAACAGGTGGCCGAGTTGGAGGTCCGGGCGGTCGAGATCTGCACCTTCCAGACGCACATGGTGCATGGCCTGCTCCAGACCGACGCCTACGTCCGAGGCGTTCTCGGCGCGTTGGACAAGAGCGACCTCGACGACCGCACCGCGGTACGGCTCGCCCGGCAGCGCATCTTCGAGAAGGAGGAGCCGCCGGTCTTCTGGGCGATCCTCAGCGAGGCCGCCCTGCTTCAGGGGATCGGCGACGGGGAGGCCATGCGCGGGCAACTGGCCCACCTGTTGTCGTTCGAGAGTGATCCCCGCATCAACATCCAGGTGCTGCCGTTCTCGGCGGGCGCGCACGCGGGACTGCAAGGCTCATTCAACCTCTATCGCTTCGCAAGCGACCCGTCCATCGTCTACACGGAGGGGTACGGCACCGGTCATCCGACGGCCAACCCGGACACCGTCAGGGATTGTTCGCTCCGTTACGATCACCTCCGGGCCGCCGCGCTCCCCCTGAAGGACTCGGCGGAGCTGATCCGCCGGGTGATGGAGGAACGCTATGGGGAACAAGGCGATGCCGACGAGGGTCCAGTGGCGTAAGTCCAGCTACAGCGGCGACCAGGGCGGCGACTGCGTCGAGTGCACGCCACTCGGCCCGCTCACGTGGCGCAAGTCGTCGTACAGCGGCGACCAGGGCGGGAACTGCGTCGAGGTCGCGGAACTGCCCGCCGCCGTCGCCGTGCGGGACTCCAAGGACCCGGCGGGCCCCGTCCTCACCCTCTCCCCCGCCGCGTTCAGCGGTTTCCTCAACTGGGCCTCCGCCACGGCCGGCTGACCCGGACCCGGGTCGGGTCAACGCTTCCGTTCGATTTATCGTCTTCGCACGTGTGTCCACGCCGGGCACCCCCGACGAAGCCGAACGGAAGCCCCGACCGTGGTCCCTGCCGATCTCACCGTCACCCGGCCCGAACAGCGGGCGGACAGACGGCCGGACGGCGCCCTGCGCGCCTTCTGGCGCCGACATCGCGTCCCGCTCCTCGCCACGCTTCCCACCCTGCCCGCCTACGGACTGTGGTGGGTTTTCCTCGCCACCGGCGGCGGTGACCTCGCCGCGCAGGAGGCGTGGGCGGACTTCGCGTCCCGGCACGGCGGTTCGGCGTACGGACTGTTCTGGTACGGCGGCACGCACACCGCCAACTACAGCCTGATATCCCCGTACCTGATGGCCGCGCTCGGCGTGCGCACGGTCACCGTCGTCTCCGGGCTGGCCGCCTCCTGGCTGGCGGCCGTACTGATCGTGCGGACCGGCGTGCGCAGGCCGCTGGGGCCCGCCGTGCTCGCCTCGCTCGCCCTGTGGTGCAACGTCGCCTCGGGACGGACCACCTTCGCCCTCGGTGTCGCCTTCGGGCTGGCCGCCTGCGTGCCCCTGGTGCGCGAACGGCGGCTCGCCCTCGCCGCCGCCTACGCCGCGCTCGCCACCATGGCGTCACCCGTGGCCGGACTGTTCACGGCCGTCGTCGGGGCCGCGTTCCTGCTGGTGCGGGACTGGGGACGGGCGCTGGTCCTGCTCATACCCCCGGCCGCCGTCGTCGGGCTCACCACGCTGTTCTTCCCCTTCACCGGGGAGCAGCCGATGCCGGTGAACCGGATCTGGCCGCCCGCCCTGCTCGCCCTCGCCGTCGCCCTGCTCGCGCCGCGCACCTGGCGGACCGCCCGCTGGAGCGGAGCCGTCTACGCGGCGGGGACCGTGCTGACGTACCTCGTGGCCTCGCCCGTCGGCACGAACGTCGAGCGGCTGGCCGAACTGTTCGCGCCCGCCGTGCTGCTGGCCGCCCTGCTCACCGTGGACCGGGCACGGCGCGTCGCCCGCGGACTGCTCGTGGTGGCCCTCGTCTACTCCGTCGTCTGGGTCGGGCAGAAGACCGCCGACGACCTGAGGGTGTCCACCGTGGTGCCCGCCTGGGCCGCCGAGACCGACGGCGTCGTGCGGGCCCTCGATGGGCTCGGCGCCGACCGGACCCGTGTCGAGGTGGTGCCCGCCCGCAACCACCGCGAGGCCACCCTGCTCGCCCCGCACGTCAACCTCGCCCGCGGCTGGAACCGGCAGCTCGACGTGGAACGCGGCCGTCTGTTCTACGACGGCGGCTTCTCCGCGGACGCCTACCGGGCCTGGCTGGACCGGTGGGCGGTCGGCCTCGTCGTCCTGCCGCTCGGCCGGCCGGACGGCCCCGCCGAGGCCGAGGCGGCCCTCGTACGGGACCCGGACCTGCGGCCCGACTGGCTGGAACCCGTCTGGCAGGACGAGCACTGGAGGATCTACCGGGTGCGGGACGCCGTACCGCTCGTCTCCCCCGGCAGCGTCGTCAGGACCGGCGGCGCCGACCTGGTGCTGCGCGCCGAGCGGCCCGGACCGGTGACCGTGCGGGTCGCCTGGTCGCCCTGGCTGCGCACCGACGGCGGGTGCCTCACCCGCGACGGCGAGTTCACGCGGCTGACCGTCCCGGCGCCGGGCGAGTACCGGATCAGCTCGGCGTACGGTCCTTCTCCGGGGACGGGGAACCACTGCTGACCCCGTCGGAGCCGGCGCCCCGGAGGGCGGCCGGCGCGAGGGCCGTCACCGTCCGCGCCCGCGGCCCCTGGAACAGGTGGGTCAGCGCGAAGCCGCCGCCGACCACGGCCGCGCCGCCCACCGCGTCCAGCACCCAGTGGTTGCCGGTCGCCACGATCGCGGAGACGGTGAACAGCGGGTGCAGCAGGCCGAGCGCCTTCATCCACGCCCTCGGGGCGATGACCGCGATGACCAGCCCGCACCACAGCGACCAGCCGAAGTGCAGCGACGGCATCGCCGCGTACTGGTTGGTGAGGGCCGTCAGCGTGCCGTAGTCCGGCTTGGAGAAGTCCTGCACGCCGTGCACCGTGTCGATGATCCCGAGCGTCGGCATCAGCCGCGGCGGCGCCAGCGGGTACAGCCAGAAACCGACCAGGGCCAGCAGCGTGGCGAAGCCCAGGGAGGCGCGGGCCCAGCGGTAGTCCACCGGGCGGCGCCAGTAGAGCAGGCCGAGGACGGTCAGCGGGACCACGAAGTGGAACGACGTGTAGTAGAAGTCGAAGAAGTCCCGCAGCCAGCCGATCCTCACCACGGCGTGGTTGACCGTGTGCTCGATGTCGATGCGCAGGAACCGCTCGATGTCGAGGATCTGCCAGCCGTGCTCCTCGGCACGGGCCCGCCCCGCCGAGTTGCTGCCGCCGGTCGCCGCGAGCCGCACCTGCGAGTAGGCGGCGTAGGTGACCCGGATGAGCAGCAGCTCCAGCAGCAGGTTGGGCCGGGTGAGGACCCGGCGCAGGAAGGGCAGCAGCGGGACGTGCCGGAAGCGGGTGGGGACCGGGGGCGCGTAGGCGGTCGGGACCGGGGCGTCGAAGTGCGGCGACGTGCGCGACAGGAACGGCACGGCGACCGCGGCGGCCAGCGCGGCGAGCAGGATCACGTTGTCGCGCAGCGGGTGCAGGGCCGCCATGTTCGGCAGCATCATCTTCGCGGGCAGCGTCATCACCAGGACGACCGCGACCGGCCACACGTACCGGTCGGAGGCGCGCTTGCCGACCCGGCCGACGACCGCGAGCAGCACCCACAGGAGCTGGTGCTGCCAGGTGGCGGGCGACACGACGACCGCCGCGCAGCCGGTGACGGCGACGGCGAGCAGGAGCTGCCCGTCCCGGGCGTAGCGCACGGCGCGGCGCAGGGCGAGGACCGAGACGGCCGCGCCGAGGACCAGGAAGAGGGCGATCTCCAGGGGACCGGAGAGGCCGAACCGCAGCAGGGCGCCGTGCAGGGACTGGTTGGCGAGATCGTCGGCGGCCCCGCCGAGCCCCACGCCCGCCAGATGATGGACCCAGTAGGTGTACGAGTCCTGCGCCATCGCCACCCACGCGATGGCCGTACAGGCGGCGAACGCGCCCACCGTGGACAGGGCGGCCCGTCTGCGGTCGGTGAACCACAGCAGCGGCACGAACAGCAGCACCGTCGGCTGGAAGGCGGCGGCGACACCGATCAGGGCGCCGCCGATCCGCTCGCCGTGCTCACCGCGTACGGCGAAGCACCCCAGCAGGACGAGCAGCACCGGCAGGATGCTGGTCTGGCCGAGCCACAGCGCGTTGCGCACCGGCAGGGACAGCATCAGCAGGCTCACCGCGACCGGCGCGGCCAGCAGCGCGGTGCGGCGGCCCACCGGTTTCGGCAGGGCGCGGGCGGCGACCAGGCCGAGGGCCACGACCAGCAGCAGCGAGCCGAAGGTCCAGCCCCAGCCGAGGGCCTGCTCGGCGGCGCGTGTGAACGGTTTGAGGACCAGGCCGACGAAGGGCGTGCCCGTGAACCGCGTGGAGTCGTACAGCGACCCCTCCACGTGCAGCACCCCGTGCTCCCCGACCCAGGTCTCCAGGTCGGTCAGCCGTTCCCCGCGGGGGGTGCCGAGGACCGTGGCGAGCTGACGCGCGGCGAGGACGGCGGCGATCAGCCACAGTCCCAGCCGCGCCGCGTGCAGCCGCGCCCCGGTCGTCACCGCGCCGGCCGGGGCTCCGAAAGCCTCCGCCGGCCGCCCGCCGTGCTCCGCATTAGCCACGCCCCGTCGGCCTCCCGCCCCGCTCGTCCGCGCGCCCGTGTGCGCGGGTGATCTTCCTGCGAACCCTATGCGGCTCGCAGCGCCCCTGAGGGAGACGCGGGCAACCCCCGTTCCACCTGACTGCCGCCCGCCGTCGGCCGGCCGTTTGGCCCGCCTTTGTCCGCACGACCATAGTGCGGTCGCGTCCCGGTCGCCCGCCGCCACGTCCGGGGGCCCGCCGGCGGCCCGCGGGAAGCGAGAAGGGTCACAGGTCAAAGGCCCGAAGAGCGCTCCGTACCGACGAGACGTCCCTGCGTGCACGCCATATTGATGCACAGGGCAACAAGCAGCTTACCGGGCGTAAGCGGCACACCACCGCCTATGGTCGCTTTTCTGCCAGTGGCCCGATCGCCACCGGTGGCCGACCCGGCGACAGTGCCGCCGCGCGGGTCGCGGTGTCCCTGTCCCCGTCGAAAGGTAGGCGAGCGGAGCTTTGTCGGCTGCCACCGTCCTGTCCCATCCGTCCCTGGAGAAGCCCGGCCGCTCCGGCGCCGCGGCGTCCGGCGTCACCGCCACCGATCCCGCGCTCGTCAAGCGCGCCGTGAAGGCGGCCGCGCTCGGCAACGCCATGGAGTGGTTCGACTTCGGCGTCTACAGCTACATCGCGGTGACGCTCGGCAAGGTCTTCTTCCCGTCGGGCAACCCGACCGCCCAGCTCCTGTCGACCTTCGGCGCCTTCGCCGCGGCGTTCCTCGTCCGGCCGCTCGGCGGCATGGTCTTCGGCCCGCTCGGCGACCGGATCGGGCGGCAGAAGGTCCTCGCGCTGACGATGATCATGATGGCGGCGGGCACGTTCGCCATCGGGCTGATCCCGTCGTACGCGTCGATCGGCGTGTGGGCTCCGGTACTGCTGCTGGCGGCGCGCCTGGTGCAGGGCTTCTCCACGGGCGGTGAGTACGCGGGCGCGTCGACCTTCATCGCCGAGTACGCGCCGGACAAGAAGCGCGGGTTCCTGGGGAGCTGGCTGGAGTTCGGCACGCTGGCCGGGTACATCGGCGGCGCCGGACTGGTGACCCTGATGACGGCCCTGCTGTCCGACGGCGACCTGACCTCCTGGGGCTGGCGCATCCCGTTCCTGATCGCGGGCCCCATGGGCATCATCGGCCTGTACCTGCGGATGCGGCTGGAGGAGACCCCGGCGTTCGCCGCCGAGGTCGAGAAGGCGGAGGCCGAGCGGCCCCGGGTGCCGCTGCGCGAGATGATCGCCGGCCAGTGGAGGGCGCTGCTGCTCTGCGTCGGCCTGGTGCTGGTCTTCAACGTCACCGACTACATGCTCCTGTCGTACATGCCGAGCTACCTGACGAGCGAGCTGAAGTACGACGAGACGCACGGCCTGCTGGTCGTGCTGGGTGTGATGGCGCTGATGATGGTCGTGCAGCCGTTCGCGGGCGCGCTGACCGACCGGGTCGGACGCCGGCCGGTGATCGCGGCGGGCTGCGCGGGCTTCCTGCTGCTGTCCGTCCCCGCGCTGCTGCTGATCCGCGAGGGCAGCCTGCTCGCCGTCGCCCTGGGCATGGGCGCGCTGGGCCTGTTGCTGGTCTGCTTCACCGCGGCGATGCCGTCCGCGCTGCCGGCGCTGTTCCCGACGCGGGTGCGCTACGGCTCGCTGTCGATCGGCTTCAACATCTCCGTGTCCCTCTTCGGCGGCACGACGCCGCTGGTGGTGACGGCGCTGATCGGCGCGACGGGCAACATGATGATGCCCGCCTACTACATGATGGCCGCGGCCGTGATCGGCGGCGTGGCGGTGTGGTTCATGTCGGAGTCGGCCGGCCGCCCACTGCCGGGCTCGGCGCCGGCGGTGGAGCGCGCGGAGGCCTGAGCACGGGCGGGGCGTCCGCCACGGGGACACGCGAGCCGGGACTTTTGAAAAAGATCCCGGCTCGCCGCGTACCTGCGTCTATATTCGTTAGCGCGCCTACTTAGAAGCGCTAACTACAGACTCTGGAGGCACCCCCGGCATGAGTGACTCGCGGCTCTGGGACGACGTCGACGCCTACTTCACCGGCCATCTCGCCGCCGACGACGAAGCGCTGGAGGCGGCCCTGCGGGACAGTGACGCCGCCGGGCTGCCGAAGGTGAACGTCACCGCCACCCAGGGCAAGCTCCTCCACCTGCTCGCACAGGTCCAGGGCGCCCGCACGATCCTGGAGATCGGCACCCTCGGCGGCTACAGCACCATCTGGATGGCCCGCGCGCTGCCCGCCGACGGCCGCCTGGTCACCCTGGAGTACAACCCCCTGCACGCCGAGGTCGCCACCCGCAACATCGCCCGCGCCGGCCTGGACGCGCTCGTCGACGTGCGCGTGGGTCCGGCGCTGGAGTCGCTGCCCGAGCTGGCCGACGAGAACCCGGCCCCCTTCGACCTGGTCTTCATCGACGCCGACAAGGGCAACAACGCGCGATACCTGGAGTGGGCCCTCAGGCTCACCAGCACCGGCAGCCTGATCGTCCTCGACAACGTGGTCCGCGGCGGCAGCGTGGCCGACGCCGGCAGCACCGACGACTCCGTGCGCGGCACCCGCGCCGCCATCGAGCTGATCGGCAGCCATCCGCGGCTCAGCGGCACCGCGATCCAGACCGTCGGCGCCAAGGGCTACGACGGCTTCGCGCTGGCCCGGGTGCTCGCCTAGACCTCGTGGTAGAAGCCGACGTTGACGCTGCGCGGCTCGGTGCGGTCCTGGACGACGATCTCGCCGCTGCCTCCCCGGGGCAGCGGCACGGTGCCGCCGTAGGCCAGCTCCTGGGTGTGCGGGCCCACGGAGAGCCGGACCCGGGAGGACGGGTCGGGCTGTGACCCGCGCAGCCAGGTGAGCTGCCAGGTGCCGTCGGGGCCGCACCGGAACTCCAGGTGGACGCGGGAGACGAACAGCCAGTCGTCGGGCGTCACCAGCCGGCACACGGACCTGTCCCGGCCCACCCTCAGCACCGCGCCCGGCTCGCTGGGCGCGTCCGCCATCTGCATGCCGGCGGTGGCGCCCGCGTCCGCCGCGGTGACGGCGGCCATCGTGAGTTCGAGCACGTGCGCTCCTTCGAGACGTCCCGCGAGGGCAATGGCTTGATGCCGCCGCATGATAGATCGGCCGGTGGGGTGATGTCCGGCACAATGGGCTCATGACCGAGCGGAAGCCACCGGGTGTGGAGTTCGAGTCGTGGGTCGACAAGCAGATCCGGGACGCGGAAGCGCGCGGCGAGTTCGACCGGTTGCCGGGGGCGGGGAAGCCGCTCCCGGGCGACGTGGACAGCACGTACGACGAACAGTGGTGGATCAAGCGGAAGCTGGCCCGCGAGGGCGTCTCCGTGCTGCCGCCGACGCTGGCCCTGCGCAAGGAGGCGGAGGACGCGCTCGAGGCGGCGGCGAACGCCCCCTCGGAGCGGGCCGCCCGCAGGATCGTCGAGGAGATCAACGTCAGGATCCGCGACGTCATGTTCAAGCCGCCGCCCGGCCCCCCGCTGGGTCTGAAGCCCTACGACGTCGAAGAGGTCGTACGGCGGTGGCGGGAGCGCCGGGCGGAACGGTAGGGCACGCGGTGCGTCCGCGCGCCGGTCAGACGTGCATCAGGCGGTCGGCCAGCTCGCGGTAGTCGCGCAGGGCCAAGCGGAGCTGTTCGGTGTCGGTGCTGGTCGCGCGGGACTCCCCGCCGGTCTCCTGCCAGGAGGTGCGCAGGGTGCGGCGGCGGTGCGCCACCGCGTCCGCGAGACGGGCGGCGACCTCCTCCAGCACCCGGTCGGCCTCCTCGACGGAGGCGCGCGGCGCGTCCACGAACTCGGTCACCGCGTGCCGCAGCCGCTCCCCGAGCAGATCGCACTCGCCGGGCGGGAGGAGCCCGTCACCGTGTGCCGTGCCGGTGTCCGGCGTCGCGGGGCCGTGACCGGCGTGGGTGCCGGCGGCTGCGCCCGCTCGGACGCCGGTGCCGGTCGGGTCCGGGGCCACATCGACCCCGGTGCTGCCGACACCCTGGCCGGCGTGGGTGCCGTCACCGGGCCGACCGGGGGTCGCGCCCACTCCGGTGCCGGTCGGGTCGGTCCGCCGGCCGGGGACCGCATCGGGCCCGGTGCCGGCGACGCCCTGGCCGGCGTAGGTGCCGTCCTCGGGCAGGCCGGGCGGGACGCCGTCCGCGCGGGTGCCGGGGGTGTGCGGGGCTCGCTCGGCGGGGGCGCCGGGCTGCCGGGTCACGTCGGACATGTGCCTCAACTCTCCTTCGGGCGGTGCTTGCCGAACGACCAGGGCTGGTGGTGCTGCCGCGTGCGGATCGGGGCGGCCGCGTCGCCGTCCGCCCCGGCGCGGTGCCGTCCGCCGTCGTGACGGGACGGGCTCACCAGGTCCTCGAAGAGCGCACGCGCCTCGACCAGGGAGGCGCGCATCTCCTCCGTGCCCGCGCCGCTGTCCTGCGCCCCGTCCACCCGGGCGTGCGTCACCCGGTGCACACGCCGGTAGCCCTCCACGTGGTGGGCGTGGTGCACGGACAGCGCGGCGAGCTGCTCCTCGTACTGCCCGCCGTCCGGGAAGCCGCGCACCCCGGCCAGTTCGGCGATCAGCCGGTCCGCCTCTCCGACCGCCTCGCGCGGGGAGTCGACGAAGCGCTCCTGGACGGCCGCCCAGCGCGCCTCGAACCGCTCGCGCTCGGCCGGGTCCAGCGGCCTCGTGCGCAGCGACCCGTGCCGCTCCACGCGCTCGGCCAGCTCCCGTTCGGCGGCCTTGGTGTCGCCGTCGTGCCGGGCCACGGCCCGGTCGTACTCGGGCCCGAAGCGTCGCTTCAGGCTTCCGCCGTGCCGGGAGCCCCGCCCGCGCGAGGCCAGGACGGCCGCGGCGACGAGCACGGCCGCCACGATCACGATCAGAGCGATGATCACGCCTGTGGACATGGATGCCTTCCGGTTCTCGGCCCAACCGGCTCCTGCGAGCGGCCGGTTCGGAGTGCGGGTTGCCCCGGAAGGCCCGCTCAAACGGCGCACAAGGGGCGCCGACGGCGCATCGGTGGGAAAATACGCTCGCGCCGGGGGCGGGCCCGTCCCGACAATGCCGTCATGACCTGGACCGTCGCCCCGGAACCGTACGACTCCCCCGTCGCCGCCGCCCTGTGGCGGGCGTACTACACGGAGGTCAGCGACCGCTGGTACCTGCTGCGCGAGGGGCGGCCCACCGACCCGGCCGAGCTGGAGCGGGAGATCGCCGCGCAGTCCGGCGCCGACCTGGCGCCGCCCCGGGGCCGGCTGCTCGTGGCCCGGTACGCCGGTGAGCCGGTCGGCACGGCGGGCGTACGGCTGCTGGACGGCACGCGGGCCGAACTGACCCGGGTGTTCCTGCGGCCCGGGTCGCGCGGCCGGGGCGGTGCCGCGCTGCTCGTCGGGGCCGCCGAGGACGCGGCGCGGGACCTCGGGGCCACCCGGATCGTCCTGGACACGCGCGGCGACCTCGTGGAGGCCCGCGCCCTGTACACCCGCCTCGGCTACGCGGAGACCGAGCCGCACAACGACGACCCCTACGCCGAGCACTGGTTCTCGAAGCCGCTGGACCGGCCCGCCTGACGCAGGCGCCGCGCGGGGCCCGGCCCGGCGGGCTCAGTCGGACGCCCGCGACAGGGTGTGCGGCTGCCCGTTGTGCGGCCGCTCCCGCTCCGACCCGCACAGCTCGCCGCTCAGCTCCTTCACCAGCCGCTCCAGGTCGGTCGGCCGGTCCGGCCCCCACCAGTCGCCCAGGAACTCGGCGAGGGAGTCCTCGCGGGCCCGCGCCAGCCGCTCCGCGTACTCGCGGCCCAGGTCGGTCAGGGTCAGGTCGAGGCCCTCGCGGACGGCGAGGCGCCGTTCCTCCACCTGCCGGGCGGCGGCCATGACGGCGGCCAGCGGGACCGGGCCGCGCTCGGCGAGCTGGGCCGGTTCGACCTGCCCGTACTTCCTGATCCGCAGCAGCATCCAGCTCGCCGCCGGCAGCAGGTCGTAACCGGCCCGGGCGGTGATCTGCCGGTAGATCTCGCGGCGGCCCTCGCGGGTGCCGAGCACGGACAGGGCGCGGCACACCTCGTCGTGCGAGGACCGTTCGACCGGGTTGCTGGCGAAGGTCTCGGTGCCGTCGGGTGCCGTGACCGAGCCGCGCAGCCGGTCCTCCTTCAGGAACCAGGCCAGCACGAAGCCGAGGACCGCGACGGGAGCGGCGTAGAGGAAGACGTCGGTGATGGCGGACGCGTAGGCGTGCAGGACCTCCGGGCGCAGGGCGGGCGGCAGGGCGCCGATGCCGCGCGGGTCGGCCTTCAGCGAGTCGGCGGAGACGCCGGGGGGCAACGTCGCGCCCCGGAAGGCGTCGGCGAGCTTGTCGGCGAGGCGGTTGGCGAAGACCGTGCCGAAGATGGCGACGCCGAAGGACGCGCCGATGGAGCGGAAGAAGGTGGCACCGGAGGTGGCGACGCCCAGGTCCTCGTAGGAGACGGCGTTCTGCACGATGAGGACGAGGACCTGCATCACCAGGCCGAGGCCCGCGCCGAAGACGAAGAAGTAGGCGCTCATCTCGGCGGTCGAGCTGTTCTCGTCGAGCTGGTGCAGCAGGAGCAGGCCGATCGTGGTGACGGCGGTGCCCGCGACGGGGAACACCTTCCAGCGGCCGGTGCGGCTGACGATCTGCCCGGAGCCGGTGGAGGCCAGCAGCACGCCGACCACCATCGGCAGCATGTGCACCCCGGACATGGTCGGCGTGACACCGCGTACGACCTGGAGGAACGTGGGCAGGTAGGTCATCGCGCCGAACATCGCGAAGCCGACGATGAAGCTGATGACGGCGGACAGCGTGAAGGTCCGGACCCGGAACAGCTTGAGGGGCAGGACGGGTTCGGCGGCCCTGCGCTCCACCGCCACGAACACGGCGGCCAGCACGACGCCGAGCACCGCCAGGCCGACGATCTGCGGCGACCCCCAGGCCCAGGTCGTGCCGCCGAGCGAGGCGACCAGCACCAGACAGGTGGCGACGGACGCGATGAGCAGGGTGCCGAGGTAGTCGATGACGTGCCGGGTGGCCCGGCGCGGGATGTGCAGCACCGCCGCGATCACGGCGAGCGCGACCACGCCGACCGGCAGGTTGACGTAGAAGACCCAGCGCCAGCTCAGATGTTCGGTGAACACCCCGCCGAGCAGCGGCCCCAGCACGCTGGTCGCGCCGAACACGGCGCCGAACAGTCCCTGGTAGCGGCCGCGTTCCCGGGGCGGGACCAGGTCGCCGACGATCGCCATGGACAGCACCATCAGCCCGCCGCCGCCCAGACCCTGCAACGCCCGGAAGGCGATCAGTTCGGACATGCTCTGGGCGACGCCGCACAGTGCGGAGCCGACCAGGAAGATCGCGATGGCCGTCTGGAACAGCCGCTTGCGCCCGTACTGGTCGCCGAGCTTGCCCCACAGGGGGGTCGCGGCGGTGGCGGCCAGCAAGTACGCGGTGACGACCCAGGACAGGTGCTCCAGCCCGCCCAGGTCGCTGACGATGGTGGGCAGTGCCGTCGACACGATGGTCTGGTCGAGGGCGGCGAGCAGCATGCCGAGGAGCAGGGCCCCGATCGAGACCAGGACGCCGCCGCCGACCTGTTCCCGCTCCTCGGGCCGCGCCTGGTCCGTCGCTTCACGCACATCCGCTGCCATGGAAGACCTCCCGGGAGTCCAGCCCACTCCATCCTGATCGGTGTGACCAGTTATGGCCTGTTCAGTCCTGCGGGAAGCGGGTGTTCCGGGGGTCGTGCGCGCACGGGTGTGAAGGAGATCTGCATAATCTCTGGAGTTCGCGAGGGGAGTCGCGAGGGGAGGGAACGGGCGCGTGGAGCAGAGGAAGAAGCCGTCACAGGACCCGCAGGGGAGACCTTCGGGGCGGCAGTGCCCCGAGTGCGGGGCGCCCAGGGAGGCGGACAACACGCCGTCCTGCTCCTGCGGGTCCCGTGCCGCCGACGCCCTGCGCGAGACGCGTACGGCCGAGGCGGCGGCCGCGGAGGATTTCGACCCGCTGCGGATTCGGCCGTACGTGGAACTGGACGGCACCGGCGAGGCGCCCCCGGCCGACTCCGCCCCGGCGCCCGCACCGGACCCGGACGCCACGATGACGCTGCGCGCCGTCGACCCCGGCGCCGCGGCCACGGAGGCGACCTCCGTGCTGCCCACGCCGCTGGCCCCGTCGGCGGACACGCCCAGCGCCCGCGACCTGAGTCTGTTCGAGGCGCCGGGACCGGCGACGGCGCCCCTGGATCCGGACACGGACGGCCGCGGTGGCCGCCGGGCGCGCGGACGGCGGCGGGGCGTGCTGCTCGGCGTCGCCGGGGCGGTCGCGGTGGTGGTGGGCGCCGCCGGGTACGCGAGCGGGCTGTTCTCCTACGAGTCCCCCTCCCGGGACGGGGCCCTGCCGGACGAGGTCCGTGCGAGCGTCCCGGACCCGTCGGCCCCGGACTCCTCGGCACCCCCGGCCCCGGCCACCCCCTCCACGTCCACGAGCCCGGCCTCGGCGTCCCCGTCCCCCTCCGCGTCGGCATCGGCGTCGGCGTCCGCCGACTCCTCCCCGTCTCCGTCCCCCTCGGCGTCGAGCGCGTCCCCGTCCCCGTCCCGCTCCCCCGAGCCGACCCCCACGACGCCGAGCACCCCCGCCCTCGCCCCCGACCCCGGCAGCGGCGGCGGCACCCTCCGGCGCGGCGACCGGGGCTCGGAGGTCACCGAACTCCAGCAGCGCCTGGCCCAGCTCCACCTCTACACGGGCGACGTCAACGGCAACTACAACCGCCAGGTCGAGGACGCGGTCCACCGCTACCAATGGGCCCGGGGCATCACCGACGACCCCTCGGGCGTCTACGGCGACTCCACCCGCGACTCCCTGGAATCGGAAACGACCGACCCCTGACCGCCCGCGAAAACGGCGCCGCCCCGTAACGCCGGGGCACGCACCCCGCGGTCATGCGCGCCGCCGACGTCCCGGTACCGGAAAACCCGACGCGTCCGGGCGGGGCCGTCGATCATCATGGGGGGTGACAACCACGTGACGGGGGAGGCGGGTTGAGGGCGTGTGCGGTCGTACTCATGGCTCTGCTGCTCGGGGTTCTCGCCCCGCCGGGCCAGGTCGCCCGGGCGTCGGACGATCCCTGCGCCGCGGGACATCTCGCCACGGCCCGGGTGAGCGCGTCCCTGCGGCTGGAGCATGAACGCCGCACCCAGAGCAAGCTGGTCAGCCGGCTCACGGTGCGGGTCCCCTCCGCGTGGCCCCACGCGACCGGGCTGCTCCTGGGCGAGGAGTCCGCGGCGTACCGGAAGGCGATGCGCTGTCTGCTGAGGGGGACCGCGAGCCAGTACGAGTGGTGGGACGAGTGGCGTTCCCGCCCTCCGCGCGTCACGCCGGAGAAGGGTGCCGTGGAGGTCCGGGTGGACACCTACGCCTGGGCGGACGGCACCGGCATGACGTACGTCGGGCCCTGGGACGTCGAGATCGGCAAGGACCACTGGCGGATTCGCCTCAACCCCGCCGACGCCCTGCGCCGCGCCCGATGGACGTCCGTCGTGGTGGACCCGGGCTCCGCCGGCGCCCTCACGGCCCGCCCGCGCCCGACCGGCGGCAAAGGGGACACGGGTCTGCTCTGGCGGCCGGCGCGCCAGGCCCTGCCGGCCGTGGACGTACGCGTCGACCCCGCCTGGCAGCGCTCCTGGGCCACCCAGGGCGACCGACTCCGCTTCCTCGGCGCCGGCACCGCCGGCGAACTGCTCTGGGAGGGTTCCCTGGCCGTCCTGCTGCTCCTTGCCGCGCGCAGGACCAGACGGGCCGGCGGACCGCTGACGGCGGACGAGACGGCACAGCTCGCCACCGTGACCCGATGGGCGTGGGTGTTCCTCGCGATCAGCGTGCTGAACACCGGGGAGAACCTCCTCTACCGCGTGCTGGCCGAGTTCTCCCACGACGACTGGGCCACGTTGCAGGCACGCCACGGTCTGGCCGCCAGTCTCGTCATCGGCTGGGCCGTGATGCTCTTCGGCCGTCCGCGGCGTACCGTCCAGTTGGCCGGCGCGGTCCTCACCGTGCCCGCGCTGGTCGTGGCGGTCCGGCCCGACACTTTCGGGCTCCCCGCTCACCTCTTCCTCCCGGAGGACGCCCCCGACCGGGCTGTCGTCGCGCTCTTCACGGCGGTCGGCTGCGCCTTCGGTCTGCTGCTCCTGGGTACGGTGGCCACCGGCTGGCGTCTGTCCCGCGCGGCCGGGCTGATCAAGGACCGTCCGCCCGCGACCCCGGGCACCCCGGGGATCCCGCGCGAGCTGCGACTGCGCCACGCGGCACCGGCGCTCGTCCTCGCCGTCGTCGTGATCGGCCTGTGTGTGGGGTTCACCAGGGAACGGGACTGGCAGCGTGCGTCCTGGCTGAGCGCGCACGGTGACCCGGCCTACGGAACCGCTCACCTGACGGCCCTGCGGAACGAGCTGACCTGGTTCGCCGACACCGGCAAGGACTGGTGGTTCGGTTACGACTGGATCCTCGTCGGCCTGGCCGTCCTCGCCGTGCTGCGGGCCCGGGCACACCGGCCCGCGGCCTCGGCGCACGGCCCCGACCCCACCGAGGAGTTGTGGCTGCTCCTCTTCTTCCCGGTCATGGTCGGCATGGGCCTCGGCTGGTTCACCGGCAACGGCGCGCTGAGCTGGCTGTGGGTCTTCGTGAACCTCGGTGCCCTGTGGCTGGGTCTGGCCCTCGGCAGGGGCCGGGCCGTGCTCGACCGGCCGCTGCAGCGCTCCGGGACCCCGCTCGGCAAGGCCCTGGACGAGGCTCGCCGTCACGACCTGCTCGACAGGGCCCGCAGGTTCCGGGAGGTGCACGCCAAGCTGCGCCGCCTCGACCAGGGCCAGTCGGACGACGAGGCGCACAGCCGACGCGCCTACGAGCGGGAGCTGCGCGGCCTCCATCACTGGCGGACGCCCTCGGGAGCCGCCGACCGACTCCCCGCCGACGTCTCCGTGGTCGACGCCGCCCTCGCACTGGGGCCCCGCACGACCTGGTGGGAGAACGGCTGCCGGGCCGCAGCGCTCGCCGGGGTCATCGGTCTGCCGGTGAGCGCCCTCATGGTCTGGTCCGAGCAGCTCAGGGGCGAGTTCCTCACCTCGACCCTCTACTTCGGCTACGGCTTTCCCAGCCTTCTCATGGGCCTCGTCTACTGGCAGGTGACCTGGGCCGGCGTCGGCTTCCTGCTCGGCGCGCTCTGGCGGCGGCTGCCCGGGCGCCGGGGTCCGGTGCGCAGCCTGCCGATCACGGCCGCGTTCGCACTCCCGACGGGGCTCGACGCCGTCGGCAACTGGATCACCCGGGAGGGACAGACCAACCTGGCCCAGTGCGCCGCGGCCATGCTCCTGGTCATGACCCTGACCGGCATAGCCCTCGACCTGGACACCTTCCGCGGTGAGCGCCGGTACTGGCAGAGCCGTCTGGGACTGCTGCTCTCGATCTACCAGATGCGCTACTTCTCCCTGCAGATGGCGTACCTGTTCGCCCAGCTCATCGCCTTCCTCACCCTGTGGCAGTTCTTCACCGACACCGGAGGCCCCCCGGAACCGGGAGGCGGCGCCACACCGGGGGGCGCGCCGGGCAACTGACCCGTCCGGGCCGACACGGGGCGGCGAACCCCGCGCAACCGCGCCAACGCCGGGCGGCGCGCCCCACCCGCAACGGCAACCCCGGCCGACGGAGCCCACCCAGCCAACCCACCCAACGGGCACGGCACCCCGCAACGCCGGCCCCATGTCACGCAACCGCGGGCATGCGTGCCGCCCGGGGCGGCACGGGTGGGCGCGGCGGCACCCCGCAACGCCGGGCGGCGCAAACCCGCCCGCCCAACGGCACCCCCGGGCACCAGCGGCCCCCGCAGCGAATCCACCCCGCTCAGGCGCCGCGGCACTCTCAGGCGACGACCACCCGCAGCCCCGCGTCCCCCAGGTCCTCCACCCGCACCCGGGTCAGGTCCGGCACGACCACGTCGGGCCCGTGCGCCGAGGCCCGGGGCCCGACCCCCACCACCCGCATCCCCGCGGCGCGCCCCGCGGCGATCCCCGCCCCGGAGTCCTCGAAGACGACGCACTCCGCGGGGTCCACCCCCAGCTCGGCCGCCCCCTTCAGGAAGCCCTCCGGATCCGGCTTGCTCGCCCCCACCGACTCCGCCGTCACCCGCACGTCCGGCATCCCCAGCCCGGCGGCGGCCATCCGCGCCGTGGCCAGCGCCACGTCCGCGGACGTCACCAGCGCGTGCGGCAGCCCCCGCAGCGAGGCGAGGAACTGCGGCGCCCCGGCGATCGCCACGACCCCCTCGGTGTCCGCCGTCTCCTCCGCCAGCATCCGCGCGTTGTCGGCATGGTTCTGCTCCATCGGCCGGTCCGGCAGCAGCAGCGCCATCGTGGCGTACCCCTGCCGCCCGTGGACGACCTTCATGACCTCGTCGCCGTCCAGCCCGTGCCGGCCGGCCCAGCGCCGCCAGACGCGCTCGACGGCGGCGTCCGAGTTGACGAGGGTGCCGTCCATGTCGAGCAGCAGGGCACGGGCGGGAAGAACGGTGGTGGCCGTCATCGGCAGACTCCAAGGAACGGGGAGGGAACAAGGCGGCCCCGCCCGCCGGTCAGGGAAACGGGCGGGAGCCACTTTGTTCCCCCACGGTACAAAACAGCTCGCCCGAATGCCACCGCTCCCGGCGAACGTTCACCCTCCGTTCGCCGGGACCCCGGCCCACCGGCTCAGCCGGCGATCGCCTCCCACAGGCTCCACACACCGAGGCCGGTCATCAGCACCGCGGCGATCTTGGTGATCAGCGCCAGCGGCACCCGCTTCATCAGCGCCTTCCCGCCGACGATGCCGAGCCCGGCCACCGCCCACAGCGCCAGCACCGCACCCAGGCCGACGGAGAGCGGATCGTCGTAACGGGCCGCGAGGTTGGCCGTCATGATCTGCGTGAGGTCACCGAACTCGGCGACCAGGATGAGCATGAACCCCGCCCCGGAGACCTTCCAGAAGGACTGGTCCCCGGGCTTGCGGATCTCCTCCTCGTCGTCGTCCTTCTTCATCATCAGCACCGCGGCGCCGCCGAGGAACAGCACACCCGTCAGCGCGTGCACGATCTGCTGCGGCAGCAGCGTGAGCACGCTGCCGGCCGCGACCGCGAGCACGACGTGCAGCAGGAAGGCGGCGGCGACGCCGGCGAAGACGTACGAGGCCCGGTAGCGGGTGCCGAGGACGAGGCCGGCGAGCGCGGTCTTGTCCGGCAGTTCGGCGAGGAAGACGACGCCGAAGACGAGCGCCGTCACGGTCAGGCTGATCAAGGGATCCTCTGTCGGTCGGGGCCGCCCCGCCGAGAGTGCTGGTCCTTGCGGGAAAGACACCTCGGCACGGCAGCACACGGGTCGCCCGTGCCGTACGGCACGGGCGTGCACTGCTTGCCGAAGGTCTCGCCGGCCGGCCTCGCGTACGAGACCCGCCTCCGGGCGCCGGCTCAGACGAGCTGAGCAGTATGTCGACGGTCCGGCGAAGGACTACTCCCCTTCTGCGCCGTCCATGGTACGCGAGCCCCCGCGCGCCCCCGAGGGGCGAAAGTCCCGCCGCGCTCCTAGACGTGCCATGCACACGTCACTAACTTCTTACCGGCCGCACATCTGTGCGCCACGTGGCGCCGCGAGTATTCCCCAGCCCGCGACGCAACACCCCCACACCCCAAGGGAGTTCGCATGCCGAAGTTCTACGCGCGTCGACGGCTGGCCGCCCTCGCCGCGTTCACCGGGCTCATAGCCTCGGTCGGACTCGTCAACGGGCCGACCGCCTCCGCCGCCCTGCCCACCCCGGTGAGCGCCACCACCGCCCGCTCCTACCTCGCCTCCCTCACGGTGGCCACGGAGAACCGCACCGGCTACAACCGCGACCTCTTCCCCCACTGGATCACGCAGTCGGGCACCTGCAACACCCGCGAGACGGTCCTCAAGCGGGACGGCTCGGGCGTGGTCACCGACTCCTCCTGCGCCGCCGTCCGGGGAAGCTGGTACTCCCCCTACGACGGAGCCACCTGGACCGCCGCCTCCGACCTGGACATCGACCACCTGGTCCCCCTCGCCGAGGCGTGGGACTCCGGGGCGAGCGCGTGGACCACCTCCCGCCGCCAGGCCTTCGCCAACGACCTCACCCGCCCGCAGCTCCTCGCGGTCACCGACAACGTCAACCAGGCCAAGGGCGACCAGGACCCGGCCACCTGGATGCCGTCCCGGACCGCCTACCGCTGCACCTACGTGCGCGCCTGGGTACAGGTGAAGTACTACTACGGCCTCTCCGTCGACTCCGCCGAGAAGTCCGCCCTCCAGAACCACCTGGCGAGCTGCTGAGACGCACCCGGTCCCGGCGCGGACACTCCCCGTCGGCCTCCGTCGTTCCGTACGGTACGGGGCGACGGAGGAGGGGATCGCCATGGCGGGACTGCGCCTGGGACCACTGCTGAGACACACCGACGGCTCGTCCGCGACCGTCTGGGCCGAGACGAGCCGCCCCTGCACCGCCGAGGTGCGGTGCGCCGACGGGGCGCGGGGCACGGCCCGCACGTTCCAGATCGCGGGCCACCACTACGCCCTGGTCCCGGTGACCGGGCTGACCCCCGGCACGGCCACGGAGTACGAGGTGCTCCTCGACGGCGCCCGCGTGTGGCCGCCGCCCGACCACGGCTTCCCGCCCTCGGTGATCGCCACGCCCGCAGGCGGGGACGGCGTGCGCGTCGCCTTCGGCTCCTGCCGCTGGGCCGCGCCGCCGGCCGGCGGGCACGACCCGGTGGGCCCGGACGCGCTGGACGCCCTCGCCGGCCGCCTGGCGGCCGGTCCGCCCGGCGAGCGGCCCGACGTCCTGCTGCTGCTCGGCGACCAGGTGTACGCCGACGAGGTCTCCGACGCGACGCGACGCTGGCTCGCCGGCCGCCGCGACCCTGCGGAGCCGCCGGGCGCCCAGGTCGCGGACTACGAGGAGTACACCCACCTCTACGACGAGTCCTGGAGCGACCCGGAGGTGCGCTGGCTGCTGTCCACCGTGCCCTCGTACATGGTCTTCGACGACCACGACGTGATCGACGACTGGAACACCTCCGCCGCCTGGCTCGCCGACATGCGGGCCACCGACTGGTGGAGCGAGCGGATCCTGAGCGGCCTGATGTCGTACTGGGTGTACCAGCACCTGGGGAACCTCTCCCCCGCCGAACTGGCCGCCGACCCGCTCTACGAGGCCGTCCTCTCGGCGCCCGACGGCACCGACGCGCTGCGCGCCTTCGCCGCGCGGGCCGACTCCGCCCCGGACACGGTCCGCTGGAGCTACCGGCGCGACTTCGGCCGCGTACGGCTGGTGATGGTGGACTCCCGCGCCGCCCGCGTACTGGCCGAGGACCGCCGTTCGATGCTCGACGACGGCGAGGCCGCCTGGCTGCGCGAGCAGGTGCTCGACGGACGCGACGACGGCCACTCCCCCTACGACCACCTGCTCATCGGCACCTCCCTGCCCTGGCTGCTGCCCCCTCTGGTGCACGACGTGGAGGCGTGGAACGCGGCGGTGTGCGGCGGCGTACGCGGCGAACGCTGGGCCCGGCTGGGCGAGCGGATCAGACGCGGGGCCGACCTGGAGCACTGGTCCGCGTTCCCGTCGTCCTTCGACGCGCTCGCCGGCCTGATCGCCGAGGCCGGTACGGGCCCGGGGGCGCCCGCGACGGTGAGCGTGCTGTCGGGGGACGTCCACCACGCCTACGTCGCCGAGCCGTCCTGGCCGGGGCGCGGGCCCGGCGCCCGCGTCGCCCAGCTCACCTGCTCCCCCGTGCACAACTCGGTTCCGCTCTCGATCCGGCTCGGCTTCCGCTTCGGCTGGAGCGCCCCGGCGCGGGCGCTCGGGAGGCTGTTCACCCGGCACGGGCGGTGCGCGCCGCCCGCGGTCTCCTGGCGCCGGACCGGCGGCCCCTGGTTCGGCAACCAGCTCATGACCCTGACCCTGCGCGGCCGCTCGGCCCGGCTGCGGCTGGAGCAGGCACGCTCGGAACGCGACGGGGAGACGGTCCTGCGGACGGTCGCCGAGCGGGAGTTGGCGTAATCCGGATTCCGCAATCCGGGTCCTCGCCGTTCCGCACGGTTTCGGTCAGCGCGTCCTTCCCGAGCCGCCCCACTGGGACGTTTCCCACGTGGGGTGGTTTTTTTTACGCGCCGGTAACCCGGAGTTCCCGCATGACCAGATGTTGAACTTGCAAGTACTCCTTAGGGTCACCTAACGTGGGCAGCCCACTCGGTTCCGTCCCCCACCGGTCCCCTTCCGACCGGCGACCGAAGGAGTACCCCCACATGCCCGGACGCCTCGAACGCACCCAGCCCTACGCCCTCGGCCTGTTCCGCGCGGTCGTCGGCCTGCTCTTCGCCTGCCACGGCGCCGCCTCCCTCTTCGGCGTCCTCGGCGGCGCCCCGGGAGGCGGCACCGTGGCGGCGGGCACCTGGCCCGGCTGGTACGCGGCCGTGATCCAGCTCGTCGGCGGCACCCTCGTCCTGGTGGGCCTCGGCACGCGCGCCGCGGCCCTCGTCGCCTCCGGCTCGATGGCGTACGCCTACTTCACGGTCCACCAGCCCGAGGCGCTGTGGCCGATGGAGAACGGCGGCGAGGCCTCCGCGATGTTCTGCTGGGCCTTCCTGCTGCTGGTCTTCACCGGCCCCGGCGCCTTCGCAGCGGACCGGCTGCTGTCCAGGCGCACGGCCGAGCCGGAGCAGCGGGGCGCGGAGCAGACGCCGGTCGCGGCCTGAGCCACGAAACGGGCGGGGGCCCCCCCCCCCCCGGGGGGGGGCCCCCCGGGGGGGGGGGGGGGGGGGGGGGCCCCCCAGATACTAGTTTTAAAACCGGGGCGCGCCGAGGTCCGGCCCCCCCCCGGGCGGCCCCCCCCCGGGGGTTCCCCCCC